>JBBRCU010000022.1:0-50111 GCA_038204565.1 Candidatus Limnocylindrales bacterium
AGGATCGTGACGGTCTTGCGGACCTCGTGGGTCACCAGCGGAGCGAGGGCCGACCCGCAGCTCGCGCAGAAGCGGGCCCCCTCGGGGTTCGCCGCGTGGCAGACCGGGCAGGCAGCCATGGGCCGCATGGTACGCGCGGCCCGATCAGCGATTGTCGTGTCCGCGATATCCAGGGCGACCGGCCAGGCGATGGTGGCCCTTAGATCTCCCGGTACATCGACCGTGTTCGAGCCGATTGTCGGGTCCGGGATAGCCGGCGCGACGGGCGAGGCGTTTTCGCGTGGTCAGATCTTCCCGCGCCGTGGGGAGCGAGAGCAGAGCGGAGGCTCACCAGGATGGGCGAAAACGAGTGGTCACGCGATCGCGGCTCCGCGAGCGCATCGCGACGGGGCAGTAGTGCTGATGGTCGCAGAGGACCGTGACGGTCCGATCGCGTCGGGCATGCACCAGCCTGTCGGCGACGTGACTGAGGTCGTCGCCGTGGCGACCCTGCCATCGGCCCGGCGGCGGGGCGCCGCGACGGCCGTGACCGCGGCGCTGGTTCGTGAAGCGCTCTCGTCGGGCGCGTCCCTGGTCTTCCTGTCCGCCGCGAGCGATAACGTTGCGCGGATGTACGAACGACTTGGGTTCCGTCGGTTTGCGCGCGCCGGGATCGCCGAGGTTCATGGCGCGTGAGCCATGGTGGGAAACAGCCCCATGACCCACGCTCTCATCTCGAATCGCACCAGATGGAACAAACCATCCAGCCCCTGTGTGGAGGTCGCGACCCGGCGCACGAGACTTCAGCCGTAGGGAGGCCCCCCGGTCTGAACCGCCCTCAGCGACCGGACATATGTCCAGTGGGTCGTGACCAGCAGTTTGAGGAGAACGTGGGACCTGCTGCTCGCGAACCGCACAACAATCGACACGCTGTCGTTCGCCTGGTTCGTGCTGGAACAGGGGCTGGCGACACCGCTCAGGGCCCAGATCGTCCCAAAGCACGTGCGTTACCAACTACGCCACACCTCGACGTGATCGCGCTCAGGAACCACTGAAACTCCTGCGCAGGGCCTGTTCAACCGAGGCTACAGCGCCCCAATCGCGTGGTGCCGCGGTGACGATTCCTTCGCCGGACCTGTTCGACAGCCGGGGCCAGACCCGGCGTGATCCCACATGGACGTCGGGTCGATCCGTCGAACTTGCGATTCCCGGTCCTCCCGTGATATGGCAGAGTGGCGGCATGAGCCCGGACGCGGAGTCTCCCCGGCCAGGCGCGATCTCGGAACCCCGCGCTGACGCGGACGACGACATTGCGCTGATGCGCCGCATCCGGGAACGCGACACGCGAGCGCTCGAAGAGCTTGTACGCCGCTTTGAGCGACCGTTGCACTCCATCGCCTACCGGGTCGCCGGCAGCGACCGATTTGCTCAGGAGGTCGTCCAGGACGCGTTCATGACGGTGTGGCGCGAGGCCGGCCGGTATGACCCGGCTCGCGGCGCCGTATCGAGCTGGCTGCTCACGATCGCCCGGTTCAAAGCGCTCGATTTGGTCCGACGCGAGTTTGGGGCCAAACGCCGAACGGTGGATGTCGACCTGAGCCTCCGGCCTGCGGACGACGACGTCCACGAGGAGACCTGGCAGCGAGCCCGGGGCGAAACCGTCCGAGCGGCCCTCCGCGAGCTCTCCGTCGTGCATCGCGAAGCGGTGACCCTGGCGTTCATGGACGGCCTCACCCACGTCGAGGTTGCCGAGGCCTTGGGCGTCCCGCTCGGCACCGCGAAGTCCCGGATCCGGCATGGTCTTCTCAAGCTGCGCAGCGACCTGGGCCAATCGCTCGGTGAATCTGTCGCGGCTCCCGGCGCCGCAGGGCAGCCGCGATGACAATTGCTTACCGTTGGTCCAACCCGTGGCTGGTCGCGCGGCCGGCATCACCGCCATCGTCGCCGGGCTCGAGGACGTGCGGGGGTGAGGCAGGCCTCACAATGAGTTGGCGCACGAGCCCGTAAGGGACTCGAGCGGCACGTTGGGCGAGGGAGCATTTCCGCGAATGGGAAAGCGGCGCAGTCCACACGACATGAGCTCCGACACGCGTCAGTTGGCACCCGAGTTCATCACGCCCGAGCTGATCGCTTCGCTGCTCGCGGACGGCGACGACGATCTCGCCGCGTGGGCCCTTGGCGAAGCGCTGAAAGCGCGCCCGCGGGCGGTCGTCTTTGACGAGCTTGTCCAGCCTGCCCTGCGGCTGGTTGGCGCCAACTGGGAGAGTGGGCGCTGGACAGTAGCCGAGGAGCACTTGGCCAGCCGCGCCCTCGATAACGCGCTCGCGCGCATCCGGCCGACCACCACACCACAGACGCGGATCGGGCCGGTCGTCGTCCTCGCGGCTCCCGCGGGCGAGCACCACGCCGCAGGGTTGGTCTGTCTCGCGCAGGTGCTCGAAGAGGATGGTTGGAAGGTCGAGAATCTGGGCCCGGACCTGCCCCATGTCGACCTCGTCCACTTCATTTCGAGCCGGACCGTCGATCTCGTCGCATTGTCTGTCTCGAGAGTCGATACGTTGCCGGCGCTGCGCAGGACACTCAAGGCGATCCGGCGGGCGGGGGTTGATCACGTCGTTCCGCCGATTATCGTTGGCGGTCGCGGGACGGTTGGCGTAGATGACCTGGCCGACGGGGCCCAACTCGTAGGCTCATCGGTCGTCGAGGCGCAGCGGTTCGCGCGCGAGATCTTTTCGCGGGTCTCAGGAGCGATGGAGCATTAGGACGCATTCGCTGGCCACGAGCTGACGGCGATGCTCCCAAAACCGCTCGCTTCCACGAATACCTACCCGGGCGGTGTTGGGGGCTGAGGGCCGTTCGGACGGGGCCGTGGCGGTCGGCAACCCTGATTTTTCACGCTGCGGCTTCGTGGTACTCGTGGATCAGGCCGACGAGCGCGCCGGCGACGAAGCGATTGAATGACAGAAGAACTGCTCGCCCGCCCGGATCAGTCGTGGGTGCTGAGCCAGGCCTCGACTCTTGGCCACAGATTCTGGCTGGCCATCCGGCCCACGACGATCCCGACGTGGCCGCCCTCGATGACGATTTCTGACGTGTCGCTGCTGCTGACGCGCTTCGTGATGACACTCGTCGTGGAACGCGGCGCGATCGGGTCCCGACTGGCGGCGATGTTGAGGACAGGGCAACCGATGTCGGCCAATCGGACCGGCCGACCGTCCATCGCGAGGGCATCCATCGCGAGACGGTTCTCCTGGTAGAACTCGACGATCCACTGGCGGAACGCAGCACCGGCGAACGGCACACTGTCGTTCACCCATCGGTACATCGCCTGCCAGCCGCGAACGTCGAACTTCGGATCGGCAAGCTTGTCCCAGAGCTGGCGGTAGGTGCCGATGTAGCTGGCCTTGGGATCAAGCAGCTTCGTGCCGACGTCGGGCATCTGCCCTGGCACGATCGGAAACGTGTCGGTGACGCTGTCGACCGGGAAGGTGTCGCGAGCCGTCATCCGACCGAATTGACCGGCGTCGGAGAATTCGATCGGCGCCGTCAGCAGGATGAGGTTGCGGGTCATCTCCGGGTAGAGAGCAGCGAAACAGGCCGCCAGCGTGCCGCCGATGCAGTAGCCGAGTACGGTCATTCCGTCCTCGCCTGTCGTCTTCTGGATCGCCTTCGCGGCGCGTGGCAGGTAGCGAGTCACCAAGGTCGACACGTCAAGCGCCCGATCCTCGTCACCGGGTGTGCCCCAGTCAATGAGGAACACGTCGAATCCTTCGCCCAACAGGAACTCGACGAAGCTCGCACCCGGGCGCAGGTCCAGGATGTACGCCCGGTTGATGAGCGGCAGGACGAGGAAGATCGGCGTTCGGTGGGTGGGGGCGCCCGATCGGGTGTAGCGGTACAGACGCGCCTTGTTCTTGCGCCAGATGAGCTCCTTCGGGGTCAGACCGACCGGCGCGTCAGCAGAGCCCATGACGGCTCGCGCCATCTCAAGGGCACGATCCGCCGAGGACCACACGGTCGCGGCGTCAGGCAGCGTCGACCACGCCGACGCCGTCACTCGACGGCCCTTTCGGACGTGGCAGCCTTCGATGGCTTCGCGCGGGCTGCCGGCGTGGCGGCCGCCACGGGCCCTCTGGCCCCGGCCTTTCCGGTGGCGCCACCGGGTCCTTTCGGTCCGGCCTGTCCTTTCGGTCCGGCAGGTCCCTTGACGCCGGTTCGGCCCGTTGCTCCGGTTCGGCCGGTGGGGCCCGCCGGCCCCGTCGGTCCGGGAGTCCGAACGACCTCCTCGATTGCATCGAACCGATCGGTGAGCTGATCGATCTTTTCCTCGAGCCCGATGACGAGCTCGCCGAGGCGGGCGATGTCTTCACGCGTCGGGACATTCATCGTCTCGAGATACGTTCGCATGTTGTTGCGGACTGACTTCTGCGCCGCGAGCATGGTCTCGAGCAACTTGCCGCTCGATTCGCTGAACTCCGTGCTGCCCATCGCCTCCTCGAGTGCCGTGCTCCAGGCACGCTCGTTTGCGTCGTACATGTCGCGCCAGACTTCGAAAGGATCGGTGCTGGGGCCCGCTTGTTCGGTCGTCGTCATCCCGATGTCTCCTTCTGGTCTGCCGGTCCATCGGGCTGGCGGCGCTTTGCCCCGGGGCCAGCGTCGTACACACCGAAAAATCTGTTGATCGTTCCGCGATAGGCATCCAGCATCGCCGCCGAGGTCGCCAGCCAGGCATCGCCTGGGCCGGTGATCGTGTAGACGCGACGGGCCGGACCCGTCGGACCTGGTTCCCAGGTCGACTCGAGAAGACCGTCCTTCTCCATCTGGCGGAGCGTCCGGTACAGCGTGCTCATGGTGATCCCGAACAGGCCGAACCCTCGCAGGTAGTCCTCGATCGCGTAGCCGTGGGCCCGTTGGAGCGAGACCGCCAGCAGGACGAATGGCGTCAGGAAATCACGGGGTGGCCAACCGGGGTATTGCTCGCGCTCCTCGATCGGCTCCGGCGGTCGGTCAGCTCCCGGGGCCGGGGCATCGGCCGCGCTGGCGGCGCGATCGGACTCTGGGGCGTGTGCGTTGCGCTTCGTTCGGTCAGCCATGGTCGTCCATGAGGTACTCGGTTTCGCGGAGGCTGTCGACTTGACGGTCTCGCCCTCTAGGTGCACACTGCACTTAGAGTTGCATTGCCAGTATAGGCAGTGCGATCATAGGCGAAGGAGCTCGCAATGTCCACTATCACGAACGAACTTCCGGAGTCGGCGGCCGCCGCCGTGGCCGAGGCCACCCGCATCGCCGCTCAGGCAGCCCGCAACAGCACCGAAACGGCGAAGGCCTCGTTCGAGGCCACCCGCTCCTACGTCGGCGAGACCAGTGCCATCGGCGGCGAGATGCTCGAGGGCTGGTCCACCCAGAGCGAGGCGGTCCTCAAGACCGCATTCGAGGCACAGAATGCGGCGATGGACGCAGGCCTGAGCCTGTTCGATCTCAGCCTCAAGGGCAACCGGAAGGCTGTCGAACAGTTCTCGACGATCGTCAAGCGAACCCAGCAGGCGACGCTCGAGAGCTGGCAGTCGACCGTCAAGGCGGCCTCGATGGCGACGGAAACCCGCAAGCGCTGACCATCGGCCGACGACTCACGGAGTTGACCGGCGACGGGCCGGCCGACTCCGCCTGTCTCGGCCCCCAGGAGGTACCGCGATGGCTGAGCTGACAGGTAAGTCCTGCATCGTCACCGGCGGATCGCGCGGCATCGGCCGGGCGATCGCTCTCGAACTTGGACGACGCGGCGCCTCGGTGGCCGTTGGCTACCACCCCGAGGAAATCGGACACAACCACGAGGAACAGGCCGACGAGGTCACCGCCGACATCGCCGCGTCCGGGGGCCAGGCGTATGCCATCGGTTGCGATGTTCGTGATCCGGCGTCAATCAGCGCAACTGTCCAGAGCGTCAAGGAGCATTTCGGCAGCGTCGACATCCTCGTCAACAACGCCGGGATCACCCGCGACCGCTCGCTGGCCAAGATGTCGCAGGACGAGTGGGATGCCGTCATCGAGACGAACCTGTCGAGCGTCTTTCACTTGACCGCACGGGTGCTGCCGCTCATGGTCGAATCCGGCTACGGCCGGATCATCAACATCAGTTCTGTCGTCGGTCTTCACGGCAACTACGGTCAGGCGAACTACGCGGCCGCCAAGGCCGGGATCGTCGGCTTCACCAAGACCGCGGCGCTCGAGCTGGCCCGCAAGGGCGTGACCGTCAATGCGATCGCGCCCGGCTTCATCGCGACACAGATGATCGCGGCCATGCCCGACGACGTCCGCGCCCGGATCCTCGAGAAGATTCCGATGGGTCGCTTCGGGCGTCCGGAGGAGATCGCCGACCTTGTCGCCTTCCTCGTCACGAAGGGTGACTACATCACCGGTCAGGTGATCGCCATCGACGGCGGGATGTACACGTAAGCAAGGAACGAGAGTCACTTATGGATGACATGACCACGACTGGCCGCAACGGCAGCGTCTATCTCGTCAGCGCCGCACGGACGCCGATCGGCAAGTTCGGTGGCGCCATGGCGGGCGTCCCGGCGGTTGAGCTTGGCGGCGTCGCCATCCGGGCCGCGATGGAGCGGAGCGGCCTGCCTGCGGACACTCCCGTCGACGAGGTCCTGATGGGCCAGGTGATCCAGGCCGGCGCGGGTCAGGCTCCGGCTCGTCAGGCGGCCCTCCTGGGGGGCCTCCCGGTGTCGACGAGCGCGACCACGATCAACAAGGTGTGCGGCTCGGGCCTGAAGGCGATCATGCTCGGTGCCGCCGAGATCCGTGCTGGTGACGCAGAGGTCGTGGTCGCCGGCGGGATGGAGAGCATGAACGGCGCGCCGTATCTCCTGCCCCGGGCGCGCTTCGGGTATCGCCTGGGCGACGCGACGCTGGTCGACGCAACCGTCCACGACGCCCTGTGGTGCGCCGTGGAGGAGTGTCATGTCGGCACCCATGCCGAGCGCGTCGCGATCTCCAACAAGGTCAGTCGCGAGGATCAGGACGAGTTTGCGCTGCGCAGCCACATGCGTGCGATCGCGGCGATGGACGCGGGCCGCTTCGACGCCGAGCTCGCCCCGGTGACGGTCCGCGACGCCAAGGGCCGCGAGACCGTCGTCAGCGTCGATGAGGGCCCCCGTCGGGACTCCACGATCGAGGCGCTCGCCCGACTCAAGCCCGCCTTCGACCTGCCCGAGGATGAAGATCGCGGCGACGCGACAAGCGGAACCGCCACCGCCGGCAATGTGCCGGGGATCACGGACGGCGGCGCTGCGACGGTCGTCGTAAGCGAGCGGACGGGCGAGCGGTATGGCCTCACGCCACTTGCCCGGATCGTCGGCTATGCCCAGGCGGACATCGAGCCGAAGTGGCTCTTCCTGGCACCGGTCATGGGTGTCCGTCGACTGCTCGATCGGATCGAGATGCCGATCGAGGCCTTCGATCTCATCGAGATCAACGAGGCGTTCGCCGCCCAGGTCCTGGCCGACGGCCGGGAGCTCGGCTTCGACTGGGACAAGGTGAACGTCAACGGTGGCGCAATCGCCCTCGGTCACCCGGTCGGGGCGTCCGGCGCCCGGGTCGTCGCGACGCTCCTCCACGAGCTTGCGCGCCGAAAGGCCCGCTACGGCTTGGCGACCCTGTGCCTCGGCGGCGGCGGGTCCGTGGCGATGGCGTTCGAGAGGGTCTGACCGGGTCGACCGCGCGGGTCGCTGAGAGCCCTACGGAGGCCATCACATACTCGGGGCTCCGCGACATCCCCAACGGGACCCGATGTGTGTTCGGGCAACGACGGTCAGCGAGCTACTCGACTCGCCCTCTCGGAGCCGATCCGGTCTCGGCTTCAGTGGGATTGACCTGGGCGAATCGGTGCGCGGCGAGATGGGCGTCACTGATGGTCCCTACCAATCTGCCCTCGCCATCGACGACTGGGATGCCCTTGAGGCGGGTGGACCGAAGCACGAAATCCGCTGCCGCGAGGGTTGCGCCGAAGTCGAGGGCGACCGGGTCCCTCGTCATCACGTCCGCGACTGATTGTCCCGTGCTGGCCATTTCCTGGTCCCTCCGAACGAGGACCATCATCGGCGGGTCGTTGTCGCCGCGATAGGGCCAACCGGCCCGTACGGGTCTCAGCGCGGTCGCCATCTTCCATGCGCGTCCGGCATCGGTCGGGCCTGCGCCCGCATCGGCCTGCGCATCCAGATCCGCATCGGACCGGCTGAGCAGCCGCCACCCATGGCGCCGGAAACGGGCGGCGGAACAGTCGGCGTGGCTCGCGCGTCACAGACACGACGCCGGGCGATCACTGGCAGGCTGATCGATCGCCCGGCGTCACCATGTCCGCCTCGAGGCACCGGCCGCGGCGCGGACGCCGGAACTTGCAGCTACACTCCCCGCGATGGCCGAGCGCTCGATCCGCGATCCGTCTGCACCGCCCCTCCGGGCCCGCCATCCGGTCGCCGCCGGTCAGGCGCGCCCGATCAGGCTCCCGGAGCAGCCGGTTCGCTCCGCTGCCGCCGCCGACCCGCTCGAGTCGTGGGCGGCCGAGGCCTCTCCGAATCGACGTGACGATGGCGCTCGGTCAGGCCGTCGCGCCGGCCGTCCTGCCACGACGGATCGGCTCCCGTCTGACCGGCGCCGCCTCCTTGCGGCGATCGCATCATCGCTGCTGCCGGGCTTCGGCCAGATCCTGAACGGCCGTTGGCGACCTGCCGTCCTGTTCGGGACCCCGACGTTTGCCGTTCTCGCGGGCGCATGGCTGATCGCCCACAGCGACAAGCCGTCGATGCTGATCGCCAAGGTCATCGCGCCATCGATCCTCGGCGCACTCCTGATGCTGAACGGCGTGATCCTCGCCTGGCGCGCGATCGCCGTCATCCACGCCTTCCTGGATCGTCGCTATCCGCTCCGGCCGGGCCGGCTCGGCGCCGTCGGGTTCGCGGTGCTGCTCCTGGCCACTGCCCTCCCCCATCTCGTCGCCTGGAACTACGGCACCGCGGCCCAGACAATGTTCGGCCGGATCTTCGAAGGATCGGCCGTCCGTTCGGTTTCGAGCGACCCGCCGCCCGCATCCGGTCAGCGCCTCAACGTCCTGCTGATCGGCGTCGACTCGGCGCCCGGCCGGACCGAAGCCCTGACCGACACGATGATGGTCGTATCGATCGACCCGGTCGGGCGGACCGTTTCGATGGTCTCCGTCCCGCGCGACCTCGCCGGTGTTCCCCTCGGAGGCGGCAACGTCTTCGGCCCGAAGCTGAATTCACTGATGAGCTGGGCCGATGGCCATCCAAGGGACTTCCCGGGCGGCGGCGTCCAGATCCTCGAGAAGGCCATCGGGGCCCTGTTCGGGATCCCGATCCATTACTACGCGAAGGTCGATCTGGGCGGCTTCGCGGCCATGGTCGATGCGGTCGGCGGGGTCGACATCGACGTGAAGAAGGCGCTCGACGACCCGAAATACCCCGGCCTCGACGGGAAGCGCGGCTGGTCCGTCCAGCCCGGGCCGCACCATTTCAACGGCTCGGACGCCCTCGCCTACGCCCGAATCCGGAAGTCGGTCGGCGAGAGCGACCTGACCAGGGCAGCCCGCCAGCAGGAGGTCCTCGTCGCGCTCCGCAATCGCGCGGTCGGGGCCGGACTCCTGTTCAGTCTGCCGTCGCTCCTCGACGCCGTCGGGGCGACCGTCCGGACCGATCTGCCGGCCGATCGCCTGCCGGAGCTCGCCGCCCTGGCCGAGCAGATCGGCGCATCGGCGACGACGAAGCTCGTCCTCGGGTCGCCCCAGATTCGCGGGGCCACGAGTCAGTACGGCTCGATCTTCATCCCGGTGCCGGCCAGGATCCGTGAGCTGGCGCAGGTCGTGTTCGGACCGCCCGGTGCGGATCCGACATGGCCGGTCCCGAAGGCGGGCGCATCGGCGGCACCATCGGCCGCTCCGTAGAAGGCCGTCGGGTCGGACGGCTGCTCATCTGATGAGCCGAATCGGGCCGACCTGCTCGTTCGCGATCCCCGTCGGGCGGCGCGGCTCCTGGGGCAGTCGGCTCCTCAGGCGATCGGCGGATCGGCCGGGCGCGGCCGGGCGAAGCGGCCGGTGGGCGGCTCCCAGGCATCGAACGCCGCAAGCAACGCGTCGAGGTCCTCGTCGCGCAGCAGCAGCCGGCGATGGCGCTCGGCGACAAAGCCCTCGGCCACGGCGCGGTCGAGGAATGCCTCGAGCGGCGCGAAATAGTCGTTGACCTCGAGCAGCCCGATCGGCTTCGCGTGGAGCTCGAGCTGGCCCCACGACAGGACCTCGGCCAGCTCCTCGAGCGTACCGAGGCCGCCGGGCAGGGCGATGAACGCGTCGGACAACTCCGCCATCTGGGCCTTCCGCTCGTGGAGCGTCTCGACGACGCGGAGCTCGGTCAGTCCCGTGTGGGCGACCTCGCGCTCGACGAGTCCGCGCGGAATCACCCCGACGACGTCGCCGCCCGCCGCCAGCGCACTATCGGCGAGCGCGCCCATCAACCCGAGGCGGCCACCGCCGTACACGACGCGAATCCCGCGCCGGGCGAGCTCCTCCCCGACGGCGGCGGCGGCGGCCACGTAGCCAGGATCGCGGCCGTCCGATGCGCCGCAGAACACGCAGATCGCCTGGATCGATGGCATCGGGATCGTCTCTAGAACCCGATCTCGCGGAGGATCGGCGTCATCCGCCGAGCCGCCCGGCCCCGGTGCGAAACCTCGTGCTTCTCGGCAGCCGACCATTGCCCGAACGTCCGGCCGCCCGGCACCTCGCCGGCGGGCTCGAAGATCGGGTCGTAGCCGAAGCCGCCGTTGCCGCGCGGTCCCAGGGCGATCCGGCCGCGGGTCGTGCCCTGCACCGAGCGAATCGGAACGGCTTCGCTCGGGCCGGCGTCCGGACGCGGGGTCGCGAGGGCGAGAACGCAGACGTAGCGGGCGCCGCGCCGATCGGGCGGCAGGTCGGCCAGCGCGAGGAGGAGTTTGGCGTTGTTTTCGAGGTCGGTTGCGTTCGGGCCGGCGTAACGCCGAGTCCGGACGCCCGGTCCGCCGTCGAGCGCGTCGACCTCGATCCCGGAGTCGTCGGCGATGGTCGGCAGACCGGTCCGCCGAGCGCCGAAGCGGGCCTTGATCCGGGCGTTCGTCTCGAAGGTTTCGCCGGTCTCGTCCGGGTCATCCTCGATCCCGAGGTCGTCGAGGCTGACCAGCTCGGCGCGCTCGAGCGCCAGGAGCTCGCGGAGCTCGGCGAGCTTGTGGGCGGAGTGCGTCGCGATCAGGAGCCTGGGCCGGGGCCGCTCGGTCATCGGGCGGTTCGGGGTTCGTGGGGCACGCGAAACGACGGCTGAGATGGGTGTCTGGCGCTGGTGCGGGCGCCGGGCGCACGAACGGGAGCGTGGGCTGGGACCGCACGGCCGCTTCGGGCGCCGGCCCCCGCACGGGCGGGGCGACTTGGACGGCTCACCGCTTGACGGTGGCAAGGAGCTCGGTCTGGGCGGCGAACAGCTGCTCCAACCCGGCCGTCGCGAGATCCATGAGCCCGTCCATCGCCGCCCGGTCGAATGGTCGGCCCTCGGCCGTGCCCTGGACCTCGACGAACGTGCCGGCATCGGTGCCGACGACGTTGAAGTCGACGTCGGCCCGCGAGTCCTCGCTGTAGTCGAGGTCGAGCAGCGCTTCGCCGCCGACCAGCCCAACGCTGATTGCCGCGACCTTGCCGACGAGGTGGCGGTCCATCCCGTACGTGATCATCGCCGCCGCCAAGGCAACGTAGCCACCGGTGATCGACGCCGTCCGCGTCCCGCCGTCGGCCTGGAGGACGTCGCAGTCGATCGAGATCGTGCGCTCGCCGAGCTTGGTCAGGTCGACCGCGTCGCGCAGCGACCGTCCGATCAGCCGCTGGATCTCGTGGGTCCGTCCGCCGAGCTTACCCTTGACCGATTCGCGGTCGGTTCGCTCAGCGGTCGCCCGCGGCAGCATCGAATACTCGGCCGTGACCCAGCCTGTGCCCTTGCCGCGGAGATGGGGCGGGACACGGTCGGCGATCGTCGCCGCGCACAGGACGCGGGTGTCGCCGAAATGGACGATGCACGAGCCCTCGGCCCATTTCTGGACGCCGAGCTCGAAGGAGACGGGTCGCAGCTGGGCCGGGACCCGACCGTCGGCCCGGACCTGGGGGTGGTTGCCGATCATCGGGCGGTCTCCTTCGCTGCGGCCGCGAGGGCCGCCTTCTCCTCATCCTTGGCCGTGTCCCACAACGCGTCGAGACCGGCGAAATCGAGGTCGCGCAACTCGACCCCGTGCTCCGCTGCCTGGCGCTCGACGCTGGCGAACCGGCGCCGGAACTTGTCGTTGGCGGCGCGCAGCGAGGCCTCGGCGTCGATCCCCTGCCAGCGGGCGACGTTGACGAGGACGAACAGCAGGTCGCCGTACTCCTCCGCCCGGTGGGCGGCCGTCTCGGCCTCGCGCAGCTCCGTCAGCTCCTCGACGACCTTGTCGAGGACGCCTTCGATGTCCGGCCATTCGTAGCCGATGTTGGCCGCTCGCTCCTGGATCTCCTGGCTCGCTGCGAGCGCCGGGAGGATCCGGCTGACGCCGTCGAGGGCGCCCTTCGAGGGCTTCGCGGGGACCGCTGCCGACGCATCCGTCGCACCCGCCGTCGGGTCGGAATCGGCGGCGGCGACCGCGGGCATCGCCTCAGCCCGCTCAGCGGCCTTGATTCGCTCCCACTGGCGGTTGACCGCGTCGGGCGTCCGAGCCTCGGCGTCGCCGAAGACGTGGGGGTGGCGCCGGACGATCTTCGAGGCAATCGCCGCATTGACGTCGGTCAGGTCGAAGACGCCCTCCTCGGCCGCGAGCTGGGCATGAAGGACGACCTGGAGGAGGAGGTCGCCGAGCTCCTCGGCGAGAGCCGGCGTCGCGCCCGCGCCAAGCGCGTCGTAGACCTCGTAGGCCTCCTCGAGGAGGTGGTTCCGGAGCGACTCGTGGGTCTGCTCGCGGTCCCATGGACAACCGTCGGGCAGACGCAGCCGGTTCGAGATCCAGGGCATCGACCATGGGCTCGCGAACGCCAGTTCCGGGGCGACCGGACCGATGTACAGCGGCCCGGACAGCGCCGCGTCGGTGAGCTCGTCGACCGTCAGGCCCGCAGCGGCGCCGAAGCGCCCGATCGGATGGTCGGCGGGGTACAGCCGGCGCAGGATTCGGACCGGATCGTCGCCGCCGGGCCCGTGGCGGCCGGGCAGGACCCGGGCGAGACCGGTCGGCTCGGCCCCCTTTCGACCGCTTTCCGGCTCGATCCGGAGGACGGCGGCCGGCACGATGAGGAGCGGCCGCGTCGGCTCGAGCGGCATCGCGACGAGGTACTCGGCGGCGATCACCTGGAGCCCGGCGGCGAGGTCCAGCCCCCAACGGAGGCGCGCCTCGGCGACGAGCGCGTCGAGCACGGCCGGCCAGTCCTACGGGTTGAGCAGGTTGCGGGTGATCACGGCGGCCTGTTTCTTGCCGGAATACCAGTTGCCGAAGGCGTCGGACGTGATCGTCTTGAGCTGGTCGGCATCGGGCGCGGCCGTCTTGTCGGCGGTGACCTTGAAGACATACAGGCCGTCGCTCGGGATGTCGATTACGTCCGTGAAGCTGCCGGCCGGGGTCGCCAGGATCACCTTCGTCAAGCGGTCATCGAGCTGGCCCTGATGGACCCAGCCGAGGTCACCGCCGAGGCCTGCCTTGGGGCCTTCGGAGAAGTCGCGGACGATCTGGCCGAAGTCGGCGCCGGCCGCCATTGCCTGGGTCCGAAGCCTCGTGATCTCGTCGAGGTCGGGCGGGTTGTACATCAGCTGGACGACATGCCAGCCGAACGAGCTCTTGAACGGCGGCAGGAGATCGCCCGGCTTGAGGCCGGCCTTGAAGATCGCCGCCTCGAACGCGGGATCGATGGGGCTCGTCGGATCGAAGTAGGGCAGCTTGCCGCCCGTGCCGTCGGCGCCGCGGTCGGATGTCTCGTCACTTTCGGCGCGGGCGATGATGTCGAACTGTTTGGGGTCCGCCTTGATCTTGTCGTAAGCGGCCTGGGCCTTGAGCTGGGCCTCTGTCCAGGACGGGTCGGTGTCCGGGATCTTCGCCGCGCCCGACGGATCGCCCTTCGGCGAGTACAGGATGTGGCGGACCTTGATCGCGCCGTCGCCCGGGGGTTGCTGCGGCGCCTTGATGTACAGCTCCTGGACCTGCTTCTCGGGACCCGAGGCGCTGGCGTCGGCGACGAGTTTGTCGCCGAGGGCAGTCCTCAGGACCTCGCTGCTGATCGCGGCCCGATAGGCGGCCTGGCTGATCTTTGCGTCGGCGAGCTTCTGGTCCCACGCCGGATCGACCTGAGCCGGGGCGATCTCGGTCACCCGCCCGATCCGGTACGTGCCGTCCGCGCCGAGGATGACGTCGGTCAGGCCGTTGACGTCGAGCTTGAAGACGGCCGCCTGCCAGGTCGGATCCTCTGCCGCGGTGCTGTCGAGCCAGCCGAGATCACCGCCCGAGGCGGCCGTCGCATCGGTCGACACGGCCTTGGCCTCGTCCTCGAATGCCTTGCCGCCCTTGATCGCGGCGAGCGCGTCGTCGGCGGTCTTCTTCGCCGTGGCCTTCTGGAGGTCCGTTGGGGTGGTCTGGCCGGTGTCGAGCTTCGGGGCCACGGCGATGATCCAGACGTGGCGCTGCTCCCGGCGGGTCTTGTCCTCGACGATCCGGGCGTCGATCTGTTCAGCAGTGACGGCGACCCCGATCTCGGGGGCGAACTTCTGCTGGAGGTAGGTGTCGATCATCTTCTCGAGGACCGTCGTCGAGAACACGCCCTTCGTGTCGTCCAGGGTCGAGCTGATCGAGTCGAGCCGGCTCTGGGCCTCGGCCGCGGTCAGGTGGCCGGCCGCCAGCTCCGCGCTGACCCGGGCCCCGAGCTGCTGGAGCCGGAAGACCTCGACCTGGGCCCGCTCGAGGAACTGGTCCTTGGTGATCGTCTGGCCATCGATCGTGGCGGCTGCGGCGAGGTGGGCGTTGTACCAGGTCGTCGCGCCGACGATGACGAGGATCAGGATCGCCACGACGACCGTGATTCCGAACGCGATGTTCATGTAGAACGTGCGCCGGCCGGGATCGCGGCTGGAGCGGCCGCGATCGACGGGCCGAACTCTGATGGTCATGGGGGGTTGCGGTCCTGAACGTGGGAGGTGGAGGCGGCCGGGCCGCCGGACGGGCCGGTATCGTACTCTACCGCGCCGCTGGACCGGCCCGTCCGGCGAGAAGCCTGATGTCCCGGCGCCACGGCCTACCTCAGGGACACGCGCAGCGCCTCGATGACGCGATCCTGATCGGTGGCTGGCAGGCGCGAGGACGACGGCAGGCTGATCGCCCCCTCGAAGATCGCGTCGGCAACCTCACCCCCGATCCGCGGGCCGCTCGCGAACAGGCCCATCCGGTGGAGCGGCGTCCAGATCGGTCGAGCATCGATCCCGTCGCCGGCAAGGCGGTCGAGAACGGTGTCGCGACTGGGATCGCGGGACTCAAGATGGGCCGTATACAGCCAGAAGGTCGGATCGGTGCCGGGCGGTCGCACGGCCGGCTTGATGCCGGGAATTCCGGCGAGTGCGGCGTCGTATCGGGCGGCCACCGCGCGGCGCGCGGCCAGCAGGTCCGGCAGTTCCTCGAGCTGGGCAACCCCAAGGGCGGCTGCCAGGTTCGAGAGACGGTAGTTGTAGCCCGTCTCGTCATGGTCGTAGGCTCGGCCGGGCAGCCTTGCCTGGGTCGAGAGGTGGCGCGCCCGCCGAGCGAGTGCCTCGTCGTCGGTCACGAGCATGCCGCCGCCGCCGGTCGTGATCAGCTTGTTGCCATTGAAGCTGAACGCTCCGATCCGGCCGACGGAGCCGACCTGGCGTCTGTCGAGCGGGCCACCAACCCAGGTCGCCCCGAGCGCCTCCGATGCATCCTCGATGACCGTGACGCCATATCGCCCGGCCACGGCAAGGATCGGCTCGATGCTCGCTGGTTGGCCGACGAGGTGGACAACTTCCACCGCGGCCGGCTGGCGGAGACCGAGCCGGCCCCGTCGATCGAGCTCGTCGACAACGAGGCCCGGATCGAGATCGAGGGTCGCCGTCTCCGAATCGACGAGCACCGGCGTTGCGCCGAGGTAGCGGACCGGGTTCGCCGAGGCGATGAAGGTGAGGCTCGGGACGAGGACCTCGTCGCCCGGGCCGATGCCGAGGACATGGAAGGCGAGGTGGAGCGCGGCAGTGCCGCTGGAACAGGCAACCGCGTAGCGGCTTCCGACGAACGCGGCGAACTCCCGCTCGAACCGCTCCACGAACGGCCCGACCGAGCTGACAAAGTTCGTCTCCAGGCACTCCGCGAGGTAGCGGGCAGCATTGCCCCCGATCGACGGCTCGGCGAGCGCGATCCGGGTCGCAGTCACGGCGGGCGTCCGCTCAGAGCTGGACATGATCGACCCCGGTCGGTTCGGGATTGCCGCGCAGCCAGTCGATCGTCCGGGAGAGACCGTCCTCCAGGCTTGTCGTGGCAGTCCAGGCGAGGAGCTCGCGGGCACGGGCGGGGTCCGAGCGGAGGACACGGACCTCGCTCGCGTCCGGTCGCATGCGAGCCGGGTCCTCGACCGGGCGGGCGCTGCTGCCGAGCAGCCGGCAGGCGATCGCGAACAGCTCGCCGATCGACTCGCTCCGGCCAGTCCCCAGCTGGATCGTCTCGCCATCGATTCCATCGGCGACCGCCGCTCGGACGAAGCCGTCGACCGTGTCGCCGACATACGTCAGGTCGCGCCGCGGGTCGAGCCGGCCAAGCTGGACCTCTGTCCGCCCGGCGAGCAGCTGGCGGAGCATCGTCGGGAGGACCGCCCGGGCCGACTGCCGCGGGCCAAACGTATTGAACGGTCGAAGGACGACGACGGGCTGCCCGAAGCTCCGGGCGAACGCCAGGCAGAGCTGGTCCGCCGCGACCTTCGACGCCGCGTACGGCGACTGCGCCCGGAGGGGGTGGTCCTCGGTGATCGGGAGCGTGGCCGGCGTCCCATAGACCTCACTGGTCGACGTCTGGATCAGCCGCCGAACCCCCGCCCGCCGCGCGGCCTCGAGGACATTCAACGTCCCGGTCACATTCGTGTCGATGAAGGACGCCGGGGCAATGTACGAGTATGGGATCGCGATCAGCGCCGCGAGATGGAATACGACCTCGACGCCCTCAGTCGCGGCTTCGACGAAGCGCGCGTCGCGGATGTCGCCCAGCCGGACGTCGAGGGCGGCCCTGACCGCGGGCTCGGCGTCGTCGAGCCAGCCCCACGAGCCACGGGAGTTGTAGACGCAGAAGGCACGGACATCGGCTCCGTCGGCAACGAGCCGCTCGACGAGATGGCTGCCAATGAAGCCGTCGGCGCCGGTCACGAGGACCTTGGCCCCGCGGAGGTCCGCGGTCACTCGCCCCCTCGCGCCCGTTCGAGCTGATCGCGCTGGCCCACGTCGATCCAGTCGCCCTCGATCTCGAACGCACCGATCGGCTCACCTCGCTCCAGCGCATCGCCGATGAGGTCGGGCATCCCGAGCGGCACCCCTCGCCCGACGCGGGCGGCCAGGGCCGGCGCGATCGCATAGATCCCGGTGTTCACCTCGCGCTCGAGCGTCGGCTTCTCCTCGAGCGCGACGATCCGGTCACCGTCGCGCTCGACGCAGCCGAACGGCACGCTGTGGAGATACCGCCGGATCCCGACCGTTGCAGCGAAGCCGCGTCGCCCGTGGAGATCGAGCAGGGCGCCGAGGTCCGCCTGGGTCACGAGGTCGCCGTTGAGGACGAGCAGGGTCTCGGTCGGCGGATCGAGGAGCAGCCCGATCGCGCCGGCGGTCCCGAGCGGTCGATCCTCGTGGACGTAGTCGATCGCTGCGCCGAATCCGGTGCCGTCACCGAAGTGCTCCTCGATGATGTGGCCGAGGTAGTTCACCGAGATCGAGATCTGCTTGATGCCGTGGCCCACGAGGTGGAGCACGATCCGCTCGAGGATCGGCCGGCCGGCCACCCGGAGCATCGGCTTGGGCGTCGCATCGGTGATCGGGCGCAGCCGAAGGCCCAGCCCGCCCGCCATGATGAGGGCCCGGTTCGGGCGGGCGATGGGCTCGACGAAGCTGTCGAGGAAGTGCAGGCCGACGGGCCGACCGTCGTCGCCGAGCACCGGGATGGCGCTGACACCGCGGGCGCGCATCAGGTCGAGGACGTTGCCTCGGCCTTCCGAAGGGCCGACCGCGACGTAGCGCCTGGTGAGGATCGGCCCGACCGGATCGTCGAGAGCGGCGCCGGCCAGGAGCGCCCGCCGGAGATCGCCGTCGGTCGCGACCCCGACCAACCGGCCGGCGTCGTCGATCGCGAGCGCGATCCGGACTGCGCCACGGTCGAGGGCCGTCATCGCCGCGCGGATCGTGCCGGCCGCGGGCACGAGGCTGTCGTCGAGCAGGCGGCTCACCGGCCGACGGCCGCCGTGCTCCGGAGCCGAGCGGGGATTCCGACGACGGTCGTTCCGGCGGCAACGTCGGTAACGACGACCGCGCCCATCCCGACGATCGCGTCCGGTCCGATCGCGACATGGTCCCGGATGCTGGCGCCGAGGCCGACGAACGCGCCTTCGCCGATGACCGTGGCGCCGCCGACCACGGCCCGCGGCCCGATCTGGACGAACGAACCGAGGACCACGTCATGCTCGACGACCGCCCCGCTGTTGACGATGGCGTGGGCGCCGATCCTGGCGTCCGGCCCCACCACGGCCCCGGCAAGGATGACCGCCCCCGCCCCGATGGTCGCGCTCGGCGACACGGTCGCCGACTCATGGACGATCGACGCCCAGCGAACCACGGCGCCGTAGCGCTCGACGATCGCGCGGCGGCGATCCACTTCGGTCGGCGCACCGACGCCGACGACGAGCCATGGCCTTGCCGCTGGCGGCTGCTCCCGGAGGGCGCCGAGGAACTCGTCGTCGTCGCCCAGCCGGCTCAGGCCGCCGGGTCCAGCGAGGCCGGCGGCGGCGTCAACGACCCCGGCCAGAGACCAGCAGCCGGCCGAACGGGCGGCATCGATCACGGACCGGGCGTGCTCGCCGCCGCCGATGACGACGAGCGGCTCGGCGCTGGGCGTCACGGCGCGTCCTCGTCGTCCACCGGGATCGGCGCCTTGCGCGGCGGATCGGGTGGCGTCCATGCCGCGATGATACGGGCGATCCGCTGGCCTGCGAGCCCGGCGACGAGGGGCGGCCCCTTCGCGGTGATCGCGGCCCGGTTCGCCGGATCGAGCACCCGGCGCAGCGCGGCGGTGACCGCCGCCGGCTCAGCGGGGACGTCGGTCACGTTGCCGTCGCGGTGGCGGCCGCGCTGCCGATCGCCGACGTTGACCGCTGGCAGGTCGACCGCCGGCGCCTCGATGAGCGCACTCGAGCTGTTGCCGAGCATCGCGTCGGCGACCCGGAGGAGGCCCCAGAACCGGCGCTCGCCGAGCGCCTCGACTGCCACGCGTCGGGGACCCGCGGCCACCGCGTCGAGGAGGGCAGATCGGATCGTCTCGGCGCCGGGGTCGCTGTTCGGGAGCGTGACGACATAGGTCGCGGGCACGGCATCCATCGCCGCGATCACCGACCCGACGAGCCCGGCCGGATCGGCCTCGAGGGTGGCCGGATGGACCGTCACCACGACGACCGGCGCGACGAGATCCAGCCCGAGGTCGGCGGACAGGGCGGCGCGGTCCGGGAGGTCGGTCCGACCGGCGTTGTCGAGCCCGGGTGCACCGACGACGTGGACGGACGCAGGATCTTCGCCGAGAGCGATCACCCGGGCGGCATGTTCGGGCCGGCTGACGAGGTGCAGGTGGGCGAGCTTCGTGACCGCATGGCGGAGGGCGTCGTCGAAGGAGCCCGCGGTCTGCTCGCCACCATGGAGGTGGACGATCGGAATACGAAGGAGCGTCGCTGCGAGGGCCGCCGCGGCGGTCTCGAACCGGTCGCCGGCGAGGACGAGCGCGGCCGGTCGGTCCCCGGCAAGTTCGGCGCCGACGGCGGCCAGCGCGCCGGCGGCTTGCTCGAACGCGAGGTCGCGACGCCCGGCAGCCGGGGCGTGCTCGTCGCCGGCGCCAGATTCACCGAACCGACCGGGGCGTTCGTCGGCAGCCACAGCCGGATCGCCCATCCACGCGAGCTCCGCATCTGGAGCGAATCCCTCATCGCGGAGCATCCGGACCGTCAGGCCGTGTCGCGAGGACAGGTGCATCCCCCCGGCAATCAGCCGGAGCCGGAGACCCGGCGTGGCCCGAATCGCGATGCACGTCGAGCGAAGGATCCCCCAGTCCTGGCGACCGGTCGTCAGGACGGCGATCGTCCGATCGGCGTGGGTCACCCGATCCCCTCGGTCGTCATCCGGGCGCTCGGCCGTCGTCGATCCGGGCGGTCTCGCCCGCCACCCATTCCAGATCGATATCGTCCTTCCCCACCGCCCGGCCTTCCCGGACATCGTGGGTGAGACGGCCGCCGATGAGCCGAGCGAGCTCCGAGGGCGCGATGCCCGTCCCGGGCCGCAGCGCGATCAGGTCGTCCCGCGCGATCGTTGATCCGCTCGTGAGATCGCGCCGCCAGTGCAGGCTGCGACGGGCAACGGCCGCCGTCGCGAGCTCGCCTGCAGTCGGGACCTTCTCGCCGCTGCCGCGCGCCGCCTCAACCGACCGAATCGCCCGGACCATCGCGCCGAACTCGGCAGGCTCGAGGGAGGCGCGGTGGTCGGGCCCGGGCCGGTCGCGACCAAGGGTGAGGTGCTTCTCGATCATCGCCGCACCCAGCGCGACGGCCGCCGTCGGAAGCTCGATCCCGAAA
The DNA here is from genome assembly GCA_038204565.1 of Candidatus Limnocylindrales bacterium. GTDB lineage: Bacteria > Chloroflexota > Limnocylindria > Limnocylindrales > CSP1-4 > CF-46. The sequence continues at coordinate 20,879 of JBBRCU010000022.1, forward strand.
CTGTGGTCGGACCAACCGACGGGCCGGCCGAACGCGGCCCTCAGCGTGGCCATGGCCAGCAGGTTCGCATCGGCCGGATCAGCGGGGTAACTCGACACGCAATGGAACAGCGCAACCGGCGGGTCGCCGCCCGACCTGATCGCCTCGAGCGCCTCCGCGACCTCGCGAATGTCCGCCATCCCGGTCGAGACGAGGAGCGGCCGGCCCATCGACGCGAGACGAGCCAGGAAGGGATGGTTCGTCAGCTCGCCGGACCCCACCTTGATCGCGGGCACGTCGAGCCGGGCGAGCAGGTCGGCAGACGCGTCGTCGAACGGGCTGGAGAGGAAGACGACGGCTCGTTCCGCGGCGTGGCGCTGGAGCCCCTGCCAGGCATCGGCCGGCAAGGCGAGCGCAGCCAACATCGCCCGCTGGTCGACGGCGTCGCTCGCGCGCGCCTGGTAGGCGGCAAGGGGGGCGCCCGCTGCGGCCAGCGCAGCCGGGTCGAAGGTCTGGAACTTGACGGCGTCGGCGCCCGCGTCGGCCGCCGCGTCAACGAGCCGGTGAGCCACGTCGACGTCGCCGTCATGGTTGACCCCTGCCTCGGCAACGACGAACACGGGGTGGCCCTCGCCGATTGCCCGATCGCCAATCCGGAAGGGGCGGACGGGGCGGGCCTGGGCGACCGCCTCCGCAAGGGACAGGTCAAACGGCGTGTCGATGTCGATCGCCCGATCCGGCGCGACCGGGATCGAGACCGTCAGGCCGGGAACGAGGAACCGCCGCTCGACGCGGAGGAGCTCCGGATCGATGACGAAGAAGCCACCCGACAGGAGGAGATCGCGGGGCGCGACGAGAGGACTCGGGACACCACCTTCGGCGGTGTCGCTCGCTGCGATGTGCCACGTTGCCGGGTGGGTGGCGACCACACTCACCGCCGACCGCGCTTCGCCCGCGTCGAGGAGGTGGACGGCTGTGGCGACGTCTGCCGGATCGGTCAAGGGCGACGTCGGCTGGATCAGCGCGATGGCGCGGAAGTGGCGGCCGTTCGCCGCAAGCTCGTCGATCGCGTGCAGGGCAACATCGACGCTGGTCGCCTCGGCTGTCGCGAGACGAGCCGGACGCACGAACGGGACCTCGGCATGCCAGGCGCCCGCCATCTCGGTAATCGCTGGATCGTCCGAGCTCACGATGACTGAGTGGGGGCCGCCAGGGACGCGGCCGGCTGCCCGCTGGGCGATGCGAATGGCGTGAGCGACGAGCGGGATCCCGGCGACGGTCCGGAGATTCTTGCTGGGAATGCGATGGCTGCCGCCACGGGCGGGAACGAGGAACAGGACAGGCAGGCTCATCGAACCGGGATGGCGGCAGCCTCGGCCGGCTCGTCCAATGCGCCAGATGGGGAAATCGGAGCTTCCGGGTCCGGATCGCCGCGCTGAATCGCTGCGGCGTCGGGGGTGGTGTCGAGGAGCCGTTCGATGGCCCTGACGATTCGAGCGGTGGAGTCGCCGGGCAGGAAGTGATCGGACTGGAAGGCGCGACGAGCATCGGCGTCGGGGGCGGACAGCTCCGCGATGGCGCGGCCGAACTCGGCGTTACCGCGGATCGGACGGGCAACGCCGGCCGCGACGTACCCGAGAAGGTCCGTCCTGGCCTGGGTCGCAGCGATCAGGTTCGGCGTCCCCATCGTGACGGCGTCGGTCAGGACGGTCGAGTACAGCCCGACGTGGGCGTCGGCTGCCCGGAGGAGCGCGAGCAGGTCGATGTCGCGGACGCTGGTGATGGGCGGCGGTTGGTACCCCCCGGCCAGGGCCAGCCCCTCCACGAGGGCCCGGTATGACCCATCGTCATGCTCGGCCGGATGGAGCTTGAAGACCAGATGGACCCCCGGCAACGGCCCGTCGAGCAGGCGAGCCAGCGCGTGGGGCCAGTAGAAGCGGCGGTGGACGGCCTCGCTCGTAGTCGAGAGGACGATGAGCCGATCGCCCGCCCGGACGCCAAGCCGGCTCCGGATTGCGGCCCGCTCGTCGGTGCCGGCCGGAGGCTCTCGGACGACGTCCAGGCGCGGCGCCCCAACGACCTCGACCTCATCCTGTCGATAGCCGCCATCTACCATCAGGACCCGCGCCTCGTACGGCCCGAACACGAGCGTCCGAGTCGCGCGGACGAGGCCCGCAACACGACGATGTCGATAGCCGACGTGCTGCGGGACGATGATTCCGTGCTGGACGGCGACCACCGCCACGCCGGCGGCCCGCCCGGCGGCCACCCACTCGGTGAGCCCGTACTCGTTGATGAGGACGAGAGCGGAGATCCCGAGGTCGGCGATCATCCGCGCCGCCCGGCGCATGACGCGGATGCGGCCCGGGAGACCATGGATCGCGTACGTGCGCAGCGCATCGACGATCGCCGGGGCGAGATCGATCCCGTAGAGCTCGAGGGGCCGCCCGGGCACATCGGCGAGAGCTCGGTCGACAGCCGCGCCGGCGGCCGTCCCCACCTCGTCATCTGCCGCATCCGCCCAGCGCGTCGCGAGGAGCCCGTCGGGCAGGACCAGCGGATCCGATTCGATCGCCGGCCAGGCCTCGTCGTCGCGCCAATCGGCCCGCTGGGCGATCACGATGGGGCAGATGTCCGTGTCGCGCAGACGCTCGACCACCGATCCGAGGAATGGGTCGATCCGGCGCTCTCCCATTGAGCCCGCGATGACCTGGTGCACGGTCGCATTGGTGAGGACGGCGACACGCCGGCGGCCCGTCGTCCGAAGCCGGGTCACCCGCGCCGCGAGCAAGGCGGACCGCCGCTCGCGCTCGCGATGGCGTCGCCGCCGGGACGCTCGACCGGCGGCCCACCGGAGCCGGTCGCGGATGCGAGCCACTCGGCTGACCGGCGATCCGACGTCGTGCGGCTTCGCCTCGCCGCCGCCAGCGGGCTGCATCGCGCCGGTCAGGATCAGGCGGAGCCCGCGGGCCTTGGCGACGGCGGCGGCCATCTCCGCAAGAGCCGGCTCGCCGCGGTCGACCTCGATCTCGGCGGGCACGCCGACGCGCTCGAACAATTCGGCGAGGATCGCGCACCAGTGGACGCGTTCAACCAGCCACAGCCAGGTTCCGAGCCGACGGCGGTACCACCAGGAGACCCCATCGACGGTCATCCGGCCGGCGATGTCGAGCGCGTCGGCCCAGGCGTCGAGCTGCTGGAACGTATCCTCCAGGACGTCCGCCCGGTCGAGGATGGGCGCCAGAATCTGGCGTGCGGCGACGGTGTCGGCGAGCGACTGCGGACCCGGCGTCCAGGCCGGGTCGAGGACGACTCGAAGGACGCCCGGCGGCGGCGACCATTCCTCGAAACGGTCGGCGAATACGATCCGCCGAGGCGCGATCACGTACGGCGACCGTCGTCGGGCGCATTCCAGCCCGCTCCGAGCCTGAGGACCTGGCGATCGCGGACCGGCCGGCCGCGCGAGCTGTTGACGGTGTCGACGACGAGCTCGGCGCGCTCGAAGACACGCTCCCAATCGACCGCTCGATGGGCCGTCACGATCACCACCGCAGCCGACTCGTCGAGAAGGCGGTCGAGTTCGATGGAGCCGCGCTCGACGCCGCCCGCGTCCCGGAACCGCGCGACATGCGGGTCGTGAAACGACACGTCCGCTCCTCGCTCGGCCAGCAGGGCGATCACGTCGGCCGCCGGCGAGTTGCGGGCATCCCGGACGTTCGGCTTGAACGCCACACCGATGATCCCGATCCGGGACCCCTTGATCGAACGGCCGCGATCATTCAGGGCCTCGCCGACGAGCTCGATGACGTGGCGCGGCATCGCGTAGTTGATGTCGCCGGCGAGCTCGACGAACCGGTCGACGAACGCGAACTGGCGGGCCCGCCACGAGAGATAGTACGGATCGACCGGGATGCAATGGCCGCCGACACCGGGGCCGGGCCGGAATGGCATGAACCCGAACGGCTTGGTCGCCGCGGCGTCGATCACCTCCCAGACATCGAGGCCCATCCGTTCGCACAGAAGCGCGAGCTGATTGACCAGGGCGATGTTCACGTTCCGGAAGACATTCTCCAGGAGCTTCGCGAGTTCGGCCGCGTCCGGCGAGGTGAGTTCGTGGACCGTCGTGTTGATCCGACGAAGGAGGGCAGCCGCCCGGGCTGTGGCCGCCGGGGTCATCCCGCCGACGAGACGCGGAACGTCGCGCCGGGCGCTGTCTGGATCGCCTGGGTTGACGCGCTCCGGAGCGAAGGCCAGGTCGAAGTCGGGACCGGCCTTGAGACCGCCGCCCTCGAGCGCGGACCGGAACGGGCCGGTCGTCGTGCCCGGGAACGTCGTCGACTGGAGGATGACGAGCTGGCCCTGGCGGAGCTCCGTGCAGATCCGATCGGCCGCAGCAAGGACCGGGCCGAGATCGGGATCCTTGGCCTCGGTGATCGGAGTCGGGACGCAGACGACGACCACGTCCGCCGAGGCAAGATCGGCGTCCGCGGACGCTGCGATCCGGAAGCCGGACCGGATCGCCGCCGCGAGGCGGGCGTCATCGATGTCATCGATCGGGGAGCGGCCGGCCTGCAGTTCGGCGACGCGAGCCGCGCTGCTGTCGACCCCGGTGACGTCCAGCCCGGCCTCCACGAATGACAGTGCCAGCGGCAATCCGACGTACCCGAGCCCAATGACCGCGATCCGCTGGTCGCCGCTCACACGCCCTCCGCCCTATGCCTGTCCGGTGCGTCCGGCCGGCCCGCTGGTGAGGATAGCCCGTCGCCTGTCAGACGGTCCACGAGGGACAGGTAGGTCCGCGCCTGGTGATCCCAGCCCAGCGGTTCGAGCGCCTTCGCGGTCGCGGCGACCATCGCCCGACGTCCGGCCGGATCGTCCACGATCGCCCCGATCACGAGGGCGAGCCCGGCGGCATCGCCGCTTCGATACCGGGCGACGGTCCCATCCGGGAAGTAGTGGCGGACGGTCGGCAGGTCCGACGCGACCACCGGCTTGCCCATCGCCGCGTACTCGAAGAGCTTGGTCGAGAGGCTCCGCTCGGTGAACGCATCGCGACGGGTCGGCGCCAGCCCGATGTCGGCCGCCGCGACCGCCGCGGGCACGTCCTCGAGGGCGATCCGGCCGCCGAACCGGACTCGGTCGGCAATGCCGAGATCGGCGGCGAGGGCATGCAGGGCGGGCTCGCTGTCGCCCCGGCCGTAGAGGTCCAGGGTGACGTCGAGTTCCCGCCGCTCGGCGCGCAGGGTTGCCACGGCCCGGAGGCAGATATCGAGCTCGTAGATCGGGGTCAGGGCGCCGGCGTAGACAAGTCGCAGGCAGCCATCCTCCATGAACGCCCGAGCGGGAACCGTCGTCTGGTCGAACAGCTGCAGTGACGGGCTGTTCAGCACGATCGTCAGCTTCTTGGCGGCCAGGCCGTTCGCGCGCAGCCGGCCCGCCAGCGATTCGTTGACCGTCACGACCGCAGAGGCGACCCGGATTGACAGGCGCTCCTGGAGCGCGAGCGCCGCCCGGGCGAGCGGGTTGGCTGCCCGCGGAAAGCGACTGACGAAGAACTCCGGCATCGCCTCGTGGAGATCGAGGATGAGCGGGACCCCGAGGAGCCGGAGCGGCAGCCCGGCGAAGATCAGGAAGTCCGGGAGGCTGTTCACGTCGACGAGGACGAAGTGGCGACGGCGGTGGGCCCGGACGAGGGCGACGGCGGCCCGCCCGAGGAAGGCGACGTATTCGCCGAGGTACGTCCCGAGTCCGGCACCTTGGTGGCGAGCGACGGGGAGATGGTGAACCCGGATCCCGCCGACATCAGCGATCGCTCCGTCGTTGGGCCGGCGGAGGGCGAAGACATCGACATCCCGCCCGCTCGCGAGGAGTGCCTCGGCCTTGCGGCGGACTCGGGCGTCTTCCTCGAAGTAAGCGTGGACGACGATCGCGACCGGGCGTCGCGTCGACGTCGGCTCCGGGGCGGTCGGGCGGTTGGGGACCGCCTTCGAGTGGTTCGCGCGGCGCACCGCCGGGTCCGGTGCCGCGGGGCCGGTCAGGCCGACTCCGCGGGGCGTCCGCGCGTGCGCGGAGTCGCCTCCGATGGACGCCGCCCGTCCCGCGGCAGATGAACCCTCAGGGTGCGGCCCTCCTTGGTCGGAACCGGTCGCGGCGGCGCTTCGCGTCGACCGAGGGATGATAGACGCGGTATCCCGTCGCCGCCGCTGCCGGCCGTCCGACCTGGAGCATCGGCGGCGGCCTCGTCATGGGCCGGCCGTCTCGCAGGATGCCAGCATGCTACCGTTCGTGCCGTTCATGGAGACACCAGCCCGGGCGCCCGTCGCCTTCCGATCGAGCGCGGCCCAGCCAGGTGCTCTCGGCCTCATTCGAGAAGGCCTCCGCGACATCCTCTCGCGGCGCGAGCTGATCCGGTACCTCGTTCAGGCCGACCTGAAGAAGAAGGGCTCCGACACCCTCCTCGGCAACATCTGGTGGGTCCTCGACCCGCTCCTCCAGATGGTCGTCTACGTCATCCTGGTGTCGGTCATCTTCCAGCGCAGCCAGCCCGACTACCCGCTCTTCGTGTTCGCCGCGATCCTGCCATGGAAGTGGTTCTCGTCGACCGTCCAGGACGCGATCACCTCCGTTGTCTCGGCCGAGCGGCTGATCAAGCAGATCCACTTCCCGAAGCTCGTGCTGCCGCTCGCGACCGAGTTCGCGGGGATCGTCGGGTTCCTCTTCGGGCTGATCCCGCTCGTCGGCCTGATGCTCGCCTTCTATCGCGACCGGATCAGCCTGTGGTTGCTCCTGATCCCGATCGTGGCTGTCGTCCAGTTCCTGTTCACGATCGCGATCGCAACGGCCCTGTCCGCGATCAACGTCTTCCTCCGGGACGTCGGAAACATCAGCCGGCACGCCCTCCGCCTGTGGTTCTACCTCTCCCCAGCGCTGTATTCGACGAGCTCGATCGAGTCGCTCCGGTCGAGCAATCCGATCGTCTACCACGTCATGACGGCGAACCCGTTCGCGATCCTGTTCGGCTCCTATCGCGACCTGATCTACGACCAGCGAGCGCCGGACTGGGCCGGTCTGGCGATCCTCAGTCTGGTGTCGATCGTCCTCGTCGCGATCTCGATCTGGCTGTTCAAGCGGGTCGAGCCGTCGTTCGCGAAGGTCCTGTAATGGCCCCCGATTCGCAGGTCGCGATCGACGCCCATGACCTCGGGGTGCGCTACAGCCTGCGCTTCACCCGCAAGACCACGATCCGCGAGTCGTTCGCCCGGGCCACCCGGCGGCAGGGCGGCGAGAAGGCGTTCTGGGCGCTCCGCAACCTGGACCTGCGCGTCGTCCACGGTGAGTCCCTGGCGGTCATCGGGCCGAACGGCGCCGGCAAGAGCACCCTCCTTCAGGTCCTCGCCGGCATCATCACCCCGTCGGAGGGCTCGGTCGACGTCTTCGGCAACGTCTCGAGCCTGCTCACCCTCGGAGCCGGGTTCGACCAGGAGCTGACCGGCCGCGAGAACATCCTCCTCGGCGGCGCCTTCATGGGGATCGACCACCGCGAGATGCTCCGCCGGATCGACGGGATCGTGGAATTCGCCGACATCGGCGAGTTCATTGACGCCCCGATCAAGACATACTCGAGCGGGATGCGGGCCCGGCTCGGGTTCAGCATCGCGACGTCGGTCGACCCCGACATCCTCCTCCTCGACGAAGTCCTCGCGACCGGCGACCAGGTCTTCCGGGCGAAGTCGAAGGCCCGCGTCCTGGAGCTCGTCAAGGCCGCCAAGGCGATCGTGCTCGTGACCCACGACATGAACTGGGTCACCGAATTCTGCAACCGGGCGATGCTGATCGAGCACGGCGCGGTCGTCCTCGAAGGCGACCCCGTCGAGGTCGTCGCGCTCCACCAGGAACACTCCGAGCAGGAGAAGGCGCGCAAGGCCGCGGCGATCGCCGCCGCCCGGCCGGTGGAGTCGATCCGGCTCTAGGCCGGTGATCGGCCGCGGTCCGCTCCGAGGCGGGCCGCCAGCGCCAGATACGGCACCACAGCCGTCTCCCAGTTCATCTCCGTCTGGGCCAGGTCAACTGCCCGCATCCGGCGTGCCTCACGCTGGGTCGGCGGCGCATCGAGGAGCTGGCGGAGCGCTCGCGCGAGGTCGGCAGGATCGGCCGGATCCGCGACCGCGCCGATGTCCGCGGCCTCGAGGATTCCGCGCATCACCTCGAGATCCCGGCCGAGGACCATCGGCGTGCCGGCGGTCAGGCTCTCCCAGAACTTGTTGGGTGTCGAGAGGCGCTGGTTCAGCGAGTTCGCCGGGACGGCGATGATCGACGCGTCCGCCGAGGCGGTCCAGGCGGGGACGTCGTCCGGATGGACCGGCGGCAGCGTGAAATGCCGACCGCGGAATCTCGGCTCACGATCGCGGGCCCGGAGCTCATCCGCCCACGGACCCCAGCCGAGCATGACGAGAGCGCTGTCTCCAGCGAGCAGGACCGCCTCCGCTGCCTCCTCCAGTCCCCGTTCCCGCCCGAGCCGGCCGAGGAAGAGGACGACGGAGCGTTCGGACGGGATCCCGGTCGCCGACCGGATGTGATCGGGCCGCGGATCCGGCACCGTCCAGCGCGGCTGGCAGTTCAGGAGGACGGTCGGCGGCGTGGTCGGCCGCCAGATCCGGGTCAGGTGGTCGGCGATCGGCTGGTTGACGGTCACGACCGCGGCGGACCGCCGGACCCAGCGCCGCTCCTTCCACTTGTAGAAGGCGAGCAGCGGTCCGGGCACCCGGTCGTAGTTGTTCGAGTCGAGGATGACGTCGATGACGTCGTAGACGACCCGGCCGGCGCGTCCGCGGGTCCGGGCGTCGCGCCCGAGATCGAGGGCGACGCCGATCGTCAGGATGCCGCAGGCGTGGTACAGGTCGGCCGGAGGCAGGTCACGCCGAAGGGCCGTCCACCAGCCGCGGATCGGGAACGGCCAGAAGACGATCTTGCGGATGGCGTCCGGCGTCGGCGCGGGGAACCGCCGCAGCGGCGGGATGATCCGCCCGATGAAGCGGTGCCCACGGACGACGATCTTGCGGGCGAGGGATGGCGGACCCTGCCGCTCGGCGGCGAGATCCTTCCAACGCCCGGTCGGGGCGTAGCGGCGAATGAGGACGTCGCCGTCGCGTTCCTCGACGGGTTGGCCATCCCCAGTCACCGCCGCGATCTCGACGTCCCAGTCGTCCGCAGCAAGGCTCCGGGCGAGACGCAGGCCACGGGAATACGGTGCGGCCGGGTTGGCAACGAGGATGACGGCCCGGCGGCGCGGAGGGCTCACCACGGCCGTCCCGTGAGCCGGCCATATTCGGCGAGCAAGCCCGCCATCTGCGTTTCCCAGTTGAGCGACCCGTGGGCTGCCGCAAGGATCCTGGCCCGCCTGCCTGCCGCGGCCTCGCGGTCCTCGTCGAGGAGCTGGCGGCAGGCGGCGGCGATCGCCGCCGGATCGGTCGGGTCGACGAGGATGCCGGCGTCGGCGTCGCGAACGGTCGGGGCCATCCCCGGCAGGTCGCTGGCGACAACTGGGACGCCGACCGCGATCGCCTCGAACAGCTTGTTCGGCGTCGTCAGGCGGTGGTTGAGGGTCGAGGGCTGAATCGGCATCGCGACGACGTCGGCGCTCGCCACCCAGGCCAGCAGCTCGGTCGGCGGGACGGCCGGCAAGACCCGAACCTGCCCGCCGCGGGCCGGATCGGCCGCGATCGAGTCGAGCTCGAGCTGAAGGGACCCGTAACCGAGCAGGACGAGGACGGCGCCGGGGACCGACGGGATCGCGGCGATCAGCTGCTCGATCCCGCGGTCCCGTGAGAACCCGCCCTGGTAGAGGACGACCCGCGTCTTCGGGTCCAGCCCCAACCGCTCGTGAAAGCGCCGCGGGCGAGGTTCGGGCGGGTCCGTCCGGTAGGCGCAGTTCATCACGATCAGCGGCAGGTCGAGACCCCAGCGCCGCGCCATGACCTCGGCATACGGCCGGTTCACGGTGATGACCCGATCCGCGCGGCGGGCCCAACGGCGTTCGGCCCGGCCGATCAGCCAGCGGAACGTCCGGGGCATCCGGGCGAGGTTGGCGGCATCGATGTAGATGTCGCGAGCGTCGTAGACCACCTTGCCCCGGTGGCGCCGGGCGAGGTCGAGGGCGATCGGGATGCCCATGTAGGCCATCCCGTGGTAGAGATCCGCCGCCGGCGCGCTCCGCCGGCTCGCGTTCCGCTGCGATCGGATCGTCATCGGGATCGACAGGCGGCGGAGGACGGCCGCCGCGAGCCGTCGCGGGAGGGATGCGTTCGCGGTGGCTGGTCGGACCGTCGCATCGTCGTCAGCGGCGCCCTGCGATGGCGGCGGGACATCCGTCGAGGGCGTGGCGGGAACGCTGCCGAGCGGCGCGACCGGCCGGAACGGCCTGCCTGTCCGCCACGCGTGGACGCGGCGGATCGCGATCCGTCCCATCCGGACGACGCCCGCAAACGGGAGGCCCTCGATCGCGGCCACGGGGACGCGGACGATCCGGTAGCCCGCCGGGTGGTCCTCGGTCGAGGCGAGGCCGGCTCGTGCCCGGGCGAGCACCGTCACGGTGTGGCCGCGGACGACGAGAGAGCTCGCGATCCGGTAGGTCCGTGAATCGAACTCGGCGGTCGTCGGCAGGACGAGCACGAGCCGCTGCCGCACGACCACCCGATCCGCCGCAGTCCCGGGACCGGATCCGGTCACGCCGACTCCAGACCGGCGACGATCGCATCCCCCGCTCCGGCCGACGCAAGCCGCAGGCCGGCGGCCCGTTCGGCGGCGGCCGCCGGACCGGCGCCCGCCGGCACGAGCCGATCCAAAGCCGCGGTCGCGACCGCAAGATCGAGCCCGACGACGACCATCCGACCGTCCGACCCGGCCACGGCCTCGACCCATTCGGTCCGATCGCGCAGGATCAGGCACGGCACGCCGAGCCAGGCCGATTCGCGCTGGACACCGCCGCTGTCGGTCAGGACGGCCGCGGCGTGGAGCTGGAGCGTGAGCGTCGTCCGGTAGCCCTGCGGAGTGATCACCTGGACGTTTCCACCGAGCGCGACGCCCGCGCCATTCAGCGCCGCCGCCGTTCCCGGGTGCAGCGCGAGCACCACCGGACGGTCGGGTCTTGCCACTGCGTCGAGCAACCCGGCCCAGGCCGCCAGCGCGGCGGGCGTCCGGTTCTCGGCCCGATGGACGGTGGCGAAGAGATACCCGCCGGGCGTCAGACCAAGCTCTCGCCCAGGGCCGGTCGCCGCCAGCGCCGCAGGATCGCGGACATCGGCCGCGACCGTCGCGGCCAGATCCTGCATCAGGTCCCCGACAAGGGACACGCCCGCGGTGATCCCTTCGGCCGCGAGGTTCGCCACCCCTGTCGGCGTCGGCACGAACAGCCAGTCCGACAGGTGGTCGGCGACGACGCGGTTGATCTCCTCGGGCATCGAGCGATCGAACGACCGGAGGCCCGCCTCGACATGGGCGACGGGGATCCCGAGTTTTGCCGCGACGAGGGCGCCGGCGAGGGTCGAGTTCGTGTCGCCGTAGACGAGGACGGCGTCCGGGCGCTCGGTGAGCAGGACCGCCTCGACCGCCGGCAGCATCCGGCCGGTCTGCTCGGCCTGGCTGCCGCCGCCGATCCCGAGCGAGTGGTCCGGCCGCGGCAGGCCGAGTTCGGCGAAGAACGCCCCGGCCATCGCCTCGTCGTAGTGCTGGCCGGTGTCGACGAACACCTCTTCGTGGCGCCGCCTGAGCGCCGGCAGGAGGGCCGCCGCCTTGATCAGCTGGGGACGCGTCCCGACGACGCTGACGATCCGCAAGGGCCCAGGCCTCAGCGGGCGCCGGCCGCGGACACCGATCGCGGTCGCGGCGGCAGGCCGACGCCGCGGTAGGTCACCGTCGGCGGCAGGGCGAGATCGCGCAGCGAGTCGCGGCCGTCGAACACGACCTCGAGGGCGGCGAACCAGGCCGGGTCGAGCGAGCTGAACTGCGGGTCCGCGGTCTGGGTGAGGAGCGCGCGGAAGGGTCCGGGTGTGCCCCAGGTCCATGGGGTCGCGCCGACGCGGGTGATCTCGGCGGCCGTCAGCAGCGGATCGAACGCCGACACGATCGCCCCGGCGGCCGCCAGGTCCGCGATCAGCGGCAGCGCCCGGGAGTAGGCCAGCTCGTGGACGCCGTGGCGGTAGGTCAGCCCGAGGACGAGGACCGGCGCGCCGTCCAGCCCGCCCAGCTCATCAGCGATCGCCTCGACCGCCAGCCCGACCTGGCCGTCGTTGGTCCGACGTGACTGGGCGACGAGCTCGAGCTCGGGCGCCCGCGACAGCAGGAAATGGGGATAGACCGGGATGCAGTGGCCGCCAACGCCGATGCCGGGCTGGTGGATATGGGAGTACGGCTGGGAGTTGGCTGCCGCGATGACCTCGTGGATGTCGACGCCGACCCGTTCGGCGTAGCGTGCGAACTCGTTGGCCAGGGCGATATTGACGTCGCGGTAGGTCGTGTCGGCGAGCTTGCTGAACTCGGCCGCCTCGGCGTTGCTCATCGCCACGACCTCGGCGTCGAGGACGCTGTCGTAGAACGCTGCGGCGCGGGCCGTCGAGGCCGGGTCGATCCCGCCGACGAGCTTCGGATACGTCGCGAGGTTGCGCAGCGCCGCGCCGCTGTACAGGCGCTCCGGGGAGAAGGCGACGAAGAAGTCGCGGCCGGCAGTGAGGCTGGTGGCCGCCTCGAGCCGGGGCGTGAAGCGGTCCCGGGTGTCACCCACGGGCAGCGTCGTCTCGAAGATCACGAGCGAGCCGCTGTGGACCCCGGGCGCGATCGACGCAACGGCGCTGTCCATGTAGTCGTAGTCGGGCTGCTTGGCGGCGTCGAGCATGACCGGGACGATCAGGACCACCACGTCGGCGTCGCGGGCGGCAGCCGTCCCGTCGGTTGTCGCCCGGAGGCGGCCGGCCGCGTGGGCAGCGGCGACGAGCTCGGCGAGTCCCGGCTCCTCGGCCACATGGGAATGGCCCGCGTTGATCGAATCGACGACGGCCTGCTGGACGTCGACGGCGATCACGTGCCAGCCGTGACTACCGAACTGGGCAGCCAGCGGCAGGCCCATCTTGCCGGCCCCGACGACAGCGACCGTTCCGGCCGTGCCGGGCTCGCCGGCCCACGGCGAGGCGAACGCGGCGGGCCCGTGGGCGCAGGCGTCGAGGGGCAGCTCGATCGAGCCGCCGAGGAGGCTCCCGATCGAGCTGGGGCGATCGACGATCGTCACGCGGGCGCGAACATCGCGGTCAGCCCCGTCAGGTCGACGGCCTCGCCGGACGCCGCGGCGGCCAGCAGCGACGTGGCGATCGCGACCGCCCACAGCCCGTCCTCGGCATCGACGACGGGTCGGCCGCCGTTGCGGACGATTCCGAGAAACGCGTCGAGCTCCGACGCGAGCGGCTCGGCCTCGGTGACCGGAAGCTCGACGACCTCGCCCTCGAACGTCGGCGCATAGCCGCCGATGAGGCGGGGGTTCGTCGTGTCCGTGGAGCGGGTGAAGGTCAGCCGCTGGGTCAGGTAGTCGAGCTCGAACATGCCCTCTTCGCCGACGACGATCAACTGCCGCCGTTTGGCCGGGGTCAGCCAGTTGACGTCGAGCATCCCGGTCGCGCCCGACGGGAAGTGGAGCAGGCCGAAGAGGAGGTCCTCGTTCGTCGCGTGGATCCGCTGGGCCGTCTCGCCGTAGACCCGGCGCGGCCGCTCGCCGGCGATCCAGCTGAGGATGTCGGCGTCGTGGGTCGCGAGGTCGACCGTCACTCCGACGTCGCGGATCCGGGCTGGAAACGGGCCGGCCCGGCGCGACGCGATCGAGTAGATCGTCGACAGCCAGCCCTCGCCGATCAGCCGGCCGAGCTCGAGGACGGCGGGATTGAACCGCTCGACATGGCCGACCTGGACCGGGACCCCGCCCGCTCGCGCCGCGACGACGATCCGCATCCCGTCCTCGACCGTGGCCGCGAGCGGCTTCTCGACGAGGACCGCAATACCGCGTTCAATCGCCGCGAGGGCCAGTGGCACGTGGGCGGTGGTCGGAGCGGCGATCACGACCGCATCGAGGTCCGCCTCGGCAATCATCGCCTGGGGATCGGCAAACCCGGCTGCACCCGTCTGGGCGGTGGCGGCGGCCAGGGTCGCCTCGACGGGGTCGGCGACGGCCACGAGCCGGGCGCCATCGCGCGCCGCCAGCAAGCGGAGGTGATTCCGGCCCATGGAGCCGAGGCCGGCCAGCCCGACCCGCAGCCCGCGCTCGCCGGCCGGCTGCCAGACGTCGGTCATTGCGCGGCCGATCCCGCCGTCGAGGGCGCCGCCGCCGCGCCCGGACCGAGATGGCGCTCGACCGCGTCGGTCACGGCCGCGATCACCTGGTCCAGCTCGGCGTCGGTCAGCCGGGGGAACATCGGCAGCGCCAGGGTTCGTGCCGCGGCCTCGTCGGTCGTCGGCAGGTCGGCGAGGAGGCCGCGCTCGACGATGTACGGCTGGCGATGGACCGGGATCGGGTAGTAGATGTCCGCCCCGACGCCGGCCGCGCGGAGGTCGGCGACGATCGCGTCGCGGGCCCCGCCGACGTCGAGGGTGTACTGGTGGTAGACGTGTGTCCGGCCCACGGGGATCACCGGCAGGCCGATCGGCAGCTCACCGAACGCGGCGTCGTAGCGGGCGGCGATCGCCTGGCGGCGGGCGGTGTTGCCTGGCAGCTTGGCCAGCTGGACCTGCCCGACAGCCGCGGCCAGGTCCGTCATCCGGAAGTTGAAGCCGAGCATCTCGAACTGGTAGCGCGCGCGCATCCCCTGGTTCCGATAGAGCCGAAGCCAGTCGTCGAGGACGTCGTCGTTGGTCGTGACGAAGCCGCCCTCGGCGGTCGTCATGTTCTTCGTCGCGTACAGGCTGAAGGCTCCGTGACCGAACGCGCCGGCCATCCTGCCTCGGTACATCGCGCCGTGGGCCTGGCAGGCGTCCTCGACGATGACGAGGCCGTGACGGTCGGCAATGGCCTGGATCTCGTCCATGTCGGCGACGAGGCCGAAAAGATGAACCGGGCAGATCGCCTTGGTCCGGGGAGTGATCGCGGCCTCGATCTGCTTCGCGTCGATGAGGTAGGTGCCGGGCTCGATGTCGACGAAGACGGGCGTCGCGCCGGTGAACAGGATTGCGTTGGCGGTCGCGGCGAAGGTGTGGCTGACGGTGATCACCTCGTCGCCGGCGGTCAGGCCGATGCCGGCGAAGATGGCCATCAGGGCAAGCGTCCCGTTGCCCATCGCGACCGCGTGCTTGACGCCGACGTACTCGGCCCAGGCATTCTCGAGCTCCAGGACCCGCCGGCCCTGGGCGATCATCCCGCTCTTCAGGACATCGGTCACGGCGTCGATCTCTTCCTGGCCGAGGTCGGGGCGGGCGATGGGGATCATGCGCGTGCTCCTTGACGTGGCCCGGTTCGCTCCTCGAGGGTCTCGACGTCCGCGATATACGCGAAGGTCCGACCGCAGGCCGGGCAGATCAGCTCCTGATGGGCGGCGTAGCGCCCGGGTTCGGCGGCCATCGGATTGCCGTTGCTGTCGACGAGGCGGACACCGCAGGCGCAGACCCAGCCGATCCGGCGGGCCGGGCTGCCGGCGACGAGGGCGTGGCTCGGGACGTCGCGGGTGACGACCGCGCCGGCCCCGACCGTTGCCCAGGCGCCGACGGTCACGCCAGCCACGATCACGGCCCCCGCCCCGATCGAGCAACCCTCGCGAAGGTCGATCGGGCTGACCTGCCAGTCGGCGGCCCGGGCCAGCTCACCGCTCGAGGTCACCGCCCGCGGGTAGCGGTCGTTGGTCAGGATCGCGCCGGGGCCGATGAACACTCCATCGCCGACGGTGACGCCGTGATACACGAGGGCGAGGTTCTGGATCTTGACCCGGTTGCCGATGACGACCCCTTCGTCGATGAAGGCATCGCGCCCGATGACGCACTCGCTGCCGAGACGGGCGCCCGTCCGGATCTGGGCCCGGTGCCAGATGCTCGTGCCGGGCCCGATGGTGACGTCGGGCTCGATGTCCGCGGTCTCGTGGACGCGCGCGGAAGGGTCGATCACGGTTCGGTCGGGCGCTCCATGTGCGGCCGGGCACCGCTGCGCCGGCTCGGGGACCGTAGGCCGTCCCGCCGGGAGCGCGGGCCGAGGGATCGAGTATAGCCGAGGGCCGCGGGCTCCCCGCCGATCGGGCTGGATCGCTCGCCGCGCCCGAGGTCAGCCCCGGCCCGGGGATGCACCGGAGGTCAGCGCCGGAGGCCGCGCCGGAGGAGCGTGGTCACGAGCCCGAAGGTCGCCCCGAGAGCGATGGCTCCGCGCCAGTCGAGCAGCGCCTTGACGTTACCGTCGACGCGACGGGCGATGAGGAAGACGACGGCGCTCGGCCGCTCCACGTGGACGGTATTGGCGATGAGCACCCGGACGAACGACTGCCCGATTCGGGCGTCGCGGGCGACGACCGAGCCGGCCGCACCCTGGGTCACGCTGAGCTCGCCGGCCAACGCCGCGCCGATCCCGCCGAGCTCGACCGAGACACGATCCGCGCGAGCCGCCCCGACGCCGCCCTGGCTGACGGCGATGTCCGTCGCCCGGGCCCGGCCGATCCCGCCCTGGCGCAGGTCGATGTTTGTCGCGTTGACGACGTCGGCACCGCCCTGCCGGATGCTGATCGTCTCGCCGGACACGTTCCGTGGCGGCTCCGCCGCGAGTCGCAGCGGGGCGTCGGCGTTCCCGGCCGCGGGCAATGGCGGTGGCGACGCGGGGCTCGCTGGCGCCGAGCGTGCCGGAGCCCCCGTCGCCGCGGCCTTCGTCGGGGCTGCCTTCGCGGCGTTCCGGCCGCTCGTCCGGGCCTTCGGCCTGATGACCTTGTCCGCGGTCTCGGCCACCGCCTCGCGCGCCGCATCCGCTTCGGCGCTCGCGAGGGGATCGTCGCCGGGGCCCGTGTCTGGTCCCGTTGGATCGGGGGTGTCTCGCTCGGCCATCAGTCCATCTCCCACGCGTGATCGATCCGGGTGCCCGGCGGGACGCCGACCGTCAGCCTAGCGCGCCCTCTCCGAGCCGTCACGAACCGGCCGTTCGGACGCGTCCAGCACCCGCGAGACAGCTGCGGCGTATCCTGCGCGCGGACGTCGTCACCGTCCACGCCGCCCGTCTGCTCTCCGTCAGCTCGGCAGACGCCGGTCGGTCGCAGTGAGGGGTTCAACCGGATGCTCCAACCAGTCGGCGTTCGATGAGTCGCGCCGCCGTCGTCGCCCTCGCGGCCGTGGCCATCCTCGGGGGCCTCGGGATCGGGATGTATGCCGCGATCGCATCGGGATCCTCGAGCCAGCCGGGCGGGTCGGGCCAGGTCGCCGGCCTCGGCAGCAGCGCACCGTCGAGCGGGCCGGCCGTCACGCCGGAACCGTCATCTCTGCCGAGCCCGAGTCTCTCCGAGGAGCCGTCCCCATCGGCATCGGTCGTTCCGACCCCGACACCGGGACCGAGCCTCGTTCCGGCACCGCTGACCGGCCGCCTCGTCGCCCCTGCGGCGGCCATCCGCCATCCGATCGCGGTGATGATCGACGACCAGTTCGACGCTCGCCCGCAGGCCGGGTTCAACGCCGCGTCGATCGTCTGGCAGGCACCGGCGGAGGGCGGCATCCCGCGCTACATGCTGATCTTCCAGGAGAACATTCCAAAGGATGTCGGCCCGGTCCGGAGCTCCCGCTTCTACTACATCGCCTGGGCGTCCGAGCTGCACGCCCTGTACGCCCACGCCGGTGGCTCGCCGCAGGCGCTCGCAACGCTCCGAACGCAGGGCCAGGGCCAGCTCGTCTGGAACGCCGACGAGTTCCGCTGGGGCAACTCCTTCCATCGGGTTGGTCCGCCTCGGTTCGCTCCGCACAACCTGTTCACGAGCGGTGCCAACCTCCGGGGGATCGCGAAGGCCGTCGGCGCAAAGGACGGCCCGATCAGCTGGCCCTGGATGTTCGCCCGCGACGCTGTCAGCGGCTATCGCCCGGTCGGCGGCCACATCATCGTCAACTACCAGGCGAACACGATCCGCTACGACTACGACCGCCCGACGAACACCTATCTCCGCTCGGTGACCGGCTCGAAGAAGCAGATCGATGCGGCGGACAACAAGCGCGTCGCCCCAAAGAACGTGATCGTCATGAAGGTCCAGTTCGGACCCCTGAACGACGGGCGTCCCCAGAAGCATCGCCTCGAGGCGAACATCATCGCCAGCGGCCCGGCCTGGATCTCGACGAACGGCGTCACGATCAAGGGCACCTGGAAGAAGGCGTCGACGACCGGCCCGACGCGGTTCTTCGACGGCGCGGGCAATCCTGTCGTGCTGACGGTCGGTCAGACGTTCGTCCAGGTGATGAAGACGACCGACACGATCTCGTTCACGCCCGGCAAGGCGCCGCCGCCGAACCCCTTCCCCGAGGGCAACCTGCCGCTGTGACCAGGGCTGACGCTCAGTCGCGGTCGGCAGTCCGCCTGCCGACCGCGGCGTAGACCCGGCGCGTCTCGAGGGCGACGTCGGCCCACGTCCGGCGGTGTCCCTCGGCTCGCTCGCGGGCGATCGCCGCGAGGCCGGCGTGGACGCGGTCGTCCGTCCAGGCCGTCGCGAGGGCGGATGCGAGGCGCTCCGGCTCGCGCGGCGGGACGAGGATCCCGGCCGCGCCGACGACCTCGGGCAGAGCGCCGACGGTCGAGGCGATGACCGGTGTCCCGCAGGCGATCGACTCGAGGGCCGCGATCCCGGTCGCGTCGCTGAGCGCGGGCAGGATCGCGGCCCGGGCACCGCGGACGAGGGCCGCCAGGCGCTCGTCCGGCAGCCGCGGCGCGTAGGTCAGCGATTCGCCCACGTCGACCCGGGACGCGGCCCGGGCCAGCGATGCGCGATCGTCCGGCGACGCGCCGACGAGGAGCACCCGGGGTGGCCACGAGATGTCGGGCCCGAGATCATCCGGGCGACCGGCGGCCGCGAGCTGCTCGAGCGCCCGTAGCAAGGTCGCGAGGTCCTGACGGGCGTCGTACCGGCCGGAGTAGACGAGATATCGCTCCGGCAGCCCAAGCCGCTCGCGCTCGTGCTGTGCGACGTGCTGCTCGGTGGCGGTGGGTGCGGCGGAACCGGCGGGGCCGGGCGTTGGCCGCCCGTCGTCGTCCGCCGGCCAGAACGTGAACGCCGGCCGGGCGGCGAACGGCACGACCCGGATCCGGTCGCGCCGGACGTGGAGCAGGCGACGAGCGGCGGTCGCCACGGCGTCGCTGCCGACGATCACGGCCGCGGCGTCGCGCAGGAGGCGGGCCCGGAGCCGCTGGCCGAAGCGGCTCGCGATGGTGCGCTGGTAGGCGGCCGAGAGCTCCCACGGAGCCAGGTCGAGGAGCGTCACCACGAGCGGCAGCCGGGTGATCAGCGGAACGACGCCGCCCGCAGCGTGATAGACCGCGCCCGCCGCTCCGCCGTCCTCTGCCCGCCAGGCGGCGCCGAGGCTCGCCCCGCTGAGCACGAACGGATCGACGGTCATCGCGCCCGACCGGAGGAGGTGGGTCGGCGGGAGCAGCCGTCGGCCCACGACATCGAGACGGGTCAGGTCCGCCGTCGGGTCGTCGAGATCGGCCCGCAGGAGGAGCGCGAACGATTCGCCGGCAAGGGGCTCCGCGTCGAAGGCCTCGAGCAGGCCGCCGAGATAGGCCGCGGTCAACGGCGCGCGCTCGGGCTCCTGGAGCGGGCGGGCGTCGAGCACCACCCGGATGCCCGGCGGCGGCTCGCGCTCGGCCGTCGCGCCGAGTCGCGCCGCCGACGGGCTCACGGTCGGTCGGTCTCCGGACCCGGGTCGGGCTCGGGCGGGGCCTCGCCGGCCGGAGTCGCGAAATCCGTCGCGCCGCCGACCGTCCCGGATGTCGAGCGGCCGAGGAGCCGGTTCCGGATCTCCTCGAACCGCAGCTGGACGACGACGACGAGCGCCTCCACGACGATCCGCCGGCTCATCTTCGACTGGCCCACCCGCCGGTCGCGGAAAGTGATCGGGATCTCGACCACGCGCGCTCCGCGCCGCGAGGCCCGGAACGTCATCTCGATCTGGAAGACATAGCCGCCGGCGTGGATGCCCCCGAACGGAATAGCGCCGAGGGTCGCGGCCCGCCAGGCCTTGAACCCACCGGTCAGGTCCCGGGGGCCGAGGCCGAGGACGATCCGTGCGAACACACTTCCGCCGCGAGAGATCACCCGCCGTCCGACGCCCCAGTCGACCACGCCGCCACCCGCCGTGTAGCGCGAGCCGATGACGAGATCCGCCTGGCCGCCGACGACTGGGCCGATCAATGCCGGCAGGGCCGCCGGATCGTGCGACCAGTCGGCGTCCATCTGGATGACGCTCGTCGCGCCGCCAGCGAGGGCTGCGCCGAAGCCGTCGAGATACGCCCGGCCGAGGCCCTGCTTGGCGGCGCGGTGGCGGACCCGGATCCGGGCATCGGCGCCGGCGAGGCCGTCGGCCAGGGACCCGGTGCCGTCGGGCGAACCGTCGTCGACGACGAGGAGCGTGGCCTCGGGCAGCGCGGCGAGGATCGCCGCGGCGATGCCCGGCAGGTTCTCGGCCTCGTTGTACGTCGGGAGGACGATCCAGGCACCACGTCCGGTGGCGGCCTCAGCGGAGACAGGCGCGTGCTCAGGCCCGGCGGCGGTCGTCATCGTCCGCCAGTGTATCGGCCGGTCACCGGATCGTGACTGACCTCGTCGTGACGTTCAGCCCACCCGCGGCGTCGCGGCCTGAGATCCGGAGCGAGGCCGTGCCGGCACGGCCCGAAGCGGCGGCGAACGTCACCCGGTAGCGGCCGCCGCCGAGCGAGATCGCGGTTCGGACGACGGCAGTCCGACCGGGCTGGGTGAAGGAGATCGATGGCGCCGCACGCAGCGGCTCCGTCGTCGTCACGATCACCGTGAGGCTCTGCCCGGCATGGACCACCGCCGCCGACAGGGAGACGCGGAAGGCATCGACGACGACCGGGCGCGTCACCACCGTCGTCGCGAGCCCGCTCCGGACGCTGACCCGCGCGCTGTACGTGCCACGGGCGACGAAGGCTCCGTGGACATCCCGGCCGTCCCAGGTCCAGCTGTGGGTTCCGGCGGTCATCGCCCGATCGATCCAGATCGTCCGGATGAGGGTGGTGCCGGCGTAGATCCCGACCGTGACCGAGGCACTCCGCTTCAGGCTGAAGACGATCGCGGCGTTCGGAACCAGAGCGTCGCCGTCCTGGGGATAGAACGCCAGGCGGCTCCAGTGGACAGCCGCGAGGGACCGGTCGACCGTGACCGGACTCGAGACCGTGGCGAGGTTGCCGGCCGCATCCCGGCCCGAGACCCGGAACGCGTAGTGGCCGTCGGCGACCATCCGCCCGGCGGCGTCGGTCCCGGTCCACGTGACGGCGCCGCTCGCTGCCACCGTCACAGTCCAGGAACGGATCAGCGTCGCACCGTGGTAGATCCGGGCCGTCCCGGTGATCGCCTCGGTGGCGTGCCACGCCAGGCGAGTCGTGTCGGCGGTCCGATCGCCGTCGGGCGAGAACAGGGCCGGGCTGGCGCCGAGGGTGACGGCCGCGGCGGTCGTGTCGACCCGAACGATCCACGATCGGACGGCCCGGTTGCCGGCCGCGTCGAGCGCGGTCAGGGTGAGCCGGTATGAGCCGTCCGTGACGCGCGCGCCGGCGTTCGAGCGACCCTGCCAGGTGACCGTGGCTGATCGGCCAATTCCGGCCGACGTGGTGACGACGGCACCGACTGATGTGCCGCTGATCGGCGCCGCACTGAAGATCCAGCGGTCCGCGCCGGTGGCCGACAGCTTGACCGTGACGATGTCGCGGATCCCGTCCGCGTTCGGGGAGATGAGAGCGCTGCTGACGCTGGCCGAGGAGACCACCGGCGCGACCGTGTCGATGGTGACGGCGAACGTGGTGAAGACGGTCGGCTGGAACACCGAGCCCGGGTTGGCGTAGGTCGTGCCGGCAGCCGTCGCGACGAGGGCGACGAGATACCGCCCGCTCGGCAGGATCGTCGTCCCGACCCGGCCGTTCCACTCGATGTGGTGGGCGCCGGCCGATCTCTGGCCGAGGGCGGCGTTCCCGACGAGAGACCCGTCGGCTCGGAACACCCGCAGGACGAGGCTGTCGAGCGCTCGGACGTTGGTCCAGTCGATCGCCAGCGTGTCGCCCGAGCCGTCGCCGTTGGGCGAGAGGGCTCGATGGACGGTGGCGCTCGATCCGCTGCCGATGCTCGCGCTGCCCGCATTGCCGAATGCCAGGCCGCCGATGACCGCGTGGACCCGCGTCGTGTTCGGCGCCTTGGCCGGGGAGACGAGGGTGCTGCCGCCGCCGCTGGTCGCGATCCACGCCGCGGCCGGCAGCGCGGACACCACGCCCCACTCCCGGAGCGGTCCCCGAACCTGATACCAGGTATAGCCGTCGGCCGAACGCGGCCCGCCGACGATCGCCACGATCGAGCCCACGGCGTACATCCCGAGCTTTGCGGCACTGGTGTGCGCCGCCGAGCGGATCGACAGGCCGTCCACCCGGACGACCCCGAACCCGCCCACGGCGAGCCCGGAGCCCCCGTCCGCCGACGTCGCGGTCACGTTCCACGGACCGACGTTGCCCTTGAGGTCCCGGGCACGGGCCCGGAATGCGTACATGTGACCATCGACGCCGGACCAGGTGGCCGAGATCGATTTCGTCGCGCTGAGCCACGGTTCCCAGGCCCCGCCGTCGCGGGCGACCTGGACGTCGTAGCTCGCGACGGCGACGTCGTCGCGGCCGGTCCAGGCGACGCCGAAGGCGGGGTTGACCTGGTTTGCGGCGAGCGTCTTCACGCCCGAGGTCGGTGCCGTGGTGTCGCTGATGAACTTGCGCTGGATGGTCGCGTACAGCTCCGGCCGCGAGCCGTCGTAGCCGAGCGCCCAGATCCCCGCCCCGCGCAGGGCGTATTGGTTGACGAGGTCGTATTTCACCCCGAGAGCGGCCGCGTCGTCCACGTAGAGCTGGCGCCACGACGTCACGCAGCCGTATGTCGAGGTGCAGTTCTGGCGGCGATAGGCGGTCCAGGCCACGCCTTCGGTCGCGTCATACCTCCGCCCATACTTGGCGAGGTAATCGGCCGCGGTGTCATAGACGACGGTGGTCGATGCGCCGGTCTTCGTGCTGCTCGTGTTCGCTGCGTCGAGCGCGCTGCTGCTGGTCGACCAGGCCCGTCCGTAATACGGCACGCCGAGGATGACCTTCGAGGCCGGGATCACCGCGGTGTAGGCGGCGACCGTGTCCCGGACGTCGTAGCCGGTCCGGTTCAGCGGCGCGACGGACCCGACCGGGCTCGAGCCGGCGGTCCGGTAGTCGTAGCCCATGACGAAGACGGCGTCGGCGCCACCGGGGGCGGTCGCCGCGGCGATCGGGTAGTTGCCGATCGAGCCGAGCGTGTCGAACGTGATCTGGTAGCCGCTGTGGACGCGGTTCAGCTCGGTCCGGATCGACCGGACGAGGGCGGTGAACTCCGCGTCGTACGTCGCCGCGAGCGGTTCGAAATCGAGGTTCACGCCATCGGCACCCCGGTCGCGGACCGCGGCGGCGACTTGGCGGGCGAGGTTGAGGCGGGCCGTCGCGGAGCCGAGGAGTTGCCGCTGCCGGGCAAGGCCCGTCGCATTCCAGCCGAAGCTCTGGACCGTCAGGACCACCCGGGTGTGGCCGGCGTGGGCTGCCGAGATCACGCTGGTCATCTTCGAACTCGTCCAGCCGCTCCAGCCGACGGCCGTCGAGCCGTCGGCATTCCGCTTCTGGAGGTTGCCGGCACCGTCGGCGCCGACACCGAAGTAGGCGATCGTCGAGATCTTCGCGTAGTCGAGCCGGAGGCTGCTCGAATTCAGCTCCCAGTACGGCAGGAAGCCGAAGATCTCGCGGCGCAGGCCGGCCTGGCTGATGGCCGCGCCGGGCGAGATCGTCGGCTCGGCCGCGTTGGAACCGGCCGCGGCGCGGAACGATGCGACCGTGGCGCCGATCGCGGGGCGAGCCGCTGCGTCGGCGGGCTCGTCGATCCCCACGGCGATGGCATGGGACACGGAGACACCGCCGCCCCGCGGGATCGTCGACGGAGTCCGCGAGCCGCGCGGACGGGTTTCCGGAGCGCCCTGAGCGTTGATCACACGGCCGTCGAGGCGGCCGGCCGGCAAGGCGCTCGGGCGGGATCCGCCGACGGGCCAGGCGTCCCCGGGCCGGGGTTCGAACGGAACAGCGACGCGGCTGCCGACCGGGAATGCGGTCCGATCGGCCGCGTGCTGCTCGGCCTGCTCGTACTGGATCGACGGGGCGAGGCCGGCCGATCCGTCCGTCGCGTCGACCGCGGGATCGGCCGGGCCGAGCACGTTCGGGTCGGCTGCGGCGGTCCGGATTGTGGTCGCGACGCCGCCGGGGGCAGGAGCTGCGAGGTCCTGCGCCGCGGATCCCACGGCCGGGGTGGGTTCAGCGCCGATCACTGGTCGCGTGACCGCGTTGGTCATCGACAGCGCGCCGGCCTGCCCGACGATGGCGATGATGGCTCCGGCAGTGATGGTTCGGCCGATGCGGCGAGCCAGGGAGCGGCGAAATCCGGGAATCACGAACTGGCCTCTCGCAAACGTGCCCGTCGCCGGATTGCGACGGCTCCTCGGCCGGCGCGACGAACGTGTCACCAGGCACCGGACTGGCCCCACGCTACGGCGCTGGGGCCGACTCGCCACCGGGCCAATAGTCCCGGTCGGGTGCAGTACGGTGGGGTTGGGCGGGGTCGCTGGGTCGCGCTTGACGGGCGTTCCGGTGGCCCAGGGGTCCGGCCCGGCGTCAGCTGATCGGCAGGTACCGGCTCGTGAACTGGCTGTGCCCGTCGAGGTCGCTCGCCCGCACCACGAACCGGACAGACCCGGCTCGGCCCGCGTTCTTGAGGGTGATCGTGGACCGTGAGGTCCGGCTGTCGACCCGCGCGAGGGTGGCATGCCAGGTCGTGACTCCGGGCTGATAGACGTACACGATCATCGCGCTCGACAGCGGCTCCGTGGACGTCGCGGTGATCGTGATCGTGTGCCCGCGGCGAGGAGCCTGCGTCGAGGTCGTGACGATGAATGCGTTCATGTCGACCTTGACGGAGTGGCTGATCGTGTCGGCCCCGTCGGTCGCGGTGACGTAGGACGTGTAGGTCCCGATCGGCAGAAGCGTGCCTTCGGCGGTCCGGCCGTCCCACGTCCAGACCTGGGTCCCGGCCCTGAGCGCCGCGTCGGCGAGATGACTGACGACGATCTGGTTTGCGGCGTTGCGGATCGTCCACGTCACGGCCGCCGGCCGGGTCAAGGTGAAGGAGAGGTTCGTCGTCGGCGCGAGACGGTCGCGGTCCTGGGGATAGAACGCCTTCACCGAGGTCCGGACGAACCCGAGCATCGTGATCGCGCGGATCGGGCGGGTCCGGCCGGTGCCGTTGGTCCCGGAACGGTCGCGGGCGGTGAAATGGAGGGTGTAGTCGCCGTCGGGCACGGACAAGCCGTTACCGGTCTTGCCGTCCCAGATCAGCGGGTTGGCCCCGGCCACCGAGGTGCTGGTCCAGGAGCGGACGGTCGCGCCGTTGGCGTCGGTCACCCAGGCAACGATCGAGCCGGCTTCCGGGACGGTGACGGTGGTCGAGATCGTGTCGCCGACGCCATCGCCGTTCGGGGTGAAGGTCGAGACGGCGCTGCCGTCCGGGCTGAGCGAGGTCACGTCCACGCCGACCGTGTCGACGACCACCGCGCCACTGCCGCTGGCCGTCCCGTTCTGCCACGCGTCCGTGCCCCGAGCTGCCCACGTGTAGCTCCCGTCGGCGACCGCGATCCCGTCGACGAGCCCGTCCCACGGAACGCTGAAGGAGCTGCCGTGACCGGCTGTCGAGTCCACGATCGCACCGTTCGCGTCCTTGATGTCGAGGACCCAATCGACGGTTTCCGAGAAGATGCCGGCCACGGTGATCTGGTCGAAGCGGCCATCCTGATTCGGCGAGAGCCAGCCCGAGCCGGAGTCGATCCCGACGAGGATCGGGGCGCGGCTGTCGCGCGGGGCGAGGTCGGCGGCCGAGATGTAACCGGCAATCCCCGGGTCGTCGAGACCTGCGATCTGGATGATCGCGGGCGTCGTGCTCGTCGCGGCCACGCTCAGGGCGACCGTCTTGACCCGGGTCCCCACGGGCAGCGTCAGCAGGCTCGGAGCGTCGCCCGCCGTGTCGGACCCCGCCAACTGGGCAGAAGCCGGCGTAGCGAACAACGGCGCGTCGGGCAGTTCGACGCTCGCGCGCCCGGGGAACACGAGGCTGGCCGGATCCACGCCGGTGTCGCCGACGGCGGCCGTGATCGCGGTCGAGGTCAGGCCCGGCTTCACGACGAGCGAGCGGTAGAAGCTGCTCGTCGCATTGTCCGGGTCGGAATAATCGGTGTAGCCCGCCGAGCGGGCCGATGCGAATGACGATTCGTGGTTGTGGTAGTTCGGCATCGAGCGCCACAGGTCGACGAGCGATTGGCTCGTCGTGAACAGCGCCCGAAGGTAGGGGGCTGGGCCCATGTGGCCGTCGGCGATGACGGCCCGGGCGCCACCCTTCAGGAAGCCAGCGGCGTAGTTGTCGATCCGCTGGCGGGCCACGCTGACGCTCGGAGCGACGCCGCCGGGCTCGGAGTTGCCCGACGCGTAGCACAGGTTGTGGAGCAGGACGATGGCGTTCGGGGCCAGGTGGAGCTGAGCCATGTACGGCTCGCCGTAGTACCTGTTCTCGTAGTCCGACAGCTTCCCGTCGCCGTTGAGGTCGGCGTTCAGCCCGAACCCATCCTCCGTCGCGTAGCCCGTGTTGAAGGGGTAGGGGCTCGGCCAGCCGTTGCCGTGGCCGAAGTAGATGACGATGTTCGCGTTGTAGACGGCCGCCTTGACCTTCGACCACGTCGCGTTCGGGCTGTAGACCTTCGTGACGTGGGAGGTGTACTTGATCGCCTCGTTGTAGGCGGCATCAGCGTAGGAGCGGTAGAGGGGCGTCGTGCCGTGGGTCGCCCCGACGATGATCACGACCTTGGCCATGCTCGTCTGGGCCGCTGCCGCCGGACCAGCGACGCCGAGGGTGATGACGAGGGCGATTCCGATGACGGCGGCGAGGTGACGCAACATGACGGCTCCGAACCTGATCGAGCGCCGCCGGCGTGAACTGTCGGCGGGCTTGGATGAATGCCTTCGAAGCTTGGCGGACGCGGCCCGGCAGGCCAATCGCGGGATGGTCCGGCAGCGCATGGCCCGTTCGGACGGCCGCGGGTGGAGACCGGGGCCGACGGGTGCGGTCCGGTGCGCGCCCATCGACCGGCTCGGCGCGGCGAAACCGTCCGCGCCGATTGCCGGCGGCAGGCGATCGCGACCTCCGGGAACTCAGCCGCGGAGGCGGGCGACCAGTTCGGCCAGCGGCGGGTTCGCCAGGTCCCGTTCGGACAGGATCGGACGGCCATCGGGCGTTCCCGTGACCGCGGGCCAGGGCACGCCGACGGCCGGATCGTCCCAGGCGAACCCGAGCTCGTCCACGCCGTCGTACTCGTTCGTGACGAGGTAGAGCATGTCGAGCGGCGCGAGGGCCAGGAAGCCGTGGGCAACGCCAGCGGGGATGACGACCCATTCGTCGGCGCCGAGCTCGCGGGTCTCGACGACGGCGACGCCACGACCATCGGCGACGGGCCGGACGTCGACCAGGGCGACGAACGCCCGGCCCGCTGCGACGACCCAGTAGTCGAGCTGGCGGCGATGGTAGTGGAGGCCGCGCAGGACGCCGGCCGCCGAACTCGACAGGTTGGTCTGGACGAATTGAGGCTGGCTGCCAGCCGGCGCCCCGGTCTCCTCAGGAGTGAGGGTCGGGAAGGCCGAGACGCGCCACAGCTCGCGGAACGCCCCGCGGCTGTCGGCGTGGCGGGCGATGGCGCCGTAGCGGACACCGGCCAGGCCGGACGGCGGACGGGAGAGGTCGGTCATCGGGCGATCGACCGGCTGGCGCTCTGCTGACGGAGAAGCGTCGGGAGGTAGTCCGCGAGGGCCGCCTGCCAGGCGCGAAGAGGTTCCCCGCCCGGCAGCGGCGTCGGGGCCAGGACGGCCCAGGCCGGCGGCGTCGAGGCGCGCGGCCAGGTGGAGGCCGGGACATCCACGGTCGCGACGTCGATCCGGGCCTGGCGGAGCAGCTCGCGAGCCCACTCGGCGCGCGAGGCGTGGCCGCCGTTGACGAGGTGGTGGACGCCACCGACCGCACCGCCGCCGTCCGCACCGATCAGCTCGGTGATCGCCTCGGCGACATCGACCGTGTAGCTCGGCGAGCCGACCTCATCGGCGACGAGGCAGAGCGGTTCGCCCGTCGCGGCAGCACGCTCCGCGGCGGCGAGGATCTTCGCCGGGAAGTCGTTGCCGGGCGGCCCGAACAGCCATGCCGTGCGGGCGATCCCGAGCGCCGCCCCCGACCCGTCGTACGCCCGGCGCGCCGCCTCCTCGCCCGCCGCTTTCGACCGGCCGTAAGCGTTGATCGGATTGCGCGGGTCACCGGGCTCGTAGCCGCGGCCGTCGGTCCGCGCCCCGTCGAAGACCTCGTTCGTCGAGACGACGATCAGATCGAGGCCGCGGGCGGCGGTGGCCCGGGCGAGAACCCCGGTCGCCTCGCCGTTGCGCCGCAGGGCGACCTCGGGCTCGCGGACGCAGCCGTCGACATCGGTCCACGCCGCGCAGTGGACGACGACCTCGGGCCGGTCGCGATCGAGGAGCGCGCCGATGCCGTCCGGAGCGTCGAGGTCGAAGGTGGCCCGGGTCCAGGCGATCGGCCCGAACAGGCCGCTGAACGGCGCTTCCTCGAGCGCCGTGACGACCGCCCGTCCGAGGCGGCCGCCGGCGCCCGTGACCGCAACGCGCACCGCGTCAGGCCCCTGGTCGGACGTTGGCCACCGCCGCCTGGCCCTGGGCGAGACGAGCCCCGTACTGGCGCTCGTAATACGCGTCCCAGTCGCCCGACTTGACGGCCCGCCACCAGGGCTCGTTCGCCCGGAACCAGTCGACCGTCTGGGCAAGGCCGTCTGCGAACGAGGTCCGGTTGCGCCAGCCCAGGGCGGCGAGCTTCGATCCGGCGAGGGCGTAGCGGCGATCGTGGCCTGGCCGGTCCGGCACCGTTCGGAC
>JBBRCU010000023.1:0-46939 GCA_038204565.1 Candidatus Limnocylindrales bacterium
AGGCGCGCCGGCTCGCGGTCGGCGTACGCGCGGAGCGCGTCGAGGTACGGGGTCTGCAGCTGGCTGTCGTTCATTTTTCAGGTGCCTCCGACGGCGTTGATGGGTCCCGCCCGAAGGCTCATCTCAATCTAGCCACCCTTACGTTCGATCCCCGCTCACGGCGCGGCGTCGGGCGGCCGGGAGCGACTGCGCAGCACTCCGGTGTCGCGCGTGAGTCGCTGGGCGAGCGCCACCGGGATCAGCGTGATCAGGATCACGAACAGCACCACCACGTTGACCTGCGGAAGCTGCTGGCCGAGGCGGATGTTGCCGAAGATCCAGATCGGCAGCGTGTTCTGCGCTCCCGCCGTGAAGATCGTGACGACGATCTCGTCGAAGGACAGCGCGAACGCGAGCAGCCCGCCGGCGAGGACGGCCGTCCGGATCACCGGCAGGGTGATGTACCGGAACGTCTGCCACGTGTCGGCGCCGAGGTCCATCGACGCCTCCTCGATGTTGCGCGACGAGCGGCGCAGCCGGGCGACGACGTTGTTGTACACCACCACGATGCAGAACGTGGCGTGCCCGACGATGATCGTCATCGTCGAGAAGGACAGCCCGACGGTCCGGACCGTCGCGTTCAGGGCAAGGCCGGTCACGATGCCCGGCAGGGCGATCGGCAGGACCAGCGAGAGCGAGAAGACCTCGCGCCCGAAGAACCGGAAGCGATGGATGGCGAACGCCGCCAGCGAACCCAGGATGATCGCGAGGAGGGCCGCCGTGAGGCCGACCTGGAGCGACAGGAACAGGGCATCGCGGACCGACGGGTTGTCCCAGGCCGACCCGAACCACTGGGTGCTGAACTCCCGGATCGGCCAGACCTGGATCCGCTGGGCATTGAACGCATACAGGGCGATCGTCGCGATCGGAAGGTAGAGGAAGGTGATCACGGCAGCGGTCGACGCCCGCAGCAGCCAGCGGGCCATCACAGGGCCTCGAAGGCGCCGAGGCGCCGGGCGATGAACAGGTAGGTCCCCATGATCACGACCGGAACGAGCGCGAAGGCCGCCGCCAGGGGCAGGTTGCCCGACACGCCCTGCTGCTCGAGGACGATGTTTCCGATGAACTGGTTGTTCGAGACCAGGCTCGGCGTGATGTAGTCGCCGAGGGTCAGGCTGAACGTGAAGATCGAGCCGGCGGCGAGGGCCGGCAGGACGAGCGGCAGGATGATCCGCCGGAAGGTCGTCGCCTGCCGGGCGCCGAGGTCAGCGCTGGCCTCGAGAAGCGACCGCGGCACCCGCTCCAGCCCAGCGTACAGCGGCAGGATCATGTACGGCAGCCAGAGGTAGGTGAAGACGATCCCGACGCCGAGATCAGACGGGTACAACCCGGCGGGCCCGAGTCCGAACAGCCCGAGCGTCCAGTCGAGCGGGCCGTTCGGCGACAGGATGACCCGCCACGCGTAGACCCGGACGAGATAGCTCGCCCAGAGCGGCAGGAGACAGAGCATGAAGAGGATGGCCCGGGTTCGGGGGCTCGCCACCTGGGCCATGAAGAAGGCGATGGGAAAGGCGATGACCACGTCGGCGATCGTGACGACGATCGCGAACTGGAGCGTCCGGAGGGCGACGATCCGGAATGCGGGCTGGGTCAGGATCTGGATGATGTTGTCGAGGGTCCAGTGCTGGACGACCCTGCCCGTCACACCGTCGAACGTCCAGAACGCGGTGACGAGAAGCAGGGCCAGCGACCCGAGGTAGACGATGCCGAACCAGCCGGCAGGTGGCGTCAGGAGCAGGAGCAGCTGGGCTCGCGGCCGGCGGTAGAGCGCCGCGAGCAGGCGCCGGCGGGCGCTTCCCGGGATCTCCCGAGGCGCGGCAAGCCCGCCGTCGGGTGAGCCGAGCGGCGGGGTCGGGAGATCCGGGCTGGTCGCGGTCATCTGCCGCTGAGCGATTCGACGGGATGCCCGGCCGGTCGGCCGGGCATCCGCGTGTCGAGCCTCAGCTGCCGGCCTTGACGGCCTGGAATGCGGTCACCCACTGGTCGTACGACACGCAGGTTGTGCCGCGGCTGTCGCCGCAATCGGCCTGGGGCGTCTTCCAGAAGCTGATCGAGTCGTAGAAGGACTTGTCGTTGACGCTGTAGAGGGTGCAGAAGTCCTTGACCCCGTACGAGCCGTAGACCTTGTCGAGCTCGGCGCACGCCTTCGGGTTGGCCGGCGCCTCGCCGAAGTACTCCGCGACCTGGGTCTGGACGTGGGGCGTGACCATCCAGGCCATCCACTTGTACATGCAGTTGGGGTGCTTGGCCTTCGAGGCGAGCATCCACGTATCCGCCCAGCCGGTCATCCCCTCGGTCGGGACGACGGCGTCGACCTTGACCCCTGCGCCCTTCAGGGTGTTGGTCTGGTAGGGCCAGGTCGTGCCGACGGTCGACGCGCCGCTCGTGAAGTTGTCGATCTCGTCGGAGTAGGCCTCCCAGTACTTCCCGACGAATGGGTGCTGCGCCTTCAGCAGGTTGATTGCGGCGTCGAACTGAGGCTGGGTGAGCTCGTACGGATCGGTGATGCCGAGGTCCGGGTTGTGAGCCTTCAGGTAGACGGCCGCGTCGGCGAGGTAGATCGAGCCGCCGTAGGCGGTGATCTTGCCCTTGTAGGCCGCCATCTTGGCCGGATCGAACGTCACGTCCCAGCTCGTCGGAGCCGGGTTCACGAGGTCCGTCCGCCACATGAGGGTGTTGCCGCCCCAGCCGTGGGAGATGCCGTAGTGCTTGCCGTCGACGGTGTTGTGCGCCGGCGACTGGAGGAACGGCGCAATGTCCCTGAAGTCGGGGATCAGGTCGACGTTGACCTCCGCGACGTCGCCGCGGGTGATCAGCGTGTTCGACGCGTCGCCCGACGCCGAAACGCCGTCATACAGGCCGCCGCCACCACCCTGCATCAGCGAAACCATGGCGTCCGACGTGTCGGCGGGCTTGACGTTGACCTTGGCGCAATCCGGGTTCGCCGCGATGAACGGGTGGACCCAGTCGTATTCCTTGACGTTCGAGCCATCCTCGGCGTAGCCGGCCCAGACGATGATGTCGACCTCGCCCTCGCCGGGGCCGATCGCGGACGGGAGATTCGAGGACGGCGCGGCCGACTCGGGCGCAGTCGACGGCCCGCCAGCGCTCGGGGCGACGCTCGCGGGCGGGGCAACGGACGCAATCGATGGGGACGGCGTCGCCCCACCGCCGCAGGCGGCGACGATGATGCCGAAGCTCGCCGCCGCGGCGAACAGGGACCGGGATCTCATGCTGCTCCTCCTCCAGGTGCTGCGATCTCGAAGTTGTGCTGGCGCTTCCAGATGAGCCGGACGGCCTTGCCACTCAGGGCAAGCGCGTCCATCGATGAGGTTGCGAGGTTCTGCTGGGTGACGACGAGGTCGGAGCCTGCGTCGAGGGTCACGACGAACCGCGTGTCCGGGCCGAGATACACGACGCTCCGGATTCGGCCCAGCGCCGAGGTCTCGTCATCGTCGACTGGGTCGGACGGCTCGGCCAAGCGGATCTTCTCGGGCCGAATGGTGAATGTCCCATCGCGCCCGACCACGCTCCGCGCGACGTCGTCCCGGAGCAGGTTGGAGGTCCCGACGAAGCCGGCGACGAACGCGGTCGCCGGGCGCTCGTAGACATCCGCGGGCGGCCCGACCTGCTCGATCCGGCCGCGGTTGAAGACGGCCAGGCGGTCGCTCATCGTCAGCGCCTCCTCCTGGTCGTGGGTGACGTAGATGAACGTGATCCGGACCTGCTGCTGGATCGCCTTCAGCTCGATCTGCATCTCCTCGCGGAGCTTGAGATCGAGCGCGCCGAGGGGCTCATCGAGGAGGATCACGCGCGGTCGATTCACGAGAGCCCGGGCGAGTGCGACCCGCTGGCGCTGGCCGCCCGACAGCTGGCCCGGCTTTCGCCGCTCGTAGCCGGACAGGCGGACCATCTCGAGCGCCTCGCCGACCCGGCGGGTCCGTTCGTCCTTCGGAACCTTCCGGACGAGCATTCCGTAGGCGACGTTGTCACCGACCGACATGTGGGGAAAGAGAGCGTAGTCCTGGAAGACGGTGTTGACGTCGCGGGCGAACGGTGGCTCACGGGTCACATCGACCCCGTGCAGCAGAACGCGCCCGGCAGTCGGCAGCTCGAAGCCGGCGATCATCCGGAGGGTCGTCGTCTTGCCCGACCCCGACGGCCCGAGCATCGAAAAGAACTCACCGTCGCGGACCTCGAGATCGACGTGGTCGACCGCGACGAGCAGGTCGCCATCCGCCCGGGTCACGCCGCTCGCGGCCACCCGCTTGCCCGCGGCGCCCCCCGTGGCGAACGTCTTCGTCAGGCCCTCGAGGCGGATCGCGGGGATGGCGTCGCCGGATCCAGCGTGAGCCGGTGCATCGACGGACGCGGCAATCGGGGGTGAAGACGTCAAGCGGTTCCTCGGTCTGGGGTCCGACGGCATCCCGATCCTGGCCGCCTGCCGCTCCGCTGCGGCGGAGCGATGCCGCACTGTGCGGTTCGTTTCCGACGGCTGTCAAGAAGCAGGGCCGGGCGTCGCGCCCGACGGTCGCTGTGGGGCCCGGGCCCGCCCTCGCCAGTCCGGGTCGTAGACTGCCGCCCGTGCTCGCCCAGCTGATCCGGCGCGTCACTCCGAAGCGCGCAAGGGCCGTTTCCCCGCAGCGCTCGACGGCCGTTGGCCGCGTCGTCGCGGGTGCCGCGCTTGTGGTCGTCGCCCTCGCCGTTGGCGGCTGCGACGCTGGGCCACCGCCGCCGACGCCGCCGATCGTGCCCGGCACCTCGACGGCCCCGCGCGAAGTCAACATCGTGATGAAGGATTACGTCTTCCTGCCGGACCCGGTCGACTTCGCGCCGGGCGAGACCGTGCTCGTCCACGTGGTGAACGGCGGGCTCGTGATCCACGAGGCCGTGATCGGCGATCAGGCGGTCCAGGACGCATGGGAGGCGGCCGAAGGTTCGGCGGCCGGTGCGCCGCCCGGGCCGACCCCGATCGTCAGCGTCCCACCGGGAGTTTCGGGGATCCGGATCGTCGTGCCCTCGGGCCAGCGGGTCGACTACGTCTGGACGGTTCCGGCCGACCCGGCGGTGGCCGGGGCGCTGATCCTCGGCTGCCACGTGCCCGAGCACTGGGCGAAGGGAATGCGCGCCGCCATCCGGCTCGCGCCCGATCGAGGCTGAGAACGGCGCCGCGGTGCTAGGATTCGGGGCCCGCCGTCGAGGCGAACCCGATGAACCTTCACCGAACGGGTCGAGGAGAAGCCACCCCATGACCTACGTGATCGCCGAGCCGTGCATCGACGTGCTGGACCTCTCCTGTGTCTCGGTCTGCCCGGTCGACTGCATCCACTACGAGGAAGGCACCGACCGGAAGCTGTTCATCGACCCCAATGAGTGCATCGATTGCGGCGCCTGCGAGCCGGAATGCCCGGTGAACGCGATCTTCCCCGAGGAGTCGCTCCCGGCCGAGTGGGCTTCCTACACGAAGGCGGACGCGGTCTGGTACACCGACAAGGCGGCCGCCCGGGCGATGGTCGACGAGTTCAAGCCCGCCTGACGCCAATTCAGGCTACCGACCGGGTGAGATTCGCCTGACAAGTTTCCGGGTCACCGTTTCAGGCGTGTTCGGCGGTCGGTGATCCCGCGCGACGGAGCGACGGGCGGAGTCGCGTCGACCTGGCGCGGACCGGAACTGGGGCGCGGGTCCGCCCCCGGGCCATACACTCGGTCCCTCATGCGAATCGTCTCCCTGCTCCCCTCGGCGACGGAGATCGTGTGCGCCCTCGGGTTGCGCGACGAGCTGGTCGGGGTCACCCACGAGTGCGACTGGCCGCCCGAGGTCGTCGGCCTGCCGGTCATGACCAGCAATGCGCTCGAGCTGGTCGGCGCGTCGAGCCGCGAGATCAACCGCCGGGTCGGTGACGCCGTCCACGGCGGATCGGCGATCTACCACCTCGACGAGGCCGCCCTCGAGGTCGCCGACGCCGACCTGATCCTGACCCAGGAGCTCTGCGCCGTCTGCGCCGTCGGCTATCGCGAGGTCAATGACGCGGTCCGTGCGCTCGACTTGGACACGACGGTGATCTCGCTCGAGCCCACGTCGGTGGAGGGGATCCTGAACACGATCGCGACCGTCGGGGCGATGGCCGAGGCCGAGGACGCTGCGATTGAGCTGGTCGAGAGCCTTCGCGGCCGGCTTGGGGCGATCGAGGCAAAGGCCCAGCAGCGGCGCGAGGCAGGCTTCACCGGTCCGCGCGTCGTCGGGCTCGAATGGCTCGACCCGCCGTTCGCGGTCGGCCACTGGGTCCCGGACCAGATCCGGCGGGCCGGCGGCTGGGACGTCCTCGGCCAGGACGGCAGCCCGGCGCGGCCGACGACGTGGGATGCGGTAGCCGAGGTCGACCCGGATCTCGTCCTGCTGATGCCCTGCGGCTACCACCTCCGGGAGACGGTCGATGAATGGCGACGGACGGCCCGTCCCGAGTGGATCGGCGAGCTGTCCGCCATCCAGCGCGGGCACCTGATCGCGCTCGACGGGTCGTCGTACTTCTCGCGGCCCGGGCCGCGGGTCGTCGACGGGATCGAGATGCTGGCCGAGATCTTCGATCCGGAGGCGTTCCGCGACCTCTCGCCGGCCGACGGCTGGACGCCGATCGCCTGACCGTGGTCCGCTCCGTGCCGGCATCCGCGCCGCTTCCGACGTTCGCCTGCCTGTGGTGCGGGCGGTCGTGGACGACCCGATCGCCCGACGATCTCGAGGGCTACGCGAAGCTCTGCCCGGACTGCCTCGGCAAGGCCGGCGATAACGAATTCCTGCGGTTCCGGCTGCGGGCGGCGCTCGACGCCCGGGCGGCGGCCTCCGCGCCACAACCGACCGCGTCCGGGGCTGGCACGCTCGCAGTCGCCCCGGCGTCGCCGGAACCAGGCCCGTCCGACCCGGACCTGATCGCCTATTACGAGGCCCGCGCCCCCGAATACGACGACTGGTACCTCCGCCGTGGCCGCTACGAGCACGGCCCGATTCACGACACTGCCTGGAACGCGGAGCTCGATGCGGCCGGGCGCTGGCTCGACGGCCTGTCGCTGGCCGGCCGGATCGTCGAGCTCGCAGCGGGCACCGGCTGGTGGTCACCGCTGCTCGCCGCGAAAGGCGAGCTCTGGATGTACGACGCCGCCCCCGCGCCGCTCGTCCGCGCCCGCGAACGCCTCGTCGCCCACGGCCTCCGCGCCCACCTTCACGTCCGCGATGCGTGGGCCGAGCCGGACGGCGAGGCGATCCCTGCCGAGGGCCTGTTCGCCGGGTTCTGGCTGAGCCATGTCGAGCGCGCTCGAACGGCGGCCTTCCTCGACCTCGCCGCGCGTTGGCTTGGGGCTGGCGGTCGGATCGCGCTGATCGACTCCCTGCCCGATCCACGATCGGGCGCCGTCGATCAGCCGACCCCTGCCGCCGACCGTTCGGTCCGCCGCCTGACCGACGGCCGCGAGTTCGACATCGTCAAGGTCTACCGATCACCCGACGCGATCGCTGCCGCGCTGGCGGGCGCGGGCTTCCGCGACATCGAGGTCACGACGTCCGGTCGGTTCTTCGTCCTCGCGACCGCCACGCGAGGCAGAACCGCGACCGGCGCGCGAGGCTGACGGCGCGCCCCGAGTGACGGGCGCGCCAAGGCTGATGGGCGCGCCGCTGCCGACGGACGCTGGCTGGCCCGGCCCATAACGACGCCATCGTTACGGCGTGCGGGGGAAAGAGCCGGAGGCCGGTTTCGGCCCGTCAGACCTGCCAGGTCGTGCACGACTTGGGCCAGGATCGCGACGGCACGTCCCTGGACCCGCACCTTGCGCCCCGCGAGCCCCTGCCGGTAACGATGGCGTCGATATCCGGGGCGAGGCGGGGAACGGGATGCACGGAGCGCAGAAATCGCATGCGATACTCCGCCCCGATGACCTCACTCGACGGCAGGACGATCGCGACGGTTGGCTCCGGGGTGATGGCCGAGGCGATGATCGCCGGCCTCCTCCGGGGAGAGCTCGTTGCGCCCGACCAGATCGTGGCCAGCCATCCTCGCCCCGAGCGACGCGACCACCTCCGGACCGAGTACGGCATCCGGGTGGTCGGGAGCAATCTCGAGGCGATCGACGGCGCCGACGTCGTCCTGTTCGGGATCAAACCCCAGATGCTGGCGAAGGTCGCCCGCGAGATCGGGCCGCACCTCCGCCGCGGCCAGGTCGTCCTCTCGGTCCTCGCCGGGGCGACGACGAAGGCCCTCATCGGGACCCTCGGCCACGACCAGGTCATCCGGGCGATGCCGAATACGCCGGCCCGCCTCGGCAAGGGCGTCACGGTCTGGTACGCCACCCCGGAAACGACCACCGAACAGCGCGAGCAGGCGGCCACCCTCCTCGCCGCCCTGGGCACCCAGATCGAGGTGGATGACGAGAAGATGGTGGCGATGGCGACCGCGGTCTCCGGGACCGGCCCGACGTACGTGTTCCTCTTCATGGAGGCGCTGATCGACGCCGCCGTCCACCTCGGCTTCCCGCGCCATGTCGCCCACGACCTCGTCGTCGAGACCATCGAGGGGAGCACGCTCTTCGCGAAGCAGTCGCAGATGCACCCTGCCGAGCTCCGCAACATGGTGACATCGCCGGGCGGCACCTCGGCTGCAGCGCTCCACGAGCTCGAATCGGGTCGGCTCCGGACCGTCCTGTCCGAGGCGGTCTGGGCGGCGTTTCGGAGGACCGTCGAACTCGGTGACCAGCTCGAGGCCAGCGTCGGCACCTCCGCGCCGGACCGCCCCAGCCAGACGTGACGGCACCCCTGACCGCGCCGCTCCCCGACCTTCGTCGGGCGGCCCTCGGCGACCTCCGGGCCATCGACTTCCGGGCGACCAGCCGCGACTACTGGGCCGACGAGGCTGCCATCCACGATCGCTTCCTTGCGGTCTCCGCTGGCCTCGACGATGCCGCCTGGCGCCTGCCCGGCGCGGCGCCTTCGGATGCCGGCGGTCCCGACTGGTCGCTCCTCGATCACGTCGGCCACGTCGTCGATTGGTGGGAGCTCGCCGCCGGCTATATCGGCGATGTCGCGAGTGGCGCCGAGTGGCCGTCCGACGAGGACTATTACGGCGGCGGCGACTTCAACAACCTCAACGAGCGCCGTCGGTCCGTCTTCGTCACGACCGAGCCGCGGGTCCTGCGCGAACGCGGCGTCACCGCCCATGCCCGCGTCCTGGCGCTGGCCCGGCGATTGCCCCTGACGGTGATCCGGAGCGACACCGCTTGGGGCTGGGTCCACCAGGTCTTCCATGGCCATGAGCTCGACCATCTCGCCGTGCTCGAGCCATGGACCGATGCGCTCCGGACGCGCCAGATCGGGAACGACCCGTTCGGGACGGATCCGCAGCCGACGCGCGCCGAGCGGGACGGCGGCGGCGCCCGGTTCTGGGCGTCAGCAGCAACGATCCTCGCGGCATTCGACGAGCTGATGGCGGCAACCCCCGATGAGGACTGGACGCTCGTGACCGACGGGGCCTGGACCCTCGCGGACCACGTCGGCCACCTCGCCGGCTGGTTCGAGGAGGGATCCCGGGCGCTCGAGGCGCATCGCGCCGGCTCGGGCTGGGCCGACCTTCCGCCCGAAGGCCTGGACGCCTTCAACGACGCCCAGGTGCGTGCGGCGCGGGGCACGCCGCCCGCGGACCTGCGCCGGCAGTACGCGGAGGGGCAAGCTCGCCTCCGCTCGGCGATCGCGGCGATGACCGCCGAGGAATGGCTCGATCCCGAGGGCTTCAGCTGGGCGTACGAGGACCTCCACGGACACGTCCGCGCTCACCACGCGATGATCGGACCCGCGGCCGCGCGTCGCGGCTGGGCCGTAACCAGCGGATGACGTCGATGGCAAAAGGCGCACTCGAGGAGGATCGATGAAGCAGGCAGACTCGCCCAGCGCCCGGGCGTCCGGGGCCACGGTGGCCGCGGCGACCGGTGGGCTGACGATCGAGCGGATGGTCGCGGTCGACAGCCCGCGCGAGCTGCGGCTCCATCCCCGTGATCGCGTCGTCGTGGGCACCCAGGAGATCGGCGGGGCGCGCCAGATCGTCATCCTTCCGCTCCGTGGCGGCAGCCCGATCCAGGTCACCGCGTCCGAGAAGGACGTCTCCGACCCGCAGTGGTCGCCGGACGGCCGCCGCCTCGTCTACGTCCGCGGCGACGAGATCCGGGTCATCGACGCCGACGGCGCTCGAGACGTCCTCGTGGCGGGCCATCCGGCCGGCGTCTCGTTGCCGCGCTGGGCGCCCGACGGTCTGCGGATTGCGTTCTGTTCGCGCCGGCGCGGCTGGTCGCAGGTCAATGTCGTCGACGCCCCGGTCCCGCGGCGTGGCCGTCCGTCGCGGGACCCGCGCCCGCCCGAGTCGCGGATCCTGACGGCGGTCGGGTTCGACGTCGAGGACTTCGAGTGGTCGGCCGACGGCACGACCATCGCCATCGCGACCTTCCGGGCTCCCGACTTCGCTCGCGGTGAGCTCCATCTTGTCGACGTCGCAAGCGGTGAGGAACGCCGGGTCGCCGGCGGCGGCAAGGAGTGGGCGGCGGGCCCGCGGGCCGTCCCGGGCGGCGGGTTCCTGTACGTATCCGACGTCGACGGCTGGTTCCAGGTCGTCCGCCTGTCGGCCGACGGTCGCGCGAAGGCGGTCCTGACAACCGGTCGGCGCGAACACGGCGAGCCGAGCGGTGGGTACGGCTACGCAGCCCTCCCGACACCCGACGGCGAGCGGTTCGTCCATGGCGATATTCACGACGCCCTGATCGATCTCGTCGTCGCCCCGATCGGTGGCGCGACTCCGGTCAAGCGCGGCCGCGGCCGCCCGCCGAAGAACCCGCCGCCGGTCGTCGCTGCGGGCGCCGGTGTTGTCGTGAACCCCTGGCCCGGTCTCTGGCGCTCGGTCGGGTTCGTCGCCGACGGGGCGTGGCTGGCGGCGATCGGCGAGAGCCAGGATCGGCCGCAGGACCTGTGGCTCCTCCCGGTTCCGGGGGTCGCTCCAGAGGGATCGCGGCCGCGCCAGGCGACCGAGTCGATGCCGACGGTCCTCGCGGCGGCGTTCCGCCCGGACCGGACGATCCAGGGCGAGCGGATCACGTTCAAGGCCCGCGACGGGCAGCGGATCGAGGGCACGCTGTGGCGCCCGACCGCGGCGACCGGCAAGCGCGGCGCGAAGCGCGTCCCGACGATCGTCTACCCTCATGGCGGCCCGACCTGGCAGGCCTACCGGGCGTGGGTGCCGTTCAAGCAGCTCCTCGCTCGCGAGGGCTTCGCCTTCCTCGACGTCGACTTCCGCGGCTCGACCGGCTACGGCCGCGACTTCCGCTATGCGAACCACGACGAATGGGGGCACGCTGACGCGTTCGACATGGTCGACGCCGGCAAGTGGGCCGCCGAGCAGCCGTGGTCGAACGGCCGGCTCGGGATCTACGGCGGGTCATACGGCGGCTACCTCGTCCTGTGCGCGCTCGTCGAGGAGCCTGGGCTGTGGCAGGCCGGCGTCGACCTGTACGGCGATTCGGAGATCTCCGAGAGCTTCCGTCATGGCGACCGCCCCGGCCGGCTCGATCTCGGCCGGATGATGGGCTCGCCCGACGATCCGACCAAGACCGCTCTCTATCGCCGCGGCTCGCCGCTCTACCAGGCCGAGAAGATCGAAGCGCCGCTCCTGATCCTCCATGGCCGGAAGGACCGCCGGGTCGTGCCGCTGATGAGCGAGAAGATGATCGAGGCGCTCCAGATCGAAGGCAAGTTCCACGAGGTCCACTGGTACGACGAGGAGGGCCACGGCTGGGAGCGCCGGGAGAACCGCCGCGACGCGTTCACTCGGATCCGAGCGTTCCTCCGGCGCCACTTGATGGACGATCTGGAGGTGACGGCCGACGACGGCGACGCATCGGGCAAGGCGGGCAAGGGGGGCGGGCCGCGCTGATGCGGCGCTGACATCGGTCCCGCGCG
This sequence comes from Candidatus Limnocylindrales bacterium, assembly GCA_038204565.1. Lineage (GTDB taxonomy): Bacteria > Chloroflexota > Limnocylindria > Limnocylindrales > CSP1-4 > CF-46. The sequence continues at coordinate 12,017 of JBBRCU010000023.1, forward strand.
GGCGCGTTGATCTGCCCCCCCGATCATTTCCAAATGAGCGAGCACGCGCGATCCGCAATTCGCGGTCCCACGGGTCCGAACTCAGCGTCGGCCACGCGCGTTCGTGCGGGATTGATCGCCGGGGCGATCACCCGCCATCTGGTCGGGATACCCGAGAACGTCAGCCCGGCCAGTCGGGATCAGGACGGCCCGGACAGCCGCCCTGGCCGCCGATGGCGCCGCCGCAGGAACCTCCGGACGGCCTTCCCGACGGTGCCCGAGGGGCGCGATGTCGGCGCAGGATCGGTCAGGTCGCCATTGATGTCGGTCGCATCGCCGGGCTTGGCGGCAGCGCCGGGCTGGGGATCGTCGTCGTCGCGGCGCGGGATCACGCTGATCTGGCCGTTCGTTTCGAGAAAGACGTATAGCGCCTCCTCGGCGGTGAGCAGCTGGTTCTGACGGAGTGCGACCGCCAGCTCACGATCGCTGATTCCCTCGGCACGGAGGTTCTCGAACAGGATCCGGCCGTGATCGACGAGCAGGGTCGGCTCGCCGTCGAGCGCGTTGCGGAGCCACGGCAGGCGATCCGACGCGGCGTGGAGGGCGAGGTCGAGGACGAGGATGACCGCCGCCGCGACAAGCCCTCCGATCAGCGAGCTGTTCTGGCCGACCATGGCATTCTGGACGGCGTTCGAGATCACGAGCAGGACGACAAGGTCCAGAGTCGAGAGCTGGCCTGCCTCCCGCTTGCCGAGGAACCGGAATCCGAGGACCAGGCAGACGTACACGATCGCGGTCCGGAGGACGACGTCGGGCAGGTCAGATCCGAGGTCCGGGATCGTCATGTGGGTTGCTCCTTGTTCAGGCCGCGATCCTAGCCGACCCGTCGGGCCGACTCGCGCCGACGGCGTGACCGCCGGTCCCGGCGGGAGGGACATCCGGCACGGGTTCCGGGCCGCACGCGACCGCTACCATCAGCCCGTGCCGGCTCTCATCGCCCTCCGCGCCGCGCCCGAGCGGGCGATGCGGACCTCCCTGCTGTGGCTGTCGCGGCGGCGGTCGGTTGGCCGGCTGGCGACGCGTCTCCCGGTCACCCGTACGATGGTCGCCCGATTCGTCGCCGGCGAGACCCTCGAGGATGCCCTCGACGCGCTGACCCGCCTCCAGGCTGCCGGGTTCCGGACGACCGTCGATGTCCTCGGCGAGGCCGTCACGTCGGCCGCTGCTGCTCGGGTCGCCGCCGACGAATACGTCGCGACTCTTGACGCGCTCGCGATGCGCGGGCTGGATCGCAACGTCAGCGTCAAGCTCAGCCAGATGGGCCTCGGGCTCGACGGCGGCACCTGTCGCGACAACCTGACCCGGATCCTCGAGCACGCAGCCGCCCTGGACGCGTTCGTCCGCTTCGACATGGAGGCTCACGACACCACCGATGCGACCCTCGCCCTCTGGCGCGAGCTCCGCCCGATCAACGCTGGTCGGGGCGACTCCGGGGTCGTGATCCAGGCCGCGTTGCGGCGCAGTCCGGCCGACGTCGAGGGGCTCATCGCCGAACACGCCCGGATCCGGCTCTGCAAGGGTGCCTATGTCGAGCCGGCGGCGGCCGCCTACCCGGACAAGGCCGACGTCGACGCGGCGTACGAGGGCCTGATGCTGCGCCTCCTGGGCGCCGGGACATTCCCGGGCCTCGCCACCCACGACGAGCGGCTGATCGCGCGGGCCGTCGCCCTCGTCCGCGCCGAAGGGATCGACTCGGACCGGTTCGAGTTCCAGATGCTGTACGGCGTCCGGCGCGACCTCCAGGAGCGGCTCCTCAAGGCCGGCTTCGGGGTCCGGGTCTACGTCCCGTTCGGGACCCAGTGGTATCCGTATTTCATGCGCCGCCTGGCAGAGCGGCCCGCGAATGTCGCCTTCATCCTCCGCAGCCTGCTCCGCGAGCGGCGCGACACACCGACGAAGGGCTGACCCGGTCGACCAAGGTCGGGAATCGAAGAGCCGCCCGTGGGACCGGGCGGCTCTTCGGGAGCGCAGATCGCGGAGGCGGTCGGAGGCCCGCCGGGGATGATTGCTTCCGTCGACAGGACGGTGTGGGTTCAGTGCGTCCAGCGCTGCCCGGCTTGGAGAACGAGTGCCGAGCTGGCGAGCGCGGACAGGACCATGACGATCCTGAACCCCTGCGACTTGAGCTGGTGCAACAACGGACGGGCCCCTTCCTCAATCACGTCTCTGATGCCTGCGCGGACTCGGAAGGTACGGTCCCGACGGGGGACCTGGGAATAGCCCGTGAGTACCAGGACCCCCAAGCCGGAAGTCCTCTCGGTGCATCCAGGCAACGGGCGGGATCGAGAGCCGCCCGTGTGACCCGAGGAATGCGGCGCGCGGTCAGCCGCGGCGGCCCAGGATCTCGCGGAGCTGGGCCACATGGCCCTCGAGGTGGCCGCTGAGGAAGACATCCAGTCCGGTCTCGACCGGGACCGGGCCGCGCGTGGGATGCGTTCCGGTCCGGCCCCGGTCGGCGGGCGTCAGACCGGCGACGAACGCTACCGCGTTCGCAAGGTTGGGCTCGATCTGGTCGAGCAGCTCGCCGACCGGCAGCGCCCGGTCCGCCTCGATCCGGCCGAGACGGTTCGGATCCTCCGCGACGCGACCGAACGGGGCAGGGGAGCCCGGATCGCCGTCGAGAACGCCACCCAGCTGCATCGGCCAGTAACCGAGCATCTCGTTGACGTGGGCCAGGACTTCACGCGGCCCCCAGTCCGCCTCGGGCTCGGTGCCATACGCGGCGCTGAGTGGCCAGGGCTCGCCCGCGACAAGTGCGCCCCGCAGACCGAGGAGCGCGGTGCCGGCGTCGCGGAGCCGGACGGCGAGATCGTTCATGGCCGCAGTCTGGCATGGTCGGCGTAGCATGGGTGGCCAGACCATCCCGGCGCGGTGCCGGGTCGCCGTCCCGTGGCTGCCGCGCCGGGCTTCTCGTCCCGTGCGGTTGTCGTCGGACCGCAGGAGACCGATCGCATGACCGACACGATCGACCGTGGTGCGGCCAACCAGGCCGGCGCCCACGTCAACAAGAACGCCTACGACGAGGCCCAGGACTTCCTGCCCCTCAAGGGCATCGACCACGTCGAGCTCTGGGTCGGCAACGCCCGCCAGTCCGCCCATTACTTCCGGGCGCTGTGGGGCTTCACCCCGATCGCCTATGCCGGTCTGGAGACCGGTGTCCGCGACCGGACCAGCTACGTGATGCGGCGCAACGACATCACGTTCGTCCTGACCGGGGCCCTCGGCCCGGACGGTGAGATCGCCGAGCACGTCCATCGTCACGGCGACGGCGTCAAGGACATCGCGTTCCTGGTCGATGACGCCCGCTCGTCGTTCGCCGAGACGACGAAGCGCGGGGCGAAGGCCGCGATCGAGCCGGTCGAGCTCGACGGCGGCGAGGACGGCGTCCTCCGTCGGTCCGCCGTGTACACCTACGGCGAAGTCCGCCACAGCTTCATCGAGCGGGCCGATTACCACGGGGTCTTTGCCCCGGGTTTCCGCAAGGTGAAGAAGCCGGCCGCCGCGGCGACCGGGATGAACCTCCTCGAGATCGACCACTGCGTCGGCAACGTCGCTCTCGGCGACATGAACACGTACGTCGACTACTACCGCGACGTGATGGGCTTCGCCCAGCTGATCCACTACGACGACAAGGTCATCCACACCGACTACAGCGCCCTCATGTCAAAGGTCATGACCAACGGCAACGGCCGGGTCAAGTTCCCGATCAACGAGCCCGCGCCGGGCAAGAAGAAGAGCCAGATCCAGGAGTTCCTCGACTACTACCTCGACGCGGGGACCCAGCACATCGCCCTCCGGACGGAGGACATCGTCGCAACGGTCCGGGCACTGCGCGGGCTCGGAGTGGAGTTCCTGGGGATGCCCCACGCTTACTACGAGCAGCTCGGCGCGCGCGTCGGCGACGTCGGTGTGCCGATCGACACGCTCGAGGAGCTCGGGATCGAGGCCGACCGCGACGAGGAGGGGTTCCTCCTCCAGATCTTCACCCGCCCGATCCAGGACCGCCCGACGTTCTTCTTCGAGATCATCGAGCGCCACGGCTCGCGCGGCTTCGGGGTCGGCAACTTCAAGGCCCTGTTCGAGGCGATCGAGATCGAGCAGGCCCGGCGGGGGAACCTCTAGCCTGCCACGGGATTCCGGCGCCGACCGACGGAGGCCCGGCTACTCGCCGACGATGCGCAACCGCAGGACTTGCTCCGGTTCGGCGCTCGGCACGCTGCCGCTCGACGCCCCGGCCGGGCTCGTCTCGAGCGGGCGGGCCGGCCCGTCGCCCTCGGCCAGAAGCGCTTCGATCGCGGCGGCGCCCATCGGCCGGGCGTACAGGAAGCCCTGTCCGAACCGGCACCCGAGATCCTCGAGCCAGCGGGCCTGGTCGATGTGCTCGATCCCCTCGGCGATGACCTCCAGCCCGAGCGTCCGGCCGAGGTCGACGATCGCCCGGGCGATCGGGGAGATCGCGTCGCCGACGGACGACACGAACGTCCGGTCGATCTTCAGGATGTCGATCGGGAAGCGCTCCAGGTAGCTCAGCGACGAGTAGCCCGTCCCGAAGTCGTCGATCGCGAGATGGACGCCGAGCGCACGGAGGGCCTCCAGCCTGGCGATCGTCGCCTGCGTCCGCCGCATCAGCCCGCTCTCGGTGATCTCGAGCATGAGCGTGGCCGGCGGCAGCCCCGTCTCGTCGAGGATCGCCCGGACGGTGGCGACGATGTCGTGCTCGCGGAATTGCCGGGCCGAGAGGTTGACGCTCATCCGGAGGTCCGGCCGGGCGAGCCGGATCTGCCAGTCGCGGGCCTGGCGACAGGCCTCGTGGAGGATCCAGCGCCCGATCGGGACGATGTCGCCGCTCTCCTCGGCAAGGCCGATCCAGTCGGTCGGCATGACGACGGGACCGTCGGGCGGCTGCCAGCGGACGAGCGCCTCGACACCGTCGATCCGGTTCGTCTCCAGCTCCACGATCGGCTGGTAGTCGAGGCGCAGCTCGTCACGCTCCTCGACCCCGCGCAGGCGGGCGGCCATCGCCGCCCGTTCGGCGGCGCCATCGCGCAATGACGGTTGAAAGATCTCGGCGCCGCCGCGCGACGAGCCCTTCGCCGCGTACATCGCCACGTCGGCGTTCCGGAGCAGGTCGCCGGCCGATTCGTGGCCGGGCCCGCTCATCGCGACCCCGATGCTGGCCGCGATCCGGACTTCGACATGGCCGATTGACATGGGCTGGCGCAGGGCCTCGGCGACACGGGTGGCGACGGCCAGCGCGTCGGCCTCGTCGGCGACGTCCTCAAGCAGGATCGCGAACTCGTCGCCGCCCTGGCGGGCCGCGGTGTCCGACGGCCGGAGGACGTCGACGACGCGTCGAGCCGAGATCGCGAGGACCTCGTCGCCGCGGGCATGGCCGTGGGAGTCGTTGAGCGCCTTGAAGTCATCGAGGTCGACGAACAGGACGGCGATCTGGGCCCCGGTCCGCCGGCTCCGGGCGGCGGCGTGCTCGACCCGATCGCGGAACAGGACCCGGTTCGCGAGGCCGGTCAAGCCGTCGTGGAGGGCCTGGTGGCGGATCTCCTCGTAGAGGCGCGCGTTCTCGAGGGCCATCGCGGCCTCGCCGGCAAGCATGGTCGCGAGTTCCACGGCGTGCTCGTCGAAGGCGCACTCCCGGGCCGACGTGATCTCGACGAGCCCGATCGTCTGACCGGCGGCGATCAGCGGGATCATCGCCATCGACCGATGTCCGATGGACGCGAGGTAGCTGGTCTCGGCGAGATCGGCATCCGGATCGTCGGCGGCGATCCGCACCGAACGCTGGTCCCGGAGAACGCCCCGGGTGGCCGGGAACTCGTCGAGGTGATACGTCTCCTTGAGGGCTTCGCGGCGCTCCGGGGGGTGATAGCCCAGGGTCACGATCTGGTCGGTGGCTCGGTCCCAGTAGCTGAGTGCGCAGTCGTCGGCGTCGACCGCCCGGGCGATGTGGACGGCGATGCGGTCTCCGACGAGGCGCGGATCGAGCGTCGCTGCAAGGTCGCCGGACATCGCGACGACGCTCCGCAGGTCCGCCGCGGTGCCCTTCATCCGACGGCTGACTTCCCAGAGCGAAATGACGAGGAACGAGTAGGCGAGAACCAGGACCAGGAACGCGAGGCCCGACTGGAGATCGGCCGGGAGGTTGCTCTCCGGCGCGAGCTCGCCGGCCGCCACGCTCCACGCCGCGACGAGGCCACTGAGCATGAGGAGGCGGAGGACGAACCGGCTGGCGACGACGGGGGTGACGATCACGGCGGGCAGGAGCGAGGCGATCGCCATCGCCGTCGACAACGACGGCTGGAGCGTCACCCCGATCGCGATCACCCCGAGGGTCATGATGGCGATCGAGACGATCGTCGAGTCGCGCCGGGTGCCCGCGAGCGACCTGCCGCGGGTGGCAACCCAGACCCCGTAGATCACCGCCGAACCGCCCGCGATTGCGGCGCGCGGCTCGCCGCCGATCAGGCCAAGGATCGTCTCGGCCGTTCCGACCGCGATGGCGGCGAGCCCGATGAGGCGGACGACCGCGACGAGGGCGGCGATGTCGCCCGGAGCCGTCACCGGCCCGGGTCCGGGTTCACCGGGCCGGACCACCGGTGCCGGCGGCGACAGGACGATGCCACGCGTTGCGGGACGCGTCTGGGCCGACCCACCGTCATCGATGCCAGGTCCGTTGCCCATCGGAACGCGCGGCGTCGCCGGCGAACCAGGCGGAAGGTCGCTCATTCCGGGCAGGCTCGCACCATGCTCCGCGCGTCGTCATCCCCCGAATGACCGATCGCCCCCGCCGTTTGGGTGGTGGCCTACACTCGGGAGCATGGTCCAGAAGACGCCACGGCGCCGATGAAACTAGCCCACGTTCGGGAGGCCAATGCTCCCGCCGGCGCCCCATGGCGGCTTGCCGCCGCGCTCCCCGGCCGTCGTGGCGAGGAGTCGACGTCGAGTGCCTGGATCGACCTCGAGGTGGCCCGCCGTCGCGCCGTCGCGGGCGACCGCAACCTGGCCCACGATCGCGTCCTGTTCCGCCAGCCGGTGACGACGCTCGACGACCATCTCGGTCGCGGCCTGCGGGTGGCCGCGCTGGCCGATCTCGTCGAGCCGTTCGAGCGGCGCGCCGAAGACGACGATGCCGTGCTCGACGCGGCCGACCTGCGCTTCGGCCCGCCGGTACTGAGGCCGCCGAGCCTGCGCGACTTCTACGCCTTCGAAGGCCACGTCCGGACGATGTGGGAGCGGCGCGGCGGGGCGGTCCCCGAGGCGTGGTACCGCCTGCCGGTCTTCTACTTCAGCAACGTCTCGGAGATTCGCGGGCCGGACGATCCGGTCTGGTGTCCGGCCGCGTCGTCCGAATTGGACTACGAGCTCGAGATCGCCGCGCTCATCGACACACCGGCGCTCGACCTGCCCGAGGAACGCGGCGAGGACGCGATCGGCGGGTTCACGATCTTCAACGACTGGTCGGCCCGCGACCTCCAGCGCGACGAGACCGTCATCCGTCTCGGTCCGGCCAAGGGCAAGGATTTCGCGTCGTCGATCGGGCCGTGGCTGGTCACTCCGGACGAACTCGGCGTGGCCGAGGTGCGCGCGGCGGGAGCCACGGGACCGGACCTGACGATGACCGCCGAGGTGAACGGGGTCGAGACGTCACGCGGCAGCTGGGTCACCGCCCACTTCTCGTTCGGGGCGATGGTCGCCCGGGCCGCCGCTGACGTCCATCTCCGGCCCGGCGACCTGCTCGGCTCGGGGACGGTCGGGGGCGGCTGCCTGCTCGAGATCCGCGACACGACCCTCGGCCGCTATCTCGAGCCGGGCGACGAGGTCGTCCTCCGCATCGAGCGACTGGGTTCCTTGCGGACCCCGATCGTGGCCCACCCGCGATGAGCCAGCTGCGCGCCTCGGCAGCGCCGCACGGGCCTCATCTCCGGCGGACCTCGTCGACCGGCCGGGTCGAGGCGTTCAGCGACGGGGTCATGGCCATCGCGATCACCCTCCTCGTCCTCGAGCTCAAGGTCCCCGATCCCGCGACCAGCGGTGACGGCAACCTGCTCCACGCGCCGACCGGACGCTGGCCGTCGTACGTCGCCTACCTCGCGGCATTCACGACGGTCGGCGTCGTGGCGGGGCCATGAGCGAGGCCGGCGAGTGACTGCGGAACTTCGGGCACCCGACGCGTTGACGTATCCGGCCCTCCCGGTCGGCCTCGACACGCCGCGGATCGTCGTCGAGCTTGGCCGGGTGGCCGCGAACATCGCCCGGCTCCAGGCCGAGATGGACCGCCGCGGGATCGCCCTCCGGCCGCATGCGAAGACCCACAAGAGCGTGGCCGTGGCCCGGCTGCAGCTTGAAGCCGGCGCGCGCGGGATCACGGTCGGGACGCTCGGTGAGGCCGAGGTGTTCGTCGCCGCCGGCATCGACGATGTGTTCCTCGCGTACCCGCTGCGGGTAGACGGTCCGAAGGCGGCTCGGCTCCGGAGGCTGCATGACGCGGCACCGGGAGTGCTGGTGGGTGTCGACTCCGCTGGTTCGGCTGTGCTCCTCGCCGGCGCAGTCGCCGGGGCCGAGCGGCCGCTCCGCGTCCGGGTCGAGATCGACCCCGGAAACGGCCGGACTGGCGCCGCGTCGCCGGAGGCCGCCCTCGACGTGGCCCGCGCCGCGCGCGCTGCAGGTCTCGAGGTCGACGGTGTGTTCAGCCACGGCGGGCACGGCTACCGGATCGGCGGCGCCGTACCCGCCGGCGAAGATGAGGTCCGCGCCCTGACCGCGGCAGCTGCCACTCTCGAGGCCGCCGGCTTTGCCGACCTCGCGATCAGCGCGGGCTCGACGCCGACGATGCTGACCGCGGCCACCGGAGCCGTGACCGAGATCCGGGCCGGGACCTACGTCTACGGCGACCGCCAGCAGTGGGCGCTCGGATCGATCCCGGCCGACGGCTGCGCGGCTGCCATCGCGACGACGGTCGTGTCGGTCCACCCGGACCGGATCGTCCTGGACGCCGGGGCGAAGATGCTGACAAAGGACCGGGCGGACTGGCTGGCCGGCTTCGGCGCGATCGTCGGCTATCCGCATCTCGTCATCGAGCGGGTCAACGACTATCACGGCGTCGTCCCTGTGCCGCCAGGGGTCGATCGACCGGCGCTCGGCGAGATCGTCGCGGTCATCCCCAACCATGTCTGCCCGGTCATCGACCTGGTCGATGCGGTGGTCGCCGTCCGTGTCGATGGGACCGTCGAGGAGTGGCCGGTCGATGCCCGGGGCCGGAGTGGCTGAGTGATCGCGGAACGCGGCCCCCTCATCGTCGAGCCGATGACCACCGAGGACGGGCCGGCGGTCCTCGCGATCTACGGCCAGGGGATCGCCACCGGTGTGGCAACCTTCGAAACGGTCGTCCCGGAGTGGCGGGCCTGGAACGCCTCGCACCATCGGGACTGCCGGTTCGTCGCCCGCCTCGAGGGCCGCATCGTGGGCTGGACCGCGATCGCCCGCTACTCCTCGCGGGCGGTCTACGCGGGCGTGGCGTGGGAGAGCGTCTACGTCGACGAGCAGACGCGCGGGCGCGGCGTTGGAGAGGCCCTGCTGGCGACCATGATTCCGGCCTCCGAAGCGGCCGGAATCTGGACCCTGATCGCCGGAGTTCAGGCCAACAACGGCGCCAGTCTCGTCCTCCACGAGCGGGCTGGGTTCAGCCGGATCGGCGTGCAGGAGCGGATCGGGCGCGACGCGGCGGGGGTCTGGCGCGACGTCGTCCTCCTCGAGCGCCGGAGCACGACCGCGGGCACCTGACGGTGACTCTCGCGACCCGGGCCCTCCCTCGCGCGCTCATGCGACGCCGTGACAACGGCCGCCCCGTACCGTCCGAGGGGTGATGCCGAACGATCCGAAGCGCCCGTTTGCGGTCGTGCTCGCGGCCATCCTGGGTGCCGTGCTCATCGCGGCTGGATGTGTGGCGAGCCCGCCCGGCTCCAATCGTCCGGTGGGGCCGGGCGACACGGCCCCGTCCGACGGCGGCGACTCGGCCGGACCGTCGCTCGACCTCGCCGGCCTCGACGATGCGACCGCGACCGCGGTGAGAATCCGGACCTCGTACGGCCTGCGCTCCGATCTCGACTTCATCGGGCGGGTGGCTCTTGATCCAACAGCCACGACGGAGTTCGGCACCCCGCTCCTGCCCCGGGAGACGCAGGAGCTCTGGGACCGGAGCACGCGGGCCGATGCCGTGATCCCGGTGGTCCAGGACTATGCCGCCGCCAATCGGGCGGTCTTCGGCGGCGTCTGGATCGACCAGTCGCTCGGCGGGGTCGTGACGGTCAGCTTCACCGACGACCTTAGACGTCACCAGACGGCCCTGGCCGAGCTCCTCAAGGGTCGCGGCGTCGTGCATGTCGTCCAGGCCCGCTACCCGGAATCGGTGATGCGCGCCCTCCAGGATCGGATCGCCGCCGACGACGCGTGGTTCCGGTCGATCCCGGCGGCTCTCCGGGGCGTTGGCTACGACGCGATCCGGAACGTGGTGATGGTCGAGGTCTCCACCGCCAACCCTCGAATCGCCAATCTGATCCTCGCCCGATTCGGCAGTCCGGCGGACACGATCGACGTCCAGTCGGACGGGACCGGGATCGTCCTCGAGCCGTGGGGCGTGATCCATGTCCGGATCGTGGCGGTGCCCGCCAAGGTCGTCGCCGAGCTCACCCTGGACTACCACTCGGACCGGATCGGCGCCGACTGCGGGCAGGGCGACGTCGGCATCGGGTTCGGTGCCACGGGGACGGTCGACCTTCCCTGCCAGGGTGGCCACTGGGCGATCCAGGCCGGGCGCAACAGCGAGGACATCGTGGCGCGCGGCGAGGTGGACCTCGCGCCGGGCGGGGCGGCAACCGTCACCCTCCGGCCGATCGCGCCGTGACGATCGGCCGACGCCTCTAGACTGGCCTCCTCACGCCGAGGAGGCCAGTCCCGAATGTACTACGTCGCCCAGGGCAGCATCCCCCGCCAGCGCCACACCCAACACCGCGCGCCCGACGGCAGCCTCTACGCGGAGGAGCTGTTCGGGGTCGAGGGGTTCACCGGCCGAAGCTCGCTCCTGTACCACATCACGCCGCCGACCCGGACGCACAAGATCGAGGCTGGCCCCCGGATCGAGCTCGAGGCGGCCGACGACGGCCTGCATCGGCACCGCCTGACGAAGACCGCCGACGTTGCGCCGAAGGGCGACATCGTCAGCGGCCGGATCCCCCTCTACTTCAATCACGACGTCGTCTTCGGCATCGTCCGACCGGCCGAGCCGCTGCCCGAGAACCGCTTCTACCGCAACGGCGTGGCCGACGAGATGCTGTTCGTCCACGAGGGCACGGGGCTTTGCCGGACGGTCTTCGGTGACCTCCGCTACGGCCCGGGCGACTATCTGGTCCTGCCGATCGGGACGACCTGGCGACTCGATCCGGACCCGGGGAGCGCACAACGGATCCTGTATCTCGAGGCGCCGTCGGAGATCGAGCCGCCGAAGCGCTACCGGAACGACTACGGCCAGCTCCTCGAGCACTCGCCCTACAGCCAGCGCGACCTCCACGCGCCGGACCTCCGCGAGCCGCTCGACGAGCACGGCGATTACGTCATCGACGTCCGCTCGTCCGACCGGCTCACCGCCTATCACTACCGCCATCATCCGTTCGACGTGGTCGGCTGGGACGGCTACCTCTGGCCGTTTCGCTTCGACATCGCCGACTTCCAGCCGATCACCGGCCGGGTCCACCAGCCGCCGCCGGTCCACCAAACCTTCGGGGCCAGGAACTTCGTCGTCTGCTCGTTCGTGCCTCGCAAGTTCGATTACCACCCGCTCGCGATCCCGGCGCCCTACAACCACTCGAACATCAACAGCGACGAGGTCATCTACTACGTCGCCGGCAACTTCATGAGCCGGCGCGGCGTCGACATCGCCTCGTTCACCCTTCACCCGGCGGGCATCCCGCACGGCCCCCACCCGGGCACGGCCGAGGCATCGATCGGCAAGGAGGCGACCGAGGAGCTGGCGGTCATGGTTGACACCTTCCACCCGCTCCACGTCACCCAGGCGGCGATGGACCTCGACGACCCGAAGTACCCGTACAGCTGGCTCCCACCCGAGGACGGCGCCGAGCACGCGCGGGAAGCTTCCGAGCTCGCCGAGCGAGGGCCGGAGGCGTTCCCCGACTGAGCCGCTCGGACCGTGCGACGAATGCCCGGCGGACGCGCGATGATGCGCTGATGAGCAACCCATTCGATCGATCCTTCCGCGACCGGACCCTCGCCGGCGACGCGCTGTTCGGCCTGTTCCTCGACCTCGCCTCGCCGGCCTCGGCGGAGCTGTGCGCCCACGTTGGGTACGACTGGCTCCTGGTCGACCTCGAGCATGGGGAGTCGACCGAGGCAGATCTCCTCGGGATGCTCCGGGCCGTCGAGCTCGGCGGCTCCACGGCGCTGGTCCGGCCGCAGACGGGCGAGCGGATCCGAATCGGGCGGGCCCTCGACATTGGCGCCCGCGGGATCATGGTTCCGCGCCTGGAGTCGACCGCCCAGGCCGAGGAGGCGGTCACGTTCCTGCGCTATCCGCCCGCCGGGATCCGGGGGGTCGCGACGCGGGTCCGCGGAGCCGGCCTCGGCGATGTCGCCCATGCCGATGTGAAGCGCCTCAACGATCGGGTGGTGGGGATCATCCAGATCGAATCGGTCGGCGGACTGCGCGATGCGGATGGGATCGCCGCGATCGACGGCGTCGACGTCCTGTTTGTCGGCCCGGCCGACTTGTCGCACTCGCTCGGGATCCCCGGGCAGTTCCAGCATCCGGACTACACCGCCGCCCTCGAGCGGGTCGTCGCCGCCTGCCGGGCCCACGGCAAGGCCGCCGGAATCCTCGTCTACGACACCGCCGTTGTGGCCCGCCACCTCGAGCGCGGGTTCACGTTCGTCGGGATCGGCGCCGACGGGGCGTTCGTCGCTGACGGCGCGAAGCGGTTCCTGGGCGCGGTCCGCGCCTGACCTCAGGAGTCGCCCGGCTCAGGACCCGGTCCGGACCTCGGCATCGAGGGGCGCGCCGGGTTCCGCCCCGCCCGACGAGCGCTCGGCGGTCTGGGCCACGAGGACCCCGACGATGATCAACGCGGCGCCGAGGAGCTGGACCGGCGCCAGCGTCTCGTGGAGGGACGCGAAGGCAAGGGTCACGATGATGAGTGGCTCGACCGTGCTCACCAGCGCAGCCTGGGCCGCCCCGATCCGGCGCGAGCCCGCGTAGAACGTCTGGATGGCGAGGAACGTCCCGAGGAATCCGATCGCCGCGAGATACGGCCAGGCCCTGCTCGGGATCTCGCTCGGGGCATAAGGCCGGCCCGTGATGAGGGCCCCGGCGACGAACACGACGGCCGTCGCCGAGATCATCAGCGCGCTCGCCACCGCAGCGTCATCGACTCGTCCGGCGCCGGCCTCCTCTGGCGCGAGGTGCTCGGAGCGCTCGCCCGCAAGCCGGGCCGACAGGACGATCCAACCCGCGTAGATCAGCGGTGAGACCAGGACCAGGACGAGGCCCGCCACGGGCGGCGGCGTCGAGAGGTCGATCCCGCCGAGGGCCAGGATCACGCCGACCAGGGCGATCGCGAGGGCGAACCAGGGTCGCCGCCCGGACAGGCGCGTCGCGTAGCGGACGGCGACCACGGCCACGATCGCCGGGTAGAGATAGACGAGGACGCCGGCAAGAGATGCCGGGACGGTCTCGAGCCCGGCGTAATAGGTCCCCGCGTTGCCCGTGTACCAGACGCCGAGGAGGACGGCCACGATCGCCTGGCGCCGGCCGATCCGGCGGATCGAGGCCCGCCGCGCCGGCGACAGGAGGATCCACCCCCAGGCCAGGCCGGCCCCGATCGTGAACCGCCAGGAAAGTAGCTGAAGCCAGTCGAGCCCGTTGGCATAGATCGGTTTCGAGAGGACAGTGCCCGAGCCGAAGCCAGCCGCGGAGATGACGATCAGGATGAGGCCCACGGCCCGGCGGCGATCCACCGCCGGAGGCTAGCAGTCACCCGCCGCCTGCCGGACCGCGTCCCGGCCGGTGGCCGATGGCTGGAGCGTCCGACACCGGCCGTCCGGCGGTCCAGGTCCGGCCGAGCAGCCGGCGGTCCGGCGACGGCCCGATCGGGCGACCTGAGCGAAGTGGCTACACTTGGCAGCGTGAGTGAATTGACCGAAAGGGCCGTGATCGCCCGCGTCCCATTCCTCGTCGACGAGCGCCTCCAGGTCGTCGGCCGGCGCGAGCCGGTGATCGTGGCCCCCGGGACGAGCCTCCTCGACTGTCTTGCGGCAATCCGGCGCAGTGGCACCGGCGATTCGGTCTTCGTCGTCGACGCGGCGGGCCGCCTCGCGGGGGTCCTGACCGAGCGCGACATCTTCGGCCGCCTCGTCGGCGGCGACGTCGCGCCGATCGACCTCGACCAGCCGGTCGAGACGCTGATGACGACCCACCCGCACCACCTTCACCTCGAGGAGACCGTCCGGGGGGCGATCGAGCTGATGCAGACGGGCCGCTACCGGAACGTGCCGCTCCTCGACGACGACGACGTCCTCCAGGGCGTTGTCCGGCCGCAGGACATCCTCAAGTACCTGGCCGAGGCGTTCCCCGAGGAGCTCCTCAACCTGCCGCCACGTCCGCACCAGACCATGAACCAAGCCGAGGGGGGCTGACGACCACGTGACCACCATCCGCGAGACCGAGCCGCAGACGCAGGAGCTCGATCGCGTCACCATCCGATTTGCCGGCGATTCCGGCGACGGCATGCAGCTGACCGGAACCCAGTTCACCCGAAACGCAGCCGTGTACGGCAACGACATCAGCACGCTGCCCGACTATCCCGCCGAGATCCGCGCCCCGGCCGGCTCGCTGCCCGGCGTGTCCGGCTTCCAGATCAGCTTCAGCTCCAGCGAGATCCACACCCCGGGCGACCAGCCCGACGTCCTCGTCGCGATGAACCCCGCGGCCCTCAAGACGAACCTCGTCGACCTCCCGGCCGGCGGCGCCCTGATCGTCAACGGCGACGCGTTCACGACCGCCAACCTGACCAAGGCCGGCTACGCCTCGAACCCGCTCCGGGACGGCTCGCTCAAGCAGTACGTCCTGTTCGAGATCCCGATCTCGACCCTCAACGAGCGCTCGCTCGACGGGCTCGAGATGACGTCGAAGCAGAAGGACCTGACGAAGAACTTCTTCGCCCTCGGGATCATGTTCTGGCTCTACGGCCGGGAGTACGACGGGACGGTCCGCTGGATCCAGGAGAAATTCGGCAAGCGGCCGGTCATCGCCGAGGCAAACACCCGCGCAGTGAAGGCGGGCTACGCGTTCGGCGAGACGACCGAGATCTTCCACACCCACTACCACGTCGCCCCGGCCCACCTCTCGCCCGGGACCTATCGCAACATCACCGGTAACGAGGCGACGGCGCTCGGGATGCTCGCGGCGTCGAAGCTGGCGCGGCGGCCGATCTTCTACGGGTCCTACCCGATCACCCCGGCGTCGGACATCCTCCACCAGCTGTCGGGCTACAAGAACTTCGGGGTCAAGACGTTCCAGGCCGAAGACGAGATCGCCGCCATCGGCGCCGCGATCGGGGCGTCGTACGGCGGGGCGATGGGCCTGACGGCCTCATCGGGCCCGGGCATCGCCCTCAAGTCCGAGGCCCTCGGCCTGGCGATCATGGTCGAGCTGCCGCTCGTCGTCATCGACGTCCAGCGGGCCGGGCCATCGACCGGGATGCCGACCAAGAACGAGCAGTCGGACCTGCTCCAGGTGATGTTCGGGCGGAACGGCGATTCACCGGTCCCGGTCATTGCGCCGGCCACGCCCGGTGACTGCTTCGACATGGCGATCGAGGCCTGGCGCCTCGCCCTCAAGTACGTCACGCCGGTCGTGTACCTGTCCGACGCGTTCCTGGCCAACGGCGCAGAGCCGTGGAAGATCCCGGACATCGCGGGCCTGCCGGACATCTCGGTCGAGAACTGGACCGAGCGTGAGGGCTTCCATCCGTACGAGCGGGACCCCAAGACCCTCGCCCGGAAATGGGCCGTCCCGGGCACGCCCGGCCTCGAGCACCGGATCGGCGGCCTCGAGAAGGCCGACATCACCGGCAACGTCAGTTACGACCCCGACAACCACCATCGGATGCAGCTCCTGCGCCAGGCCAAGGTCGCCCGGATGGCCGACGACATCGCCCCGCTCGAGGTCTTCGGGCCGGACCGCGGCGAGCTCCTGATCCTCGGTTGGGGCTCGACCTACGGCGCGATCCGGAGCGCCGTCGAGCGGATGCACGGCCAGGGTCGGAGCGTCGCCCACGCTCACCTCCGTCATCTCAACCCGTTCCCGGCGAACACCGAGAAGGTCCTCCGGAGCTACCGCCGGGTGCTTATCCCGGAGGTCAACCTCGGCCAGCTCCTGATGCTGATCCGGGCCCAGTTCCTGCTCGATGCCGAAGGGTATGACCGGGTCCGCGGCAAGCCGTTCGCGATCGCCGAGATCGTGGCCCAGGCCGAGCGGATCCTCGGAGGCGACGCATGACCGAGCTGACCCAGCCAGCCCTCAGCCCGGAGAACGCGGCGATCATCCAGCTGACCCGGAAGGACTTCGTGTCCGACCAAGAGGTGCGCTGGTGCCCCGGTTGCGGCGACTATTCGATCCTCGCCCAGACCCAGAAGCAGATGCCCGACTTCGGCGTGCCGAAGGAGAACATCGTCTTCATCAGCGGCATCGGCTGCTCGGGCCGCCTGCCCTACTACATGAACACCTACGGCTTCCACACGATCCACGGCCGCGCCCCGACCCTCGCGACGGGGCTCAAGGCCGCCCGCCCGGAGCTCATGGTCTGGGTGATCACCGGCGACGGTGACGCCCTCTCGATCGGTGGCAACCACGTCCTTCACGCGATGCGCCGGAACGTCGACATCACGATGGTGATGTTCAACAACCGGATCTACGGCCTCACCAAGGGCCAGGCGAGCCCGACCTCGGAGTTCGGCAAGAAGACGAAGTCGACCCCGGCCGGGACCATCGACACGCCGATCATGCCGCTCACGATCGCGCTCGCCGCCGAGGCGTCGTTCGTCGCCCGGAGCGTCGACACCCACACCGAGCATCTCCAGCAGACCCTCCAGCGGGCGGGGATGCATCACGGCTCGACGTTCGTCGAGGTCCTCCAGAACTGCAACATCTTCAACGACGGCGCCTGGCGCGATTTCACCGACCGCGAGGTTCGCGAGGACCGGATGCTGACCCTCGAGCACGGCAAGCCGATGATCTTCGGCAAGGACCGCGACAAGGGGATCCGGCTCAACGGCCTCCATCCCGAGGTCGTCGAGATCGGCAAGGACGGAATCACCGAGGCCGACCTGCTTGTCCATGACGAGCAGGCGGACGAGCCATACCTGGCCCTGATGTTGTCGCGGATGTTCTGGCCGGAGTTCCCGGTCCCGGTCGGGGTCCTCCGGGCGGTTCCGCGCCCGACCCACGACCAGCTGATCGACCAGCAGATCGCCGCAGCCATCGCCTCGTCCGGTCAGGGCGATCTGGCCGAAGCCCTCGCCTCGGGCGAGACTTGGCACGTCGAGTAGCCCGGAGGACGCGATGCGCTGCCCGATCTGCGGCTTCGAGAACCTGCTCGGATCCGACGTCTGCGACAACTGCGGCTCGGATCTCGCGGGCCACGACACGCCGCAGTCGCCGACGACCTTTCGCGGACAGCTCCTCGGCGAGCATCTCGACGCCCTGGGGATCGTCGCCGCCGAGACGATCGAGGCGGACGCCGACGTCAACGAGGCGATCCGGCGGATGCACGACAAGGCGATCGACTGCGTCCTCGTCACCGATGGCGGACGGCTCGTCGGGATCTTCACCGATCGCGACGCCGTCCTGAAGGTCGCCGGGCTCGAGCGCCAGGCCCGTCCCATCTCGACCCTCATGACCCCTGATCCGGTCGTCCTCCGCCACGACGAGACGATCGCCGTCGCGATCAACAAGATGGCGGTCGGCGGTTTCCGCCACATTCCGATCGTCGAGGACGGCCGGCCGACTGGCGTCGTGACCGCTCGCGACGTCTTCCGCCACCTCGTCGAATCACTCGGCTGAGGCGAGTGACCGACGCAGGCCCGGATCGTCCGGCGCGACCCCGGATCGTGATCCTCGCCGACGACCTGATCTGGTCGACGCGCCTCGCCAGCCAGGTCCGAGCGGCCGGTTGCGAGCCGATCGTCGTCCGGACCGCGAGCGCGCTCGCCGAGACGCTGACCGGCGCCGCCGGCGCAATCATTGACCTGACGAGCCGGGCCTACGACGGGCTCGCCGCGATCGCCCTCGTGCGGGACGCCGGTCGAGCGGTCCTTGCCGTCGGCCAGCACGACGACCACGTCCTCCGCCGCGACGCCCTCGCCGTCGGCGCCGATCGCGTCCTCGCCTATCGCAAGCTGTTCGAGGACGGGCCGGCGACGATCAGCCGCTGGCTCGCCGCAAACGGGGCTGGCGAAGCGCCCGCACCGACCGGGCCGGTCCCCGCTGGTCGAATCGAGGAGGTTCCCCGCCGATGACCGCCGTCGCCGCGCCGCCACGGATCCCGTCCGAGCGATATGCCCTCCGTCTCGAGGGCCTAATGGCGCGCGTCGAGCAGGAGGGTGTGGCCGCCGCGCTGATCGCCGTCGGCCCGGATCTCGACTACCTGACCGGCTACCGGGCGATGCCCCTGGAGCGTCTGACGATGCTCGCCGTCGTCGCCGGAGCCGCGCCGGTCCTCGTGGTGCCCCGGCTCGAGGAATCGGCGGCGCGGGCCGGGATCCGGACCGAGGTCGCGATCGCAACCTGGATGGAGACCGACGACCCTCACGCCCTCATCGCGGGCCTGGTCGAAGGCGCCCGCGGTCGAGCTGCAGCGACGATCGCGGTCTCGGACCGCCTCTGGTCGATGCAGCTCCTGCAGCTCCAGGCGGCGATGCCCGGTACCCGCTGGATCGCGGTCACCGCCCTTCTCCGCGAGCTCCGGATGATCAAGGACGCGGACGAGATCGAACTGCTCCGCCTGGCCGGCGCCGCTGCCGACCGGGTCGTCGACCAGATCGCGTCCGGCCGGCTGGTCGGGCGGACGGAGGCCGACGTCGCGAGAGAAGTCCGCGAACGGCTCCTCGCCGAGGGCCACGAGCTCGCTGAGTTCGCGATCGTCGCGTCCGGGCCGAACTCCGCGTCGCCGCACCACGAGGCGTCCGACCGGGTGATCCAGGCCGGCGAGCCGATCGTTCTCGACATCGGGGGCGCGCTCGGCGGCTATGGCAGCGACACGACCCGGACGCTGTGGGTCACCGGCGGCGACGAGCGCAACGGACCGACCGAGGAGTTCCGCCACCTGTTCGGGGTGCTGCTTGCGGCCCAGGTGGCGGCCACCGCGGCCGTCCGGCCCGGCATCCCGGCCGAATCGATCGACGCGACGGCCCGGGCGATCATCGACGCCGAGGGCTATGCGGAAAACTTCTTTCACCGCACCGGTCACGGGATTGGCCTCGAAGGCCATGAAGAGCCGTACCTGGTCAGCGGCAACGCGGAGCCGCTCGGTGCCGGGATGGCGTTCAGCGTCGAGCCCGGCATCTACCTTCCGGGCCGCTACGGCGCCCGGATCGAGGACATCGTCATCTGCGGGCCGGATGGACCGATCGTCCTGAACAACGAGCCGCGCGAGTTACGGGTCGTCAACGGCTGATTCGGTCGACCGGCGGGGAGGTCATGGCGGTCCCGGCGGTCGCGTTCGGGATCGGTCCGGGCCGCCCGCGGTATCATCGGCGGACGACGGGCCGATCCGGCTCGCGCCATGGCTGAATCGATGACTTCGTCTTGTTCGCGGCGTGCCCTCGCCGCAGTCACCCCTGCCGCGCCGGCCCGCCGCCGGGGCGTCAGCCGCCGATGAGCCGGCGGCACCACGGCAATCGACCGCACCGCTCGACCGGCCCACAGCGGCCGACAGACCCGGCCCGGTCGGGATCGGACACGCCCGCGACCGCTGCGGCCGAGGGGCCAGTCGCTGCCGGGCCGGATCCCGTCCGCCACGCGGCGCCGAGCGCAGCCGTCGACCCTGCCGACCTCCGGGCCGCTTCTCCGGCGGATGGCCACACGTCGGGCCGGGTCGAGGCCGCTCCGGGTGGGCGCGATCCTGCGGCGGACGGGCTTCGCGCCGGCAGCGGCGATCGCGGCGACCGGAATCCCGGGGGCGGGTCCACGTCGGTCGCCGGTCCTCAAGGGCCCTCGAACGGCGACCCTGCCCGACAAGCGACCATGGGCGCAGAGCGGAGTCCGCGTCCGGAGTTCGTCGGTCCAGCGGCGGCCAGTTGCACCGCGCCCCAGCTCCGCCGGTTCATCAAGAGCCGGCCCTACGTGCCGATGCACGAGCTCCGGCGGCGGTTCGGGATCAACGGCACCGAGGACGATGTGTCGGCGATCGACCTGGGCGGCCGCCATCGCGTCTTCGTCGGCTTGCCGCCGCGCGAAGGAAGCCTCCTGGGCGAGCTCCTGCGGGCCGGCGACATCGGCTATGAGCTCTCCCTCGACCCGCGGACGCCCGTCGTGATCGGCCTGTACCCGATGCGTCCCGTCGCCCGGTCCTGAAGCCGAACCGGGCGGACCGCGCCACGTGGGCGGCCGCGCCCGCGTACGATTCGCTCGAGCCGCGCAGGGCCGCGGCCGCTCGGGAGGTCTGGATGGCGGCTGGCGACGACACGATGGCCCGGGATGCACTGCGCGGGAGCGGGCTCTTCGCGGCCGCGGACGAGGTTGCCATCGACGCCCTGGTCCGGGTTCTCCGGATCCGCCGGTTCCGGCGCGGGGAGACGGTTTTCCACCAGGGCGACCCAGGTGACGCCCTGTTCGTGCTCGCCAGCGGCTCGGTCAAGGTTGTCCTGCCGAGCGACGAGGGGGCCGAGCCCGCGATCGTCGCGATCCTCGGGCCTGGCGAGTTCTTCGGCGAATTGGCGATCCTCGACGGCGCTCCCCATTCCGCGACGATCGTTGCCGTCGAGGCGACCGAAACCCTGGTCCTCCACCGGGACGCCTTCCTCGACCTCATCGATTTGGACGCCGGCCTGCGGCGGGCGCTCCTGGCATCGCTGGCGGCGGAGATCCGGCGGCTGACCGGCCACGTCGAGGACCTCCATTTCCTGGACCTGCCGGGCCGCCTCGCGTCGCGGATCGTGCGTCTCGCGGCGAGTGCGGGCGTGACGACCGGCGAGGCTCGCATCGTCTGGCCGTACACCCAGTCCGAGCTGGCCGGGATGATCGGCGGATCTCGCCAGTCGGTGAACCGGCTGCTCGCCGAGCTGACCGATCAGGACCTGGTCCGGCTCGAGCGCGACCACCTCGTCGTCGTCGACGTCGAGCGTCTCGCCGCGACAGTCGAGCGATGACGGACCCACGGTGATGGACGCACGGTGACGGACGCCCCGGACCCGCTCATTCCGACGCTCCACGCGGTTGCGCTCCGGGTCGAGGCGGCCCGCCGTCTGGCGCCGCCGGCCGGAGCGGCCGTTCTCCATTCCATCGTCGAGGCAACGGCCGTCCTGTTCGGGGCGGAGGCCGCCTCGCTGGCCCTCTACGACGCGGCCACGGACCGGCTCGTCTTCGAGGTCGCGGCGGGCGATCAGGGCCAGGGCGTCGTCGGGCTCGCGATCGAGGCGGGCGCCGGGGTCGCCGGCTACGTGTTCTCGACCGGTCAGCCGCTGGCCCTCTCGGACGTCGCGCGCGATGCCCGGTTCGGACGCGCGACGGCAGAGCAGACGGGCTATGTCCCGCGCTCGCTGCTCGCGGTGCCGCTCGTCGACGACGAGGGCATCCTCGGTGTCCTCGAGGTCCTCGACAAGCGCGGTCAGGCCGGGTTTGATCTCCGCGACGTGGAGCTCGCCACGGTCTTCGCCCGCCAGGCGACGGTCGCCATCCGCAGCAGCCGGGTCGAGCGCGACACGGCCGTTCTCCTCCGGACGGTGCTCGTCGGCGCGGCGGCCGCGCTGGCGGACGGCCCGCCGACCGAACCCGCGGCCCGTGGCGAAGTTGCGCTCGAGGGGTCCGCCGCCGGCTCGGATGACAATCTGACGGCTGCTCTGGATCGGATCATCGCCACGGAGATCGGCTTCCTCGACGCCGACGCCGACGACCCCCTATGGGCCCTCGCCGACCAGATCGCCCGGCTCCGCGCCGCAGACCCGGGCCAGCTCGATCTCGTCCGCGAGCTCCTTGCCGTCCTCGTCCGGCGGGCGGAGCGGGGACGGCCGGGTCGGGTCCGGTGACCCAGTCGCTGCCGGCCTGGAGCGAGCCGTTCGCCTCCGACCACCGCTCCGATCTCCGCCGGCTACCGCCATTCGCGGCGATCGATCGGGCGTGGGCGTTCGGCCCGGGCGACGGCGCCGGTGTCGTGGTCGCGGTCGTCGACTCCGGGGTCGAGGGCGAGCATCCGGCGGTCGGCGGGCGGCTCCGCGAGAGCGTCCGGGTGGAGCTCGCCGGCGAGGATGCCGTCGTGATCGCCGACGATCCGATCGACGCGGTCGGTCACGGGACCGCCTGTGCCGGGATCATCCACGACCTGGCGCCGGGCGCGACGCTCCTGTCAATTCGCGTCCTCGGCTCCGACAATCGGGGCAAGGGGATCGCCTTCGCGACCGGTCTGCGTTGGGCGATCGAACACGGCGCCTCGGTCGTCAACCTGAGCCTGTCGTCGCGGAGCGAAGCGTTGTACGGGCCGCTCCACGAGCTGGTCGACCGGGCGTACTTTGCCAACGTCCTGCTGGTGTGTGCCGCCAACAACGTGGCGGTCGCGAGCTATCCGTCGCTCTTCGCGTCCGTCGTATCGGTCGCCGCTCACGACGTCCGCGACCCCGCCGTCTGGTTCTACAACCCGCAGCCGCCGGTCGAATTCGGGGCGTACGGACTCGACGTCGACGTCGCCTGGAAGGACGGCAGCCGGATCACGGCGACGGGCAACAGCTTTGCCGCGCCGCACATCGCGGGCTACGCGGCGCGGATCCGGGCGGCCCATCCGGGCTCGACGCCGTTCGAGGTGAAGACGATCCTTGCCGCGACGAGCACGCCGCCCGATTGAGGCCTCGTGGCGGGATCTGCGGCCCTCGGCCCGCGATCCGGGATCGGGGTTCCGCCAGCCGCCACGCGCCGGGCAGCGAAACGCCCCGCTCGGCAGTCGAACGGGGCGGGCGGGCGGGCGGGCGGCGCGTTCGCCGCCCGGGAGTTCCCCTGAAGGGGAGCGGTCAGTCGCCGCCGGTGCCGGGCATTCCGGGCAGGAAGCGCTCGCCCTTGGTGCGACCAAAGGCATGTCCTTCGACGTCGCCTTCGTCGTCGATCTGCACGGCGATCTCGTCGCCGCCGGTGCCGGGCAGGCCGGGCAGGAACGTGTCCGTCCGCCCGATCCGATGGCCTTCGACATCGTGATCGTCGGTGGCCGGCAGTCCGTCATGCACCGGGCCAACGCTCTCATCGTCAGGGATCGACTGCTCGTGGGGCATCCGGTGCATCTTCTTCATGGCTCGTTCCTCCGGGATCGACCCCGCTCCTGTTCCGGTTGGCGGCCGGGACTCCTCGTTGATCGCGACACCATACCAAGCCAGGCCCGGCCGGCGGATGCTCGGGGCGACCGGGCAACTGTCAACTGCGGCACAGTCAATGGGTCGGTCCGGGCTGCGCCGGGAGACCGCCGCAGGGCAACCGTCAGTAGCTCTTCGGCAGTGCCTCGGACGTCGCCGCGAGCGGTCGCGGTGTCCGGAGGTCCTTGAGGGAGGCCTGGTCGACGCCGGAGAAGCGCGGCAGGTCGGCGTTGTTCGTGCGGCTCAACCGCTCGGTCAGCTTGGTGAGGAAGATCGACCCGAGCTCGGGCACGCTCATCAGTGTCCGCAGCGTCGGCGCCGGGACCTCGACGACCGTCGTCGATTCCTCGGCGACGACGGTCGCGGTGCGGGCGCTGCCGGTCAGGGCCGCGATCTCCCCGAAGAAATCGCCGGGGCCCATCGACGAGAGCGAGCGGAAGCTGCCGTCGGCCTCGGGGGTTCCGGCCGCGGTCCGACCGTCGAGGATGAAGTAGGCCGCATCGCCGATGTCGCCGACGGCGACGATCGTTGCCCCGGCCGGGACGTCCCTAACCCTGGCCGCGCTGACGAGGACGGTCCGCAGGGCCGGCTCGAGACGGGCGAGGGCCGGCAGATGACCGGCCAACCGATCGAAGTCGGCGAGGGTCGCCGGGCGGATCGAGATCGAGGACGCCGGCGCTGGAGCACCACCCCGCAGCGCCGACATCGCCCGCCGCCACTCGGCCGCCGGCCGGCCAATTCCGGGCATGACCCCGGCGACGAACCCCGCCCCGACGAGGACGAGCGAGGAGAGGATGACGAGCAGTCGGATGTCGAACACGTCGGCGAGGCCGGCCAGCGAGATCCCGATGAGGAACAGGACATCCCGGGCGACCGCAAAGGCGGAGAACACCCGCCCGCGCAGCTCCCGTGGAGTCGCTCGCTGGAGCAGGACTCGCCGGGCGACCGAGGCCGGCGCATTGAAGAACCCCGACAGCGTGACGAGCAGGATCGCCAGCGGGATCGAGGTCGCGAAGCCGTAGAAGATACCCGAGACACCCATCGCGACCGTCGAGACGACGATCCACGAGCCTTCCCGGAATCGCTCCGCGAAGCGGACCATGAGGAGGCTGCCGATGACGAAGCCGACCGAGGTCATGCCCTCCTGGATGCCGTACTCGAACTCGGTCGCGTGGAGGGCATTGATCGCGAACGGCAGGAGGAGGACATTCCAGAGGCCGAACGAGAGGTAGACCGGCGCACCGGAGATGAAGAGCGAGCGGAGCATCGGCGTCCGGACGAGGGTCGAGATGCCTTCCTTGAGGTTGGCCACGACCACGCCGACACTGGTGTCGCCCTCCGCCTCGATCTTGCCGACCTTGACGAAGAGCAGGCACGCCGCCGAAAAGAGGAAAGTGACCGCGTCGAGGTAGAACGCCCACTCGATGCTGAACGCCGTTGCCAGGAGTCCGGACAGGGCGAACCCGATCGAGGTCGAGCCGAACGAGCTGATCATGATCCACGAGTTCGCCGCGGCAAGCTCGTCGTCGGTCGCGACCTCGGGCAGGACGGCGTCGTTGGCCGGGTTGAAGAACTGCGAGATCGTGCTGACCAGGGCGACCGCGATGTAGAGGAAGGGAAGGTTCCTGCCGTCAGGCCCGATCAGGAACGGGATCGACACAACGATCGCGGCCCGCAGGACGTCGGCCGCGATCATGATCTTGCGGCGGTCGTAGCGATCGACGAACACGCCCGCGACGAGCCCGATGAGCAGGGTCGGGACGGACGTGGCCACGAACATCAGCCCGACGGCCGCCGCCGATCCCGTCACCCGGAACACGAGGATGCCGGCAGCAAGATCGGTCAGGGCGGTGCCGATCGTCGAAACGAGCTGGGCCGACCAGAGGAGCCGGAAATCGCGCTTGCGGAAGACCGAGAAGGTCGACGGGCGGCGGGCCGCAGGCAGGTCCGCGGAGCCGGGCGTCGGATCGGCGGCGGTTGCCCCTTCGGTCACGGATCGTTCCCTCTCGCGGGCCGCGGGACTCGCCGGCGCGTGCGGCCTGCTGGCTCCTCGTCGGCTGCGCCGGAGTGTACCGGGCGGCGGAGCGCGGAGAGGCTCGATTTGGCGGGTCCGTCCGAGGGTCCGTCGCGCATCGTCCGCAGCTCAGTCCCGCATCGTCCGCGCCGGGAGCGTGACGCCTTCGCGGTCGAGCAACTCGCGCTTGATCGCGACCAGGGTGTCGCGGCTGCCGAACCAGTCGCCGCCATAACCGCCGATCGAGCCGTCGCCGGCGATCACCCGGTGGCACGGGATCGCCAGGCCGATCGGGTTTCGCCCGACGGCGCCGCCGACCGCTCGCGCCGCGCCTCGCCGCCCGATCGATCGCGCCAGCCGTCCATAGCTCGTGACCTCGCCCCAAACCAGCGTTCGGACGCCGCTGAGGACCGCCCGGTCCCATGCGCCGCGGTCGCCCAGATCGATCGGGAGTGACTCGAGCGCCCCGGGCGCGCCGTCGAGGAACGCCTCGAGGGCGGCCACCGCCTGCTCGAGCAGCGGACCGCGGGTGCCGACGCCTTCATCGCGTCCAGTCCGGCGGGCCACATCGGCGACGAACGGCGCCCGCGGCGAGAGGATCGCGATCCCGAGGACGGCGGATTCGTCGGCCGCCACATGGATGGGACCCCACGGCGCCGCGACCGCCGCGACTCGGAACGGCCGGCTGTCCGGCGCCTGCGTCATGTGCCCATCTTCGGGGCAGGACAGCTCCCGCGCCGGAGGATGTCGCCAGATGGCGCTGGCCGGCTGCCGCGGCGGTCGCGTATCCTCGCCGCCATGGTGGCCCGCCGTCTCCCGCCCGGCGTCGTTCCGGTGGACCCCGGGCCCGGCCAGGAATCCGTCTGGGATTATCCCCGTCCGCCACGGGTCGAGGCGGTTCCGGTCCGCGTCCGCGCCATCGTCGGCGGTCGGGTCCTTGGCGACAGCCTCCGCGCCGTGCGGGTCCTCGAGACGGCCGGCGCACCGGTCTACTACCTGCCGCCGGACGACGTCGACCAGGAGCGACTCCGCCCGGGCGCGCGGACCTCGGTCTGCGAGTGGAAGGGTGGGGCGACGTACGTCGATCTCGTCGACGGGTCGCGCCGGATCGCCGCCATCGGCTGGTCCTATCCCGACCCGAACCAGGGCTACGAGGCGATCCGCCACCATGTGGCCTTCTATGCCGGCATGCTCGACGAGGCGTGGGTCGGCGACACCCGCGCCGAGCCCCAGCCCGGTGGCTTCTACGGCGGCTGGGTCACGCCCGCGATCGTCGGGCCGATCAAGGGCGAGCCCGGCTCCTGGGGCTGGTAGGGCGTCTGGCGGCGCTCTGGTATACTCCCTGGGAGTATGAGATCCGAACCCGCCACCCTCCCTCCGACAGACGCCCGCCCGAACCCTTCCTCTGTTGCCGCTGTCGCCGCTGGTGGCGCGGCCGAGATCGAGCTGCCGATCGCGGGCATGACCTGTGCCTCGTGTGTGAAC
This sequence comes from Candidatus Limnocylindrales bacterium, assembly GCA_038204565.1. GTDB lineage: Bacteria > Chloroflexota > Limnocylindria > Limnocylindrales > CSP1-4 > CF-46. The sequence continues at coordinate 39,180 of JBBRCU010000023.1, forward strand.
CGGATCGAGCGATTCCTCCGGAAGAGCGACGGCGTCGAGTCCGCGTCGGTCAACCTCGCAACCGAGACCGCGACGATCCGCTATCTCCCCGAGCTCACAGGACGGTCGGAGCTCACCCGGACGATCGCCGCCTCCGGCTATGAGTTGAAGCCGCCGCTGACGGACGAGGAGCGCGCCGGCCAGCGGACGCTCCGCGCCGCGGCCGAGGTCGACGACCGGCGTCGGGCGGCAGAAGCGGGCCGGATCCTGCGAGAGGCGACGGTCGCGATCGCCGTCGCGGTCGTGATCATGGTCGCGATGTTCTGGCCCCAGACCGTCGTCCCGATGGAGACGATCAACTGGCTGGCCCTCGTCCCGGCGACGATCGTCCAGGCCTGGGCGGGCCGTCGCTTCTACCTCGCGGCCTGGCGGGCGGGCCGCCACGGCGGCGCCACGATGGACACGCTCGTCGCCGTCGGGACCAGCGCTGCCTGGGCGTACAGCGTCGCCGTCACCCTCGCGCCCAGTTGGGTCCACGAGGCGGGCCTCCACCCCGAAACCTACTTCGACAGCTCGGCGATCGTGCTCGGGCTCGTCCTCCTGGGCCGCTGGCTCGAGGCCCGGGCGAAGACCCGGGCCGGCGGCGCGATCCGGCGCCTGATCGGCCTCCAGGCGAGCTCGGCGCTGCTGATCGAGCCTGACGGGGATCGGACCGTGGCGATCGAGGACATCCAGCCCGGCGACCTGCTGCGGGTCCGGCCGGGTGATCGCCTGCCGGTCGACGGCATCGTGGTCGACGGCGGCTCGGCGATCGACGAGTCGATGTTGACGGGCGAGCCGATCCCGGTCGTCAAAGCGCCCGGCGACGAGGTGTTCGGGGCCACGGTCAACACCACCGGCACGCTCGCGTTCCGGGCGACCCGCGTTGGCGCCGACACGGCCCTCGCCCGGATCGTCAGCCTCGTCGAACGGGCCCAGGGCTCGAAGGCGCCGATCCAGCGGCTGGCCGACCGGATCTCCGAGATCTTCGTGCCCGCCGTTCTCGTGACCGCAGCGCTGACGTTCGCGGCCTGGTTCCTGTTCGGCGCGGAGCCCCGGCTGACCCTCGCGTTGACGGCGTTCATCGGGGTCGTGGTCATCGCCTGCCCCTGCGCGATGGGCCTCGCCACGCCGACCGCGATCATGGCGGGCACCGGGCGCGGCGCCGAGGCCGGGATCCTCTTCCGGGGCGGTGCGGCCCTGGAGTTGGCCCATCGAGTCGATACGGTCGTCTTCGACAAGACGGGAACCCTGACGGCCGGTCGGCCGGCGGTCACGACCGTGGTCACCGCAGCCGGCTGGACCGAGCGCGAGCTGCTCGATGTTGCGGCGTCGCTCGAGGCGGGCAGTGAGCATCCACTTGGCGCAGCGATCGTGGCCCGGGCTCGTCTCGATGAGCTGGGCTTCCGGCCGGTGACCGGCTTCGTCGCCAGCCCCGGTTACGGCATCGAGGGCATGGTCGATGGGCGTTCGGTCGTCGCTGGCACCGCCCGCCTCCTCATGGACCGCGGCATCGACGCCGCGCCGCTCGAGGCGGCCGCCACGACGGTGGCGACGGACGGACGGACCCCGGTCTGGATCGCCGTCGATGGGGTCGCGGCCGGGGTCGTCGCCATCAGCGACCCGGTCAAGCCCGAGGCGCGTCTCGCCGTCGCGGAGCTGCGAGCCGTCGGGCTCGATGTCTGGCTCGTGAGCGGCGACCACGAAGCGACAGCCTCCGCGGTGGCGGCCCAGGTCGGCATCCCGCCCGAGCGAGTCCGGGCTGGCGTGCTGCCCGCCGACAAGGAGGCGGCCATCGCTGCGCTGCAGGCCGATGGACGGGTCGTCGCGATGGTCGGCGACGGGATCAACGACGCCCCCGCCCTGGCCCGGGCTGACGTCGGGATCGCGATCGGCAGCGGGGCCGACGTGGCGATCGAGGCGGCCGGAATCACGCTCGTCGGCGGCGATCCGCGTGGCGTCCCCGCGGCGATCGCGCTGTCGCGGGCGACAATGGGGATCATCCGCGAGAACCTCTTCTGGGCCTTCGCCTACAACGTCATTCTCATCCCGGTCGCGATGGGTCTTCTGGCCCCGGTCGGGATCACCCTCAGCCCGGCGCTCGCGGCGTCGGCGATGGCCCTCTCGTCGGTCGCCGTCGTCACCAACTCCCTCCGGCTGCGCTCGTTCGATGCCCGACCGGACGCCGTGCGGCGGGCCCCCGGCCGCGGACCGCTCGCCCGGCTTCGGCGGGCGTGGTACCTGATTGCCGTGGCCATCGCGTCCCTCGCCGTGGCGGGTGGGGTCATCGCGGCGGATCGGGCAATCGACGGAGGTGCTGTGACGATCGACGTCCGGGCCGCGAACGTCCGGTTCACCCCGGCTGATCTGCGAGTGCCGGCCGGCGTTTTCGTGGTGCTTCGTTTCACGAACGACGATCCGGTCTTCCACGACTGGATGGTCGAAGGCCTCGCCAACGTCGACGCCGGCGCGCGGCCGGGCCAGACCCAGCGAATCCGGTTCCGGATCGATACCCCGGGCACCTACCGGATCGTCTGCTCGGTCCCGGGCCACGCCGAGGCCGGCATGACCGGCCTGCTCGTCGTGACGCCGTGAACGAACCCGTCGGGCGGAGTCGAATCGGCGTCGTCGGTCCGGCCGATCCGCGCGACCTCGAGGGGGACTTCGGACACCGCACGGCAATCGCGGTCCGATTCGCCGACACGGACGCCATGGGGCACGTCAATAACGCCGCCTACCTGACGTACGTCGAGACGGCCCGGATCGCGTGGTGGCTGGAGGCGACCGACGAGCCACTCGAGCGAGGGCCGGGGCGCGACGAGGGGCTGATCCTCGCCGAAGCCGGCATTGCTTTCCGCTCGCCCGTGTTTTATGGCGAGACCGTCGTGATCGAGACGCGGCCGGGCCGCCTCGGCCGGACGAGCCTCGCCCTGGACCATCGCCTGACGGCGTCGCGCGGCGCTGGCCCGATCCGCCTCGTCGCCGTCTGCCGGAGCGTCCTCGTCCGCTATGACTACGTCATCGAGCGGCCGGTGACCTGGCCCCCGGGTCTGGTCGATCGGCTCCAGGCCGCCGAGGGGCCGCTGGCGCGCAGCTGACCTGTCGCGCGCCGCCGCCGCTGGTGGCGATCAGTCGGCGAAGCGGCGGAAGATCGCGACGGCGTTCTGCCCGCCGAACCCGAAGCCGTGGACGGCCACCGTGTCGACCTTCGTCCGGCGGGCAGTCAGCGGCACGTAGTCGAGGTCGCATTCCGGGTCGGGGGTGTGGAGGTTTGCGGTCGGCGGGATCACCTGGTCGCGGATCGCGCCGATCGCGGCCAGCGCAGACGCGATTCCGGCCGCGCCCACGAGGTGCCCGATCATGGACTTGGGCGAACTGATCGCGACCTTCCTGGCATGTGCACCGTACGCCACCTTGATCGCACGCGTCTCGGTCACGTCGTTCAGCGGCGTCGAGGTCCCGTGGGCGACGATGTAGTCGATCTCGTCGGGGGCGACGTCGCTGTTCCGGAGCGCGTTCGTCATGGCCCGGCTCTGGCCCCGTCCGGTCGGCTCGGGGGCGCTGATGTGGAACGCGTCGGCGGTGAGCGCGCCGCCGAGGACTTCGGCGTAGACCGTCGCTCCGCGAGCGCGGGCGTGGGTGAGTGATTCGATCACGACGAGGCCCGCGCCCTCGCCGAGGACGAACCCGTCGCGGGTCCCGTCGAACGGCCGAGACGCGGTCTCGGGCGAGTCATTCCGCTTCGAGAGAGCGCCCATGTTGGCGAGCGCAGCGACGCCCATCGGCACGACCGGCGCCTCGGATCCGCCGGCGAGGACGACATCGCATTCCCCGGTCCGGATCAGGCGGAGGGCGTCGTGGAAGGCGATGACCGACGTGGCGCAGGCGGCCACCTGGGTCATGACCGGTCCGGTGAGTCCCCACTCCATCGAGAGCATCGCCGCGCCCATCGAGCCCGACATGGCCGGCACCGCGAACGCCGACACGAACCGCGGTCCCTTCGTGTCATGGACGTGGGTTCCGTCGATGATCGCCTCGATCCCGCCACCGCCGGTGTTCATCACCACCCCTACCCGGTCGCGTTCGTCGACGGACATCGCCGCGAAGTCGATCCCCGAGTGGGCGACGGCTTCTTTGGCGGCGGCCATCCCGAGGTGGATGAACCGGGTCATCCGGCGGGCCATCTTCGGCTCCATCACGGTCGTCGGGTCGAAGCCGATCACCTCGGCCGCGATCCGGACCTCGAACGCCGACGCGTCGAAGCCCTGGATCAGGCGCGTGCCGGTGACGCCGGCGACGAGGTTCGACCAGTACGTCGGGAAATCGTTGCCGTTGGGCATGATCGCGCCGAGGCCGGTCACCACGGCCCGCCGGGATGGATCGAGTTCAGGCAAGACGGGCTCCCTCAGGGCTCACGGCGTCGCGCCGGATTGTATCGACCCGACGGTGTTCCTCCGCGACAGCCGTTCAATCACCCTCGTATCGCTTGAAGATCACGGCCCCGTTGTGGCCGCCCAGGCCGATGTTGTTGCTCAACGCATAGCGGATCGGATGGGGCGTCGCCTCGGTCACGACCCACAGGTCGCAGTCCGGGTCGAAGTCGCGGTAGTTGATCGTCGGTGGGATGCACTGCTCGGCCACCGACATGACCGTTGCGAAGGCCTCGAACGCCCCGGCGGCGCCCATCATGTGGCCGGTCATCGACTTCGTCCCGCTGATCGGCAGGGAATGGCGCGCCGCCGCCGCCCGCTCCCCGAAGACCGTCCAGATCGCCTCGGCCTCACGCTGGTCGCCAAGCGGCGTGGAGGTCCCATGGGGGTTGATCAGGTCGACCTCGTCGGCCGGAACGCCGCGGCGGTCGAGGGCCATCTTCATCGCCCGGGCCGAGCCGCTGCCGCCCGCGATCGGCTGGATCATGTCCCAGCCGTCGGCCGCCGAGCCGTACCCGACGACCTCAGCGTAGATCTTCGCCCCGCGCGCCCTGGCGAGTTCCAGGTCCTCGAGGAACAGGCCGCCGGCGCCCTCGCCGAGGACGAACCCGTCGCGCGTCTTGTCGAACGGCCGGGACACGCTCGCGAGACCCTCGCCCGGCCGCGGCATGCCCATCCCGCGCATGTTCGAGAACCCCGCGTGGGCGGTCTCCAGGAGGGGCGCCTCGGTGGATCCGGAGATCACGGCGATGCAATCGCCGCGGCGGATTGCCTCGGCGGCCTCGGCGACGTTGTGGGTGCCGGTCGCGCAGGCCGACACGATGCAGACGTTGTGGCCGATCGCGCCCGTCTCGATGGCGATCATGCCCGAGGCGGAATCAACGAGGGCATTGGCGATGAACGTGGGCGGGACGCTCCGCGGGCCCTTGTCGTGAAGGTTGATCCAGGCGTCGATCATCAGCTGCTGGCCGCCCGCGCCGGAGCCGAAGACGACGCCGACCTCCTCGCGATTGGCATCGGTGATCTCGAAGCCCGAGTCCTGCAGGGCCTGCTTGCCGGCCGCGACGCCGAAGTGCATCGCGCTCTCGCTGCGCCGAGCCGCCTTGGGATCCATCCAATCGGTCGCGACGAAGTCGTGGACCTCGCCGGCCGCCTTCGCCTCGTAGCGGGAGACGTCGAACTTGGTGATCTCGGTGAGGCCGGACTTGCCGCGCAGGAGGTTCCCCCATGCGGTCTGGACGTCGTTGCCGACCGGGCTGATGACGCCGAGTCCGGTGACGACGACGCGGCGGTCGTAATCGGGTTTGCGCACGGGTGCGGAATCCTTTCTGGCGGAGGTTCAGGCGGGTGCGGCCGTCGCGAACGGGATGGCCAGGCGTTCGGGGCTGGCGGGATCGTCGAGCGCCACGGCGACGGCATTCGGGGCGATCCGCTTGATCAGGCCGGTCAGGACGCGGCCCGGCCCGACTTCGATGAAGGTCGACACCCCGGCCGCTGTCATCCGCTCGACCGCGGCGATCCAGTCGACGCCGGCCGTCAGGTGGTCGACGAGCTCGGTCCGGGCGGCGGCGGCGGTGGTGATCGGGCGGGCATCGGCGTTGGCGAGGAGGGGGATCCGAGGGTCGTGGAATTCGACGTCGGCGAGGACCCGGCGCATCCCCTCGGTCGCATCGGCCATCAGCGGCGAGTGGGCCGCCACCGACACCGGCAGGACGATCGCCTTCCGGGCTCCGAGGGTCTTCGCGATCTCCGCCGCGGCCTCGATCGCCACCCGCTCGCCCGAGACGACGACCTGCCCGGGAGCGTTGCGGTTGGCGATACCGAAGGTGCCGTGGGCCGACGCCTGCTCGACGAGGGCGGGGAGAGCGGCGTCGTCGAGGCCGAGGATCGCGGCCATAGCCCCGTCGCGCCCGGCGCCCGATCCCTGCATCTGGCGCCCCCGCTCGCGGACCAGGCGGAGGCCATCCTCGATCGAGATCACGCCGGCGGCGACGAAGGCCGAATACTGGCCCATCGAATGGCCCGCCGCAAAGGCGGCCGCCTCGACGACGATGCCGAGCCCGGCCCAGCGTTCGCGGATGGCGGCGAGATAGGCGATTGAAACCGCGAGCAGCGCGGGCTGAGCGTTCTCCGTTCGGTCCAGCTGATCGGCCGGACCATCGAAGGCGAGGCGCGAGATCGGCTCCCCGAGGGCGGCGTCGGCGGTGGCGAGGACGGCGGCGGCAGCCGGGGATGCTGCGGCGAGCGCCTGTCCCATGCCGACCGACTGTGAGCCTTGGCCGGGAAACACGAAGGCAAACGTGGTCATTGTGCTCAGAGTACCGGCCGGATCCGTGCTCACGCGGCCTGGCGTGTGCGAACGTGCACGGACCTCCGGGGTCGGGATATCCTCGCAGGGATGCGCGCGCTGACCCACCCGACGATGGCCGGTCCGGCCCGATGACCCACCCGACGATGCCCGGTCCGGCCCGATGACCGTCGAGACTCGCCCCGGCCGCCGGGTCGCACCGCCACCCCCCGCCAGGGCGATCGCCCGCCGCTTCGAAGCCGACCTGTCGGCGACCGTCCTCGCGGCCGGGACACGGATCTCGAACGTCCGCCAGATCTCGGAGCGGGTCGCGATGGGCCGGGCGCTGTGGCGCGAGCTCGTCATCGGCTTCGCCTCGCAGCTCGGTGAGATGCGGCTCGGGTTCACTCAGCTCGCCGCGCTCTATGTCCTCGCCGACTCCGGGACGATGACGATCGGCGATCTGGCGGAGGCGATCAACCGCTCGCCGTCGGCCACGAGCCGGCTCGTCGACGGCCTCGTCCGGCGGCGGCTCGTCGAGCGCCGGGTCGAGGAGGAGGACCGCCGCCAGCGGACGCTCCAGCTGATGCCGCGCGGGGCAGCCCTCCTGCGAGTGGTCGATCGGGCGCGAGCGGATCAGTTCCTCTCAGCCGTCCGCCCGATGCCGACCGCCGAGCGGGCGCTGATCGCGATGGGCGTCGCCGCCCTCGCGACCCACGCGATCTCCCGGCGCGGCCGCCTGATCAAGAACCGGGCGGAGTAGCCAAAAGGTTCCGCCTGTTCGGTCGTGATCCTGTCGCAGGGCGACTCCCCGCTCCACCTCCGCCGCCGTCTCTACGTCCCCGCCGCCTCTTCGCTGTCCCGCCGGTGACAACGGCCAAGGCGGCCGCGCGTACCATGCGGCCCATGGCTGCCTGCCCGGTCTGCCACGCGGCGAACCCCGAGGGGGCCCGCTTCTGCGCGAGCTGCGGGTCGGCCCTCGCTCCGCTGGTGACCCACGAGGTCCGCAAGACCGTCACGATCCT
>JBBRCU010000024.1:0-43920 GCA_038204565.1 Candidatus Limnocylindrales bacterium
GCTCATCAAGCAGGTCGCCGCGGACGGCAAGCTGCCCGTCGTGAACTTCGTCGCCGGTGGGATCTCGACCCCGTCCGACGCCGCGCTCGTGATGCAGCTCGGCTCGGAGGGCGTCTTCGTCGGCTCCGGCATCTTCAAGAGCGAGGATCCGGCCCGGATGGCGAACGCGATCGTCCAGGCGACGACCCATTTCGACAACCCGAAGATCATCGCGGAGGTCAGCAAGGGCCTCGGCGCGCCGATGCGGGGGATCGCGATGGAAGCGATCCCGGAGCAGGAACGCCTCGCGGTCCGCGGCTGGTAGGCCCGCGCTGGCAGCGCGGCGAACCGGCAAGCCCCTCATGAAGATCGGGGTCCTCGCGGTTCAAGGTGCTTTTCGAGAACACCTCGACACGCTCCGCGCCATCGGGGTCGAGGGCGTGCCCGTGCGGCTGCCGGTAGACCTCGAGGGCGTCTCGGGGCTGATCCTGCCCGGTGGCGAGAGCACGACGATGCGTCACCTGATCGAGCGCTGGGGTCTCGCGGGGCCGATCCTGGGCCTGGCTGCGACCGGGGCGCCGCTGTTCGGGACGTGCGCCGGGATGATCGTCCTGTCGAGCCAGATCGTCGGTGGCGAGACGCCGGTCCTGCCGCTGCTCGACGTGACCGTGGAGCGCAACGCGTTCGGGCGCCAGCTCGACTCCTTCGAGGCCGAACTGACCGTCCCGGTCCTCGGCGACTCCCCGGTCCATGCCATCTTCATCCGGGCGCCGGTGATCAAGTCCGTCGGTCCTGATGTCGACGTCCTCGCCAGGCTCGATGACGGCCGGATCGTCGCCGTCCGGGAGCGGAATGTCATCGCCACGTCGTTCCATCCAGAGCTCGCGGGCGAGACCCGTTTCCACCGCCTCATGGCGACGATGGCCAGCGAGCATGACGACCCGGGTGAGGGCTCCGGCCGCCGGCCACACCCGACGCGCCGAGCCCGGAACGCCTCGTGACCCAGGCTCGCTCGCCCCGATCCGCCGCGGGCGGCAAGGTCCGGGTGGCCCGGCTGACGGACCTGGCGGCGCTCGGCGAGCTGTCACGGCTCTGCCAGGACGAGTCCGCTGCAACCCGTTCGCTCGGCCTGCCGATCAGCGGCCGACCGATCGGCGTGTTCAGCCTGTTTCGTCTCCCACTCGGCGCGTTCCAGCCGCATGACCTGATGTACGTCTATGACGCGGGTGGCCGGCTGTCGGGGCTCATCCGCGTCGAGCGCGACACGATCCGCGACGAGTGGACGATCGTCGAGCTCGATGGGATCGGGAGCGGCAATGCCGGCGATATCCGGTTCCGGCTGGTCAACCAGGTCCTCCGCGATGCTTCGAAGCGCGGGGCGTGGCGGCTCCACGTCGCGTGCACCGATCAGGACGGCAACGTCGAGCTGTTCATGCAGGCGGGGTTCGCCCGGTACGGTGACGAGAACATCCTCCACCGGGCCGGCGACCAGGAACTGCCCGCGACCTGGACCGATGACGACGCGCGTGAGGCCCGGATTCGCCCGGCCACCTCGCTCGACGCCCTGCCGCTGGCGCGGCTCTACGCAGCGGCCACGCCCCAACCGGTCCAGCGCCTCGAGGGGATCCGCCTGCCGGATTGGGAGCGCCAGGGGACGAACTGGCGCGTCCCGCGCTCGAGCCTGGCGCCGATCCTCCGCTTTGCCGACGTCGAGGGCTTCGTCCAGGAGACCGCCGGTGGCGGCAAGGACGGAACGACGATCGACGGCTTTGCCCAGGTCGGTGTCGCGAAGGAGGACCAGCCCCACTACCTCAAGCTGCTCGGCCGGCCCGATGCCGACCTTTCGTCCCTCGCCGCGTTCGCGCTCGGGATCATCCGGGCGCGGACCGAGAAGGACGTCTCCCGCCGCGAGCACGGGGTGATCGCCCCGGTCCGGACCTACGAGGCGCCGATCGATCGGCGGCTCGAAGACGCCGGCTTCGGTACGATCGCCACGGTGACCCTGTTGATGAAGGACACGCTCGTGCGTGTCGCCGAGCCGGCCCTCATGCCGGCCGGGGTCCGTTGACCCCCAAGGAGGGATCGGTTGTCCGCTGACCGGCGTCGCGAATCAATCGACGACCTCGATGCGCTCCTGGCGGCCCTGCCGCGGGAGATCGTCGACGCCGTCCACGCGCTGCCCGAGAAGGACGCGCTGATCGAGGTCGTCCTCGATCTCGGCCGCCGGCCGGAGGCCCGCTTCCCCGACAGCGAGGTGACCCTTCTCGACCGTGAGATCGGCGAGACGGACATTGCCCATGTGGTCGAGCACATCGGCACCTTCGGTGACGACAACCGGGCCGGAATCGAGCGGACCCTCCACCGGATCAGCGCGATCCGCAACCGGAGCGGCAAGATCGTCGGGCTGACCCTCCGGATCGGTCGGGCCGTCTACGGCACGATCGACATCATCAACGACTTCGTCGACAGCGGGAAGTCCATCCTCATCATGGGCCGGCCCGGCATCGGCAAGACGACGATGCTCCGCGAGGCGGCCCGGGTCCTCGCCGACGACCTCGGCAAGAGGGTCGTCGTCGTCGACACCAGCAACGAGATCGCGGGCGACGGTGACATCCCCCACCCGGCGATCGGCAAGGCCCGTCGGATGCAGGTCCGGACCCCGTCGCTCCAGCACGAGGTGATGATCGAGGCGGTCGAGAACCACATGCCCCAGGTCATCGTCATCGACGAGATCGGGACCGAGCTCGAGGCCCAGGCCGCCCGGACGATCGCCGAGCGCGGCGTCCAGCTGATCGGCACGGCCCACGGCAACAACCTCGACAACCTGATGCTCAACCCGACCCTGTCCGACCTGATCGGCGGGATCCAGAGCGTGACCCTCGGTGACGAGGAGGCGCGCCGCCGACGGACCCAGAAGAGCGTCCTCGAGCGGAAGGCGCCGCCGACCTTCGACGTCATCATCGAGATCCAGGATCGCGAGCGCGTCACCGTCCACAGCGATGTCGCCGAGACCGTCGACTCGATGCTCCGCGGCGACTCCGTGGCACCCGAGCTCCGCTGGCGCGACGAAGAGGGCGTCCATCGGAGCCAGGCTCGGCCGCGGCCCTCGCCGCGCGAGCAGATCGGCGCGGAGCGCTTCGCCGGGCTCGTCGGGTCCGGCCAACCATGGCGGATGGAGCCGGGCTGGCGCGGCGATGGTGGCTACCGCAGCGGGTTCCGGGATACGGCCGGAACGGCGACGAGCGGCGGTGCTGGCGGGGTCGGGTTCCGGTCGGGCTACCGGCCCGGCGCGAGTGGCGGCTGGCGTCAGACGCGCGGTGGGTCCGGCCGCGAGGCCGCGCCGCGTGGTCCCAAGTCGGAGGGCGGCGTATCGGGCGTGATGCCCGGCGAGTGGTTCGCGTCGCCGCCTCCGGGTGGCCACCCCGGCCGGCTCGACGACCCGCCGTTCGTCAGCGGCGAGATCGCCGATCGCGGGCCGCTCGAGCGCGGCGCTCCCGTCCTGCCCGACACCCGGGCCCGCGAGGCGCGCGAGCTCGATCGCCAGAAGGCTTGGCGCGATCAGGCCGGCCGGGCGCTGACCGCGCTCAAGGCCGACGAGGGGACCGCACCCGTCAACGCCGACGACCTCGATGACGACGAGGACATCCTCCTCCCGATCGGGATTGAGGAGGGCGAGCACGGCGAGGCGCTCCTCGTCCCGGGTGGCTCGCCCCTGCCGACGCTCCGGGTACTGCCCCAGGGAATCAGCCGGAAGCGCCTCGAGTCGGCGATCCGGGATCTGCAGCTGCCGGTCCTGATCGCCCGGGATGTTGATGAAGCGGACGTCGTGATGACCCTCCGCAATGAGTACAAGCAGAAGACGCCGATGCTTCGCGAGGCCGAGGAGCGGGCCCTCCCGATCTATGTCCTGAAGTCCAACACGGTGCCCCAGATGCAGTCGAGCCTGACCTCGATCTTCTCGCTCGAGATCGATCCCAGGGAGGCCGCGATGCGCGAAACGGAGGAGGCGATCGGCATGGTCATGCACGGCTCCGATCCGGTCGAGTTGTCGCCCCAGAACGCCTATATTCGCCGCCTCCAGCACCAGATGGCGGAGCGCGCGAACCTGGTCTCGCGGTCCCGCGGACGGGAGCCGTACCGCCGGGTCCGGCTGTACCCGGACGCGGCTCGCCCGGCGTGGCGTTGAACGGCGATGACTGACGACACCGTGACGGCCGCCGCGTCCGCGCCGCAGCCGACCCTCGGCCGGCTCCATCCGCACAACGTCGTCATCGACGTGGCCGACCACGACGTGGTGGTGCCGTTCTGGGAGGCGGCCCTCGGCTGGGGCTCGCAGCGGATCAACGACCAGTTCGTCGCCCTGCGGGCTCCGGTCGGCGAGGAGGCCGGGATCGCGATCCTGTTCCAGCAGGTGCCCGAGCCGAAGCTTGCCAAGAACCGGGCCCATATCGATTTCGACGCGGCGGACATGGAGGCCGAAGTCGAGCGCCTGGTCGGGCTGGGCGGAACGAAGCGCGCCGAGCACAGCCTCGGAGCGTTCCGCTGGACCGTGGTTGCGGATCCCGAGGGCAACGAGTTCTGCGTCACGATCCGGTGAGCTCGACCACCCTGGGCGAGCGGCCGCTCAGCCGGCTGGCGCGCGGTCTGATCGTGTACGGCATCGTCGGCCTCCTCGTGACCACGGTCGCAGCGGTCGCGGTGGGAGTCGCCCTCGGCCGAATGGGCGCCCTCAGCGAGACCCTCGACGGCGGCGGCACCGAGCTCGCCGCGACACTGGACCGGACGGCCAAGGTCCTCGATGACGCCGCGCTGACCGCCGCCGGCTTCGGGACGACGATCGACAGCAGCGGCGCGGCGCTCGTGAACGCCGGCAACGACATCGACCAGATCATTCCGCGGCTCCGTGACATCGAGTCGCGGTCGAACGCGATCAACATTCTCGGGAACCAGCCGCTCGCCCCGGTCGCCGGGCTCTTCGGCGAGATCGCCGGCCAGCTCGGCGACCTCAACGGCCAGCTGCGCGGTGTCGCGAGCGACCTCACGACGAACCGTTCCGCCCTGACCGGCAACGCCGCCTCGCTCGCCGCCCTCGCCGCTCAAACCCGGACGCTGTCCGCCCGCCTCGGCAACGATGCCCTGCGGCAGGCCGTCGACGACGGCCGGCTGGTGCTCGTCGCGATCCTGGTGCTGGTCCTTGCCGGTGTCGCCGTCCCAGCGGTCGGCGCCGTCGCGCTCGGGTGGTGGCTCCAAGGGTTCCTCAGGCCGGAGCGCTCCACTCCCGCCTGAGGGCCGACCGGGCAGCCAGATATCCGCTCATCCCATGGACCCCTCCGCCGGGTGGCGTGGACGACGAGCAGAGATACAGGCCACGGGCGCCGGTCCAGTACGGATCACGGGCCGCCATCGGCCGGAACAGGAGCTGGCGGATGTCCTCGATGCCGGCGTTGATGTCGCCCCCGACATAGTTCGGATCGTGGGCCTCGAGGTCCGCTGGCCCGCGAACGGCCCGGGCGAGGATCCGATCCCGGAAGCCCGGCGCGAACCGCTCGACCTGGGCCTCGATCCGGGCCGTCATGTCGATGGGCGATCCAGCCGGGACGTGACAGTACGCCCAGGCCGTGGTCTTGCCCGTCGGCGCCCGGGTCGGATCCCACGGCATGTACTGGACGAGCAACACGAACGGGCGGTCTGGGTGGCCGCCCCGGGCGACCGTTCGCTCGGCCGCCGCGATCTCGGTCACGGAGCCGCCCAGATGGACCGTCGCCGCGCGGCGTGCGCCCGCCGCCGTCCACGGGATCGGACCGTCGAGGGCCCAGTCGACCTTGAACACCCCGGAGCCATAGCGGAAACGCTCGTATGCCCGCCGCGTCCTGGCCGGCAGGCGATCGCCGGCGATCGCGATCGCCGCGCGCGGTGAGGTGTCGAGCAGGATCGCCCGGCTCGACGGCAGGTCGCCCAGGCGGGTAATGGGGTGATCCGTCTCGATCTCCCCGCCGTGGGCGCGCAGTTCGGCTGCCAGCGCGTCGCTGAGGGCGGCGGCTCCGCCACGCACGAGCGGCCAGCCGGCAGCGTGCGCATAGAGCCCCAGGACGAGGCCGAACGACGCCGTCAATGGCCGGCCCAGGTCGAGCATCGAGTGGGCCGAGACGCCGGCAAAGGCGGCCCGCGCCGCCTCGCCCCGGAACAGCGTGGTCGCCAGACGCGTGGCCGGGAGCAGAGCCGGCAGGCCGAACCGGGCGAGGGCAACGGGATGGCGCGGGAGGTGGACGATCGGCCCGAGCAGCTCGGTGCTGAGGCGATCCGCGTCGCGGACGAGCGGTCCGAACAGGCGCCGCCAGGCGCCGCCGTCTCGCCGGTCGCCGCCCTGGGCCGGATCCCCCAGGCCGTCGCCGGTGGCTTCGATCGAGCGCTCGATGACCGCCGCTCGACCGCCGTCGAGCGGATGGGCGACGGGCGCATCGGGCTGGACGATCTCCACGCCATGGGCGACCAGGTCAATTCCCCGGAAGAACGGCGAGGCGAGCGTCAACGGCAGGATCGTCGAGCAGATGTCATGGCGGAAGCCCGGCAACGTCAGTTCTTCGGTTCGTGTCCCGCCGCCAATCGTGCTGGCGGCCTCGAAGACGCGGACCGATCGACCGGCCCGGGCCAGGGTGATCGCCGCCGCCAGGCCGTTCGGCCCGGAGCCGACGACGACCGCATCGAGCGCACGAGCACTCACGTCGCCCGACGTCGCCGGAGCCAGCGGGCCGGTGCGGTCAGGGTGCTCATGGCCATCGACAAGGCGGGGCTGTGACGGATATTCCGGACGTGGCGCCACTGGCGGCGCCGATCGACGCAGATCTTCGTGGCCGCCACGAGCGGCGTTTCGACGCCGACCGAGCGAGCCAGATTCTCGAGCGTCTGCTCCCAGAATCGGTCGTTCATCCGGTTCGCGCCAAGGACATAGCTCAACTCGATGAACGGGTCGCTCGTCCGCTCGAGGGCCTGGACCTGGGCGACCGTCGTCTCGCCGTCGCGATAGGCCGAGAACGTGATCCAGGCCGAAAGCGCGTGCCCCTCCGGGGTCATGAACGCGAACGATTCACTGTCGGCGTAGATCACCATGACCCCGGTCGACATCTTGATCGGGGAGCCTGGCAGGGGCGGCACCTCGAGCAGGGCGACCTCGCCCGGGGCGATCCCGGCGAGCGGCGCGTAGAAGGTCGAGCCCTTGGGCCAGAACGTCGGGAACAATTCCTTCCAGTGTGCGACCAGCTGCTCGGCGGTGGTCGCGACGCCATCGAGGCGGACGCTGAACGTCTTCTGCCACATCTGGCCGAAGCCCTGGATCGGACCGGCGACGCGCTTGCCGGTCACGGTATCCGTCCCACTTCCGGAGGCCGTCGTGGTCAGGCGATCGACCGGGCGCGCCCAGGAATCGGTGTCGCGGTTGGGGTGAGGCTCGGTCGCGGTCATGTCGTGCCTTCCAGGTGCGAGTACGCCGGCGCCGCTCAGATGGTCGCCGCAAGCGCGGCGTCCGCGGTGTCGTGGATGCTGATTGCCTCGTCGAGGCGGGTCAGCGCGAAGATCTGGCGGTAGTGCTCGTTGAGCCCGACGGCCATCAGGCGCTTGCCCTGCCGCTGGGCCCGGACGAGGAGCGTCACGAGGAGCCCGATGCCCCCGCTGTTCATGTACTCCAGTCCACCAAAGTCGAGAATGACGGTGCGGGCGCCGCTGTCGACCGCCTGCCCGAAGGCGGCCATGAGCGGTTTCTCCGTCCCGGACGTGATCTCGCCCTCGATTCGGATGAGAGTTGTGTCGATCTGGGCCGTTGACCGGACCTCGGCCCGTGTGCCGCTGGTCATTGCGTGCCTCCGTTGTCGGTCGGGGGATCGGCCGCCTCGTCGTCGAGCGACATGAAGTCGGACAGCCTCGTGATCCGGAAGATCTCGCGGTAATGCTCCGACAGGCCAGCCGCGTGGACCGGCCGGCCGTCGCGACGAGCCTCGGCAAGGAGGCGCACGATCAGGGCGATTCCGGTGCTGTTGATGTAGTCCGTCGCCGTGAAGTCGAGGGTGATCGGCCCGCTCCCGGTCGCCCGGGCCTCGCCGTATGCGGCGGTCATGACGTCGTCGCCGTCCCGGTCGATCCGGCCGGTCAGCGTGATCCTGGCACCGGCTTCGTCGCCGCGGACCTGGGCCGCAAGGGGGCTGGTCATTGGGTGGTCCCTCCGAGGTCGAGGATGAGGACGACGGTCTGGCGATCGCCCTCGCGGACGATCTCGACACGGTCGACCATCTGCTGGATCAGGAAGAGCCCCCAGCCGCGCGCCTTCTGCAACCCGGCCAGCTTCGCGTCGATGTCGGGGAGCTCGGCTTCGTCCGGGTTCGGCACCGCGCCCCCCAGCCCGGCGTCGGCGATCCGGACCTCGAGCCGCGCGGCTCCGCGATCGACCCGGATCCGGACCGGCACAGCGGGATTGCCCTGGGAGCCGTATTCGATGGCATTCATGGCGGTTTCGCTGACCGCCGTTTTGAGGCGTTCGAGGCGGGCAGCCGGCAGGTCCAGCGGGCCAACGATGGCGGCGACTCGGTCCATGGCGACCCGCTCGTTGCCGAACGCGCCGGGGAGCTCGAATTCCGCGAGCAGTTCGGTCGCTCCGGCCGCTGCCGGCTCGGATTCCAGCGCGACTCCGGTGGTCGTCGCGGCCGATCCACCGCCCGCGGATCGACGGAGCGCGACCATGGTGATGTCGTCCTCCTGCTCCCAACCGCGTCCAGTGAACGCATGGAGTCGATCGAGGAGTTCGTCGAGGAGCTCGGTGCCCGCCAGGTCCGCGGCCATGTCGTCCTTGAGGCGGGGAAAGCCGTACATCGCACCGGCCGGATCGTGGGCTTCGATGATCCCGTCCGAATAGAGGAGGACGCTGTCGCCCGGGCCGATATCGGCTTCCTTCTCTTCGTAGGTGAGACCGGGGAGTAGACCCAGGGGCATTCCGGTTGCGCGGAACTCGACGACGCCCGCGTCCGTGCGGACGTAGGGCAGGTTGTGGCCCGCGTTGGCGAAGACGACGTGGCCGGTCGCTGGCTCGAGGACCATGTAGAGGCAGGTGACGAACATCTTCTCCGGCATCTCGGCGGCGAGAAGGTCATTCGCCCGAGCGAGGACGGCGCCGGGTGCAACGAGGCGAGGTGCCTCGGCCCTGAGGATCGAGTGAGTCCGCGCCATGACGAGTGCGGCTGGAACGCCCTTGTCGGTGACGTCGCCGACGACGATCCCGATCCGGCCGCCGCCCAGATCGATGAAGTCGTAGAAGTCTCCGCCGACGACCCGCGCCGGCCCGTAATAGGCCGCGACCTGCCACTCCGGAAGATCGGGCAACTCGCGTGGCAGGAACTGTTGCTGGATCAGCTGGGCGACCTTCAGCTCCTGTTCATAGCGCTCTCGTTCTGCGGCTTCAGCGGCCTGCTCGCGGACCAGCTGGGCCACCCGAATGGCCGGTGCCGCCTGGGCGGCAAGCGTTCCGAGCAGACGCCGGTCGTCCGACGAGTACTCCTGCTCGGACAGGCGCGGGCCGAGGTTGAGGGTCCCGATCAGCTCGCCCTGGGTCACCAGCGGGACGACCAGCGCGACGCCGGCCTCGCGAAGCTGGTTCAATGTCGAAGAGGTCAGCTCCAGGCGGGCGAGATCGACCGGGCCCGGTGCGGATTGGAGGTAGGCGAACAGCGGATCCGATTGCGGGATCTCGATGGCGACACCGGTCTGTCCGGTCCCGGTCGCCCGATCGGGCTCCTCGACCGGAGCGGCGGGGATCGGCGCCGGGGCAGCGGTCGACCGGCCGAACAGACGGCGGAGAGGGCGACTCAGCGATGTCATGAGTTCATCCTTGCGGTCGAGCGTTCGGACATCGTTACGAACCACGCCACAGTCGCGTGCCTCGAAACGCGCACCCGTCGCGCCGCTCTCATGAGGACTCCCCGCGAACCCAGATCCCGATGTCGGCGGGCCGCAGCGATCGATCGACCGAGTCCACGACGTGACCGTTGATGGCGGCGAGGTTGGTCACGTCGCGCAGTCGTCCGGCGAGCCCGGCAACGATCCGCTCGGCGTCGTAACGGCTCCGATTGAAACGGTGATCGACCGCCGACTGGACGCGGCGGCGGACCGGCTGGAACAGCGTGGCGGCGACCAGGGTCGACGCGGCCACGGCGAGGGTGTTGCTGTTGGTCAGCGGCGCGAGGACGGCCTGGAGGGCCACGATGGCGCCGGCGAACACCGCCCCGAGGATCGCGCTGATCACGGCCCAGCCGACGACCCGGCTGATGATCCGGTCGATCTCGTACAGCCGGTAGCGAAGGACGGCGACGCCGATCGCGACCGGGACGGACGGGAAGGCCAGGACCGCGCCCAGCCATTGGAGACCGGTATCGCCGAGCGGCGGAATGAGGCTCCCGAGCACGAACCCGGTCGTGACGGCGGCCACGACGAAGCCCAGCGCCGCCGTGATCCAGCGGAGCTGCTGGCGCTCGACTCCCGTGGACGTTCGGAAGCGGACGAGCAACGCGATCACCGCGACAGCGAGCAGAACGAGGACCGCCAGGACGGTGGTATCGGGCGTGATCACCTGCCACAACCCGAGATCCGGGGCGATCGCGGCCGGATTACGCACGAGGGTGCTCGCGCCGTCCGCCCAGAGGTTGACGTTGATCATCGGCATGAAGCAGCCGGCTCCGACGACGAACGCGACCGGGACAAGGCAGCTTCTGAGCACGATGCCCCAGCGCCCCCGCGGCAGCCGGCCGCTCGGGAGGACCAGGGCGAGAAGCGCCAGCAGGCCGAACCCGACCGATCCGAGGGCCGACGTCGCGACGGCCAGGATCGCCGTCGGAACAGGGATCCGGCCCATCGCGAAGTCGTCCGCAGTTCCGCTGACGGGGACGTTGATCGACGCGAACCCGAGTCCCAGGGCCAGCAGGATCCAGCCGATCGAGGATTGCGGTCGACGCACGGCGAGGAGCGCTCCGACGCCACCGTACGGCACGAACCAGAACAAGCCGAAGCCGCTCGGCGCGCCAACCACCACGCCGAACACGAGGAGGACGCCGAGCACCACGCGGCCCGGCCGGCCGAGCGGCTTCGTGGCCTCCTCCCTGATCGCCGTCGATGGCCACCCGGATCCTGGGGTCGACAGTTCGCGGCTCATGCCATGGATCCTGATCGCTCCCTGTCCGGAGAACGTTACGAGATCGAAGCCGATAGCGGTACCGTACCGCCATGGCCGAACGTCGAACCGCCGCGTCGGAAGCCTCGCTGGAGATCCGGGTCCTCGGTCCGCTCGCGGTCGGCGTCGACGGTCGGCCGCTCGTCGTCGACACCCGCAAGGCCCTCGCCATCCTGGCCATGCTCGTGGTCGACGGCCGGACCTTCGCCCGCGACGAGCTTGCCGCACTGCTCTGGCCGGATTCGGACGATGAGTCCGCCCGTGGTGCGTTACGCCGGACGCTGTCGGTCCTTCGCGCTGGCCTCGGTGGGCGCTGGCTCGCCGTCGACCGATCCTCGGTAAGCCTGGATCGTCACGGGGTCTGGACCGACCTCGGCATGCTCGAGGCCGCGCTCGTGAGCTCCGACATCGACACGCTCCGATCGGCGGTGGAGGCGACGCGCGGCCCCCTCCTTGCTGGGTTCTCGCTGCGCGACAGCGTCGAATTCGACGACTGGCGAGCCGCGCGATCGAGTGCGGTCGAGCGAACCGTCGGGACCGTGCTCGACCGTCTGGCCGCGATCGCCGCGGCGGGCGGGAACGTAGCGACGGCGATCGACGCCGGATCGCGGCGGATCGAGCTCGATCCCCTCGACGAGCCTGCCCGACGCCGTCTCATGGCGGCCCTCGCGTCGTCCGGAGATCGCGCGGGGGCCATCCGCCAGTACCGCGACTGCGTCGCGACGCTCGAACGCGAGCTCGGAGTCCGGCCACTCCAGGAAACGACCGAGCTCTACGAACGAATCCGCGACGCCAGGGTCGAGATCGCGCCGGAGCAGCCGCTGCCCGCCCCCGCGCCGCCCCCGCTCGGGCTGCCGCTTGTCGGTCGGGACGCCGATCGTCGAGCCCTCGTGGACGCGCACCTGGCGGCTGCCCGCCATGGCGGTGTCGCGACCGTCGCCGGCGAGGCCGGGATCGGCAAGACCAGACTCGTTGATGCGCTCGATGCCGACGTCGCCGGGCGCGGTGGGACGGTCCTCCGCGGTCGCGCCTACGCCGCCGAGGCGAACATTCCATACGCGCCGATCGTTGCCCTCTTGCGGGCGGCCGCCACCCGCCCGGTGACCGCAGATCGCCTTGCCCGCCTGTCGGTTCGGGTGCGACACGAGCTGGATCGGCTCGTCGCCCTGTCTCCGACGCCGAGCGCCAGGAGCGGCGGACTCGAGACAGGCGACGACGGACCTCCAGCGGCAACCGATGATCCGGCTGCGGCCCGTCTGCGCCTTCTCGACGCGCTGGCATCGACCCTGGCGGACGTGATCGAGGGACGGACGGCCGGACTTGTCGTCGTGGAGGACGTTCAATGGCTCGATGACGCGAGTCGAGACGTGCTCGCATACCTGTCCCGACGCCTCGATGAGCGGCGTGTCCTCATGGTCCTGACCTGGCGCCCGGAGGATCTCGACGACCGGGCCCTGTCGTTCGTGCGCCGGCTTGACGACCTGCCGGCGAGACCGGCGGTCCTTCTTCGGCCGCTGAGTCCGACGGACGTCGCGACGCTGGTTGCCGCGTATCCGACAACGGGCTCGGTCTTCGACGTCAAGGCGATCGTTGACGAGTCGGAAGGCATCCCCCTGTACGTGATCGAGGCGCTGGCGGCCGGTACCGATCGTCCGCCCGGCAGATGGTCGCACCCGGTCCAGGCGCTGCTGCGAGACCGTCTCGCGAGCGTCGGCGATGCCGCCGGGCAGGTTCTGGCGGCCGCGTCCGTCATCGGGCGATCGTTTGACCTGGCGGCCGTCAGGGCGACCAGCGGGCGGGCCGAGGAGGAGGTGATCGGTGCCGTCGAGGAGCTGGTCCGGCGAGGGATCGTGCGTGAGTTCGAAAAAAACCCGGATGTCACCTTCGACTTTGCCCACGCCAAGCTCCGCGACGCCGCGTATGACGGAACGAGCCTGGCTCGGAGGCGACTGCTCCACCGGCGGACCGCCGACTGGCTCCGGTCATTGCCCGCTGCTGCCGCAGACGGAATCCGTCTCAGCCAGATCGCCCGTCACGAGCGAGCCGCCGGTCGGGAGATCGAGGCGGCGGCAGCGTTTCGGGAGGCGGGGATCCAGGCCCGGACCGTGTTCGCGAACCGCGAGGCCCTCGGTCATCTCGAGACGGCGCTCGCCCTCGGGTACCCGGACTCGGTCGGCCTCGGGACGATGATCGGGGAGCTCCGAACCTCGACCGGGGACTACGCCGGCGCCGCGGCCATCCTCGAGGCGGCGGCCTCGACAGCAAGCCCCGCCGACCTGCCGGGGATCGAGTTGCGGCTCGGGCGCGTTCATGCCCGTCGCGGTGATCTCGTCACCGCCACCAGCCACCTCGACGCGGTGATCGCCGGACTGACCGCCCATGACCCGCCGGCCGGCGCCGACGCGGCCGCCGGAAGCCTTGCCGGGCCTCCGGAGGAAGATCGGGCGGCGCTCCTCGCGCGCGCGCTCGTCGAACGGGGGGTCGTCGCGCATCGGGCCGGCCGGGCCGGAGCCGCGCGACAGGACGGCCACTCGGCGCTCGTAATTGCCGATCGCAGCGGCGACGCCGCCGCGGCTGGGGCCGCCCACAGGCTGCTCGGACTCGCGGCCCGCGAGGCCGGAGATCTTGACGCGGCCCGCGACGAGCTGCAGCGGAGCGTGGTCCTTGCGACGGCCGACCCGGATCCGTCCACGGCCGTGGCCGTGGGTAATGCGCTCGCGCTCGTGGAGGCGGCCTCGGGCGACGTGTCCGCGGCGATCACTCGCCTCGAGGGTCTCGTCGACGCCTGCGAGCGGGCGGGCCTCCGTCACTTCCAGGCGGCCGTCGAGAACAACCTGGCTGATCAGCTCCATGCGGCCGGTCGAGGCGACGAGGCGATGGATCATCTCAAGCTGGCCGTGGCCCTGTTTGCCGACGTTGGCGGCGGGCCGGGTGAGTTGGAGCCGGAGATCTGGAAGCTGGTCGACTGGTAGCGGACCCGGTCAGGCGCTGGCCGTGCCTGCGCTTCCGGTCGGCATTCACGCCGACTCGATCGAAGCGGCCATCGACGCCGGTCTGGATCCGCCGCCGGAGCGGCTGGAAGAGGCTGAACACCACGAGCGTCGAGACCGCGATGGCGATGGCCTGGGCCGCGCTCGCAAGGACGGCTGGATCGCGAGCACGACGATCACCAATGCGGCCGCGCGAAGGGCCGTGACGAGGGCATCCGCGATCGTTTGGGGCACGATCCGGTCGATGTCCCAGAGGCGGTAGCGTGGATCGCGACCGATGGCGCGATCGGGAGCAGCACGAGCGAGCCGAGATCGAGGGTCGGGAGCCCGTCGGAGATCGGCGGAACGAGCAGCTGGGTCGCAATCGACGAGACGATCACGACGGCGACGACGAGAGATGCCCAGCCGAACCACTTCAGCTGCTGCCGCTCCACGCCACGCGAGGCCCGGAAGCAGACAATGACCGACGCGACCGTCTCGCTCGCCTCATCGGTCGCCCACGCGGACCCAGACCGCGATCCGCATCGGGGCGAGGGCGGTCACGGTGGTAAGGCGAAGGTCCGCGGTCACGCGATTGATGTCGACCTCGTCGCGCATCCGCAGCGAAAACGCGGCGGCGGTCCGATCTGCGTCGTAACGACGACGGTCGAACTGCCGGTCGACGGCGCGGCGGACCCGCCGGAGAACGGGCTGGAAGAGAGTCGCGATCACCAGGGTGGAGAGTGCAACCGGGATCGTGTCGCTGCCGGTGACCCCGGCGAGTGGTCCCTGGAGGACGACGATCAGGAGTCCGTACGCGCCGAGCAGCAGGCCGCTCACCATGGCGTACGTGATCGTCCGGCTGATGAGCCGGTCAATGTCGTAGAGGCGATAGCGGAG
The DNA here is from genome assembly GCA_038204565.1 of Candidatus Limnocylindrales bacterium. Lineage (GTDB taxonomy): Bacteria > Chloroflexota > Limnocylindria > Limnocylindrales > CSP1-4 > CF-46. The sequence continues at coordinate 15,052 of JBBRCU010000024.1, forward strand.
GATCGCGATGCCGGCCGAGATCGGCAGACCAAGGAGCCCGACGATCGTCACGATCTGGAAGGCCTTGTTCGTACTGTCGACCGCACCCAGCCCTGCGAACACGAGCCCCGCCACGACGGCGGCGCTCGCGAACCACTTGAGCTGCTCCCGTTCGATCAGGCGCGACCGCCGGAAGCGGACGACCATGGCGGCCGCGGACAGGACCACGGCCAGGACCAGGGCCCCGAAGCCGACGCCGCCGAGCGGCCCGGCGAGGTCGCCGATGGTCAGCCCGAGCGGGTTGTCCAGAAACTCGGCGCTGTCGATCGGGCCCGGCAGGATGCTCAGGAATGCCGACGCGACCAGGATCGCGGCTGCCGCCAGCCAACCGACGGGACGCCAGCGCGGAGACGGGAGCCGGCCGTCCGGGAACAGCAGCAGCAGGAACGTCGTCGCCGCCCCGGCGACCGGGACCCAGTCCCATGTCTCGAACCACGCGATCTCCCGGACCCACGGGAGAGACCCGGGGGAGACGAGCCCGCCATACAGGACGTATCCGGCGATCAGTTCCTGGAGCGACGATCCAAGTCCGATCGCTGCGAACAGCCAGCCGATCCGGTTGCCCGGGACGCGGACGTTGATCAGCAGACCGACCGTTCCAAAGGTGATGGCCATGAGCAGGCCGAAACCGGGAAACCCCCAGGTCGTCGCGAGCTCGGACGACAGACCCAGTGCGACAAGCACCGCCGCGACGATGCCGATCGCCGCGGTTGCCGACCACACGCCGAACGCTCCGGTCGCCGACCCGCCGCGCTTCGCCATCGATCTGGTCACGCCCTGATCCTGCACCATCGATCGTCCCGGGATCGTTACGAAACGCTGCTTGAACGCGATCCAGCTCGGACCTAACCCGCGATCGTCGGGTACCTTGCCGCGAGCTCGCTCAAGCGGCGTCGCTCCTTGGGCAGCCCGACGAACGGGATGTCCTTGTGGCGGAAGTCGCCGCCCTGAACAGGAGCGGCTCATTCAGGTCGCGCGCCAGGGCGTAGGCGAAGCAATCGCCGAAGTTCAGACCGGCCGCATGCCCGCTGCCTTTTCCGAAATCGCGGTATGCCTCGCCGGTGCCGGCGTGACGGGTTCGATCGCGATCGCGACCTGGGCGAGCAAATCGTCGAAACGCCGGCTGACCAACGGATCGCGGGAGCGATCGATCACGATCGACGCCTCGAGATAGGTCAGTGCGGAGATCCGGTTGGCCGGCGATGACTCGAGCGCCGCCGCAACGTGCGGTCCTTCCGGTTCGAGGTTGATGATCGCGACGAGCACGGACGTTTCGACGATCACCTCGGCAGTCCGTCCGGGCCGTACAGGAGGTCGCCGTGCTCGGTGTCGAAGAAGTCCTCCGACAGCCGGATCCGCATATCGACCGCAATCGCCTGGATCCGATCGGCCATGCCTGGACCGTCATCGACCCGCTTGACGCGAGCCAGTCGTTCGCGAAGAGCCTTCGTCACGGCGGCGGTGAGCGACTCGCCCGTTGCGTGGGCCAGCGCCTTTGCGAGCCGGACGTCTCGGCATTCTTGATGCTCAGGCTCATGGTGGAACGGCACCACGACCTGGTGGAACGGCGGATGGCTCGCGGATCAAGCGCCGAGCGTGCCGCGGTCGAACCAGATCCGCTCCCCGAGGAACCGCTCCGTGGCGGCGTCCCAGGGAAACAGGATCAGGACCTGCAGCGATACCGGCAGGCCGCTCGGCGGGGCGCCGCCCCACGGCCCGACGTTGGTGCCGGTGAGCGTCGCGACTTCGAAGACGCCCTGCGGCCCCACCACGATCTCGGTCAGGGCGAAGTGGTTGTCGGGGAAGGCGGCAAAGAGCTCCGTGTAGAAGGCCCGGGCGCCGGCGTGACCGTCCCAGCGCTGGCCGGTCGGGATCAGCTCGTACACGCTCGTCGGGGCGAGGGTCGCGATCAGCCCGTCGATATCGCGGCGGTCCTCGGCGATCGAGTGGCGGACCCACAGTCGCTTGATCCGGCGGAGTTCGGCCGGGTCGAAGGGACGGGCGAGGCGGGCCTGGATGGTGTCCACCCCGCCATCGTATCGATTGGCAGGCCGGCGCACGGGGCCACCGGGCCGACCCGAGCAGCCGCCGAATCGGGCTGCCGGATTCGGGTCAAATGAATCTCAGCCGGTCGGTAGCGCAATCGTGGGCGGCGGACGAGTCGAATCCGAGCGTGAAGGAGGGTGGCGGTCCATGCCACCTGTCCGCGGGAACGCGCAATTGGCAGAAACGGGCCGGCGAACGACCGCCTGGGATTCGCCTGACAACGTCCCGCGCCGACCGTGCCGACCGCGCCGACCGCGCCATTCAGTGCTCCGTGGCGCCCGTGAACGTCCAGCCGTCGATCCGGACCGCCGGCACGAGGACGCCGCCGAAGTCGCCGCGAAGCGTCCGCCGCTCGCTGCCGACCGCGACCATGCTCGCGAGCGCCGCCAGATAGCTCTGGGTGAAGCGGAGGTTGCGGACTGGCCCGACGATCTTCCCGTCCTCGACAAGGAACGTCCCATCGCGGGTCATCCCGGTCACGATCGCGAGCTTCGGATGGACCGGGTTCGTGTAGTGGAACCGGGTGACCAGCAGCCCGCGCTCCATCTCGCCGACGAGGTTGGCGCGCGGGGTGGTCCCGGCGGCCATCACCATGTTCAGCGGAAACGGCCCGTACGAGTTCGGCGCCGGCAGGCCGTGGCCCGTCGAGGGATGGCCGCCGCGTGCGCCGGTCTGGACGTCGTACACGACATCGCGGCAGACGCCGCGCTCGACGAGGACCACCTTCTGCTTGGCGACGCCCTCGTAGTCGAAGGCCATCGGCATCGCGCCGGGGTCGGTCGCATCGTCGACGATCGTGACCAGCTCGCTCCCGATCACCTTGCCGGGTTCGGCGAACGAGCGCTCCTCCTGGACCGCGAGGGCGCTGAAGCCCATGAACGCCAGCATCGCGAGCAGGTCCACGACGGCGTACTCCTCGAGCACGACCGACCAGTCGCCGGGGTCCACGGCGACCGGATTGGCGGTCGAGCGGGCCTTTTCCGCGGCCTCCCTGCCAGCGGCCCCGGCATCGATGTCCGCCAGATCGACCGACGCCTGCTCGGCATACCCGGAGCCGCCGTCGGCTGCCATCATCACGGTCAGCAGGTGGGCCGTTGTCCGGTGCTGGAGGGCGCGGACGCCGTGCGAGTTGGCGACCGCCAGGTGCTCCGCCCCGGTCGAGAACGAGCCGAACGCCCGGACGCCCGCCTCGTCAGCGGCAGCGATCACGGCGCGGACTCCGGCGGCCCGTTGCTCCGGCGTCGCGCTTGCCGTCGCATCGGACCAGCCCGCGGGAAGCTCGGTGATCGCCGTCGGTACGGGGAGGCCGGCCCAGTCGTCGAGCTCGGCCGAGCTGCGGGCGATCGCGACCGCCGCCTCGGCGAGCCGTCGCAGGCCATCCTCGTCGACCCGGTTGGACGATGCCACGCCGATCCGCTTTCCGAATGCGACCCGGAGGTTGACGCTGCCGTTCGTCTCGGCAACGTTCTGGTGGATCTCGCTGTTCGCGAAGCGCGTCAGCCGGGCCTCTTCGCCCGACACGACGGCCTCGGCCTCGGTCGAGCCGGCGGAGATCGCGAGCGTCAGCGCCCGATCGGCCACGGCAGCGGCGTCAATCGGGCCGGTCTGGTCGTCGTTCACGCCGGTCTCACCACTTGCCGACCCCGACCTGGACGTTCTGGAACCGAGCCCCGGAGCAGGCATGGCCGACCGACGCGCCCTGGCCCGGCTCGCCCTTGCCGCAGTTGGGCGTGCCGAGCATCACATAGCTCGACTCGTCACCGACCGCGTCGAGCGAGCGCCAGAACTCGTAGGTGATCCCGGTATAGGTCGGATTCTTGAACAGCCGGCCCTTCTTGCCACCCTTGATCTCATAGGCGACCTCGGTCGCGAACTGGAAGTTCAGCCGGCGATCGTCGATCGACCACGACCGGTTCGAGGCGAGGTACAGCCCATCGTCGGTGGCGGCGACGATGTCGTCGAGGCTCATCCCGGGCTTTGGCAGGAGGTTGACGTTCGTCATCCGGATCAGCGGGATCCGGTTCCAGCCATCGGCCCGCATCGCCCCGCCGCTCTGCCGCCCGATCCGCGGCGCCGTCTCGCGGCTGCTGAGATAACCGACGAAGATCCCGTTCTGGACGAGGGGCACCCGCTGGGCGGCGACCCCTTCGTCATCCCAGCCAAACGTACCCATTCCGCCGGGTGCCGTCGCGTCGGCGACGATGTCGACGAGGTCGCTGCCGTAGCGGAAGCCCTCGTCGAGCTTGTCGGTCGTCAGGAAGCTCGTCCCGGCGTAGCTCGCCTCGGTCCCGAAGACGCGATCGAGCTCGGTCGGATGGCCGCAACTCTCGTGGACCTGCATGTAGAGCTGCGAAGGGTCGAGGATGACCGTGAACCGGCCCGATGGGCATTGCGGCGCGCTCAGCAGGGCCACGGCCTCCTCCGCCAGCGGGCCGGCATGGGCGACAAGATCAAGGCCGCGGACGTACTCGTAGCCGGCCGCCCGGAACGGCCCGCCGTCGGCGTCGGGATACGTCCGCCGCTGGTGCTCGTCGCCCTCGATCGCGTTCGCCTCGACGTTGGCCCCGACGTGGGTGAACGTCTGCTCGGTCCAGCTGCCATCGGTCGCCCCGAACGTCCGTGTCTCGCGCACCGCGTCGTAGCGAGTCTCGATGAAGGCGACACCATTGACGGCCCGGGCCACCTCGTCGGCCGCCAGCAGGAGGCCGATCTTCTCCTCCAGGGACACCGCGAACGGGTCCTCCTGAACCGGCGATTCGTACGTGCCGTGGGCCGGTGGCCGATCATCGAGCCGGACCCGATCGCGCAGGGCGGTGGCGCTCGCCCTGGCGATCCGGACGGCGTCGGCCGCGACGCGATCGGCCTCGGCGGCGGTCAGCCTGCTCGAGCTTGCGAAGCCCCACGCCCCGTCGACGAGGACCCGGACGCCGAACCCTTCGCTCTCGCCCGAGGAGACGCCCTCGACCCTGCCGGTCTTGACCGAGATCGACTCGTCGAGGCGATGAACGACCCGGACGTCGGCGTACGACGCGCCGAGCTGGACGGCCGTGTCAAGGGATCGGTCGCTGAGTTCTCGCATCGGGAGCCGGAGCGTAGCAGAGCAATGCGGGCCGTCACGCTCGGGCGTTTGACCTATTCCCTGGCTCTCGCGCCGGAACGACGGCGCGGCGCAGCTCGGCCCGGGAATGTCCATCCAGCAACGAAGCGAGCGCCGATCAGAGAACCGGTGTCCCTGCGACGGCCTGCCAGGTCAGGATGAGCCCGAGGCTCAGGACGGCAACCGACGCCACGAGCGGGGCGACCGCCGCCAGACGACCAAGGCTCGAGCGGCTCGGCATGCGGTCGAGCCGGGTCCGGGCGAAGATCATCGCCAACCCCACGCCGGTCATCACGGCGGCCATCCCGAGCCCGAACGCGACGACCAGGATCAGCCCGAATGTCGGTCGGCCGGCGGCGATCGATCCGAGGAGGATGAGCAGAGCTGACGTCGAGGGGATCAGGCCGCCGGCGAGGCCGAGGACGAAGAGCCCCCGCCACGAAAGGGTCGCGCCAGCCGGCGGCAGGTGGCTGTGGCGGACCCCACCGTGACTGTGCTCACCGGGGACGGGGTCGTGATCGTGATCGAGGGCGTCAGCGTGTCCGCCCGGCTGGTCGTGGGCGACACCATCGCCCTGGTCGTGGGCGACACCATGCGCGTGCTCGTGACTGTGCGGGTGCTCACCGCCGCTGTCCAGGGTTCCCTCGGCCCCGTGATCGACGTGTCGGTGCGCCCCGGCCGTCCCCGGCAGCGTCACGACCGCAGCCCCTCGCCGAGCCCGACGCCGGCGAACCTCGCCGAGCAGCATCCAGCCGCCGATCGCGACGATCGATGCGCCCGCGATCACCGGGGTGACCCGGTAGACGACGTCAGGCGGGAGGATGCTGCCAGCGCCGACGATCACGAAGGCAAGGGCCAGGATCCCGAGCGTATGCGACACCGCGACCGATAGCCCGAGACCCACGGCGTGGACCGCGGTCCCGCGCGAGCCGACGAGGTAGGCCGCCATCAACGTCTTACCGTGGCCGGGCGTCAGGGCATGACCTGCCCCGATTACGACGGCCGTCAGCAACGAGGCGAGGATCACCAGCGGCGTCAGGTTGGCGGTCCGGAAGATGTCGGGGAGGTCGGCCGCAACGCCGCCGGGGACCGCACCTGCCGCGGGCGGATCGCCAAGAGAGCCGCCGGCTCCCGCCGCCGCCGACGGCGTCGCGATCGTGGCGAGCGCGTTCGGGTCGGGTCGGACGCCGATGGAGGCCGAGCGGATGTCGAGCGGGGTCGCGATCAGGTTCGCCGGGTAGGCGGTCAGCCTCTGGCTCGGGCTCGTGGCTGGCAGGCCGTTCACGGCGAGGATCGTGCCCCGTGCGGTGGCGACGATCTCGCGCCAGCCGATCCGCTCGGCATAGGAGCTGTCGGCGAACGTGACCGTGGTCGGGCCGGTCACCGCCGGGTCAAGCGGCGCGGCGTAGGAACAGGAGAGGCGGAGCGTCGACAGGCCGCCCGCGCCAGCCGGAAACTCCACGGCCGCCGCGCCCGCGGTCAGCGCCAGGCCGGTTCCGCCGCGGGCCAGCTTCAGGTTCGCGGTCAAGGTCGCGCAGGCGCCCCTTGCCCACCTCGCGGCCTCGTCGTCGCTCACGCTGCCGTCACCATCGATGTCCATCGCCTGGCGTTCCTGGAACGTCGGGATCTCGGCCATGTCGATGACCACGTCGAGATCGATCCGGTCTGTTCCGAGCGTGAGCCCCGCGTAGTGATTGATCGTGAAGTTGCCGAGCGGATGGGCGGCGACGGTCGCCGGCAGAAGCAACCCGGCGCCGACGGCGAGCGCGGCCAGAAGCAGGCGGAAGGCGGAGCGACGTCCCATGTCAGCGAGGGTACGCTGCCGCCGTCCCGGCGGATCACCGGCGGCCGCGCAGCCGCGCGAACGGTCGGGCGCACCGTACACTCGCCCGGTGACCCACCCTGCGCCAACGGCCGGTCGCGGTCGGTTCATCACCATCGAAGGGCCCGAGGGCGCCGGCAAGACGACCCAGGCGGCCCGGCTCGTGACCGCGATTCGCGCCCGGGGCACGACGGTCGTCGGGACCCGCGAACCGGGCGGCACCGTCCTTGGCGAGCGGATCCGGGATCTCCTGCTCACCTCCACCGGCGCGCCGATCGACCCGCTCGCTGACGCCCTCCTGTTCAACGCCGCGCGCCGCCAGCTCGTGGAAGAGGTCATCGAGCCGGCGCTCGAGGCGGGGACGATCGTGATCTGCGCCCGCTTCGCTGACTCGACCCGGGCCTACCAGGGCTTCGGTGGCGGCCTCCCGATCGCCGAGCTCGAGACGCTCGAACTGATCGCCACCGGCGGCCTCCAGCCGGACCTGACCGTCCTCCTCGATCTGCCCGTCGAGATGGGGCTCGCTCGCAAGGCCCCGGACGACCGGACCCGCTTCGAGTCGGACTTCGACATCGGGTTCCATCGCCGGGTCCGGAACGGCTTCCTGGAAATGGCCGTTGCCGAGCCGGGCCGGTTCGTCGTCCTCGACGCGACCGCAGCGGAGGATGCGATCGCCGAGCGGATCGCCCGGGCGGTCGACCACCTGCTTCTCGACGATCGGACGACGACCGATGAACCAAATCGGCCTGACGTACGCATCCACCCATGAACGAGAGCCAGTCCGGCCTCCGTGGACGCAGGGCATCGCCCGCCGACGATGCCGATCGGGCAGTCCTCGCCCTCGTTTCGTCGGGACAGCTCGATTCGCTCCAGGAACTCTACGATCGGTACAAGACGATGGCCTACTCAATTGCCTACCGAATCACGTCCGACGCCGCGCTCGCCGAGGACGTCGTCCAGGACGCCTTCCTCGGCGTCTGGCGCAACGCAGGCCGCTACGTCGACGGCCGCGGCAGCGTCAAGACCTGGGTCCTCGCGATCGTCCATCACCGGGCGGTCGACGCCGTGCGCCGACGACGCCCGACGACGGAGCTGCCCGAGCGCGAGGACGTGCCGCCGCCCGCGCTGCAGCTGCCCGACATCTGGCACGACGTTGCGGCAGGCCTTGACCGCGAGGCGATCGCCGCCGCGATGACGACGCTGTCCGACGCCCAGCGCGAAGCGATCGAGCTTGCGTACTGGGGTGGCCTGACCCAGCAGGAGATCTCGGAGCGGACGGGAACGCCGCTCGGTACGGTGAAGAGCCGTGTCCGCCTCGGGTTGCTCGCCCTGCGGCGGGCTCTCGTGGGCGACGACGACGGCCTCGCCGAGGGGTCCGTCGGAGACGGCGCATGAGCGAGCCGCGAATGACCCACGAGCAGGCGATCGACGTCGCCCCGGGCTACGTCCTGGGAGCCTTGGAGCGCGACGACGAGGCGGCCGTGCGCGACCACCTTGCAACGTGCCTGCTGCCCCATCCGGACTTCGAGGCACTCGGCGGAATCGTCCCGGCTCTGCTCGACCTCGACGACCTGGTCCTGGTCGAACCGCCGCCATCGCTCGGGTTGCGGATCATGGCCGCGGCTGCGGCAGATCTCGCGGCGAACCCGCGCGGCGCCGCTTCGTCTCCGGCGACCACGCCCGGACCGATCACGCCCGCCTCGGATCCAGCGACCGCTTCGCCTCCAGCGACCGCGCCGATCGCGTTCCCGACCGCAGCCGAGCGAGTCATCCGGGAAGACGTCCGGCGATCGCGCGCGAGCCGCTTCGACTGGGCCCTCCGGATCGCCGCCGTCATCGCGATCGTCGCGAGCGGCGCGTATGGGCTCAACGTGCGGGGCCAGCTCGACGCCGCCCAGCGGTTCGATCGCGCCATCGCCTCGGTCGTCCAGGCGGCAGGGCAGCCCGGCGCCCTCACGGTCGCGCTCGGATCCGCCAAGGACTCCAAGGCGAGCGGGATCGCAGCGGTCGGCAGCGACGGCGCGGTCGTCATGGCGATCCGCGACCTGCCGGCAACCACGGGCAGCCAGGTCTACGAGGCCTGGGTGATCGTCGGCAAGACCGCCCCTCTGGCCGTCGGTGGGTTCACGGTCGACAACAACGGAAGCGCATTGTTCACGACCCGGCCGGCGACGACACCGCCCGGCGCCGTGATCGCGCTCACACTTGAGCCTCGGGCAGGCAACACCGCGCCGGAAGGCCCGGTCGTCGCCGTGGGTGCCGCCTCCGCCCCGCCGCCCGCGTCGAGCTAGACCGCCGGCCAGACTCCCTGGATCTCGCCAACCACGGCCTGGAGACCGCCCACGCCGTCGACCTCGCGGCGAAGGAGCTCGAGACCCGCAAGGACGTATACGGCTACGACGCCCTTGCCTGGGCGCTGCTTGCCGATGGCCGGCCGGCGGAGGCCGACACGGCGATCCAGACGGCGCTCGCTGTCGGGACGAAGGACGCCAAGGTCCTGTACCACGCGGGGCTGATCGGGCTGGCGCTGGGCGCCACCGCCCGGGCGCGGAGCCAGCTCCAGGCGGCGCTCGATCTCGATCCGAGCTTCGACGCCCTCCAGGCCGAACGAGCGCGACAGACGCTGGCCACGTTGTAGGCGGCGGGGCCTGTCGGGACGCTCGGCGCGGCCGTCCGGACGCTCGGCGAGCGGGTCAGACCGCTTCCGTGGTCGCCACGGTCCCGCGGCGATCCGCCCGCGCCCGGTCGAGCGCGCTTTGGGCAGCCGCGAGGACACTCTCGGCGTCCGTCCCGTCGGCCGGGAATCGAGCGACCCCCGCGGTCACCGATACCGGTCGGCCTTCGGCAGCCGCCAGTTCGGCGACGCCGTCAACGACGCGCTGGGCGACGATCGCCCCGGCAGAGCCGGGAGCGATGAGGAGGAATTCGTCGGCGCCAGACCGCGCCACCGTGTCGACGAGGCGCACCGAGCCCGACAGGACGGCGGCCACGGATCGGAGCACGTCGTCACCTGCGTCACGACCTGCGCTGGAGTTCACGGCGGCGAAGTCGTCGACGTCGAAGATCGCGACCGAGACCTCTCCGCCCTGGCGGCCGGCCCGGGCGAGCTCGAGCTCGAGGACGCGCGACACGGTCCGAAGGTTGGCGAGGCCGGTGAGCGGGTCGGTGTGGGCGAGTCGCTCGAACCATTCCGAGCGCTCGGCGACCGTCGACGCGAGGCGGGCGCGGTCCACGGCCAGTGCGGCGAGGTCGACCACGAGCCCGAGGTAGGTAGGGTCCACGGCGTCGGCATCCGCGACGCTCGCAAACGTCACCGCGAGCGCTCCGAGGGACTCCTCGACACCGGCCCGGGTCACGATCAGGGGCAGCGCGATCGTCGCCCCGTCGCGGGCCTCGGTTCGGTCACGGCCGGCGGTCGTCAGCGGGTGGCCTGGGGCGCCGACCGCGGCGACGGCGGCCTGCTGGGAGGCCTCGTCGAGCCCGATCGTCAGCGTCAGCTCCGGGTCGGGCCGGTCCGGGTCCTGGAGGCTGACCATCGCGCTCGTGGCTCCGAGCGCGGCGATCGCGGCGCCGACGAGCGTGCCGATCCCATCGTCCAGATCCGCGCCGCGGACGGCGGCAGCCACGCCCGCGGCGAGGGCGTCGAGCGGGGTGGGGCGATCGGGCTGGTCTGTCACTGAGGCCTCTCCTGGCGCGTCGGGCCGGCGGGGAGCGTCTCCCTCCGCCGCGGGCCGCCGCATCGTACACCGCACCGCAGGGCGTCAGACCACCTCGCAGGGGGCAGGGGTGACCGCTGTCGCATTTGCACGCGGCGGGCCTTCGGCCAGCGGTCGCGCGTGTCTATACTCGCCGCGTGAAACTCGTCGTCGCAGTCGTCCACCACGAGGACGCGGGGGCCCTCGTCGACGCGCTTCTGGATCGGGAGTTCCGGGCGACCCGCCTATCGAGCTCCGGAGGGTTTCTCAAGCAGTCCAACGCGACGGTCATGCTCGGTGTCGAGGACGACGCCATCGACGAGGTCCTCGCGATCGTCCGGGAGACGTGTCACTCGCGGACGCAGGTCGTCAACCCGATGCCGCCGATCATGGAGCCCGGCGAGTTCTTCATGCCCTACCCGCTCGAGGTCGAGGTCGGCGGGGCGACGGTCTTCGTGCTGCCCGTGGAGCGATTCGAGCGTATCTAGAGACCTGGCGTCGGCCAGCGGCTCGTCATCGGTCCTTCATCGTCGCGGCGTATGGTCGTAGTCGGCGGATCGCGCCGTTCCTCCACGTTTCGACGAAGGACTCCCATGGCTGACCAGACCACGACCACCAACCCCCGCCCGGCGGCGACGGACACACCCGACAAGACCGATGCCGAGTGGCGCGCGACCCTGACCGACGAGCAGTACCGCGTTCTGCGCCGGAAGGGGACAGAGCGCGCCTTCAGCGGCGCCCTGTGGGACGAGCACCGCGCCGGGACGTACCGCTGCGCCGGCTGCGGCAACGAGCTCTTCCGCTCGGAGACGAAGTTCGAATCCGGCACCGGCTGGCCGAGCTTCTTCGCCCCGGCCGACCCGGATGCCGTCGCCACCGAAACGGACCGCTCGTGGCTGATGACCCGGACCGAGGCGAATTGCGCCGCGTGCGGCGGCCACCTGGGCCACGTGTTCGATGACGGCCCGCGGCCGACCGGCCTGCGGTTCTGCATCAACTCGGCGTCCCTGACGCTCGATCCCGATGGGGGCGACGGCGCGGATCGCTGACCGCTTTCCGGACCCATCCGGCGCCGCGAGACGCCGGTTGTTGACTCCCCGCCGATTTCTGGTCGAGTCGCTTACGCTGCGGCGATGGCAGGGACGATGGGCTGGGTCGCCGCCCTCGAGCGCGACGCACCGGACGGGGTTGGTTCGTGGCGAGGGATCGAGGCCGGCCGGTTCATCGCGGTCCGCCGGGAGGTCCGGCGGCGGGCCGGCGCCGGATCCGCCGATCGCCTCCTGGCCCAGCTCGCGGCGACCGCCGCCGCACTCGGCGCGATGGTGGAGTCCGTTCCGGACGGTGCCTTCATTCTGCCCGGCGGCGAGTCAGACTGGACCGTTGCCGAGGCGATCGGCCACGTTGCCGCCGCGCGGGCAGGGCTCGCGATGGCCGGCGCTCTGGCCGCGTCCGGTCGCTGGCCGGTCGACGCCCCGACGGTCGTCCCGAGCGTCCCCGGTCCGACGGGCGCCGACCGCGTGGGTCTCGCCCGCAAGATCGCCCAGAGCCAGCGAATCGTCGCCCGGGCCGCCGGGCAGATCGCCGGCCACGAGACTGATCCGTGCCCGCTCGATCACCCTCTCGTCGGTCGTCTCCGCTGCGGCGAATGGCTCCTGTTCGCGGGCGTCCACGACGTGATGCACCTCGAGCAGCTCCATCGGATCGCCGACGGGCCGCCCGCCATCGATCCGCAATCGTCGCGCGGCGACCCCGTGGGCTAGAATCCGGCCACCGCCGCCAGGAGACGCCCGTGCTCGATCAGACCGCCAGCGCATCCGCCAACCGACGGGTCTTCCGCTCGAAGGTCGACGGTCTTCGCCCGACGTACGGGTTCGAGGATGTGTCGCTGGCGCCCGGCACGGACACGATCGAGCCGTCCGACGTGGAGCTCGGCCAAAGGTTCTGCGGACTGCCCCTCGCAATCCCGATCATCGCGTCGGCGATGGACGCCGTGGTCGATCCGGCCTTCGCCGGTGCGCTGGCAGGCCTCGGCGGCCTCGCGATCCTCAACCTCGAGGGCGTCCAGACCCGGTACGCCGAGCCCCGCGAGATCCTCGTCCGAATCGCCGCCGCCGCCGACGGCGAGGTCCAGGACCTGCTCGCGGAGGTCTACGCCAGCCCGATCCGGGAGGAACTGATCGCCCGTCGGATCGATGAGATCCACGCCACGGGCGCGAAGGCCGCGGTCGCCGCGACGCCGGGGGCCGCCCGCCGCTTCGGAGCCTTCACCGCGGAGCACGGCGCAGACCTCTTCCTCGTCCAGTCGCAGGTCAGCAGCGCCCGCCATCTCGCCTCGGGCTATGACCCGCTGTCCCTCACCGAGTTCACTCGGTACATGCCGATTCCTGTCGCGGTCGGCAACACGACGAACAGCGACGCCGCCTTCGCCCTCATGGAGCAGGGCGCGGCGGCGGTCTTCGTCGGTGTCGGGCCCGGCGCCGCGTGCACGACCCGCGAGGTGCTCGGGATCGGGATCCCCCAGGTCACCGCGATCAGCGACGTCGCCGCGGCCCGGGACGCATTTCACGCCGAGACCGGCCGCTACGTCCCGGTCGTCGCCGACGGCGGGATGCGCCGGGGCGGGGAGCTGGCCAAGGCGATTGCGGCCGGCGCCGACGTCCTGATGCTCGGCTCGCCGCTGGCCCGCGCCGCCGAGGCCCCCGGGCGGGGAATGAACTGGGGGATGGCCGCCCCGTCGCCGACGCTCCCGCGCGGAACCCGGATCAAGGTCGGCACGGTCGGCTCGCTGGAGCGGATTCTGCTCGGCCCGGCCCACGTCACCGATGGTTCCGAGAACCTCATCGGCGCTCTTCGCCAGTCGATGGCCGCCCTCGGCGCCGCCACGATCCGCGACATGCAGCGGGTCGAGATGGTCTACGCGCCGTCGGTCGCGACCGAGGGCAAGTCCTGGCAGCGGAGCCGCTGACGACGGCGAACGGTCAGCCCGACAGGCCCCCCGGGCGCCCAGCCGCCGGCGCCGCGGATGGTCGACCCGAGCCCCCTGCGCGCACGACCCCGGGGCTTGCCCGCGGCACGGAGCGGGTTGCGGCGATCGACGACCTCCTGGCGACGGACGAGCGGTTCGCCCGCCTCCGCACACGCGGCCGGCGAACGGGTGAGTTGCGGACCGTCACGGTCGGCTTCGTCGACGAGCCGGACGGATCGATCCTCGTCGCGGCCGGGTCGCCGGACAGCCGCTGGGCCGTGAACCTGTTGGCCGATCCGACCGTCGATGTCGTGGCTGGTGGCCGCTCGTTCCGAGGCATAGCAGAGGCGCTCGAGGATCACGATCCGCGCCGCGGCCGGGCGGTCCGCGGCCTGATCCTGCGCTATGGCACGCCGTCGGAGGGGATCGGGAGCGGCCAGATCTTCGCGATCCGGGCGGTCGAGACGGGCTGATCTGAATCGTGGCCCGCGGCCGTGGCAGCAAGACGATTGCCCCGAATACGTCATCCGTCGCACGACATCGCGGACCTTCGGATGATGGCCCGGAGAAGCGGTACGAGGCATCCTTTTCTCACGGCACTTGCCGATGGCCAACCAAGGATGGACCGAAGATGGACCCGCTCGGGACCCTGATCGTGTCAGTGGGAACGTTGATCGTCCTCGATCTCGCCGCGCGTCAGCTCGGCGGACCGCGACGGTCGCGCAACCGCATCCGGGCCACTCGCTCGCGCTGAACCCGGCCCCGCCCTCTCCCGGGCGGATGCCACAACTGAATAGTGTCGATGACCGGGGGTTCTCCCTCCTCCTCCTCCCTCCGGCCATCGTGTCTCCTGCCGAAGCGGCGTCGACCTCCTCCATACCGGCGCCGCTTCGGCACGTTCAGGCCGGATCGGGCCCGGCTGATCGAAGAGCGTTGGAGCAGCCTGCGACCGGAGCGGTGGCGCCCACCTCTCCGGTCGTTCGGTGTTGCCCGGCGTCAGTCGCCGAGGAGGCGGAGCGTCGGCTCGACGAGTTCGGGCTGGACCTCGGACGCGGCGAACCGCCGCAAGAAATCCGGCCAGCGCGGGTTCGTCGTCGACGCCGCGCCGAGCAGCGAGCGGGCGGGCTCGATCAACCCGGCAGCTGCCAGCCCGATCGCCTGCCAGATCATCACCTGACCGTCGCCGGGGGCCAGCCGCAGAGCATCCTCGCCAGCCGCCGCCGCGCCCGCCCGGTCCCCGCTCCGGGCGCGCTCCTCGGCGACCTCCAGTGCGTCGTATCCGCGCTGGAGGCGGACGAGCCGCTCGAGTTCGTCGAGGGGCGCTGGGTGATCATCGACCCGGAGGTCCATGGCGCGTTTCCAGCCCGGCTCGGTGGGTCGCCCGGATACGACGATCACCGCGGACTGCCGGCCCCGGATGTCGCCGCCCTCGGCCTCGGCCGCCCGGAGGACCGCGAGCAGGCGATCGACGAATTCGTCTTCCTGACTCCCGCTCCAGGCCTCGAGCATTCGCGGCCAGACCGTGTCGCGCTCCATCATGTTGGCCTGGACCGAGACGCCGTCGGCCGTCGCGTGGCCGGCCGCCTGGACGCACTGGGCGCCCGTGTGCGCGCTGGATCGACCGGTCGAATCGACGATGCCGACCTGGCGGACCGCAGCCCCGGGGTCCGCTGCCAGGAGTGCCGCCAGCGCCTCCGACGCTGCCTCTCCGGCGCGCAGCCGGGCCAGCCCGTTCGGGCCGTGGGCCACCTCGGTATAGGACTGGGTCGCGACCGCGCCCACCCCGGACTCGACCCACGGGCAGCCAGCCCCGACGAATGGCCAGCAGGTCTGGATCGCGACCCCGAAGCGGCCGGTCGCCGGATCGCGGGCGACGATCGAGTAAGTCATGGCAGTCTCTCTCCCCAATTCGGCAGTGACTACGCGCGGGCGACGGGATGACAACACCTTTGGACGTCTGGACGGCCTCGAGGTACGTCATCGGTCGCAATGCGGCAATGGCGAGTGCTCATGCCGTTGTAATCGATCGGGACGCAGAGTGTCGACCATCGAGACCCGGACGATTCCGGGACGTCAGTGGAACTCGGAGACCGCCGCCATGGACAGCCAGCAGGTCAGCCATCAGGCCGTCGACCCGGGCCGTCCTGGATGCCTGATCGAAGGTTGCCCCTGCAAGGACGCCCGGATCGTCTCCAGGCGCCGAGCCGCCTTCTTCGCGGCGTGGGCCGAGCAGCACGGCGAGACCGCCAACCAGCTCGTCGTCCCGGACCTCGACTGGCGTCTTCCGCCCCTCTCTTTCCCGGTTGCCTGACCTCACTTCTCAGACGACTGCCAGATCCCGCGCAGACCATCAGGGATGCGTCCAACAACTGAAGAACAATCGAAGACGCCGCTCCCGAGACGACCGACCGCCCTGTGCGGCTCGGTCGTCTCGATTCATGTCGGGGGACGCGGGGTCGGACCCAGACCATAGAATCGGGGTGTGCTCGACCAGCAGACCCTCTATGACGCGGCCGGCGGGATGCCGTTCTTCGAGGCCCTGATCGGCCGGTTCTACGACGGCGTGGCGAACGACCCGGTCCTCGCCCGCCTCTATCCGATGGACGACCTCGACGGCGCCCGCCACCGCTTGACTCTCTTCTTCGCCCAGTACTGGGGCGGGCCGCGAAGCTATGACGCGGAGCGCGGTCATCCCCGCCTCCGGATGCGCCACATGCCGTTCGCGATCGGGCCGGTCGAGCGCGATGCCTGGCTGCGGCTGATGCGCGCAGCAATCGACGCCGCGGAGGTGCCCTCGTCGGTCACGGAGCGCCTCCACGCCTATATCGACATGGCCGCCGAGGCGATGCGCAACCGCGACTGACGGACGCCCGTCGGGTCCCGGCCGGCCCGGCCGGGTAGACTCCATGAAAGGCGAATACGGGCGGCGGAGGGCGAGCATTGGCGGACGGCGAGGCCGGGCTGGACGAGGATCCATCGACGGGCGAGGCGGCGCCGCCGGACGCGCTGCGAGGCAAGACCGTTCACGGTGAGGCGGCCAACGCCGGCCATCGGGTCCTCGCTCCGGATGACGCCGAGGTCGAGGCGTATCTCGAGACGGCGCTCAATGCGCCGGCGCCGATCCGGACCGCGACCGACCGACCGGACACTGCCGAGCCCGATTCCGTCATCGTTCTCGACTTCGGCAGCCAGTTCGCCCAGCTCATCGCCCGCCGCGTCCGGGAGCTGCACGTCTACTCCGAGCTGATCCCGCACGACACGCCGTGGGCCGAGATCGAGCGCCGCAACCCGAAGGCGATCATCCTCTCGGGCGGCCCGAACTCGGTCTACGACGCGGACGCCCCGAAGCCCGACTCGGCCGTCTGGTCCGGCCGGATCCCCGTCCTCGGCATCTGCTACGGCGCCCAGCTGATGGCCCTCGAGCTCGGCGGCGACGTCCTGCCGACGTCGAAGCGCGAGTACGGACCGGCCTCGGTCACGATCACCGACAGCGCTGGCCTGTTCGCCGGCCTCGAGCGCGACCAGCCGGTCTGGATGAGCCATGGCGATTCGATCACCCGGCTGCCGGAGGGCTTCACCTCGACTGCCCAGACCGATTCGACGGCCTTCGCCGGGCTCCAGGCGCCGGATCGAAACCTGTACGGGATCCAGTTCCACCCCGAGGTGGTCCACACCCCCAAGGGCCGCGACGTCCTGCGCAACTTCGTCGTCGGGATCGCCGGCGCCTCGCCGACCTGGACGCCGGCCAACTTCATCGAGCAGACCGTCGCCGGGATCCGCGAGCGGGTGAACGCCCAGGCCGGCGCCACCGACTCCGAGGGGCTCGTGATCTGCGCGCTTTCCGGCGGGGTCGACTCGGCCGTCGCCGCGGCCCTCGTCCACCGCGCGGTCGGTGATCGCCTGACCTGCATCTACGTCGACCACGGCCTGATGCGGAAGAAGGAGTCGGAGCTTCTCCGGGTCACCTTCGAGCGTGACCTCGGGATGAACCTGGTCATGGTCGACGCCCGGCAGCGCTTTCTGGCCCGGCTGGCCGGGGTCGAGGATCCGGAGCAGAAGCGGAAGATCATCGGCGACGAGTTCATCCGGGTCTTCGAGGAGGAGGCCGAGCGGATCAAGGGCACGGCCGGCCGGATCGACTTCCTGACTCAGGGCACGCTTTACCCCGACGTGATCGAGAGCGCGACCTCGGAGACGAAGGCGGCCCAGAAGATCAAGACCCACCACAACGTCGGCGGGCTGCCGGCAGACCTGTCGTTCCAGCTGATCGAGCCCCTCCGCTACCTGTTCAAGGACGAGGTCCGTGCGGTCGGGCTCGAGATGGGCCTGCCAGAGGCCATGGTCCTGCGCCAACCGTTCCCGGGGCCCGGCCTCGCCATCCGGATCATTGGCGAGGTCACCGCGGAGCGGCTGGACACCCTCCGTGAGGCCGACTGGATCGTCATTGACGAGATCAAGGGCGCCGGACTGTATCGGAGCCTGTGGCAGTCGTTCGCGATCCTGACCCCGGTCCGTTCGGTCGGCGTCATGGGCGACGGCCGGACCTACGCGAACGTCGTCGCGATCCGAGCCGTGACCTCCGAGGACGGGATGACCGCCGACTGGGCCAAGCTGCCCTACGACGTCCTCGGCAAGATCAGTTCGCGGATCGTCAACGAGGTCCCGGGTGTCAACCGGGTGGTCTATGACATCAGCTCGAAACCGCCGGCGACGATCGAGTGGGAGTGAGATGCGGCGGCGGGGCGCCCCGCGCAGGGTCCTGATCCGCGCGAACCGCGTGGGCGGTCGGGCCGGGGGCCCGAAAGCGTCACTGGCGCGTCCCCTCGATGGCCAGGAACCGGGACGGTCCTAGCCCGTTCGGGTGGTTCGCGCGGCAGCGCGACCCGGTAAAGTGACGCCATGCTGGACGACGTGACGATCGGGGGGTCCGCGACCGCCCCACGCTGCAACTGGTGCTCGGCGGTCCTGCCCTCGGACCACGAGACGCTCTGCCCGTCGTGCGGGGCAACGCTCATCGGCGACGGCGACCCGTCGGTGCCCGGCCTGACTGCAATCGACGCCGAGGCGATCCTGCGCAGCGCGCGCGCGGCCAAGTCAAAGCCTCGGAGCCGCCTTCTCGGGTGGATCAGCGGCGAGATTGACGACGATGGCGCAGTCACGGCGGCACCTGGATCACTGGCGCCTCCATCGGGCGATGTCCGACGCGAGATCCTCCGCCTCGAACTCGAGGCGCAGGTCGCCAACGCCCAGGCGGAAGTCGAGTCGATGGCTGCCGACGACGCGGTCGAGCATGGCTTGTCGCTGGCGGCCCCCGCCGCCGG
Organism: Candidatus Limnocylindrales bacterium; assembly: GCA_038204565.1. GTDB lineage: Bacteria > Chloroflexota > Limnocylindria > Limnocylindrales > CSP1-4 > CF-46. Next base: position 34,037 of record JBBRCU010000024.1, read on the forward strand.
GCCGGAACCGGCCCCGGACGAGGCGGCGGCGCCGAGCCCCGCTGTTGACGGGGCGCCACCCGCCTGACGGTCGGGCCGCGGCCAGGAACGTCCGAGAACGGCCCGCGCGATATCGTTTGGGCGTGCCCGATCGACTGCCGGCCCCCGGCCCCTCGTTTCTCCGTGAACAGCGTCTCGAAGCGCACGGAAGGGCGCTGCGAATCGGGCTCAGTCAGCCGACGACGACCGAAGACGGCTGGTGGCTCGCGGTCGCCTGGGTCGGCGACGACGCCGGGGTCGTGTCGTTCGTGGACCTGGCTCCGCCCTCCGGGCCCCGTCCGGAACCACCCCTCGCCCGGCTCGGACCATCGCTTGCCGGGGCCCTGAGCGGGCTGATCCTCGAGGATGCCGGCCGGCTGTGCATCCGGCTCGCCACCGTCGTGCCAGCGGACGACCCGACCCGGCCGTGGCGCGTGCCCGCCGCGATCAGGACGGCATTCCGCTGGGAGCCGATGCGGTCCGCGGCGATGCGTCCGAACGAGCTCGCCGAGACCGTCCTGTCCGCCCTCCGTCGTTCGCTCGAAGGCCTCGGACGGCCGTAGGGGCTAGACTCGCCCCGAGTGGGTGACATGTTCGACGAGTTCATGAAGGAGCTCCGGCGCCGCCAGGCCGAAGCTGCGGGCCGGCGCGCTCCGGGATCTCGTCCGGACGGCAGTACGGGCGAGCCCGACGACGGCAACGCCGAGTCCAGCGACGACGCGCCCGACCACGACCCGGGCGAGGATGCCGATCCATCGGGCGGCCCCGATGACGCCGACGCGACGGACGGCGAGAACCACGCGGCCGACGCGGTGCGCCCCATTCCCCTCCGACCGGCGCAACGCCGGGCCGGTGGCCGGACTCGCGACAATCGCCGCGATCGCCGCCCGCCCAGCCCGCCGCGAACCGCAGTCGGCGGGCCGCGCGATGGCGGCGGCTTCTCGCTGCGATCGCGGGTCACCTCGATCGTCGCGATCGCGATCCTCCTGTTCATCATCGCCATGGCCGCCTTCGGGATCGACCTCTGGACCGACGCGATCTGGTACCGCAGCGTCGGGTTCGATCAGGTCTTCTGGACCCGGCTCGGGTTGCAGGCCGGGTTGTTCGCGCTCGGCGGTGGCGTCGCCGTCGTCGTCCTCCTCGGCAACCTCTGGCTGGCCGGTCGACTGAGCCCCGCCAGCAGCGGCGGCTCGGTTGGCGGCGGCACCCTCCGCGCGTGGATCGACCGCTTCAACGAGGCCGCGGCAAACGCCGATCCGGGACGCTCGGAGCGACGCCAATGGGAACGCTGGAACCGCGCTGGTGGCGAGCCCGAGAACGTCACCCCGCTCGAGCTGCCGGACCCCGTGCCGCTCGGCCGGACCGTGATCATCGTCTTCGCGGTCCTCGCCGCCATCGGCGTTGCCGGAACGGTCGCGGCGAGCTGGGAGACGATCGCCCTGTGGATCCATCGCGTCCCGTTCGACCCGTCGGGCACGCCCGTCGTCGACCCGATCTTCCACCTCGACATCTCGTTCTTCCTGTTCGACCTGCCGTTGCTGCGCCTGGTCCAGAGCCTCGTGGTCGGCCTGCTCGTCGTTTCGCTGATCGTCGCGGGCTCCCGCTACCTGCTCGCGGCGATGGCGGGCGGGGCGGTCTTCGATACGCGCGTCCGGGTCCATCTCGGTGTCCTGGCAGGACTCTTCCTGATGACGATTGCCCTGGGCTACCAGCTCGACAAGCTCGAGCTCGTCCACAGCGACCGCGGCATCGCCGCCGGCGTGAGCTTCACCGACGCGAACGCCCAGTTCCTCGCCTATAACGTCCTGACGGTCGTGACCGCGATCGCGGCCGCACTGCTCGTCGGCGGCGCGTTCGCCCGCGTCCTGTGGCCCGTCGGGCTGACCCTCGCGGTCTGGTTCATCGCCTCGATCGGGATCGGCCGGCTCTACCCCGCCGCGATCCAGCAGCTCACCGTGGTCCCGAACCAGCAGGCCCAGGAGCAGCCCTACATCGCCAACAACATCGCGATGACCCGGCTCGCCTTCGATCTCGGTTCGTGGAAGGACCAGGCTTACTCGGGCAGTGCCCCGCTGACGGCGGCGGTCGTCGCCGCTGACGCGGACACCTTCGCCAACGCTCGCCTGTGGGATTACCGGCCGCTTGGCGACACCCTCGGCCAGCTGCAGACCGTCCGCCAGTACTACACGTTCGTCAACGTCGACACGGACCGCTACCAGCTCGACGGTTCGCTCCGTCAGGTGATGCTGGCCGGACGCGAGCTGGCTCTCGAGAAGAACACCGACGCGACCGGCTGGGTCAACCAGAAGATCGTCTACACCCACGGCGTCGGGCTGGCGATGGTCCCGGTCAACGAGGTCGCCTCACAGGGCCAGCCGCAGTTGATCGTGTCGAACCTGCCGCCGGTCTCGACCGACGGGGCGCCGCCGGTCACGGAGCCCCGGATCTACTTCGGAGAGAGGCCGAGCTCCTATTCGATCGTCGGGGCCCGCCAGGACGAGTTCGACTACCCCCGCGGCGTTGGCGATCCGTCGGGCACCGGCGGCGATACCAGCGTCGTCACGACGCGCTGGACCGGCAAGACCGGCATCCCGCTCGCGACGACCCTCGACCGGCTGTTGTTCGCGATCCGCTTCCGCGACTTCAACCTGTTGATCAGCGACCAGGTCACCGCCGACAGCCAGATCCTGTTCCATCGCGCGATCGGTGAGCGGCTGCCGCTGATCGCGCCGTTCCTGAGCTACGACAAGGACCCGTATCTCGTCGTCGACGGGAGCGGTCGGCTGAAGTACATCCAGGATGCGTTCACGACGAGCGACCAGTTCCCCCACGGCCAGGAGTTCGATCCGGGCAGCCTGGGCGCGACCGGTCTCGGAACAGAGCCGTTCAACTACATCCGGAACAGCGTCAAGATCGTCATGGACGCGTACGACGGAACGATGACCTTCTACGTTGCCGACAACGCCGACCCGATCATCCGAGCCTGGCAGGGCGTCTTCCCGACCCTGTTCCACCCGCTGGCCGAGCTCCCGGCAGATCTCGTCCCGCACCTCCGCGTCCCTGAGGAGCTGTTCGACGTCCAGACCCGGATGTTCGGCCGCTACCACGTCACGGATCCGGCGACGTTCTACACGAACAACGACCTGTGGACCGTGCCGGCGCCGGCGACCAGCACGCAGAGCCTCCCGAACGAGGCCTACTACGTGATGATGCGGATGCCGGGCGCCGCGAAGGCCGAATTCCTCCTCCTCCAGCCGATGATCCCGAAGGACCGCCCGAACATGATCGCCTGGGTCGCCGCCCAGAACGATCCAGGCGTCCGCGGCCAGACCACGGTGTTCCGGTTCCCGAGCGAGAGCTCCATCTTCGGCCCGGCCCAGGTCGAGGCCCAGATCGATTCGGACCCGGTGATCAGCGCCCAGACAACGCTCTGGGACCAGTCCGGGAGTACGGTCGTCCGAGGCAATCTGATCGTCGTCCCGGTCGGCGGGTCGCTGGTCTACCTCCAGCCGGTCTACCTCCAGTCGGCCAGCTCGAAGTTCCCGGCGTTCCAGCGGATCGTGGTGGCCTCGCCGCGGAACATCGTCTGGGGCTCGACGCTCCAGGAGGCCCTCAATCTGCTCCTCGCCAAGGAGGCGGGAGGCGGTGGTCCCGCGCCGTCGCCGTCACCCGGGCCGACGCCGACGCCTGGACCGAGCGCCACGCCCAGACCCGGCTCCTCGCTGCCGCCGGGCGACGTCCAGCAGATCGTGGCCTACGCGAACCAGCACTACGAGCTCGCGGAGCAGGCCCTCCGGAACAACGATTTCGCGACGTATGGCAGCGAGATCGCGCTGGTCAAGCAGGCCCTGGCGCAGCTCGAGATCCTGACCGGCGGCTCGCCTGCTCCGTCCGCCCCGACGCTCCAGTCGCCCCCGCCGAGCGCGGCCCCGTGACGAGCTGCTCCGTCTGACCGTCCGTGACGACCCGGGGCGGCATCCTCGCTGCGCTGCTGGCGGCCCTTGGCCGACCAAGTTGGTGGCTCCTCGCGCTTGCGGGCTTCCTCGTCCGCGGCGGGATCGTGATCTTCCTCCTCGCCATCGTGACCCTGCCGTCGCCGCTCGCCCTGGCAAACGTCCTCGAGCCGATCGTCACGCCGCTCTATCTGGGAGGTCTCCAGCCTGGGACGCTGGCCCTCCTCGGGACGGGCGTGGCGACGCTGATCGGCTGGTTGGTCATCGGGAGCGGGTTTGCTGCGGTCACCGAGGTCGCCCTGATCCAGGCGGCCCGCGAGGCTGCGCTCGCTGAGGTGCTGGAGGACGTCGAGCCGACTCCGCTCGACGAGCCGACTCCGTCGGGCGAGCTGGCGGTTGGCCGTCCGCCGGCGAGTCGGGTGGCAGCTGCGCATCTGATCGCCCTGATCCCGGCCGCGTTCACGGTCGGCATCGGCTCGATCCAGGTCTTCGGCGTGGCCTATCGCGAGCTCGTCAACCCGACCGACGCCAGCCCGATCGTGCTGCGCGTCGTCAGTGGAGCTGCGGCCTCGGTGATCGCGATCGTCGTGGTCTGGGTCCTGGGCGAGATCATCGGTGGCATGGCTGCGCGCCGGATCGTCATCGCCGGCGAGTCGGTCCTCGGGGCGATTGCGCGGGCGACGCTGGACCTGGTCCGACGTCCTGCGGGCGGTCTCATCGCGCCGCTCGTGACGACGGGCATCCTGGTCCTCGACCTGGCCGCCACCCTCGCTGTCGTCATTCTGGTGTGGTCCGAGGCCCGGTCGGTCCTGGGCGCCACGTCCAGCGAGCCGTTGCTGACCGGCCTGACCCTCGTCAGCCTCGGGGCCGCGTGGTGCCTCGCCCTTGTCCTGACCGGCCTGCTCGACGCCTGGCGGAGCGCTGCGATGACGTTCGAGCTGGTGCGGCGAACCGCCGCGCCGATGCGCCGGGGCCGGGTCGGCGCAGACTCCGGGTCCCGGTCCAAAGGGTCCGACAGCGGGACATTCGGGGCATCCACCCAACGCCGACCGGGGGACTGGTCGGCGGACGATCGGAGTGGCAGCCTGTAGGCACCGGTCGGCGGTTTGCCACTGGTCAACGCGTGTGAGGTGGTCATGGCGACGAAGACGGCCGTCTGCCCGGAATGCGGGTCAGAGGCCGCTCCCGGCAGGTTCGCCTGCGCCGACTGTGGTGCGCTTCTCGCCTCCGTTGCCCTCACGCTGCGGAGCCTCACCTCGCTCGAGCCGGTCCTCGTTGTCGCGGCGACGCCCGCTGCGGCGACGACGGCGATGACCGACGCCGAGATGTCGAAGGGCCGCGCCGACGTCCCCGCCGACCCGGCGGATGTCGCGGGTTCCGCGCCACGGCTGGAGCCCACCGGATCGCCCGAGATCGGCCTCGCCGACACGGGCAACAACCCAGACGAGTCCGATGACGATCCGGGCAGCGAGGCGCTTGCATTCGACGAAGATGCCCCCATCGCGGCGAGCCGGCGGCGGATCGCGGCTGCGAAGACCGGTCGGCGCCTGCCGCCGGTGATCCTGCATGACGTCGCGCCCGAACCGGACGGCGCGGCGGCGCCGAAGCCGCTCGCGGCGATGAGCGCGGGGACCGCGCCGCCACCCATAACCGAACCGGCTCCGCCGTCGGAGTCGCCCGCTGAATCACCGGCTCCGCGACCGACGTGGCCACCTGTGGGCACCATCGGCACGATCGTCCGGCCCGAGCCGCGAACGCCCGCCGGAGCGTACCTGCCACCCTCGGCCATCCTCCCGCCGCTCGACGCGCCCGGGCTTACCTTCACTGCTGGTTCGGCAGCCGGCGCCACCGCATCCGTCGCCGTCGCGGATGCAGCCGGGACGGCGCCCGTCGGCCGCTCCGTCGCAGACCTGCTGGGGCGGGGCACCGTCGCCATCGGCGACGTCTTCGGATCGGCGCGGATCGCCCCGGACGCCGCTCGTCGGGCGGTCGCCGCAGGCGCCGCTCTTGCCGCCCTCAGCCTCGTCCTGCCCTGGGTGAACTCGCTGTCAGGGACGGGCCCGTTCACCGGGTATCTCGATCGATGGGGTCTCGCCGGGCCCGGACTCTGGCTCGTGTTCCTCGCCCTGCTCGGACTGGCGGCGATCGCGTTGTCCACGGGCCGGGCGGCCGCCTGGCCGGTCGGTCTGCCGGCGCTGGTCGTGGCCGCCTTTCTCATCGGGCTGATCTGGCCGTACGCGGTCGGTGGCAGCGGGCGCTCGATCGGGATCTGGACCATGGCCGTCGGGGTGGTCGTGTTGATCGTCGGCGGGATCCTCGAGCGTCGCTCGCGCCCCGAGCCAGACGGACCGGCCGTCCAGCGCTGAGCCGCCGGGTCGGCGATCCGACCCCTGCTACACTGCGCCCGACGCCGGCGACCGCGCCGGGCGGGACGCGCTTCGCCATCGGGCTCATCGACCAGCCGTGACCGCAACGGAGGCGGACAACCGAGCCGCATGCCTGACATCCTCGCTGGAATCGGGGCCGCAATCTCCGGTTTCTTGAGCAGCCCGGTCGTCCAGTTCGTCGTCTACTCGATCCTCGCCTACCTCGTTGTCCTGTGGCTGGCGAGCGCGTACTGGGTCTTCCGCGACATGCAGCAGCGGACCGAGAACGCGATCCTGCCCTACCTGGCGGCAAGCCTGGTGATCGTCTTCCTGCCGGTTTTCCCCCTCGCGATCTTCGTCTACAAGATCGTCCGGCCCCACGAGAAGATCGGCGAGGTCTATGAGCGGAACCTGGCCGAGGAGGCGCTCCTCGCCGAGGTCGAGTCGATCAAGAGCTGTCCGACCTGCGCCCGGCGGGTGAACGACGAATGGATCATCTGCCCGAGCTGCCGGACCCGCCTCAATCGCGTCTGCCCGAACTGCTCGCGTCTGGTCGGGCTGGACTGGTCGCTGTGCGCGTGGTGCGGCAAGGACTTCGAGCGGCCGGCTACCGCGATCGCCGCCTCCGGCGGCCGGCCCGCGCCGATCTCGCCGCTCCCATCGGGCGACGAAACAGGCCGGATCGGGCGGCCACCCGTCGAGTTCGAGGTCGAGGACGACCGATCGGCCGTCGCGCGCTCCAGCGCGAAATCGCGCGCAACGTCGCCGCGGAGCGCGCCGCCACGGTCCACGCCGGACGTCCTGCCGGAGCGTTGACGACGGCGCTCCACCAGCGGACCGGGTGGCGGCCCACGTGACCGACGGCGAGGCTGCGCCGCCGGAGGACGCCCCGGTTGGGCCACGGGACGGCAGTCCAAGTCAGGATTCGTCGCCCGTGAGCGCCCGTCCGGGCCTCTCGACGTTCACGATCGAGGGCCGGGCCGCCCCCGGCCTGTTCGTCGTCGGCTGGCTCGCCTCGATCCTCGGCGGCGGAATCCTCTTCATTGGGTACCAGGCGCCGAAGTCGGCCGGGACGAGCGTTCTGGTGCTGGCCGGGCTGATCCTGTTGTCCCTCGGGTTGGTGACGGCAGCCGGCGCGCAGGCCCTCGAACGTCGCGCCCGTGGCGCGGCATACGCCGGGCCGTCGCCGTACCTGATGCTCGCGGCTTCGGTCGTTCTCGGCTCGACGCTCGTGTCGATCATCCTGGTCGTGATCCGCCTGGCCGGCGGCGATCCGAAGGGCGCCGTCGCCAACCTCATCGTTCTCGCGGTCATCCAGGGCACGTACCTCGCGCTGACCCGGCTGCTGGTTGTCGGCATCGAAGCCCTGAGCTGGGCGGACATGGGGGTCCGGGCGGACGTCCGCCGTGGGCTCGCCGACCTCGTCTGGGGCGCATCGTTCGCCCTGCCGGTCATCGGGCTGACGCTCATCGTCGCCGCGATCGTCTCGTCGCTGACGACCGCGGTTCCCGAGTCACCGCTGCCGCCGACTGGAACGGCCAGCGGATTGATCCTGAACCTGATCGGTGGCGCCGTCCTCGTCCCGATCGGCGAGGAGATGCTCTTCCGGGGCGTGGCCACGACGGCCTGGGCTCGAGTCTACGGCGTCAGGCGGGCCGTCATCCAGGGTGGGCTGTTCTTCGCGGTTGTCCACGTCCTCGATGTCGCGGGCACGGTCACGGACCAGGCACTGGCCCTCGCGATCGTCTCGTTCGTCACCCGGATCCCGGTGGCCCTGACGCTCGGCTGGATCTTCGCGGCGCGCAAGTCGCTGTGGGCTTCGGTCGGGCTCCACGCGGCGTTCAATGGCACGCTCCTGGTCCTGGCCGAGGTTGCGCGGGCGAACGGCGCGATCTGACGTCGGCTCGCCGCGCCGTCAACCTGGGGGCGGCCGCAGCGGCGGCCTCACCGGCAACCTACCGCGGCCACGCCGGCAACCTACAGGCGGCCACGCCGGCAACCTACAGGCGGCCACACCTGCGGCGGCAACTGGCCGTGCAGCCGCGATTGATCGATGGGTGAGCGTCGCGCGCTAAGGTCCGTTGTGTTCCCGGATCCGGATGGCGGAAGGAATCGGCGGGCTTTCGTCGTTCGGGTCCGGGGACTCCTCAGCCCGCCGCACAGCGCGAGGCAGGCGATGGACGAGACACGACCGGCGGGGCGGGCAATACGCGAGGTTCCGGCGAATGAGCGCCCGCGCGAGCGTCTTGCGATGCGCGGAGCTGCTGGTCTGTCGGCGGCGGAGTTGATCGCGCTGCTGTGGGGCTCCGGGACGCGCGGCCGGTCCGCGGTCGATCTTGCCGAGGACGCCCTCGCCCGCCATGACGGCCTGACCGGTCTGGCCCGGGCCGGCGAGCTGGAGCTCGAGGCGCTGCCGGGCATCGGTGCCGTCAAGGCCGCCCAGTTGACAGCGGCATTCGAGCTGGGGCGTCGGCTGATGGCGGACTGGCCGACCGGCCGCTGGACGATCCGAGCGCCGCACGACGTCGCCGACCGGCTGATGCTCCAGATGGGCCGCCTCGAACGTGAGGAGCTGCGGGTCGTCCTGCTCAACACGAAGAACGTCGTCCTGCGCGTTGCGACGGTCTACCAGGGCAATGTGTCGTCGTCGCTGGTTCGGGTCGGCGAGCTGTTCCGGGACGCGGTCCGGCTCAACGCGAGTGGCGTGATCCTCGTCCACAACCACCCGTCCGGCGACCCGACCCCCTCGCCCGACGACCTCCACCTGACCGCCGAGGCGCTCGCCGCCGGCCGCCTCCTCGACATCGACCTGCTCGATCATCTCGTCGTCGGCCACGATGCGTACATCTCGCTCCGCGACCGGGGGGTCAGCTTCGATCGACCGGTTCGACAGGCGAGTTGAGCAGCCGGCCGATCCATCGCCCGCGGCCGACGATCGGTGCCGGGTGGGCGGCGAGGAGGCCAACTTCTGACAGGTGAAATCTCAGGCGGTCGCCGCCGAACGGGAGAAGCGGTCGAGAGCCAGCCGAGCGTGGATCGTGTCATGGTTTCTGCCAACCGCTCTCTCGGGGATCGGATGACAGGATCCGGCTGACGAACGCCCGGGTCAGATTCGTATGACAACAGCCGGACTGGTGGGGTTTGTGGGCCGAGACGGGCCGCAGGCCCGAAACGGCTCTCCGGCGCCTTCCGGCGCCTCCGGGTGACCCGGGTATACTGCACGGGCTCTGCCCCCCCCCCCCCCCCCCCCCGCCCCCAACCGCCGGTGGCCCCGGGGGGGCCGCCGCCGCCCCGAACCCCCCCCACCTGGCTGGCCCAAAAAACGTCAACCCGGCCTTGCTCGCAACCCCCAACCCCGCCGCCACATCCGTGCCAACCGCCACCGCCGTCAGCAAGTCCCGTCCCGATACCCCACCAACCCGCTCCGCCACCGCCAAGGCCGCCGGCAGCAACGTCGCGAACGGATGCAACACCGCCCCCTCATGAACGCAGTCGTATTCCTGACAATGCGCCTGCACCCCGTTCACCATCGCCCCCGCCGGCGCCG
>JBBRCU010000025.1:0-43848 GCA_038204565.1 Candidatus Limnocylindrales bacterium
CCAGCCGCAGGCCCTGGCGCTCGGCGAACAGCCTGAGACGCTCGGCGGCGTCGGTGGCGACGCGCCCGAGGTCGACGTCGTCGAGGAGGACGAGGGGCCCGCCGCCTTCGATCCGGGCGAGATCGAGCAGCTCATTGACCATCTGGACGAGATGCCCGGTCTCCACCTCGATCTTGGCGATCCGCTCGCGCATCCGCGGCGGCACCCCGTCGCCGGCGGCTTCTGCATCGCGGGCGAGCGTCTCCGCCAGGAGGCTCACGGTCGAGAGCGGCGTCCGCAGCTCGTGCGAGAGGTTGTCGACGAACTCGGTCCGGATCTGCTGCAGGCGGCGGAGCTCGGACACGTCCTCGAGGACCACCCAGACGCCGCTGACCGGCGAGCGCCGCGCCCGGACCACGAGGATCGGGCCCTCCGGCCCGGTCAGGCGGAACTCACCCGAGGCGGCGCCACCGGCCTGGGCGACCGCGATCAGCTCCTCGACCCGCCCGTCGAGGAACGTCTCGAGCGCCGTCCGACCGCGGAGCGATCCTGCCTGCCGTCGGAGGAGGATGTGGGCGGCGGCATTCGCGAGCTCGACGATCCCACGGTCGTCGAGCCGGACGATCCCGACGCCCATGAGGTCGGCGAGGTACGAGGCGTTGCGGACCTGCTGGTCGAGCTCGAACTCCGAGGCGTCGAACCGGTCCCGCAGCCGCCGGGCGAGCGTCGGGATGTCCGCCCCGGGATCGTCCGCTGGCGCCGCAGGACGCGGCCATCCGCCGGGCTCATCGGTCTCGCGGTCCGCCGGGCCCACGCCGCCGTTGCGGAGGAGCGCCGCGCGGGTCGCCTCGAGCGCCCGGTCGCGGTCGAGCGCGATCCCGATCGCGACTGCCAGGGCGACCGCCACCAATCCGAGGAAACCGACGACGACCCAGTCCATCACCGCGAGCATCGCACAGGGACAAGCCTCGCGCGGTACCCTGAACCGGCCACCGGCCGACGAACCGGAAGCCTCGAATGGGCCAGCCGGACGGCATCGAACCACCGGGCATCGACCCCGGTGCGCCGCCTTCGTCGACCGTCCGCCCGACCACCCGAGCTCCGGAGGATCCCCCGTTGCGTCTCCGCCTGATCCCGCGTGACGAACGTTTCTTCGACCTCTTCGTCGAGGATGCCGCCAACGTCCTCGGCGGTGCCCGGCTGCTCGAGGCGATGCTTCGGACCTACGACCAGCCCGAGGCGCGCGCCGCCGAGATCCGGGCGACCGAGCACCGCGGCGATGAAATCAGTCATGACATCGGCCACCGGTTGGAGTCGACATTCGTCACGCCGTTCGACCGCGAGGACATCTACGCCCTGATCAGCGCCCTCGACGACGTCCTCGACTACATCGAGGAAGCGGCCGACACCTTTGTCCTGTACCGCGTCGAGGCGCCGACCGCGACCGCCGTGGAGCAGGCATCGATCATCGTCAAGCAGGCCGAGCTCCTCCACGAGGCGCTCGGTCACCTTCAGGGGTTCAACGGGCTCGATCGCTACTGGATCGAGGTCCATCGCCTCGAGAACGAAGGCGACCGAATCGTCCGGGCGGCGATCGCCGGACTCTTCGTCGAGGAGAAGGACCCGATCAACCTCGTGAAATGGAAGGAGATCTACGGTCTCCTCGAAGAGACGATCGACAAGGCCGAGGACGTCGCCAACATCATCGAGCGAATCACGATCAAGCACGCCTGACCCGGCGCCATGAACCGGGACCGGCGGTTCCGTGTATCCCCGTTCGACATGCGGACTGCACGCCCCCTCCCCGCCGTCCGCGTCCGCCGATTCGCGTTCACATTGGCGCTGGCGGGCGTCCTGGTCGCCGGCTGCGGATCGACCGAGTCGCCGCCCGCCTCGGCAACTCCGGTCCAACTGGACACCTTCGAACCGTCCGCCGCCGCGACAACCGCTCTGGCCGATTCCCTCGCCGCCTTCGAGGGCCACCTCCGCGACGCGACCGGGCGCGAAGGAGAGCTGGTCCGCGCGCTGGCGGCCGCGAGTACCGGCGACCCGGCCCGGATGCGGTCGGCCATCGCCCAGATGCACACCTGGATCGACGGTGAGCAGGCGTGGTTGGCGGCCCACGCCCCGCTGGCGTGCTTCGCCGCCGCCGACGCGAAGTTCCGCGAGGTCGTGGCATCGATGACGTCCGCGGCGGAGGGATTCACCGCGCTGGTCGCCCACTCGCCGGGCCCGTCCGACGATGCCACTGGCGCGGCCGCGGGCCGGGCCCTCCAGGACGCCGCCCGGGCCCTGGCCGACACGGCCACCCTCGCGAAGACCGCCCGCACGAGCTGCCGCTGACCAGACAGCCGTGCGCCCCGGGTTTGCCAGGGGCGTCGCGGCCGGAGGAGGAGCGAGGGGTCGCCGCGGGTCGAGGTCAGCCCTTCGGCGTCAACCAGACCCGGTAGTCGCGGATCGACTCGGGCGTCCCGTCCTTGGCCGAGGGATTGTAGACCCGCAGGGTCCCGTATTGGGCCTTGGCCAAGGTGTACGGGATCGTCGTGTCGAACGTGCCACGGCAGCCAGTGCCGCAGCTGGCCATGACCTGGACATCGTTGAGGATCTTGCCGCCGCCGTCGAGGATCGAGATCCGGAAGGTCGCCTCGAAGACATTGGCGTTGCCCGTCACGTGAGCCGGGTTGCCGATCGCGGCGTTGAACGCGGGGCGATCGACCCAGATGTCGGGAAGGAGCGAGACGTAGTCGACACGCCCCACCGGCTTGCCGAGGACGACGCCCTCGCTGCCGAAGGTGGTCGAGGTCACGCCCTCGATCTGGAAGACAACGGTCTTGACGGACGGAAACTGGGTCAGCGTATAGACCATCTGGCCGAGCCGGGTGAGCACTGCGGCGCTCCCGCCGCCGGATTCGAACTCCTTCGAGAGATTCACCGTGGCGACCCCGCCGTCGATCGTCAGTCCGATCAGCTGTGATCCGTCCGGGATGGCCGTTGTGATCGACCGGCCGACCTCGGCCGTGGTCGGACCGGCGAGCAGGGCGCTGACGGCGGCCGTCGCGACGGCGTTGGTGCCAGGGACCGAGCGGAGGACCGCGACGAGGCCCTCGCTGCCGGGCAGGCCGCCGAGCCAGAAATAGGCCCGCACGAGCGTGGTGCTCGACGGACTCGCGCTGGGTCCGGCGCTTGGCCCGGGACTGCTCGACGATCCCGGCGCATCGGACGGCCCGCCAGCGGGCCCGTCCGACGGAGCCGGCGTGAGGTCCGGGCTGCCCTGGGCGACCGACGGCTCGGGCGCCGTCGAGGCCGGCGGGACACTGCCGAGGGGTCCGCTGCTCCCGCCGCAGGCGCCGACGACGATGGCGGTCACGGCGAGCAGGGCCGCTCCGAGAGCAACGGGTCGATGGCGGTTCATGGTCGATCCCTCATGGGTGGGGCGGTTCATCGATCCTCATCATCGATCCGCCGGTTCTCGGCTCGATCGCGGCCAGGTAACGATCCGGTCACCGGCAGGACGACCTCGATCTCGAGGCCTCCATCCTCCCGGTTGCGGGCGCGGATCCGGCCGCCGAGGAGGGCGGCATGTTCGGCGGCGATCGCGAGACCGAGGCCGCTGCCGCCGCGGCGGCTCGGATCCGCCATGTAGAAGCGGTCGAAGATCCGCTCCAGCCGCTCCGGCGGGACGCCCGGGCCGCGATCCAGGACCGCGAACTGGACCTGGTCGACGTTGGCCCGGAGGCGGACGACGACGAGCGAGCCCGGGGCGTGCTCACGGGCGTTGTCGAGGAGGTTGCCGATGATTCGCTCGAGCCGGCGCGGGTCGGTCTCGATCACGATCCGATCCTCGGGCAGCTCGAGCACGGCGTCGCGGAGGCGGGCGGCCGTGACGTCGCGGAGGAGCCGGTTCAGGTCGACCGATTGGAGCCGGATCTCCTCACCTGCGGCGTCGAACCGGGACAGCTCGATGAGGTCCTCGACCAGGCCGCGCAGCCGGCCGATGTCATGGACGACGAGCTCGCCGGTCCGGCGGGCCTCGGCCGGCAGCGCGTCGAGGTGGCCGGCCAGCAAGGACGCCTCGGCAACGAGAGCCGAGACCGGCGTCCGGAGCTCGTGCGACACGTCGGCGACGAACCGGCGGTTCTGGGTCTGGGCCCGTTCGAGCCGGACGATCGTCTCCTCGAGCGAGTCGGCCATCCGATTGAACCGCGCGGCCCATTGCCCGAACTCGTCGGACGAGGTGACCGGAACCCGCGCCGAGAGCTCGCCACCGGCGATCCGCTCGGCTGCTCGGCTCGCCTCGTCGACGGGAGCGAGGACGCCGCGGGCGACGAGGCGGGACGCCACGATCGCGACGAGGGTCACGACGATGGCGCCCACGGCGAGGGCGATCCGGAGCTGGAGGAGCGCCTGCTCGATCGGGGTCACATCGTGGAGGAAGTAGACCGCCGGTCCCGTCCCGCCCGAGCGACCGCCAACGACGAGGGTCGAGTGACCGGCCACGCCCTGCCACGAATACGCGATCTGGCCGTGGTCGACGAGAGCGCGGACGCTCGCCGGGATCGTCGCCAGCGAACCCTCGAGCGATGCCGTCGACACGAACGGATCGCCCTGGGCCGGCACGACGATGGTTTCGAGCCCACGGCCCTGGAAGGCAATCGCGAACGCCTGCAACTGCTCCGGCGTCGGCGGATCGTCGAGTCGGCTCGGGGTGATGACCGACAGGTCGAACCGGGCCTGGGCATCTGCGTCGGCCAGCTCCTGCTGGTGAAGCCTCGTGTCCACGAAGAAGTAGGCGGCAAGGCCGAGGACGGTCGCGGTGAGGAGGACGAGGAAGACGATCGTCGCGGTCAGGCGAGCGCGGACGCCGCGGATCATCAGCGGGTTGTCCGCACGAGGATCGTGATGGGGGCGGCCCGCCTCGGGCTCCGCGAGCTCGTCAGCGGACGGCCTTGTAGCCGGCGCCGCGGACGGTCTGAATCAGGCCGGGTGCCGCAGGATCGGCTTCCACCTTGGCGCGGAGGCGCTGGATCGCGACGTCGACGAGGCGCGAGTCGCCGAGGTAGTCGTAGCCCCAGACGCGATCGAGGAGGACGTCGCGCGTCAGGACCTGGCCGGCATGGCGAACCAGCTCGGTCAGCAGGTCGAACTCCGTCCGGGTGAGCGGGATGTCGGACCCGTCGCGGGTCACCGTCCGGCCGGCGGTGTCGATGGCGAGGCCGCCGATCCGGAGCTCGCCGGGCTCGTCGGTCGCCCCCCCGGCGCGGCGCAGCGCGGCCCGGATCCGGGCGATCAGCTCGGGCAGGTCGAAGGGCTTGCGAACATAGTCGTCCGCACCGGCCTCGAGCCCGACGACGACATCCATCGTGTCGCCGCGGGCCGTCAACATCACGACCGGCACGGTCGAATTCTTCCGGATCTGGCGGCAGACCTCGTAGCCGTCCATCCGCGGCAGCATGATGTCGAGCAAGACGAGGTCGAACGGCGCGGCACGGAACGTCTCGAGGCCCTCGATGCCGTCGGTCGCGGAGGTGACCGCGAAGCCGGCCGCGGACAACCCGATCGCGGTCACCTCGCGGATCGAAGGGTCATCCTCGACGAGCAGGATCCGGGATTCCACGGGCGGTGACGGCGCCTCCGAAGCTCACCCGGCCGGTCGGCCGCGCTGGCCCGAGGATAGCGACCGCTTCTCGTTGCCGACGAGCCGCAGTGACCAACGAGGGTCACCGTTCGGTCACAGGACGCCAGCCTTCTGATCGTTGGTCAGGGGCGGTCGTTCCCTGGATCGAGGAGCTTTCCGTTCCTGGAGAGCTCCGGGTCGGTGCACGCGGAGAGGTCGAAACAGCAGGGCCGTCTCTTTCCGCTGTCCATCTTCGAGATCGTCACCTCGACCCGGCGCTGGCGCGTGCCAGGGTTCTTCGTCGCGTTGACCCAGCGCACCCATTCCCATCGGGCCATCGGTGTGATCTCGTGCCACAACCCCCGGATCTGCGGCGGGGCAGCGGCGAGCGCTTTTGCGAGATCGTTCGGCACGCTCGGCTCGGGCCAGTCCTTCGTCACTTCGATGTCGAACGAGGCGACGTCGCCCGCGCCGATGCCAGCCTCGCGTTGCTGCGCTCCGTCGATTCGCATCCAGTGGCCGGACGTTCCGTCGGGCTCGAGCACCGTCTGGAATTCGATGCCGTTGATCGTTCCCTCGACGGCCACCTGGCCGCGCGAGGGCAGGTCCTTGCTCGCGTTGGCGGGCAACCGCAACACGGTCGCGGTATCGATCGTGGACAGGGTTGCGTCGAACCGAATGGTCGGCCCATCGCTGTGGCTGGTCACGGCCGTCTCACCCACCCTGGTCGGGTCCGGCACATGCATCGCGCTGCGCCAACTCGCCGACGATCAATCGCGGCGCTCCGCGCGGGCAAGACGCTCGCCGGGCAGGGCCTGGAAGCCGCCTTGGCCGGGACCCTGCGGTCGGCCCGAACCCTGCCCGGGATGGCCGCCGGACCGACGTCCGCCGTCGTTTCGGGGCCGGTCGGATCGGCCCCGAGGATCGCCGTTGCGATCGACGCGCTCGCCGCCACCCACCCAATTCGATCGCGAGCCCTGGCCGTTGCCGATGCTCGCGCCGGCCGGGGCCGGACGACGCGGGCCGCTCTGGCCCGGGCGCGGCCCGCCGTTGTTCGGGCGCCGGCGCGGGCCGGGAATGCCGCCGCCGCGGTTGATCTCCGATCCCGGAGCACCCGGACGCGGGCCGTCGCGGCGCGGTCCCTGACTGCGGTCGCCTCCGGCCGTGGCCGTGTGCCGGACCGCGCCGGCGCCCCCGACCATCGCCGAACGATCGCGATGGACCGACGAGCCGCCACGCTGGCCGGACGGGGTTGCTCGGGGTCCGACGCCGCGGGCCGGGTTGGCGAAGCGCGGGCCGCCCGAACGCTGGCGAATGGGCTCCGGCCGGATCGAGCGATCGGGCTCGAAGCCCGGGATCACCTCGGTCGGGATCGACCGGCCGAGGAGCCGCTCGATCTCGCGCAGGAGGGGCGCCTCGTCGATGCAGACGAGCGAGATCGCGTCGCCGGTCTTCTCGGCCCGCCCGGTCCGGCCGATCCGATGGACGTAGTCCTCCGGAACCATCGGCAGCTCGTAGTTCACGACGTGCGGCAGGTCCTCGATGTCGAGCCCGCGCGAGGCGACTTCGGTCGCGACAAGGATGCTGGCGCGACCGGCCTTGAAGTCGTCGAGAGCCCGGACCCGCTGGCCCTGGCTCTTGTTGCCGTGGATCGCAGCGGCGTTGATGCCGTCGCGGAGGAGCTGCTCGGCCAGGCGGTTCGCGCCGTGCTTCGTCCGGGTGAAGACGAGGGCCTGCTCGATCCGACCGGTCCGGATCAGGTCGGACAGCAGCTCGCGCTTGCGTTCGCGATCGACCGGAAAGACGACCTGGGTCACGAGCTCCGTCGCGGTGTTGCGGGGCGTGACCTGGACCATCGCCGGGTCGCGCAGGATGCCGCCGGCCAGCTGCTTGATCTCGTCGGAGAACGTTGCGCTGAACAGCAGGTTCTGGCGGTTCACCGGCAGCAGCGAGATGACCTTGCGGATGTCGCGAATGAAGCCCATGTCAAGCATCCGGTCGGCCTCGTCGAGGACGAGGATCTCGAGCTTGGACAGGTCGATGTGGCGCTGCTCGATGTGGTCGAGAAGGCGGCCCGGGGTGGCCACGACGATCCCGGGGCCGGCCCGCAGGGCCCGGTTCTGGGGCTCGTAGCCGACGCCGCCGTAGATCGCGACGCTGCGGATCCGGCGGTGGGCGCCGTACACGCGGACGCTCTCTTCGATCTGGAGACAGAGTTCGCGGGTCGGGGTGAGGATCAGGGCGCGGACGGGTGGGATCGCGTTGTGGCGGAACGGCTGCGAGTTTTGCTGCGGGCTCGGCTGGCCGTTGGCGCCGCGCGGTTCGGGTGCGCCGTTGGTCTTCCAGCCCGGCGTCCGCTCGGCGTTGAGGAGCTGGAGCATCGGCAGGACGAAGGCGGCGGTCTTGCCGGTGCCGGTCTGGGCGCCGGCGAGGATGTCGCGGCCGGCAAGGATCGCGGGGATCGACTCGCGCTGGACGGGGGTGGGCTCGGTGTAGCCCTGGTCCGCGACGGCGCGGAGGAGCTCGGGGGTCAGCCCGAGGGCATCGAAGGACATGGGAGAAATTGACTCCTGACGGGGGCCCTCCCGCTCGTGCGGGGCCCGGTCAGGGCACAGGTTGGATCGGGATCAGCGGTTTCGGGGACCGGGGCGCTGACCGGAGCGCCCATCGAACACGAGAACCAAGCCTAGCCGACGACGGGCGTCCGTGTCGAACGTCCGTCCGGTTCCGACAGATCAGCGGCGATACGGACCAGCCGCTGAGTCCGCCAGTGAGTCAGCCGCTGACTCGGATCGGGGGACAGCACGCTCTGCCACGCACCGAATGCGACCGTGCCACGCTCGATGACCGGCAATCTGAGTCAGCCGCTGACTCACCTCGCCCGGCCGGCCACGGGCCAGGCACAGGAGACAGTGCTGGTCGCTCAGCGGCGGCGGGCGCCGGACGTCGCGGCCGGCTGGGGCAGCACGATCCCGGCCCACGGCCCGGCGAGCCGCTCCAGTTCCGCGACCTTGAACCCGTGCCGAAGGACCAGCCCGTGCATCGCCCGGGCCAGCGATCGGCGGGCGTACGACGGCGTCATCTCGGGCAGCAGGGCGAGCGCGTCCCGCTGGGCGAGGGCCGACGATACGCGCAGTCCGTCGTCGTCGGTCGGGGACAGGCCGCGCGGCCAGGGATGCTCCGCTGAGAGCCCGGCCCGCGGCGCCGTCACCGCGATTCGGGCACGCTCCGCCGGCTCGAGAGCCTTGAGCCGTCCCAGCGCTACGACCACGGCGGCGGTGTTCGGCCCGTAGCGCGGCTGATCGACGGCCGCCTCCCAGCCTCGGGTCAGGCGCTCGTGGACGCGCTCGCGGAACGCACCCGAAAGGTGCTCGTCGAGGAACGGCGCGAGCACGATCTCCTGGGCGTAGCCGAGCGCTGCGTCGCGCGTCGCCGGGTCCCAGCGCGCCCGGGTCGGCAGGGCTTCCTGGATCATTGGCTCGAGCGTCTTCAGGGCGTCCTGGCGGTCGGCCGGCAGGAACCGCGAGATCGTGGCGATGAACGCGATCGGGGCGGTCTCGGCGAGGGACAGCCGGTCGAGCTCGTCTTCCGATAACCGATGGATCCGGTCGACATGACGGACAACCGCTTCAGCCGGGTCGACTGGCCGGCGGACGGCGCTGGTCGTCCGGACGCTGGCGCGCGCACTCGATCGCGTCGCCGACGGAGGCACGCGGCCAAGACCACGAGAACCCGCCGGCGCTCGGCGTGGATGGCGCTCGCGGTCGTAGCGGGCGCGAAGATCCGGGTCGGACAGCCAGTCATGGGCGACGTTGATCCGCTTCGCTAGCTGGTCGGCCGCCGGCCCGGCGACGTCGGGGTGATGCTTCTTCAGGAGCGCCCGCCAAGCGACCTCGATCGCCTCATACGATGCGTCGATCGGCAACTCGAGGCGGGCATAGAGATCGTCGGGCGGGAGCATCGGCCGGGGCGGCATCGAGCCATCCTATCGGGGCGCCGTTGGTGGGCGGCAGGCCGCCGGCGCGACCTCGCGTCGACGTCCGCCGGTCCTCAGCCGCGAGGGCCGGCCTCTGCACCGTTCGGCATGCGGCCCGCGTCCCCGCGGATCAGCGCCTCGACCTCATCGATCGAGCGAGTCGAGCGCTCCCCGGTCGCCCGGTTGGTGACCTCGACCCCGGCGGCGGCGATCGACCGCGGCGACACGGTCAGGATCCAGGGCATGCCGAGCAGCTCGGCGTCGGTGAACTTCACGCCCGGCGATTCGTCCCGATCGTCGTACAGGATCTGGCGCCAGTAGCCAGCCGCCGCGCCAACGGCCTCGAGCCGCTCGGCGATCTCGGCGACCTGCGGGTCGCGGTTCGCGCCGATCGCGACGAGATGGGCGGCGAACGGAGCGACGTCCTCCGGCCAGACGATGCCCTTCTCGTCGTGATGGTCCTCGACCACGACCGCGACGTTGCGGCCCACGCCGATCCCGTAGGAGCCCATGACGATCGGGTGCTCCTTGCCGTCGTCGCCGAGATAGTGGGCGCCGGCGGCGTCGGCGAACTTTGTCCCGAGCTTGAAGATGTTGCCGACCTCGATCCCGTTGCGGAGGATCACGGGCTCGCCGCAGGTCGGGCACGGATCGCCCTCGTGGGCGTTGATGATGTCGGTGACGACATCTGGGGTGAAGTCGCGCCCGACGTTGACGTTGCGGAAATGGAAGCCGACCTTGTTCGCCCCAGCGACGAGATTCGGCGAGCGGGCGACCAGCTCGTCGACGACGACGACCGTGTCGCGGGCGCCGATCGGCGAGCCGTAGCCAGCTTCCATCCCGGCGGCCTTGATCTCGTCGATCGTGGCCGGCCGGAGACCGGTCGTCGCGCCGGCAGCGTTGGCGAGCTTCGTCTCGTTGACCTCGAGATCACCGCGGACGATCGCGGTCACGAGGCGGCCGTCGCCAGTCGTGAAGAACGCTGCCTTGGCAGTCCGCGTCTCGGGGATGCCAAGGAACGCGGCGAGGCTGGCGATCGTCGTCGTCCCGGGCGTCGCGACCTCCTCGATCGGGAGGGCAGCCTCGGCCTCGGGGGCAGTTCGCTCGATCCGGGCGACCTGGCGATTCGCTGCGTAATGGCAGTTCTCGCACAGGACGAGGACGTCCTCTCCAGCGGGGTTGAGGACCATGAACTCATCGGCCTTGCTGCCGCCCATGATCCCGACGTCGCTGCTGACCGCGATCGCCTTGAGGCCCAGCCGCTCGAACGTCCTGACGTAGGCGTCGTACTGGGCGCGATAGCTGACGTCGAGACCGGCCTCGTCGCGGTCGCAGCTGTAGGCGTCCTTCATGACGAACTCGCGGACGCGGATCAGGCCGGCCCGGGCGCGCGGCTCGTCGCGCCATTTGGTCTGGAAGTGGTAGACCATCATCGGCAGCTGGCGGTACGACTTGACGATGTCGGCGAGGAGGATCCCGACGACCTCCTCGTGGGTCATCGCGAGAACCATGTCGCGGCCGTTGCGGTCCTTGAACCGGGTCAGCTCCGCGCCGATGGCGTCGTAGCGACCGCTCGCCCGCCAGATGTCCGCGGGGTGGACGACCGGCATCTCCATCTCCTGGCCGCCGATCCGGTCCTGCTCCTCGCGGATGATCTGCTCGACCCGGTCGTTGACCCGCTTGCCGAGCGGCAGGAGCGAGTAGATCCCGGAGCCGAGCGGGCGGATATAGCCCGCCCGGAGGAGGAGGCGGTGCGACGGCATCTCGACGTCGGCGGGATCGTCGCGGAGGCTGGTGAAGAAGAGTTGGGAGAGGCGCATCGGCGAAGGATAGCGGCGACGCGCGAGTGGCCGCGCGGCGGACTGCCGGCCGTCTGAGGATCGGGTAGCCTTGCGGCCGTGCCCACCGGTCTGACGCTGCTTCTCCTGGCCGTCTTCGCCCTGGCCGTCCTGTTCGACTACATCAACGGCTTCCACGACACGGCGAACGCGATCGCGACGTCGGTCTCGACCCGGGCCCTCCGCCCGGAGCACGCCATCCTGATGTCGGCGACCGCCAACTTCGTCGGCGCGCTGACGGGAACCGCAGTTGCGAAGACGATCTCGTCGGGCCTCGCCGACACGCCCGGCGGCAGCGCCGGTCAGACGATCGTCGCGGCGGCCCTGATCGGGGCGATCATCTGGAACCTGATCACCTGGCGGTTCGGCATCCCGAGCTCATCGAGCCACGCCCTGATCGGCGGGTTGCTGGGGTCGGTGGTCGCATCGATCGGTCCACAGGCGATCAAGACACAGGGAGTCATCGACAAGGTCATCGTGCCGCTCGTCCTGTCGCCGATCCTCGGGATCACGATCGGCTTCCTGCTCATGGTCGTGATCTTCAACGTCTTCCGGCGCGCCAACCCGCGCCGGATGAACGACCGATTCCGGCGCCTCCAGGTCGTGTCGGCGGGGTTCATGGCGTTCAGCCACGGCTCCAACGACGCCCAGAAGACGATGGGCATCATGACCCTCGCCCTGATCTCGGCGGGCATCCTCCCGGCCGACTCGGCGATCCCGCTGTGGGTGATCGTCCTTGCCGCAACGGCGATCTCGATGGGGACGGCGGCCGGCGGCTGGCGGATCATCAAGACGATGGGCCAGAAGGTCGTCAAGCTCGACCCGGTCCACGGCTTCGCGGCCGAGACGACGGCTGCCTCGATCATCCTGACCGCATCGCATTTCGGAATGCCGGTCTCGACGACCCACGTGATCTCGAGCGCGATCATCGGCGTCGGCTCGAGCGATCGGCTGTCAGCGGTCCGCTGGGGCGTCGCCGGCAACATCGTGATCGCGTGGATCCTGACGATCCCGGCGTCGGCGCTGGCGGCGGCCGCGGCCTACATCGTGATTTCGCCGTTCCTGTAGGCCGGGCCGGCAGGTCGGCAGGCTCGGCGGTCCGCCCGGCGAGATCAAGCGCCAGCCGGGCGAGTCCGTGGCGAGGGGCGGGGGCGGGGGACTGACGCCGATCGCCGTCGCTGCGGCGTCGCCCGGCGACGGGTGATCGACCCCGGAGAAGTCGGGAACCTGGCTCGGCGACGGGACGGCCGCGGCGAACGACGATCGGCATGGCTGAAGCGTCAAGGACGCCGATCAACGCGGCGTGATCGCGGCGTGAACAGATCGGGATACCAACCCGGGGGGTCAGGAGCGTGAGGCGGTCTCGGCCAGCGGTCGGCGGAACACGTAGCCCACGCCGCGCACGGTATGGATGAACTGGGGCTCCGCCGCATCGTCCTCGAGGGTCGAGCGCAGCCAGTGGACGTGGACGTCGACGGTCCGCGTATCGCCGGCATAGTCATAGCCCCAGACATTCTCGAGGAGCTGGTCCCGGGTGAATGCCTGGCCCGGGTGGCGGAGGAGGAAGGCGAGGAGCTCGAACGCCTTCGGCTTGATCGCCAGGGCGACGCCGTCGCAGAGGAGACGATGGCCGGCGAGGTCGACCTGGACCCGCCCGAGATCGTCGATCGCCGGGCCTGACACGGCCGAGGCCGCGGACGCCGCCGCGAGCTGATCGGATCGCCGGAAGAGCGCCCTGATCCGGGCCGACAGCTCCCGCAGGCTGAAGGGTTTGGTCACGTAGTCGTCGGCGCCGAGCTCCAGCCCCACGACCTTGTCGAGCTCGCTGTCCTTCGCGGTGAGCATCACGATCGGCACGCCCGACTCAGCCCGGATGATCCGGCAGACCTCGATGCCGGACAGCTCCGGCAGCATCAGGTCGAGCAGGACGAGGTCCGGCTTGTCGGCGCGGAAGCGGGACAGCGCCTCGCGGCCGTCGGCGGCGCCGAACACCCGGAAGCCCTCGGCCTCGAGGGCCTCGACGAGGGTCTCGCGGAGGGTCGTCTCGTCCTCGACGACCAGGATCGTTCGTGCCATTCGCCGCTGATGATACGAAGTCGTGTTAACGCGCCGTTCGCGGTCCGCCAGCTGTCCGGCGCCGAGGTCAGACGGTCGCGGCGAGGGTCTCGATCGCCGCGTCGATCCGGGCGAGGGTCCGGTCGCGACCCAGGGCAACGAGCGTGTCGAAGAGCGGCGGAGTCGCCGTCCGGCCGGTCGTCGCGACGCGGATCGCCATGAACAGGTCGCCGGCCTTCCAACCGCGCGTCTCGACCAGCGCGCGGAGTGGCGGCTCGAGCTCGTCGGCCTCCCATGTGACCGCATCGTGGGCCGCCAGAATGTCGCGCCCCAGCGCGAGAGCCTCTCGGGTCGTGGCCGCGTCCCAGCGCTTTGGAACGACCACGATCGGGTCGATCGCAAGGCGATCGACCCACAGGAAGCCGACGAGGTCGACGACGGCGGCAAGGGTCGGCAGCCGCTCCTGGACGACGGGCAGGAGCGCCCCGACCTCCCCGTCGGATGGCAGCCGATCGATCCGGCCGTCGACGAGGGCGGCCTGGAGGAAGGGCCGGAGCCGGTCGATCAGCTCGTCGGGCTCCAGCCGCCGGATCCACTGGCCGTTCAGCCACTCGAGCCGGCTGCGATCGAAGCGGGCGCCGCCCTTCTGGACCTTGTCGATGTCGAACTTCTCGATGACCTCCTCGATCGAGAGGACGTCCTCCTCGGTGCCCGGGCTCCAGCCGAGGTAGCTGAAATAGTTCAGCAGTCCCTCGCGAATGAAACCCTCGGCGCGGTAATCGTCGACGGCGGTCTGGCTCTTGCGCTTGCTCATCTTCGACCCGTCGGGGTTGAGGATGAGCGGCAGGTGCCCGAAGATCGGCACGGGGTGGCGGAGCGCCTCGAACAGGAGGATGTGCTTCGGCGTGTTCGAGACGTGGTCCTCACCACGGATCACGTGGCTGATCTCCATCGCCGCGTCGTCGACGACGACCGTGAAGTGATAGAGCGGGGTGCCGTCGCCACGGACGATGACGAAATCGCCACCGAGATTGGCCGTGTCGATCTCGATCCGGTCGCGAATCAGGTCATTCCAGCCGACGATGCCCGGGCGGACGCGGAAGCGGATGGCCGGCGGCGGGGCGCTCTCGGCCAGGCGGGCGGCTCGCTCGGCGGCGTTCAGCGCCGCGCACCGCCCGACGTAGCGCGGCGGCTGCCTGGCCGCCTCCTGGGCCTTGCGGTCGGCGTCGAGCTCCTCGGGCGTGCAAAAGCAGGGGTAGGCGAGGTCCGCGGCGAGCAGCCGGTCCGATGCCTCGCGGTAGAGATCCAAGCGAAGCATCTGGCGGTACGGCGCGTACGGCCCGATGTCGCCGCCACCGGCCGCGTCGGGCCCCTCGTCCCAGGTGATCCCGAGCCAGTGGAGGCCGTCGATGATGTCGCGCTCATATGCCTCCGTCGAGCGGGCGACGTCGGTGTCCTCGAGACGAAAGAGAAACGTTCCTCCGACGTGCCGGGCAAACAGGAAGTTGAACAGCGCCGTCCTCGCCGTCCCGATGTGGAGCGGGCCGGTCGGCGACGGCGCGATCCGGACGCGAATGGTCGGATCGGCAGACGGTTGAGGCATGACCGAGAGCGTACCGGACGCGGGCCGGTCAGCGATCCGGCACCCGATGGAACAGTGCCGGATCCGCGTCACCCGGCAGGACATGGACGAGGGCCGCCGGCCGGAGACCCAGCGTGGCGCGGCCGCGGGGACCCTCCAGGGTCAGCGAATCGAGCGACTCCGAGCGGGCCAGGACAGTGATGGACGCACCCGGCGTCAATGCCCGGGCCTCGAGGTACGACAGGAGGCCGGGGTCCTCCTCCGCTTCCTCGGTGATCCGGTAGATCGTCGCCCGCTGGCCGCTGTCGACGTCGCTCAGGGGCGTGCCGCGCGGCCGCTGGAGGGCGATCTCGGCGTCGATCGGGTTGCCGTGCGGACACGTCGCCGGGTGGCCGAGCATCTCGTCGAGGCGGGCCTCGACCCGTGGCGACAGGGCTCCCTGGAGCCGCGCCGCCTCCTCGTCGGACTCCGCCCAGCCGAGCCCGACGACCGAGGTCAGCAGCCACTCGAGGAGCGCGTGACGGCGGAAGATGGCGTCCGCGGCGGCGCGGCCGGCCGTCGTCAGGATGAGGTCGCGCCCGTCGGTCTGGAGGACGAGCCCGTCGGCGACGAGCCGCCGGAACATCTCGCTGGCGGCCTGGGTGCTGACGCCGAGCCGACGACCGACCTGGGCAGCCCGGACCTGCGAGCCGTCACCGGCCATCACCCGCAGCGCGAGGAGATATTCCTGGGCCGCACTCGAGAGGTCCTGGGCGTCGTGGCGGCGGCTCATCGGCTCATGGTACGCGGCGGCCCATCCCGATCAGACCGTGCCCTACCGACCGTCCCGGGGCCGGCCGAGCCCCCGTCGCGCCCAATCGGGATCAGGCGGGGGCCACCCGCCGCCGGACGAGGACCGCGTAGATGACCCCACCGATGTAGGCGATCGCGATCACGACCAGCAGAACCGGCCCGCTCGTGTCGCGGACGTTCGACCCGCCGGCCGCGCTGAGGATGACGGCGGACGGAACGCCGGCCAGGAGGGCGGCGATCGCACCATGAGCCGACCAGGCAGCAACCGACGGCACCGCGAGAAGGAGCAGGACGATCGCGGCCTGGAGGATCCAGGTCCCCGGCGCCGACACGTCCGGGCAGGACGCCGCATAGCGGCCGCAGCCCGTCGACTGGTCGATGACGGCGGTCGCGAACACGCCGAGCGGGGCCCAGCCCAGGAGCGCCATCGCGAGGCGGCCGGCAGGCGTCGCCGGGCGCCGCAGGGTCGGGCCAGCGAACCCCGTCCCATCAGCGGGCTGATCGATCCAGGTCCGAAAGCCACCGGATCGCGGCCCGGCGGATCCTGCCCCGGACACACCGGGACCAGCCGTGGCGGCCGGGTTCGACCTCGAGCCGCCCGCGTCGCCGGGTGGCGTGCCTGCTGCGGGCGGCCAGCCACCGTCGGCGGCGAGCCCGGTGCCGGCGCGGCGTCCACGAGCGCGGCCCCGACCGGCGGTAGGCTCCCGGCGGTCCGCGCCCGCCGACCAGCCCGCGGCCGTCGATGCCGCACCCGCTCGGCTGGCATCGGGCCGGTGGCGGGTTCCGCCGGCTCGCCCGCGCGTCCGCGCCCCGGTGACCGGCTGCGGAGGCACCTCGCGAGTAGTCTCGTCCTCGGCAACCGGCCCACGGTCGGGGCGGTCGCCGGGACCGGGGGCGGACGCGGGGCCGGCTCCCGGCTCCTCACCGGTCTCCTCGAGCGGCCCATCTTCCGCTCCCATCTCGACCGGCGTCGGAGCGCCGGCCGCCCGCCGGGCTCGCGCCTGATACTCCGGCCCGTGCTTGCGGGGATCGGCGTACTCCTTGGGGTTGATCGTCCAGTAGGTACCGCTCGATGCGCCGTACCAGGTGGCGCCCGCCCAGCCCGGCTCGAACGGCTCCTCATCGGCGCCTTCGTATGAGGTCGAGCCCGGGGTGGCGGTGTTCGGTGGTCTGCTCCGGCTCGATGAGCGGCGAGCTCGCCCGCCCCCGGAACCGGCACTCGTCGACGAGCGCGGGTCCGGTCGGGTTCGGGCGCGAGATGGATCGCCGGGCGATCCAGCGGCGCCGGAAGCGCTCGCACCGGCCCCGGCGGCGTCCGGGCGGGCGCCGCCGGCCGGTCCTCTGCCCGCGGAGCCGGCCTTGCCGCCAGAAGCGGCCGGCCGGGCGCCGGGCGCGCGTCGCCCATCGGCCCGTCCGGAGGCGCGGGCTCGGTCCGGGTCGGCCCGCCACGCCTCCCGTTGCGGCGGAGTCTCCGGGCCGGCTGGCCGGGCGCCGACGCGCCGCACCCGACCAGGCCCGGCGAGCTGCTCATAGGCCGCCTGAATCGCCAGGAACCGCGGCAGGGCGGCGTCGCCGGCGGCGTCCGGGTGGTTGACCTTCGCAAGCCGCCGATAGGCGCGCCGGATCTCGTCCTGGGTCGCGCCGGGAGCGAGACCGAGGGTCCGCCACGGGTTCGCGTTCGGTGCCATCGGCCGAAGCATGCCCTGAGCGGGCCGAATGCGTCAGCCGGCGTCGGCCGCGTCAGCGACCGGCGCCGCCATCGCGATCCCGCGCGCGATCCGCTGCTAGATCAGTTCTCGGAGCGGCGCCAGCTCGAAGTCCGGCACCGCCTCAGCCCCGACGCGGCCGTGCGGGTCCATGGCGCTCGGGCGGTGATAGCGGGCGAGCATCCGGAGGGCCTGGCCGTCCACGACGCCGGCCTGCGCCGCGACCTCGACCGTCGCGGCCCACGTCCCGCGCTCGTAGCCATCGCCGTCCTCGATCTTGAGGGCGATCCCGCTGGCCCGCGACACCTCGGGTCCGCCACCGGGGCGAGGGCCGGGCAGTACCGCGAGCCCGCGCAACGCCTCCATCCCGCCCTTGCTGACGACGCGGCCGGGCACGGCCTTCATCAGCGACGTGTCGAGCCGGTCCCGCGACCCGCCGACCATCTCCGGGTTGGCGAGCATCGCGTCGCGGACCTGGACGAGGGCGGGGGCGAGGGCCGAGCGGGCGTCGGTCGCGGCAACGGCCGACGGATCGGCAAGAAGCGCGTACGCCCGGGCAATCTCGCGCAGCGGGAACGCGTAGGTGGCGACGCCACAGCCGTCGAGTGAGGTCCGCAACCGGCCCGGGGTCGTTCCGAAGGCCCGCGCGACGACGGCGCGGTAGGCGGCCTGGGCCGGATGCTCGTCGAGCCAGTAACGCTCGGGATCCCAACCCTTGAGCCGGGCAAGGAGGAGAAACACCGAGTGCTGGCCGGAGCACATGTGGCGGACCGGGCTCGCCTTTTCGCCATCCCGGGCCAGACGGGCGGCGGTCAGCGCATCGAGCGGCATTCCCTCGGAGCCGGTGGCGATCAGCGACTGGCTGACGCCGGCCCGGCGATACATCGCCTGGAGCGTCCGGACGTGGAGGTCCTCGCCGGAGTGCGAGCTCGCCATGAGCGCGAGCTCCGGCGGCTCCAGGTCGAATGCCTCGATCCCGCCCGCCTCGATCAACGCGACGACGCCGAACGGCTTGACGCACGAGCGGAGGTTTGCGACCCGGTCGACATCGCCGAGGCCCCGGATCAGCGTGCCATCGACATCGGCTTCGACGATGTCGCCGCGGTGGACGCTCTCCTCGATCCCGCCGCGCATCTGGCGGACGAGGATCGGCGCGGGGCGGCGAGCAGGGCGGGCAGGCACCGGCCGGTTCGGGCGTCGCGCACGCGAGCTGCCCGGCGCCGCGACGGCACGGCCCGTGGCTTCGGCGGAATCCTCAGTGGTGGTCACGATCCCGGAGGATAGCGCGCTGCATCGCCCCGCGACCGCTGGAGCGCGACGATGGTGACCTCCGTCTCCGCGGCGGGTCGGCGAGCGGCCCTCCTTGCTACGATCTGGGTGCGCTCGATCGACCCCCTCGGCGCGCCGACCCGTTTCTGTCCGGAGGCCGTCTTGACCCCGCCCACGCTCCACGTCTCGAGCCATCCCGCCATCCTCCACAAGCTCGCGATCCTGCGAAACGAACGGACCGAGCCGAAGAAGTTCCGGGAGCTCGTTCGCGAGCTGTCATGGCTGCTCGGCTACGAGGCCCTCGCCAATGTCCAGGTCCGGCCGCTGGCCGTGCGGACCCCGATCGAGGCGATGGAGGGGGCGCAGCTCGCCGATCGGATCGGGCTCGTGCCGATCCTTCGCGCGGGCCTCGGAATGGTCGACGCGATGCTCGAGCTGATGCCGACCGCGGAGGTCTGGCACCTCGGGCTCTTCCGCGACGAGCGGACGCTGCAGCCGGTCGAGTACTACAACAAGCTCCCGGATTCGCACTCGGTCGATCTGTGCCTGATCCTCGACCCGATGCTCGCGACGGGCGGCAGCGCGACCGCGGCGATCGATGTCCTGAAGAAATGGGGCGCGACTCGGATCAAGCTCGTCAACCTGATCGCATCTCCGGAGGGTGTGGCGGCGGTGGCCGAGGCGCATCCCGACGTCGAGATCCATTGCGCCGCGCTCGACCGGCAATTGAACGAGAAGGGCTACATCATGCCGGGCCTCGGCGACGCCGGTGACCGCCAGTTCGGGACGGGCAAGCCCGGCTGAGCCCGCGCGCGCGGCAGAGGATCAGCGATACTCCGCGGCGTGCTCACGGTGCTTCGCAACTCCGCGACTGCGCGCCTTGTGTCCCTCGCCGCCGTCGTGATCGCGGCAGCCTGTAACCAGAGCAGCGTCATTCCCGTGATCTCGAGCAGTCCCCCCGCCCAACCTTCGCCCATCCCGAGCGGCCCGCCGCGGCCGAGTGCCTCCGCGACGGTGGACGCCCGCGCTGCGGCGATCGCGGCGTTCGTCGCGCTCGTCACCAGGGACGGTTTCAGCTACCAGGCCAGCTTCAGCGGCGACGACCGCCACTCGACGGACATCCTCCCGATCCGCAGCGGCGTGCTGGAGGTGTCCGGTGCGGACGTCCTCGTCCGCGCGGCGATCACGCTCCAGGGCCGGCGGTACGTCGTCGAGCATCGCTACGTCGGCGGCAAGGCCTGGCTCCGGTACGACACGACGGACCCGTGGCAGCGCCTGGTGTTCCCGGCGGCCGACAGCATGGCGGCGTTCGCCGCGATCCGGACCCGCGCCGACGTGACGGACCTGGGCCCGGTCAAGTCGGGTGCGGCGACCTTCTACAAGGTGTCGTTCCGCTCGACGATCCTGAACCCGGTGATGATCCCGGCGAGCAACCTGACCGCGACGGTGGTGACCTCGCCGAAGCTGACCCTGCTCATCGACGCGAATGGACGCCCGGTCAACGGCACCGCCGAGATCGACGGCAACGGCCGGGTCTCGGGCCAGCTCCAGGAGATCGTCATCGACCTGACCGTCACGTTCACCAAGCTCGGCCAGGCCGTCACGATCAATGCGCCCTAGCGAATCGATCCGGCCGGCCCAGGTGGGCCGGCCGGATCGGTCTGACGCGAGGGATCGGCGAGGACGAGCGCCTCGCCGGGTGGCTCAGTTGCCGTTCGGGGTGACGGCGACGACGCCCTTCTTGAAATCCTTGCCCGTCGTATCGTCGGTCATTCCGGTGAGGGCCTCCTTGACGATATCGGTGTTGTAGGCGTCGATCGACGGATCGGTCTTGATGACGTTCGCGGCCTTGGCGATCCGGACCGTCTGCTGCCAGAGGATCGGATCGAGCGTCCCGATGCCGAGCGGCGACGGCCAGACCAGGGCGTTGACCTCGTTCATCATCCACTTCTGGTGCCCGGCGCCGAGCTGGCTGCCGGCATCGGTCGTGTACTGGACGCAGTCATCGGGGTGGTCCCGGCAGTAGATCCAGCCCCTGATCGAGGCCCGGACGAACCGCACCGCGACGTCGCGGTTGGTCCCCTGGTCGAGCCACGACTTGCGGGCGAAGATCGCGTCCTGGAGCATCGCGACCCGGTAGTCGTTCCAGTTGATCGGAGCGAGGTCCTCGGGTTGGTAGAGATTGCCGGTCTCGGGGTTCGTGGCCTCGAGGACCTGAGCGTACTCGTTGTAGATCATCGCCTCGGCGGCGCTGATCTCGTGGGCCAGGAAGGCCTTCATGTCGAAAGCCTGGATGACCTTCTGATACTGCTTGGTCGGGTCGCCGCTGTTCTCGAGCCCGGGGGTCAGGCCGCAGGTCAACAGGCCGGCCGTGACCTCGAATTCGTTGCCGAAGTCCCAGACGCCGACCTTCTTGCCGGCGAGGACGCAGGGGTCCGTGATCTTGTCCGCCTTCCAGGTCACCGAGAGCGTCCCGGAGCGCTGGAAGATCTGGGCGATGTCGACCAGGTCGGACGGCTGGGCTGCCTCGCGGGCCTCGAGCACCTTGGGCACCCAGCTGATCGCGAACTCGGGTCCGTTGGACTTCGAGCCCTCGACCTGCGGAGCGACGGTCGGCCCGCCGGGGACCATCGTGACCGTCAGGTTCTCGGCCTTGTAGTAGCCCTGCTTGTCCGCCGCGAAGTAGCCGGCGAACTGCGCCTGCGGCGTCCACTGGAGCTGGAGCCTGACGCTCGCGGGGGCGGCCGCGGCGGCGCTCGGCGCCTCCGCGGACATCA
Source organism: Candidatus Limnocylindrales bacterium (assembly GCA_038204565.1). GTDB lineage: Bacteria > Chloroflexota > Limnocylindria > Limnocylindrales > CSP1-4 > CF-46. The sequence goes on from JBBRCU010000025.1 coordinate 21,589, forward strand.
TTTCCGACGCCGCGCTCGTCGGCGCGACGCTGGCCGGCGTCTGGGATGCCGGCGCCTGCGACGCCGGGCTGCTGCACGCGGTGAAGATCATCGTCGCCACGGCGATCAGCGCGGGACCGCGCCTCGTGTTCATCCGCTCCTCCTCCTTCGCGCCCCGTCAGCCCGACGGTGGCGCTCCCTGCCGACGTTCACACGTCGCCGAAGGCGGAAGGATACGACCTGCGCGGCTCGGGCGGCACCCCGATCGGTTCGACCGCCCCGGTCCCGGTCGGCGGCAAGCCGACGCGGCGGCCGGATCAGCCGTCACCCCGGAGCACCGCCGCCCACGGGATGACCAGCCGCTCGGCCAGCGCGACGATCGCATAGAAGACGATCCCGATCGCGGCGCCGAAGAGGATCGCCGCCCACGTGACGTCGAACTTCAGGGCGCTGGCGCTCTGGACGATGATCCGGCCGAGGACCGAGCTCGAGCCACCGAAGTATTCACCGACGATCGCGCCGATCAGGCTGAGCGTGGTCGCGATCTTCATCGCCGTGAAGAAGTACGGCAGGGCGTTGGGAATCCGGACCTTGCGCAGGATCGTCCACTCGCTCGCCGCGTACGACCGCATCAGCTCGAGGGCGCCGGGCTCGACCTGGACGAGGCCGCGGGTGACGTTGGCCACGACCGGAAAGAACACGAGAACCGCAGCCATCAAGGCCTTGGCGAGCGGATTGAGCAGCCCGAACCAGTTGTTGAACAGCGGCGCGAAGGCGATGATCGGGATCGCGTTGGCGCCGATCGCGATGGGCAGGAGGAAGCCGCGGGCCGTGCCCCAGCGGGCCGAGGCAAACGCGACGGTGACGCCCGCGATCGTCCCGACGACCAGCCCGATCACCGCTTCCTCGAGCGTCGCGAGCGCCGATGGCACGAGGGCAAACCGGCCGGTCGACCAGTTGTCCGCGATCGCCGCCGCGACCGCCGTCGGCCTCGGCAACAGGAAGGACTCGATGTGGACGGCCGCCAGGCCGTATTCGAGCAACAGGAATCCCCCGACCAGGACGACGAGCGCGGGCACGTACTCACCGATCGAGCGGCGGCCGGCCCGGGCGAGCCGGACGATCGCCGGCCCGTTCGCGGTCGGTCGTCCCATGAGTCCCGCGCTCACCCGATCGGACCCTCCGCCAGCGCCCGCTCGAGCGACCCGCCAGCATCGACGGTTGCGGCGTCGTCGAGGCTCCCGCCGCCGGCCCGGAGGACCTCGCGGACCTCCGTGACGAGCTCGAAGTAGCGGCGCGTCTCGCGGCTGTCCTCGTTGCGGGGACGGGGCAGGTCGATGTCGATCACCTTCGCGATCCGGCCCGGTCGGGCACTCATCACGACGACCCGCGAGGACAGAAACACCGCTTCGGGGATCGAGTGGGTCACGAACAGGATCGTCGTCCCCGTCTGCTGCCAGATCCGGAGGACCTCCCCGTTCATCCGCTCGCGAGTCATCTCGTCGAGCGCCCCAAATGGCTCGTCCATCAGCAGGATCGACGGCTGGAAGGCGAGGGCCCGGGCGATCGCCACGCGCTGCTGCATCCCGCCCGAGAGCTGGTACGGATGGTGCTTCAGAAAGTCGCCGAGCTCGACGAGCTCGAGCATCTCGCGGGCTCGCTTCGTCCGGGTCGCCGCATCCTGGCCGAGGATCTCGAGCGGCAGCTTGACGTTGTCCTCGACCGTCCGCCAGTCGAACAGCACCGGCGCCTGGAATACCATCCCGTAGTCGCGGTCGCGGCGGGCCCGCTCGGCGGTCTTGCCGTTGACGGTCACGGTCCCGCTCGTCGGCGAGGTCAGGTCGCCGACGATCCGGAGGAGGGTCGACTTGCCGCAGCCGGACGGGCCGATGAACGAGATGAACTCGCCCAGGTTGACGTCGAGGTCGATCGCCTCGAGCGCCTTCGTCAGGATCGAGTCGCCGCGCGTGAAGGTCTTGTCGACACCGGAGATCCGGACGACGGGGACGGCCCCGGATGGCGCGGAATGCGGGTCGGTCATGGCGGCGGGAGCTCCTGTCGTGCTGGATCAGCCATCGGCGGCAGCGGGCCGGCCGCGGAGGACGAGAACCTCGGCCAGTCGGACCAGAAGAAAGAACGTGACCCCGAGCAGGCCGCAGGCGATGATCGCCGCCCAGAGCTTCTCGGGCCCGGTGATGTAGTACTGGTTGTAGGTGTCCAGGACCCGTCCGAGGCCGTTCGGGATTCCGCCGGGACCCTCACCGATGATCGCCCCGACGATGCTCGCGGTTGCCGCGATCTTGAGGGCCGTGAAGAGATACGGCAGGGACGCCGGCAACCGCAGCTTGCGGTAGACGTCCCACGGCGACGCCGCATACGACCGGGTCAGCTCGAGCGCGCGCGGGTCGAGCGAACGCAGGCCGCGGATCATCGCGATCGTCACCGGGAAGAACGTCAGATACGTTGCGATGATCACGACGGAGGCGACGTTGCCGCCGAAGGCATACGTGATCATCGGCCCGATCGCGAGGATCGGGACGGTCTGGCTGGCGACGACATACGGGACGAACGCCCGCTCCAGCCAGCGCGAGTGGACGAAGATCGTCGCCAGGATCAGGCCGATGCCCGCACCGCAGACGAACCCCAGAGCCGCCTCACGCCAGGTGAAGAGGGCCGCGTCGAACAGGAACTGGGCGACGTTGCGGTCGGCTCCGCGTTGCCACGGATCGAGGAACGCAAGCCAGATGTTCCAGACGTGGGGCAGGTTGAGGTCGTTGACGAGCGGCCAGCGGAACGGCGGATTCCAAAGGACCGGGTTGTTCGGGCCGGGCAACGAACCCGGGGTGCGCCAGGGCGTCCCGCCGACGGCCTTCAAGCCCTCCCAGACCGCGACGATGCCGACCGCGAGCAGGACCCACAGGACCGTCCGCCGCCCGCGGCCCGACGCGTTCGGACGGGCAACGCCGCTGGCGGCTCGCCCGCCTCGGGTGGCAGTCACGGTGGCCACGGCCTAGCCGGCCGCCGGGATCATGCTCGCCACGATCGCGTTCCGGCTAGCCGGTGACGGCCTGGTCGGCGATGTCGAGGGCCCGGTCGATGATCGCGAAGCCTTCCCCGAGCTGTTCCTCGGTGATGCACAGCGGCGGGTTGGTGTGGATCGAGTTGTTGGCGATCATCGTGTACAGGCCGTTCTGGCGGAAGAACTTGCCGATCGCCTTCATCTCATCGCTTGTCCCGTTGAAGGGCGTCAGCGGCGTCCACGGATCGCGGCTCCGGACCAGGTCCAGGATCCCGAACAGACCGAGATTGCGGTGGGCGCCGACCGACGGGTGCTTCGCGGCGAGCTCCGCGTGGTGCTGGCGCATGACGCCGTCCAGGCGGGCGGCGTTCTCGATCAGGCCGTCCTCCTCGTAGACGCCGATGTTGGCGAGCGCTGCGGCGCACGAGATCGCGTGGCTCGAATAGGTCAGGCCGCCGTAGTAGAAGTTCGTGTCGAAGTGTTCGGCGATCTTGTGGTTCATCGCGACCGCACCGAGCGGCAGATAGGACGAGGTCAGTCCCTTGGCCATCGTCAGCAGGTCCGGGACGGTGTCCCAGTGCTGGATCGCGAACCACTTGCCGGTCCGGCCGAAGCCGGCCATCACCTCGTCGGCGACCATCAGGATCCCGTGCCGGTCGCACAGCTCCCGGACGCCCTGGATGTAGCCGTCCGGCGGGATCAGGATGCCGTTGGTCCCGACGATCGTCTCGAGGAAGATCGCCGCGATCGTGTGCGGGCCTTCGTAGCGGATCACGTCCTCGAGGCCCTGGAGCGCCTCCGCGGCCGGTCGCGGCTCCGCCTCTCCCCAGCGGTGAGTGTCGGGGTAGCGGACAACGCCGACCAGGGCCGGCTCGTTGGCCCAGCGGCGCGGGTCGCCGGTCAGGGTCATCGCCCCAAGGGTCGCCCCGTGATAGGCGCGGTAGCGGGCGAGGATCTTATGGCGGCCCGTGTAGGCCCGGGCGAGCTTGATCGCGTTCTCGATCGCCTCAGCGCCGCCGAGGGTGAAGAACACCTTGTCGAGATCGCCCGGCAGGATCTCGGCGAGCTTCGCCCCGAGGCGGGCCCGCGGCTCCGTCGCGAACGCCGGCTGGACGTACTGGAGCTTCATCGCCTGGGCCGTGATCGCATCGATCACCCGCCGGTCCCCGTGGCCGATGTTGACCGACATCAGCTGGCTGTTGAAGTCGAGGATCCGCTGGCCCTCGGGGGTATAGAGATAGACCCCCTCCGCCCGGTCGATCGCGATCGGGTCGATTGCTCCCTGGGCCGACCAGGAGAAGAAGGTGTGCTCACGGGAGAGGCGGACGATCTCCTCTGTGGACATCGCGGAGGAGGCGCTGGTGTCGACGGCCATGGTGCTGACCTCGCTGGAACGGGGGCGGGCCGCCCGAGGCGCGGGCCCGACGGACGGCGGATGGCGGACGTTGGCGATGCTCGACGGCCGGGCGGCCCGCTCGGCCGGTCCCGGGTCTGCATTCTCCCATACCGGCAACCTCCGCCGACCCGCCGGTCCGGCTGTCCCGCGGCCGTCTACGTCGGTTGGACCAGCCGGGGACAGGACTATTGCCGGACGCCAATCTGTGACGAAACTGCAATGGAGGGACTTCATGGAGTAAGGTGTCCGGACCGACGACCCCCAAGTCTGTTCGAGGGATCAACCGAAGAGAGTCTCCGCACGGCAGCGGATGCCCGCCCCAGGCGAGCGCATCCGGCGCGTCGGTCGGGGATCGCCGGTCATCCCTTCGGTGGTCTTCGTCGTCTCCTTTCCCTCCTTCCGTGCGGCCGCCTCCGTCAGATCGCCGTCGTGCCCCAAGCGCGACGTGTTGGCAGGAAGGAACTCCATTGCATACGCCGTCCCTGGGCGCACGAGCGTTCATCCCGGCTCTCATCGCTGGCTTCGTCCTCATCGGCGTTGTGCCCGCGACACCCGCGGCCGCGGCCACGCCGACCACCGAGGCGCAGCAGATCATCCAGATCGCCCGGACCAAGCTGGGCGATCCCTGGCGCTACGGCGCCACCGGCCCCGCCGCCTTCGACTGTTCCGGCCTCGTCATCCACGCCTTCAAGGCGGCCGGCGATGGCGCTGCGGTCGGCAACGGTCGCGACCGGACCGCCCGAGCGATGTACGACTGGTTCCGATCCCGGGGTCTGGCCAGCCGGACCAACCCGAAGCCGGGCGACCTCGTCGTCTGGGGCAGCGGATCCCACATCGGGATCTATATCGGCAACGGCAAGGCGATCAGCACCCTTTCGTCCGGCGTCGCGATCCACGGCGTGTTCGCGGTGACGGCATCGTTCACCGCCTACCTCCACACGGGGATGTCAACCCGGCTCGCCAACGGCCGCCTCTCCGCCACCGTGTCGGCGACCGCTTCAGCGATCGTGATCGCGAAGCGGGTCACGATCGGGAGCACGTGGATCCGGACGGGCCACAGCACCTTCGCCCACAGCAGGGCGCTGCTCGGGGCGGGTCGGACCCTCTCCGTCCATCGGATCTGGAAGGACGCGCACGGCCGGACGTGGCTCCGCGTGACGACCGGCGCCTGGACCGGCTGGGTCGCCGGCTGGCGGACGCGCGCCGCCTGACCCCGCTGGCCCGTCCGCCGCGAGCGAACGGTTCCGAAACGTAACGCCGACCCGGACGAGCCCTGTGGCTCAGCCGGGTCGGTCCATGTCCAGCCGCTGGCCGGGCGTCGCGGTCAGCGGTGGCGGAGGATCACGAAAGGGTTCTGGAGCGGATGCCGGCCGGCCCGGCCGATCCAGATCCGGCGGACGGGCAGCAATGCTCCGCTCATCTTCGCGCTGATGCCGAGCCGGGTGGCACAGGCGCTCGTGAAGTTCAGCCCATCGAGCCCGCCGTGGTTGACGAACCGATACGTCACGCTGAGCCGGTCGGCGCTCACCGTGAAGGTGTCGCCGCGCTCGAGGCGGTAGCCGTGGACGGCCAACGGGCGATCGGCCCGGATCGTTCCGCTGAATGCGACGGCGCCTGTCCCGACGTGGGTGACCCGAAGGTGCCAGCCGGTCCCGTCGTGCCAGAGGTAGTTGCCGGCGGCCGAACCGGCGTGGACGGCGGGCATCCCCTGAACGGCTGCCGGCCAGGCGTCGCCCGCGCACGTGGTTGTCGTCGCGCCATCCGTCGTCGCGGTCGTCGCCGCGGCGAGGGCACCGGCGGGCGCTGCCAGGGCGGCGAGCGTCGCGGCGCCGAGGACGAGGCCGGCGAGGCGGCCGAGGCGGTAGTGCTGGACCATGGTTGATCTCCCGGTGGATCGGCCCGTTTGGTCGGGCGTTCGTCGCGACCCTAGGCCCGTTCCAGCGGTGCAGCGCCGTCCGGAACGTCGCCCGACGTAAGAAGCGGGTAAGCGTCGGCGCTCCAGCCGGCCCCCCCGCGGTTCCCGGTCGTTGTACGCTCCGGTACATTCGGCCGCATCCGCACCCACCTGAGCGAGGGACGACATGGCGCGCAACGTTCGAGGGGCACTTCTCCAGGCGACCTGGACGGGCGACAAGGAATCGATGATCCAGAAGCACGAGCAGGCCGCCCACGACGCCGCCAAGCAGGGCTCCCAGGTCATGCTCTTCCAGGAGCTGTTCTACGGTCCGTACTTCTGCCAGGTCCAGGACGCCCAGTACTACAGCTACACGGAGCTGATCCCGGACGGCCCGACGACGAAGCGGATGCAGGACCTGGCCAGACAGACCGGGATGGTCCTCATCGTTCCGATGTACGAGGAGGACGAGAAGGCGTCGGGGATCTACTACAACACCGCCGCCGTCATCGACGCCGACGGGAAGTACCTCGGCAAATACCGCAAGACCCACATCCCGCACGTGAAGGGCTTCTGGGAGAAGTTCTACTTTCGGCCCGGCAACCTCGGCTACCCGGTCTTCGAGACCGCGGTCGGCAAGGTCGGTGTGTACATCTGCTACGACCGCCACTTCCCGGAGGGCGCCCGGGCCCTCGGGCTGAACGGCGCCGAGATGGTCTTCATCCCGAGCGCGACCTCGCGCGGGCTGTCGGAGTACCTGTGGCGCATCGAGCAGGTCAGCCACGCTGTCGCCAACGGCTATTTCGTCGGGACGATCAACCGGGTCGGGATCGAGAAGGACCTCGGCGATGACGACTTCTACGGCCAGAGCTACTTCGTCAATCCGCGCGGTCAGTTCATCGGCGACCTCGGGTCCGCCCACGACGAGGAACTCGTCGTCCGCGACATGGACCTCGACCTGATCACCGAGGTCCGCCAGACCTGGCAGTTCTATCGTGACCGCCGGCCGGATGCCTACGCGGACCTGGTCCGACCTTAGACCAATGGCGTCGCGGAGCTCCGCCTTGGTCTGCGGTGAGCAAATGCCGGACCAACACTGAGGTTGCCGGTTCATGCATTTCGGCTTCACGCTCAAGCCCGAGCACTCGCTCGAGCGAACGATCGCCCTGACGCGGCAGGCGGAGGAGGCCGGGTTCACCTCGGGCTGGCTGTTCGATTCGCACGTCCTCTGGCGGGACCCTTATCCGCTCCTGACGCTGATGGCCCAGGCCACAACGCGGATGCGACTCGGGACGTGCGTCACGAACCCCGGCACGCGCGAGCCGAGCGTGACCGCATCGGCTCTGGCCACCCTCGACGAGCTGAGCGGCGGCCGGATGGACCTCGGCATCGGGCGGGGCGACTCGGCCCGCCGGGTCCTCGGCAAGCCGCCAACGACGATGGCGACCCTCGAGCAGGCAATCCACGTCATCCGGGCGCTCGTTGCCGGCGAAACGATCGCCTACGAGGGCACGGACCTCCACTTTCCGTGGACCAGCGGCTGGCAGCTCCCGGTGTGGGTGGCCGGTTATGGACCGATGGCGCTCGCACTGACCGGCCGAGTCGCCGACGGCGTGATCCTCCAGCTCGCCGACCCCGACCTGATCGGTTGGTTCGTCGGCCAGATCCGCGATGCCGAGGCAGCAGCCGGCCGACCGTCCGGCTCGGTCCTCATCCAGGCTGCGGCGCCCGCCCACATCGGCGACCTCGCCGTCTGCCGCGAACGCACCCGCTGGTTCCCGGCCCTGGTCAGCAACCACATCGTGGACCTCGTCAACAAGTACCCCCGGGAACAGCTGCCGGAAACGCTGACGGGCTACATCCGTGACCGCGCCGGCTACGACTACCTCCACCACGCCGAGGTCGGTTCCTCCAACGCGGGGTTCGTCGGCGACGAGGTTACGGACCGGTTCTGCGTCCTGGGCTCGGTCGAGGATCACATCGCCAAGCTCCACCGCCTCGCCGAGGTCGGCGTGGACCAGTTCAACATCTACCTGATGAACGGCGACGAGGAAGAAACGCTCGAGCTCTACGGTCGAGAGATCATCCCGGCCCTGAGCGCCTGACCTCGGGCCGCCACGGCGCCCCGACCTTCGGCCTGACCCTCGTCTCCGGCTCGGTCGGGCGGTGCCGTGGCGCACCGTCTGACGGCGCCCCGGTATGGTCTCGTGCAGATGGATGAGGGTCCCTGGCCAGATCGTCGGACTGGCGCGCCCGGCGCCCGCGGCGCACCATCGAGAGGCCCCCAGCGAGACCGCACCCGGAGGAACAACCGTGCCCCGTCCGTCCCATGCGCCTCATCGTCACGATCCGTACTGGGACGTCGATGGCGCCGGCGCCCGTCGTGTTCGGAGCAGGCGCCGCTATGCTCGGATCGCCGTCTGGATCGCCATCGTGGCGATCCTCGCCCTGGCCGCGTCGCGCCTGCCAGCGATCGATCCCGGCTACCTCGCAACGGGTGAGGGTCGACCGGTCCTCGCGGGGGCGCTGATGACGTTGCTCGGGTCGGCCGCCCTCCTGGCCCTGGCCCGCGTCCGACACGTCAGCCGGAACTGACCGCCCGGACGCCCGTCATGCGGCGTTACCGCCGACGCTGAGCCGCGCCGCTTCGCTATCCTCGTCCCCTGCCCCGCTCGCCGATCGTGACCCGGGTCTGGAGGAGGATCGATGCGCACGCTGATCACCAACGGGACGATCGTCACCGCCGACGGTTCGACCTCGGCCGACGTCCTCATCGACGGCGAGACCATCGCCCGGATCGGGACGGACCTTGCGAGCGACGGCGTGACCGCCGACGAGACGATCGATGCCGCCGGCCGCTGGCTGATCCCTGGCGCGATCGATGCGCATACCCACATGGAGCTGCCGTTCGGCGGGACCTTCGCCAAGGACACCTTCGAGACGGGGACCCGCGCGGCGGCCTTTGGCGGGACGACGACCGTCATCGACTTCGCCGTCCAGACCAAGGGCAAGTCCCTCCGCGAGGGTCTCGACGCGTGGCATGCCAAAGCCGAGGGCAACGCCGTCGCCGACTACGGCTTCCACATGATCATGAGCGACGTGACGGACGACAGCCTCGCCGAGATGGACACGCTCGTGGCCGAGGGGATCCCCGACTTCAAGCTGTTCACCGCCTATCCGGGCGTCTTCTACAGCGACGACGGGGCGATCTTCCGGGCGATGCAGCAAACCGCCACGAACGGCGGGCTGGTCATGATGCACGCTGAAAACGGGATGGCCATCGACGTGGTGGCCGGTCAGCTGGTCGAGGCCGGCAAGACCGATCCGTACTACCACGGCGTCGCCCGCTACCCGGCATTCGAAGGCGAGGCGACCAATCGCGTGATTCGCCTGGCCGAAGCAGCCGGGGTCCCCGTCTACATCGTCCATCTCTCCGCGCGCGACGCGCTGAATGCCGTCCGTGACGCCCGCGACCGTGGCTCGAAGGTCTTCGCCGAGACCTGCCCGCAGTACCTGTTCCTCTCGCTGGACGATCTCGGCAACGGGTTCGAGGGGGCCAAGTTCGTGTGCTCGCCGCCGCTCCGGACCGCCGACCACCAGGCCGAGCTCTGGACGGGCCTGATCAAGGACGACCTCCAGCTCGTCGCCACCGACCACTGCCCGTTCGACTTCCACGGCCAGAAGGAGCTGGGCCGGGGCGACTTCCGGAAGGTCCCGAACGGCCTGCCCGGCGTCGAGGACCGGGTCGACCTCCTTCATGACGGCGGCGTCGCGGCCGGCCGGATCTCGAAGGAACGCTGGGTGGAGATCATCTCGACAGCCCCGGCCAAGCTCTTCGGGATGTTCCCGAAGAAGGGCACGATCGCGGTCGGCTCCGATGCCGACATCGTCGTCTACGACCCGACCGCCAGACACACGATCAGCGCCGCGACCCATCACATGGACGTCGACTACTCGTGCTACGAGGGTCGGTCGGTCCAGGGTCGCTCGGACATCGTCCTCAGCCGCGGCAGCGTGATCGTCCGTGACGGCCAGTTCACCGGGCGCAAGGGCGGCGGCCGCTTCATCAAGCGCACGACCGCCGACCACGCCCGGTTGAGCTGAGCTGCACAGCTTCAACGAGCGCCGCGACCGATGACCGAGCGCGCTGCGGGCGGCAAGTCCGACACGATCACCATCTCGGCCGACGTCGCCCAGCTGGCCGGCGTCCGGGCCTTCGTCCGCGAGCACGTGGCCGCCGCCGGTGGCGACGCCGAGACGGCGGCCGACCTGGTCCAGGCAGTCGACGAGCTCGTCTGCAACGTCGTCGGCCACGGCTACGGCGGCCGGCCCGGGATCGTCGAGGTCGCGTTCGTCGCGAGCCCGACCGAGATCGGGTTCCGGATCCGCGACGATGCGCCGCCCTTCGACCCGACGGCGCTGCCCGTGCCGCCCCTCGACCGGCCGCTCGCCGAGCGCCGGCTCGGTGGAATGGGCGTCCATCTGGCACGAACGCTCACGGACGGGTTCGACCACCGTATCCTGCCGGCAGGCGGCAACGAGGTCACCGTCCGCAAGCGACGGCGGAGCAGCACGGAGGCGAGCGATGGACATCACGACCGAGCGACCGAACGCTGATCTCGCGGTCATCGGCCTGGCGGGCGAGCTCGACGGCTCGAACTTCGAGCACCTGATCGAGGCCGGCCGGCTCGCCCGTGACGGCGGCGCGCGGCGGATCGTGCTCGATCTCTCCGGCCTGACCTACATGGGCAGCTCCGGGCTGGTCGCGATCCATTCGATCGCCCTGCTCCTGCGCGGTCAGGAGCCGACCTCGCCGGACAACGGCTGGCAGGCGATTCACGATCTGAGCGCGGCACCCGCCGAAGGGCTCGACGGCGCCCTGACGCTCGCCGGGCCGCCAGCGTCGATCGAGCGCGTCCTCGATCGGAGCGGAATGCTCGGGCTGTTCGCGGTCTACCCGGATCGAGCCACGGCGCTCGCCGCGGCCGTCGCCGCATCCGCCTGACCGCCGGCGAGCAGCAAGACGCGCGATGGGGGCGCCCCGTCTCGATCGGCTGATCACCCGGGCCGGGCTGGATGCGCTGCTCGACGCCGTTCTGGCGATCGAGCCGTCCGCCGTCATCCGGGTCGTCGACGCTGGCGGATCCGAGATCGCCGTGGTCGGGTCCGACTCCGGTCGATCGGCGGGGCCGGTCACGACGCGCACGATCGAGCTGGAGGGCGCCGCGTTTGGCTCCGTCTCGAGCCACGCCGAGGCGCCGGGCCGGGCCGCGAGCGTGGCCGAGCTGGTCGCCCGGGCGATCGAGCTGGCCGCCGCCGAGGGCGTCGGCCGACGGGCCGTCACGGCCGCCGCCGTCGCCGACCTGCGCGAGCTCGCCCTCCTGTCGCGGCTCGCCGCGACGCTCGGTTCGGCGGTCGACCCGGCGGCGATCGCCGGCTGCGTCCTGTCGACGATCTCACGACCGCTTGGATCGGCCATCGGGCTCGTCCTCGGGCCCGATGCCGCGATGGTCCTCGCCGCGGACGGACCTGCCGGCGACGTCGCGGCGCTGGGCGTCGACGCGGCGCCGGTGATCGTGAGTCTCGGCGCGGAGGACCCATCGATCGGCTCGTGCGCCGCGGTCGCGACGCCGTCCGGACAACGCTTCGGCTCGATCCTGGCGGCGTTCCTGCGGACCGCCCGCGGTCATCACGGCACGATCGTCCTCGGCCGGCCGGCCGGCAGCGCGGAGTTCACCGCCGGCGACCGCCAGCTGCTCGCCTCCGTCGCGAGCCAGACGGCCCTGGCGATCGAGCGGGCGGCGCTGCTCGGTCAGATGATCGAGCGGCGAGCCCTCGACGAGGAGCTGGCCATCGGCCGGCGGATCCAGGTATCGCTCATGCCGCGCCGCTTCCCCGCCATCGAGGGTTGGGAGATCGCCAGCGTCTACGAGCCCGCGCGCGAAGTCGGCGGGGACTTCTACGACGTCTTCCGCCTGCGGGACCGTGGCGCCTGCATCGGACTCGTCATCGCTGACGTGACCGGCAAGGGAATTCCGGCCGCGATCCTCATGGCCGACAGCCGTGGCCTGATCCACGCGGCGGCGGACAACACCGACGGTCCCGCCGCGACCCTCGCTCGGGTCAATCGGATCCTCGTCGACGAGCGGGGCAGTGGCCTGTTCGTGACCGTCGCTCACGCCATCCTCGACCCGACGACGGGTGGGCTGACCCTCGCCCGGGCCGGCCACGACCCGGTCCACATCCTTCGCGCCGACGGCCGGCTCGAGGTCCTCGACCCACCCGGCCGGCTCGTCGGGATGGTGGCCGAGCTCGGCGTGGTCTCGATCGAGCGGACCCTCGAGCCGGGTGACTCGTTCGTGGGTCACACCGACGGGGTGACCGAGGCGCGCGACGCCGATGGCGGGTTCTACGGCGAGGAGCGCTATCGGGCCCTGCTGGAGACGCTCGCCGGCGCCAGCGCGGCAGGAATCGTGGCCGCGGTCCGGGCCGATGTCGCCGCGTTCCGAGGGCGGGCCGAGCCGTCCGACGACCTGACCCTGCTCGTGGTCCGTCGTCAGCGCGTCGACGAGTAGCCGGAGCGGTTGCGGCCGACTCCGATCGACTACCCGGAGGGCGACCGGGCCGAAGGTGGCGTTCGGGACGCCGCCGGATCAATACGGGCATCCGGGATAGACTCGGGTGGACCCCCAAGGTCTTCAACTCCGAGGCGTCCGTGCCTGCCGATCTCCTGCTGCCCCTGTTCGCGCTGACCCTGCTTGCGAACGCCATCCTCGTCGGCGCCGCGATCCGCGGGATGCGTCGCGGGCGGAGCGATTCGGTCCTCCCGCCGAGTTTCGCGCCCGCACGGGGACGAATCGAGCCTGCCTCCCCCGCCGCATCTGCCCCGACCGCGCCTCCGGCTCCAGAGGCGGCGGCGGATGATCCCGAAGCGCGGCCTGATCCGCCCCGCCGTGACGACGACCGGTCGGCGAAACCGTCCGGCAATGCCGTCAGGACGACCCCGTCGCCGGCAGCTCCAGTAGCGGCCGGTCCGGACGCCGCCGAGCCCGCCGCGCGCGGCCGCACTCGGGCGGGATCGGGTCAACCCCGGGCCAGGTCCGCCGCCCCGGCCGAGACGGACAGCGCCGGCCGCGCGGCTCCACCGACGCGCCGGAGTCGCCGGCGCTTCTCGCTGCCTCACCTCGATGACGACCACGAGAAGGTGAGCCGGTCGATCGAGACATTCCTCGGCGGTTCGGACGGATCGTCTGCCGCCGCCGGTGATGCCGGCGGCGGCGGCGCGACGACGGTGGCGATCGTCGCGATCGACGGCCTTCGTCCGTCACGCCGCCGCACCCGTCGGGCCGCCGAACCGGGCTTGCCCGCAGGCGATCCTGGCGGGGAGCCGCAGGCCCCGGACGTCGACGCTGCCGCGATGGTCGAGCGGACGCTCCGTGAAACCGCGCGAGGGGGCGACGTGGTCAGCGTCGGTCGCGGTGGCCGCTTCCGGGTCGTCCTGCCGGGGACGGGCGAGCTCGCCGCTCGGGCCTACCTCCGCAGGGTCCGGGCAGGCGTCGATCCGATCCTCGAGGCCTGCCCCGATCCGCTCCGGCTCGTGATCGCGACCGCCACCGTCCTCGGCGGACCCGTCGACGATGCGATCCGGACGGCCGAGCGCCGGATGGTCGTGCTGCGCGAGGCCGCGAACCGGCCCCTCGCGGACCCGCTGCGCGGGGCGGGCGGCGAGAGCGGAAGCCAGCCCCAGGTCGGCCTCGAAGACGACGCGCCCGACCCACGAGCGGCGGCCGACTGACGGTCAGGCGGGGGGCACGCTCGGGAACGGCATCGATTCAGGGCCGTCCGGGCCGGAGACCACGCGGTCGCGGCTTGCCCCGCCCCGGGTTGCGACGACGAGCAAGGCCAGAACCAGCGCCCCGAGTGCCACCACGATGTCGATGACCTGCTCGGCCCGCAACGGCCCGATGACCGTTGGATCCCGCCACGTCGAGGCGACCACGGCCCGACCGGCGGCCCAGCCCGCGAGCGCGATCAGGAACAGGCGGCCGTCGGAACGGCGCAGCGCGGGCACCGTGGAGAGCCCGACGACGAGGACGACGACGATCGTGGTCGCGAGCGCCTCCAGGGCCTGCGCCGGGATCGCCGGAATCGCCGGGCCGAGGGAGCCCCACGGACCGACGCCGAGGTAGGCCGTCGCGGGCTCCCCGCTCGTCGGCAGGCCCTGGCCGGATCCGCCGAGGACGGTGGCGAGCTTGCCGGCAAGGAGGAGGAACAGCACCGGGAACGTCGCAACGCGGGCCCACGGGCCCGGTCGCCCGTCGAGCAGGAGCGCGACGAGCGACCCCGTGATGGCTCCGCCGACCACCGCGACGGTGAGCTCGAGACTGCCGATCCCCGGATCGAGGATCCGACCTGGGACGTCGCCGAAGAACGCCGGGTGCAGGACGACGTAGCCGAGCCGACCGCCCACGACGGCGCCGGGCACGATGCCGAGGACGACGAACAGCAGGTCGTCCGCTCGCAGGCCAGCCGTGCGCGCGGCCACCCCGGCGAGGACGATCGCGACGAAGATCGCCCCGGCGATGGCCACCGTCTCCCAGCGGACCGCGCCTTCCCCGAGGCGCAGCAGCGGGTCGAAGTCGAACGCGAGGACGGCCGTCGGCACGATGGCTGACAGTCTAGCGGGGCCGCGCGGTGCCGGGATCGCCGCCGCGGAATTCGTCGGCATCAGGATCCGTTCACCATCGGGGTGTCAACTGGCCGACACCTCCGGTGTCGTCGCCACGCTCACCCGGGCGTCGTGCTCGCGACCAGCATCGGTAGATCGGTGGGGTGTCGGGGGGGGAACACAACCGAAGGGGACGGACGGGGGTTGCCCGTCCCAAGGGGGTAGGCAGGCAGCCGGATCCTGGGGGACCGGCGATCTGTTCGGCGGCGGCGCCCGGCCTCTGGGGGGAACGCCGGGCGCCGCCGCCACACCACGGAGGGGTCTCATGAGCGGACGCGGCACGCTCGCGATCAGCCTCCTCGGTCGGGTCGACATCCGCGCAGATGGGCTGCCGGTCCGGATCGGCGGCCGTCATGCCCAGGCCCTGTTCGCGCTCCTCAGTCTCCGGCCGCGGCCGCGCTTGCGCGACACCCTCGCGGCCGAGCTCTGGCCCGAGGCAGGCGCCCCCTCGGCCGGGTCGCTGCGCCAGGCGCTCTGGCTCGTCCGCTCCAGCCTGACCGCGGCGGGCGTCAATGCAGATCGCTGGCTCGAGGCGGACGTCGACACGATCGGGATCCACCGGGACGTGGACCTCGACCTCGACCTCGACCGGTTCGAGCGCCTCGCGACCAGCGACGTGGCAGAGGATCGCGAGCGCGCGCAGCGGATCTACACCGGCGACCTGCTCGAGGGCCTCGGCCACGAGTGTTTCGCGGCGGACCGGGAGCGCCTGTCCGACCTCTACGAGGACCTCCTCGCCGACCTTGCCCAGCACCGACTCGATCGCGACGACACGACCGGCGCCCGGCGGGCCGCGACGGAGCTCCTGACCCGAGACCCGCTGCGCGAGGAGGCGCATGCCGTCCTGATCGCGACGTACGGCCGATCCGGGTCGCGCTCGCAGGTCGTCCGCCAGTATCGCCGCCTGTGCGGGATCCTCCGGTCCGAGCTCGCGGTCGCCCCGCTTCCGGAGACCGACGCGGTCTACCGCCAGGCGCTCGCCGTCGCGGCCCGCCGCTCGAGCGATCGCGCCGCGGCGATCCCGTTCGAGTCCGGACCATTCGCCCCGGTTCTCGTGACGAGCGCCTGACTCACCGGGACCACCCGACCGCCGATCTGCGCGACGGCCTGCCGCCGGATCCCGAGACTCCTCCTGGGGTTCCGGCCGCGAATCGAACTGGCCCCGGCAGTTGCCGGGGCCAGTTCGTGCGTTCGAGGCGATCCCGAGCTACGGCGCCCCGATGGCCACCGTGTCGGCCTGCGCCGCACCGTTCGCGTCGTCGAGGGTCACGACGAGCCAGCCCTTGGCCGGCGCCGCCGAGAGGAAGCCCTTCGTGACCTCGACCGCGATGCTGCCGGTCCCGCCCGGACCGACCGGGACGAACTGCCCGGTCGAGAGGGCCGGTCGGAACGTGTTGAACTCGGCCTGCCCGGCGACGGAGTCGACGAGCGACGAGTCCTCGACGGAGAACCCGGTGATGCTGTAGCTGAAGCGAGTGTTGTTGACAGTCTGGCCGATATCGCTCGCGAGGAGCGGCAGGAGGACCGTCGAGCCGTTGGCCGGCCCGTCGGCAACCCAGGCGTCGACAAGGTTGTTCTTGGCATCGAAGACGAAGGACGCGAACTGACCGTTGAACGCGCCTGCGGTCACGATCCCGAAGTCCACCCCGACGACGACGAAGTCGGGCTTGTGCTTGTTGTGGCCGTAGATTGCGATGTCGAACTCGTTGGACGAGGCCGTCGACCATTTGCCCCAGGTGTTCACCGCGAACACGAGCGCCCGGTCGTTGGGGTCGGCGACCCCGGTCAGGCCTTCGGCGGCGAAGGTCTGGAGACCGACCGCCCGGATGTCATTGGTGGCAGTGGAGCCACCGCCGAGATCCTGCGGATCCGAGAGACCCCAGGCATACACGTCGGCGTAGCCGGTGTGGACGCCGCTGTTGGACAGGGGGATCGACGCTCGCGCGATGCCGTTGGCCGTGGTGTAGGTCGAGCGGGCGCCGGCGGTGACGTTCGAGAGGGCCCGCGGGACCGCGATGAACGGAACGCGCAGGGCGTAGAGACCTGGACCCGTCGTGGTCGGCGTGGCGACAACCGCGCCACGGAAGTTGTTGACGCCGCCCCATGGCGCGCCTCCGAGGAGGACCGACGTCGTCGGCTGGCTCGCGAGCTGGGCCGCCGTGAGGGCGGCCGTCGCGGTGAAGGTTGCAGTGCTGTTGGCAGCGACGGTCACCGCCGAGGGGCTGACCGAGACGATGCTCTGGCCGGTGAGGTTGTAGGTGATGGCGGCAGAGCTCGTGTTGTGGAGCGTGACCGTCAGCGGCTCGTTGTAGGCCGAGCCCACGGGGTCGTAGCCGTACGACAGGCTCGCGGTGTGGTCAGGGGTGGTCGCGTACCCGACGGTGTCGACGGCCCGCCGAGCCTGAACAGCGCCGGCGCCCGCGATTCGCGCGTTGTAGCCGAGGATGTCGGCCGACGCGATCGATGCTGTGCCGACGATGGCGGCCTTGACCGCGAGCGGAGTCCACGACGGGTTGGCGGCGTGGACGAGAGCGGCGACCCCGGCGACGTGCGGCGAGGCCATCGAGGTGCCCGACAGGGTCGTCCCGAGGTTGCCGCTACCGACGAGCGTCGAAATGATGTTGCTGCCCGGGGCAGCGACGTCCGGCTTCATGCCGCTGTCGCCGTTGCGCGGGCCGCCGGAGCTGAACGTGGTGATCGTCTTCCAGGTCGGGTTGGCGATCGTGCCGGCTGCCTGGAGCGTGACGCCCTGGCCGTCGGCCGCGATGATCCCGGCCTTCGACTCGTTGCCGACGCCGATCATCGGGATGTCGAAGAGCTCCGGCTCGTAGCCGAGGAACGTCGGCAGCGCCGAGGGCGGCAGGTCATCCCGGTTGATGTCGATGATCCCGATTGCTCCGGCGGCCTTGGCCGCGGCGCCCTTGTCGACGAAGACGCACACCCCGCGCTGGATCGCGACGATCGTGTTCGGGGCAAGGGTCCCGTAGTCGGCCCGGGTACAGCCGAGGCTGACGGCTCCCGTGGTGTCCTTGATCACCTTGAGCGTGCCGCTGACCGGCAGGTTCGGGTAGGCGTTCTGGTTGCTGGCGTTGGTGATGTCGGTTGCCGTGGCGAAGTCGACCTTGGCGGCCAGAAACGTCGGCAGGGAGTCTTCGGCCGCGACCGAGATCGCCTGGGACGCCGTGGCCGGCGACCCGGTGATGTAGGCGTTCGGGCCGGAGTTGCCGGCTGACGCCACGACAACGACGCCAGCGCCGACGAGGTTGTTCGTCGCGACCGCGTCGGGGCTGTCGTCGCGGCCGAAGCTCGAGCCGAGCGACATGTTGACGACGTCGATCGTGGTGGCCGCATGCGCCGCGTCGGCGTTGTATGCGGCAACCCACTCGAGGGCGTCAACGACGAGGTCCGTCGAGCCTTCGCAGCCGAAGACCTTCAGGGCGACGATCGAGGCCTGGGGCGCGACGCCCGGGCCGATCGTGAAGGCGTTCGCGTAGGTGGTCGAGTCGTAGGGGCCGCTGTAGGTCGACCCCGACGTGAGGACGCCCTCGCCGGCGGCCGTGCCGGACGTGTGCGAGCCGTGGCCGTTGCAATCGAGCGGATCCGGATCCGGCTTCGGCGTCACCGAGCCGAGCTTGCCGGTCGCGTCGTAGTCGTTGCCGGCGAAGTCCCAGCCACCGATGACCTTGGCCGTCGGAAAGGTCCCGGCCTCGATCTTCGTGGGGTCGTTGGCGCTGAACGCCGCGACCGTGCCGGGTCCGCCGAAGTTCGCGTGGTCATAGTCGGTGCCGGTGTCGATGACCGCGATCGTCTCGCCCGCGCCGGTGACCCCGAGGTCGCTCCAGGCGGCCGGCGCGCCGGTGAACGGCACGCTCTCGACGTTGTCGATCGAGTAGGTCGCGATGGCGCGGATGGCGGCGACGCCGGGAAGGGTCGCGAGGCGGGCGACATCCCGACCGGCGACGCGGACCTTGACCCCGTTGTAGGCGTACTGGTACTGACCGAGGATGCTGCCGCCAGCCTTGACGATCGACCCGCGGAGCGCGTTCTGGGTCACCTTGAGGGCCTTTGCCCGGACGACCTGCTCGGCCTTGCTGGCCTTGCCCGTGGTCGCCGCCGCGCCCTTGAGCTGAAGCATGACGGTGACCGGCTTGTTGGACAGGATCGCCGGGCTGATCGCGGGGTCGATCTTGCTGACATCGAGCCTCGTGAACAGCCGACCAGCGGCGGGTGACGCGGCGATCGTGGCCGCGGGCACGGTGCTGCCGAGCAGCAACGCCGTCGCACCGACGGCGGTGAGCAGCCTCCGGTTCATGAGCCTCCCTTCAGGCAGATGCCTGACTCCTCCACGTCCGGAATACGCACCAACGAGCGCCGAAGCGGCTCCCGACCGCGGTCGTGGCGTCGTGCGCGCACTCCGTGACGACATCGAACGCCGGCCCTCCCGAGGCCGGCGATTGCGTGCGACGACCATACGACCCGCGGTCGGATCGGGTCAATTCCGGGTGACCCCGATTCGTTCAAGGCTCACGCGTTCGGCGGTGCGGCGATGCACCAGAGGGTCCGACCGGGCCAGGCTTCCGAGCTGGCCCTGGGCCGGGCGCGGGGGGACCTAGCCGAGCTTGTCGACCAGTTCCAGGACGGCGGCTGCGGACCTGTCGAAGGCCGCTTGCTCTTCGGTCGTCAGCTCGATCTCGAAGACCTTCTCCATCCCGCCGCGGCCGAGGACGACCGGGACACCGACGAACAACCCGTTCGTCTTGAACTCGCCCTGGAGGAGGACGGCACAGGGCAGGACGCGCTTCCTGTCGCGGAGGATCGCGTCGACCATCTCGAAGCTCGACGCGGCCGGGGCGTAGAACGCCGAACCGGTCTTGAGCAGCGCGACGACCTCGGCGCCGCCGTTGGCCGTCCGCTCTTCGAGGGCCTTCACGCGGTCGGCGGTCAGGAGTTCGGTGATCGGCACGCCCGCGACCGTCGAGTAGCGCGACAACGGAACCATCGTGTCGCCATGGCCGCCAAGCACGAACGCGTGGGTGTCGGCGACGCTGACCCCGAGCTCCTCGGCGATGAAGCTCCGGAACCGGGCCGAGTCGAGGACGCCGGCCATGCCGAGGACGCGCTCGCGCGGGAAGCCGGACGCCTTGAGGGCGACATGGCACATGGCGTCGAGCGGGTTCGTGACGATGATCAGGATCGCGTCGGGCGAGTACCTTGCAGCCTCCTCGACGACGCCCCGGACGATCCCGGCGTTGGTCTGTATCAGGTCGTCGCGGCTCATCCCGGGCTTCCGGGCAATCCCCGAGGTCACGACGACGATGTCGGAGTCGGCGGTATCCGCATAGTCGTTCGTGCCGAAAATTCGTGAGTCGTGCCCGACCACGGGGGCGGCCTCGGCCAGGTCCAGACCCTTGCCCTGGGGCAGGCCCTCGACGATGTCGACGAGGACCACGTCAGCGAGGCCGGCCTCGGCGATCCGCTGGGCAGTGGTCGCGCCGACGTTGCCGGCGCCGATGACGGTGACCTTGTTCCTGGCCATGGTGGAGGGACCTCGGGCTACGGACGGGCGGTTCGGATGCGGTATGGCCATTCTACGGAGCGGGTCGTTCGTAGCGCGCGGCCATCGACGAACGACGATGGCCGCGGGGTAGGGATCGTCCGACGATGTCCCTGCCAATCCTCGCAGGGAACCCCGTCCATGAATGCATCCGTCACCGCCCTCGTCTTCGTCGGGCTCCTCCTCACCGTTCTCGGCCTGCTGGTAGCGAGCAATCGATCGATCGTCGCGCTGGGGATCGGCGCCCTGGTGGTCGGCGGCATCCTCGAAGTCATTCCGGCGCGGCGGAGCTGAGCCTCCACTCGACGACGGTCGCCGGCCGGCCGCGACGCCCGGAGCCCGGCCGCGTTCAGCCTTCGCCCGGGCCTGCCACCGTGATCTCGGGCACGCCCGCGCCCTCGACGACGGCCGGCCCGGCACGGCGCACCGCGTCGGTGACCCCGGCGGCATAGGCCGCGAAATTCTGCGCGAACATCCGGGCGAGGGCGGCCGCAGCGCTGTCGTAGGCCGCCGGTTCAGCCCACGTGGCGCGTGGCTGGAGGACCTCCGCCGGGACGTCGGGACAGGCGGTCGGAACCTCGACGCCGAAGATCGGATCGGTGATCGTCGGCACGTTGTCGAGCGCGCCCGACAACGCCGCCCGGACCATCGAGCGGGTGTGGTTGATGTTCATCCGCTCGCCCGTCCCGAATGGGCCGCCGGTCCAGCCGGTGTTCACCAGCCAGGCCCGGACACCGTGGCGCTCGAGCCGCTCGGCAAGCATCGCTGCGTATTCGCCGGGGTGGCGTGGCATGAACGGGGCGCCGAAGCAGGCACTGAACGTCGCCTGCGGCTCCTTGACGCCGATCTCGGTGCCGGCGAGCTTGGCCGTGTAGCCACTGATGAAATGGTACTGAGCCTGATCCGCGGAAAGCCGGCTGATCGGCGGCAGGACCCCGAACGCGTCGGCGGTCAGGAAGACCACGTTGGTCGGCTGGCCGGCCATCCCGGTCGGATCCGCGTTGCCGATGAAGTGGAGGGGATACGCGCCGCGCGTGTTCTCGGTGAAACGATCCGAGTCGAGGTCGAGCTCACGCGTTGACGGGGTCAGGTCCACGTTCTCGAGGATCGTCCCGAACCGGCGGGTCGTCTGGAAGATGTCCGGCTCGTACATCGGGCTGAGCCGGATCGTCTTGGCGTAACAGCCGCCTTCGAAGTTGAAGACACCGTCATCACTCCAGCCATGCTCGTCGTCGCCGATGAGCGTTCGCGACGGATCCGACGACAGTGTCGTCTTTCCTGTGCCCGACAGCCCGAAGAACAGCGCTACGTCACCATCCTGCCCGACATTTGCTGAGCAGTGCATCGACATGACATTCTGAAGCGGAAGCCGGTAGTTCATGACCGAGAAGATCGACTTCTTGATCTCTCCGCCATACTCCGTCCCACCGATCAGGATCAGGCCCTTCGCCATATTGACGACGATGAACGTCCGAGTTCGCGTGCCGTCTCGGTCAGGATCGGCCTGTAACGACGGAGCATGCATCACGGTAAACGCTGGTACGTGACTCTCCAGTTCCGAGTGCGGCGGCCGGATGAACATGACGCGGGCAAACATCGAGTGCCACGCCCGCTCGCCAACAACGCGCAGCGGCATACGGTAGTTCGGGTCAGCGCCAACATGCAGGTCCTGCACGAAGAGCTCCCGCTC
>JBBRCU010000026.1:0-43419 GCA_038204565.1 Candidatus Limnocylindrales bacterium
GTCGCGGCCTGGCCCCAGACCTGGAATCCCATCCGGATCGGCGCCTCCGGCTGCGGGCGTCCTTCGAGCAGCCCGCTCAAGCGGCGTCGTTCATTGGGGGTTGCGCCGCCTCAGCCGGCGACTTCCGCTGAGAAGCACCGAGCCGAGCGCAACCGCGGACAGCGTCGCCACGAGGATGACGGTCGCGATCGCGTTGACCTCAGGTGTCACCCCGAACTTGATCTGGGTGTAGATGTACAGCGGCAGGGTCTGCTGCGGGCCGATCGTGAAGAACGTGATCACGAACTCGTCGATCGACAGGGTGACGCACAGGAGCGCACCGGCCAGGATCGCGGGCGCGATCAGGGGCAGCACGATATAGCGGAGCGTCCGCATCGGGCTCGCCCCGAGATCGGCGGCGGCCCATTCGAGTCGGCGGTCGAAGCCCTGCAGCCGGGAAGCGACGATCAGGACGACGAACGGGATCGTGAAGACCAGGTGGCCGGCGACCACCGTGTACAGGCCGAGCTGGAGATGGAGCGCCTGGCGGAAGAAGATCAGGAGTCCGATGCCGATCAGGAACCCCGGGATCATGATCGGCAGAGTGAACAGGAGCCGCAGGGTGCCGGGGGCGCGGACGCCGCCTCGAACGAGCGGGAAGGCGACCATCGTGCCCACGATCGAGGCGATGATCGTGACCGCAACGGCGACTTCCACCGAGGTCAGCAGGGCGTTCTGGATCGCCGAATCCGATGCCAGGACCTGGTACCAGTGCAGGGTCAGCCCGGTGATCGGCAGGCCCGGCGTCGCAGCGTCCTCCAACGAGAACAGGATCAGGAACCCGATCGGCAGGTACAGGAAGGCCAGCATCGCGCCGGTCAGGACGATCAGCGACCAGCGCGTCTGCCGGGCGAAACGGCTGACCGGCATCGTCTCGAGCGGGCTGCTCCCCTTAGCCACTGGTGACGACGTCCTCCACCCGGAACGACTTCCGGAACACGATCATGATCGCGGTCACGAAGGCCGCGATGATGATCGCGAGGGCAGCCCCTTCCGCGAACTGGGCCTGGCGGAGGTAGTTCACGACAAGGTTGGCGATCAGGCTGCTCTGGGCGCCGCCGACCAGGGTTGGGGTCAGGAACTCACCCAGGATCGGGATGAACACGAAGATGCAGGCGGTGATGATGCCGGCCCGGATCTGCGGCAGGAGGATGTGCCGGAACGCCTGATCCGGTCGGGCGCCAAGATCCTGGGCGGCGTTGAGCTGGGTGAAATCGAACTTCTCGAGAGCCGCATAAAGGGCGAGCACGGCGAACGGAAAGTAGACATATGTCAGGACGACGAATACGCCCGGGTCGTCGTAGACGAACAGGGTCGAGGGGTGGTCGATCAGCCCGATCCCCATGAGGAACTGGTTGAGCGCGCCGTGCTCACCGAGGATGGCCTGCCAGGCATAGACGCGGACCAGGTAGCTCGTCCAGAACGGCACGATCACCGCGAGCAGGATGGCACGCTGCATCCAGCGCCCGGCGTAGCGCACGAGGAAGTAGGCGAACGGCAGGCCGATGGCGAGGGCGGCAACCGTGACGAGCGCGCCCATGATCAACGTCTTGAGGAAGGTCCGGAGATACGTCCCCTCGACGAAGAACCGGGCGTAGTTGTCGAGATTCCAGTCCGGCACCAGCCGGAAATCGTTGTTCGTGCGCCAGAAGCTGAACACGAACATGATCAGGAGGGGGACGAGGAACAGGAAGATCAGGACCGCGAGGCCCGGCAGGGCGGGGAGTGCCCTGCCGAGTCGCGTGGCGAAGGAATGGGACGCGCCGGCGAGCGGGGCCGAGCCGGCCCCGTCGCTGGTCTCCGTCGTCATGTCCGGTGCGGTGCTGGGTCGGTCCGGCCGCTACGCGCCGAAGACGTCGTTGAACGCGGCAATGACGGCCTGGGTCGAGCTGCCCGGACCCTTGAGCGTCATCGTGTTGACGGTCTCGGGCTTGTTGAAGAGGAGGTGATCGGCAAGCTCCTGCTGGCCCTGGTTGACGAGCAGCTTGTAGGCCGCCTCGTTGAACAGCGGCCGCCGGTTGAGCATGAAGTTGGCCGCGACGTACTCGGCCTGCTCATGGACCTCGAGGAAGGGCATCAGGAGGTTGGTGTTGGCCCCGCCGTGGACGATCATCTCGCTGTCCATCCAGCCGATCGTGCCCTCCTTCGGGGTGAAGGTGGTCAGCATCGGGCCGCCCTGGTCCTTGACGGCCGTGTCGGCGCCGAGGTTGATCGTCGCGATCCAGGCCTCGCCGTTCTTGAGGGCGGCGACCGTATCGGTGGCCTGCGGGGCGAGGCGCAGGATGTTCGGCTTGAGCTGGATGAGGAGGGCCTTCGCCTTGGCGATCTCGTCGGTCGTCATGTTGTAGGGGTCCTTGACCCCGGCGGCCTTGCCCATGTAGGCCATGACCTCGACGGGCTGGTCCTCGACCACGACGCGCTTGCGGTACTTCGGGTCCAGGAGGAGCTCCCACGAATCGGCGCCGGGCGTCACGTGGGCCGGGTCATAGGTGACCTGGATCGGCGCCCAGCCGTTCGGGTAGCCGAGGTAACCGGCCGCGCTCGACCAGATCTCGAAGCTCCGAGCAACCGAGTAGAGCTGGCTCGACACCTTGAGCGAGGCGAGATCGAACGCATCGATCAGCTGGCTCTCGAAATAGTGAGGGACCCACAGGGCGTCGCCGGACACCAGGTCGACCTGGCCGCCGACCTGCTGGATCTTGGTGTACGCGTCGATGTTGTCGCTGAAGCTCGTGACGTTCGCCGAGATCCCGATGTCGCCGTTGATCTTGTCGAGCTCGGCCTGGTACCAGTGGTCACTCCAGGTCAGCCAGTTGAACGTGCCCTTCGGACCGGGCGTCGGCGCGGCCGACGGTGCCGGGCCGGTGCTCCCGGCGGCGGTCGGCAGCGGTGCCGAGCTCGCGGCCGTCGTCGGCGTCGCCGTGGTGCCGGCCGCGCAGGCGGCCAGGAATGCTGCCAGACCGCCGGTCGCACCGACTGCGCCGGCAATCTTCAGGAAATGTCGCCTGTCGTAGGCCCGGGTCAGGTCATCCACTGCTTCTCCTCCAGTTCGTCCGACTAGCTCGGGATCAGTGCGGCATGCTCGGCGAGCCACCAAACGCAGACCTCCTCACCCAGAACGCGCTGCCCTTCTGCCGTGGTGTCGCCCGCTCCGTGCGCCGAGGTGATCATCACCTCGCCGGCGGCCGTCGCGACCACGATCCGGGTATAGCTCCCCAGGAACGCCACGTTGACGACCCGGCCGGGCAGTCCGCTGGTTGCCGCGGGGCTGTCCTCGGGCCGGAGCTTGAGATACTCCGGGCGGATCATCAGCGTGGCGGGACCGGCCACGGTCTGGTTCGGCACGTCAACCGCTCCGCCACCATCGAGGACGAGCTCGCGCCGCCCACCGTCCGCCCGGACGACCCCATTGAGGAAGTTCGTGTCGCCGACGAAGTTGGCGACGAACCGGTTCGCCGGCCGGTCGTAGACCTCGCGCGGAACGCCGATCTGGAGGACCTTGCCACCGGACATGATGGCGATCCGCGTCGCCATCGAGAGGGCCTCCTCCTGGTCGTGGGTCACGAACACGAAGGTGGTTCCGACCTGCCGATGGATCCGTGACAGCTCGGTCTGCATCTGCTTGCGCAGCTTCAGGTCCAGGGCGCCGAGGGGCTCATCGAGGAGGAGGACCGCCGGCTCCTTCGCGAGCGCCCGGGCAAGGGCCACGCGCTGCTGCTGGCCGCCGGACAGCGCCGCGGGCAGGCGCGCCGAAAGCTCGCCGAGCCCGACCAGCTCGAGGTATTCCTTCGAGCGCCTGGCGATCTCGGCGCCGGACAACCCTTCCATCCGCAGCCCGAACGCGACGTTCTGGGCAACGGTCATGTGGGGGAACAGGGCGTAGCTCTGGAAGACGGTGTT
Source organism: Candidatus Limnocylindrales bacterium (assembly GCA_038204565.1). Lineage (GTDB taxonomy): Bacteria > Chloroflexota > Limnocylindria > Limnocylindrales > CSP1-4 > CF-46. The sequence continues at coordinate 3,940 of JBBRCU010000026.1, forward strand.
GACGTTACGCTTGTGTGGTGGCAGGTCGTGCACGGTCCGACCTTCGATGAGCAACTCGCCCGATGAGAGCGGGATGAAGCCGCCGATCAGGTTGAGGGTGGTCGTCTTGCCGCAGCCCGAGGGCCCGAGGAGGCAGAAGAACTCGCCGGGCTCGATGACCATCGAGACGTCATTGAGGGCGACCGCATCGCCGTAGCGCTTCGTTGCATGACGCAGCTCGATGGCCGGGACGGACATCGTCAACCGGGGCCCCGATCCGGCCCGGGTAACTCGATTCCGGGGCGGAGAGATGCGGTCATCGGCCTCGTCGTGATCGCGGGAACGGAGCGGCAGGCGTGCACGCGGCCCTCTTGTGCAACCGTTTCCACGATGCTAGCGTCGGACCCCTGGTCCGTCAATATGGTGATCCTTCGTCCGCGCCCGACCACCGTCTGGCGGCCCTGATCAGCCGCCCAGGTCGATCGGGATCGCCACCGGCCCGCCGGTCCAGTCGTCGACGATCGCCGCGTACGCCGGGTCGTTCAGCTGGATGACGGGCTTCCGGTCGCCGGCCAGGAAGTTCAGGTACCAGGCGTTCGTGCCGGGCGCGTTGACGACGGTGTGGAAGCCCTCGTGGACGAGGACGAGGTCACCGCTTTCCGCGACGAGCGAGACATCGAGGCCCGTGTCGCGGGTGTAGATCCGCTGGATGACAAAGCCGTCCGCGGGCACGATCCGGTAGTAGTACGTCTCCTCGTGGTAGCTGGTGCCCTGGCGCCCGTCGTGGCGATGCGGCGGGAAGCTCGACCAGTTTCCGCTCGGGGCGACGATCTCGTAGGCGATGAGGCGCTCGGTCGGGAACGCCGGGTCGATCGCGACGGTCACCCCGCGGCTGACATTCGCGCCGCCACGCGCGAACGACGCGAGCTCTTCGGGCCGGTAGAGACGGGCGGGGTGGAGTCCCTCGGCCGGGGCGCCGCCGATCGCGACCTCGAGCCCGCCCGTCGCGCCGTCAGCCGCCCCGATCGCATACCCGCTGCGGGGCGGCAGGTAGAGGACGCTCGGCCGCTCCCGGAACAGGTCGCGGCGGGCAACGGCATGCCGGGCGCCATCGAATTCGAACCAGCCCGAGCCCGCGATCGGCACGATCGCGACCTCGTTGCCGCCCGTGTCCGCCTCGAGGGTCTCACCAGGCTTGAGGACAACGACCCGGAACGAGAGGAAGCGCCAGCCGACGGCGGCGGGACTGATGTCGAGGATCGACCCTGAACCGGCCCGCGGCCGGACATGGCGGACGATCCCGTCACCGAGGTCGCTCATGCCGAGGTCTCGGCCGTGACCTCGCCCGTGATCTCGGCGATGCGGACCGGGCGGTTCTCCTGCCAGCTCGTCCGGGCAGCGACGGCGACCTTCAGGGTGGCGAGCGCCTCTTCGGGTCCCGGATCCGGGACCCGACCTTCGCCGAGCGTCCGGAAGAACTCTTCGAGCTCGACGCGATAGGCAACCTCGAACCGATCCGGGAAATTCTCGTAGTGGTCCCCCTCGTAGCCGAAGCGGCGCGAGAACGTTGCGCTCGTCTTCTGCGGCGCCTCCACGACGACCTTGCCGATCGAGCCCGCGACCTCCGTCCGGATGTCGTAGCCCCACGCGGAGCGGCGCGACATCTCGACGACGCCGAGCGCGCCATTCTCGAAACGGAGCATCGTCACGGCCGTGTCGATGTCGCCGCCCGCGGCGAAGCGGTCGTCGATGACGTTGCCGCCCCAGGCCGAGACCTCCTCGATCTCACCGACGAGAAAGCGGGCGAGGTCGAAGTCATGGACGCTCATATCGAGGAACGATCCGCCGCTGTTCTTGATGAAGCTGGCCGGCGGCAGGTAGGTGTCGCGCGAATAGGACCGGAACTGCTCGATCCGGCCGAGTTCGCCGGCGTCGATCAGGGCCTTGGCCCGGACGTAGCCCGGATCGAACCGACGCATGAACCCGAGCTGGACCGGCAGCCGCGTCTCGCGCCAGATCTCGACAACGCGATTCGTCTCGGCGACGGACAGGGCGATCGGCTTCTCCGTCCAGATCGCCTTGCCGGCTCGGAGGGCGGCTTCGATCAGGGCGGCGTGGGTGCTCGTCGGAGTCACGATGACGACCGCCTCCACGGCCGGATCGTGGATTGCGTCGAGGGTGTCGGTGGTCGCCCGGCCGGCGAGCGAGGAGTCCTGGCCGCGTCGGGCGGCCTCGATGTCGGGATCCGCAACGACGATGACGTGCGCGTTGCGGATCCCGGCGAGCGTCTGGAGATGGGTCATGCCCATCCGGCCGACCCCAAGGAAGGCAACCCCGATCTGGTCCGGGTTCTTTGGCTTGAAGGTCACGCGGTCACCTCATTGTGGACGGCCGGGCCCGCCCGGCGACGGCCGCCGGCAGGTCGAAGGTCTGGTCGATGGCCGGCGGATCTGGTCGGCGGATCTGGTCGGCGACACGCTCGGCGCAGGGCGTCAGCCATGCAGAACGCCCGCGTCGGCTCCGATCGGGGTCTCCCGCGTGCTGTCGCGGATCGCGATCTCCACGGCCAGCACCTCGCCTTCGGGCAAGGTGCCCTCATTGACGGCGCGGAGGAGCATGATCGCGGCCTTCCGGCCGAGCTCGGCGGATGGCACCGCGACCGTCGTCAGCCGGGGGTTGGCGATCGCGGCGAACGGAATCCCGTCGAACCCGACGACACTCACGTCGTCCGGCACGCGCAGGCCGCGGCCGCGCAGGGCGTCCATCAGCTCGAGCGCCAGACGGTCGTCGTAGCACACGACCGCGTCGGGGAGGTCGGCGGCCAGCTCGGCTGCGAGGGCCATCGCCCGGTCCGGCCTGATGGGCGCGTCGAGGGTCCGGAGGGGCGTCCGGATGCCGTGGGCTCGGAGCGTGGCAGCCGTCGCCTCCGCCCGGACCGTGTTCGAGGCACGAACGCCGTCGCCCGCATACGCGATCCGCCGGATGCCCCGCGCGATCAGGTGCTCGACCGCTGCCCGGACGCCGCTCGCGTCGTCGGTCGTGATCACGCCGTCGATGAGCGGGCCACCGGTCCGTGGCATCGTCCGGTGATCGGGCCAGACCAGGATGAGCCGGTCCGGATCGACACGCTCGCGCAGCTCCCGCGGCGAGAGGACGCTGGCCACGACCGCCACGCCATCGGTTCCATGCTCGGCGAAGATCCGGAGGGCCAGCCGCTCGCGGACGAGGTCCCGTTCGCCGGCGACGACGATCACGCAATAGCCCTGTTGGCGGGCCTCCTGCTCGAACGCCGAGGCGACCTGGCCGTGAACCGGATCGCGGAGGTCCGGCAGGAGCAGCCCGAGGGTCCGGGTTCGGCGGACCCGCAGGCTGCGCGCGGCCGCGTTCGGGACATAGTGGAGATCGGCGGCTGCGGCCTTGACGAGCTCGCGCGTCGCGACGCTGATCCGGGGGTCATTCGACAGGGCCCGCGACGCGGTCGACCCGGACACGTTGGCGCGCCGGGCGACGTCGCGGAGAAGCACTCGCTCGCGCGGTCCAGTCACCTTGTCCACCACGTCATCTCCCGAGCCCGCGGGGTCCCGGACTGTTCGACGCCAGCACCGCTTCGCCGAGGAGCTCCATCGACGGGGCGACGGGCAGGAACGCCGTTGGGCTCCGTTCAGCGCTCGGCGCAACCGATTGCAGGACCGTAGCATCGGGTCCGACGGTCGTCAACGCAGACTGGACTTGCCCGCGCTCAGGCTGGCCGCGCGCGAGATCTGGACGCCCGGGCAGGCTCATCCGACCAGGTCACGGAGGACGGCGAGCAACCCGGATCCGACGGCAAACGGGTCCGCAGACTCCCAGTGCGGCTGGCTGTAGAGCTCGTTGTCCCACCAGCCGTCGAAGCCGGTCGACCGGACCGCGCCGACCCATTCGCGGAGCGGGATCGCGCCCTCGCCCGGCCAGACCCAGCGGGATCGCTGATCCGGCGATGGCGCGCCGGCCGGTCCGAGCGAATCGGCGAAGTCGACGCCGGAGATCACGCGGCGATCGAGCCGGGCGACCGATTCGGGGGTCTCGCCGCACTGCCAGAGATGCCAGAAGTCGAGGACGAGACCGACGTTGTCGCGCTCCGCGGCATCAACGGCCTCGACGGCGCTGGCCAGGGTCGAGAGCGGCGTCCACGCGACCGGTTCGAGGTAGTAGCTGATCCCGTGCGGCGCACCGAGGTCGGCGACGGCTCGGAGCGCGCCGGCGGTCACCCGGCGCAGCTCCGTCGGCGAGAGCTCGGCCGGCCCTGTGTACGAGCCGCCCGGCGCAACGGGGCCGGTCAGGAGCTGGATGTTGGTCGCGCCGACGGCGACGGCCAGCTCAGTCAGCGACGCGGCCTCGCGGAGCATCGAGGCATGTTCGGCAGGACGCCAGCGCTCGACATCGGCGAGGGCGCCGAGGTTGATCGGCCCGAGACCGCCGAGGGCCGCGCGGAGGTCGGCCAGCGGTCGGTCGGTCGCGAGATAGCGCTCGATGTGCTCGGCCCGCAGGAAGATCCCGTCCCAACCGGTCTCGCGGGCGACCCGGGCCTGCATCAGGACCGGCAGGTGCATCGTCGAGTTCGAGTTGTGGACGAATGACATCGGACGCTCCTTCAGGTCATCGAGTCAGGCGTTCAACCAGCCGAGGAGGGCGACCCCGGTCACGACGAGGGCGATCCCGGCGACCTGGATCCGGGCGAGTCGCTCGCGGAACAGGACGAACGCGGCGACGGCGGCGAACGGCGCGAACATCGAGGCGAGGACTGCCGTCAGCGCGGTGTCCTCGGCTGCCCCGATCGCGAAGAGCACGAACCCGATGACCTCGGTGATGCCGGTCGCGATCACGAGCGGAATCGCCGCCCGGGGCAGGCGCAGCCGGCCCAGGATCACGAGGGGAACGACGAGTCCGGCGACGCCGATCAAGCGGCCGGGCAGAATGACCCAGGCCGGCGGCAGGTCGTCGCTGATCGAGCCGGTCAGGGCCAGACCGAGCCCGAAGATGCAGGCTGCCATGCCGGCCAGGGCCGCGGCCCGGAGCGACTGGGACCGCGGGACCGGACGGCCCTCCTCGATCTCGCGACCGCCACCGGACGCCGCGAGCACGACGCCGACGGCGATGACCGCAAGCACGATCCCGGCGCCCGGAGCGAGGGCCTGGCCACCGATCACCGAGATCAGCGCCGCGATCGCGCCCTCGGTCGAGGCGATCGTCGAGACCGTGCCGACCGTCCCGATCCGGAGCGCGGCGTAGATGATGAGCAGGCCGACGATGTTCGCCACGCCGCCGAGCGCCGCCACGACGAAGGTCAACGGCAGGACGGCCGGCTTGATCGGCAGCGGGGCGATCGTCAAGGCGACTGGTAGCACCAGGATCGCGCCGGTCAACATGACGCCGGCGAGGACCGGAGCGGGACCGGCCAGGCGGCTTGCCCGCGCCGACGTCATCGTCGAGGACGTGAAGGCAATTGCCGTCAGGATGCCCGCGATCAACGGCGGCATGACAGGACCTCGCGGGCAGGCACGTCAGGCTGCCTGGCCGACCGAGAGCGGCTGCGCTTCGGCGCGGGCGATCTCGCGACATTGCTCGAACGCGTCGCGGGCGGTGGCGGCGGCGAGGCGACCGGTCTCGGCCGGGTCCGCCCGGAGCACCGGACCCCAGATCCCGCGGCCGGCGAGGAATCCGGACGCGCCGGCCCGCCCGGCGATCCGGATCTGGTCGAGGTAGGTGTCGAGGTCGACCCCACCACCGAGGAGGACCCAGGGGGTCTCGGCGCAGGCTGCTGCGAGGCGATCGCACGCGGCAACCGCCGCTTCGCTGGTCACGCCGGCTTGATCACGGACGGGAAACGGGACCTTGAGCAGGTCCGCGCCGAGCGGCTGAAGCCGAGCGACCGCGTCGATCACGAGTGATGGATAGGCCGCGGCCCAGGCCTCCGCCGTCTCGTCCGAGCGGCGATGGACGACGGGCTCGATCACGAGCGGCAGACCCTGCTCGTGGCAGTCCTCCGCCGTTGCCTCGACGAGCGCGTCCTGGCGCGCTGCAGCGACCTCGTCGTCGACCCGATAGGGGAGGAGGAGCTTGCATGCATCGGCCCCCAACCGGACGGCAGCGAGCGGCGAGAAGTCCGGCAGCAGGCTGGTGAGCCGCCGATCGCCCTGGGACTCGTAGCCCTGGGCCTCGAGCGGCATGATCAGCCCGACGCCGGCCGGGATCGCGCCGGTCTCGAGGACGAGCGACCCGAGCTCCGCGTCGATCATGATCGCCGTGGCCGACGGGGCGAGCGCCAGCGTCAGGGCCAGCTTGAGCCGGCGGAGGTCATTGACCGAGACGTCGATCCCGGCATCGGCCAGGACGGTCCGGAGGCTGTCGCGATGGTCGATCGCGATCCCGGCGACGATCCGGTCAGGTCCGCCGAGTCGGAGGAGGCGCCGGCGGCGGACCGCTGTCAGCTCGCCCGAGATCACAGGCGGACGAGCGGCAGGCGAGGATCGGGAGCCATCGCCGGCCAGGTCGTGCGGACCCAGGCGAGGTCCGGATCGTCGGTGTTCGCCATCGTCCGCCGGTCGCCGGCCAGGACGTTGAGGTAATACGCGTCGTAGCCCTGGGTCGAGGCGAACGGGTGGTAGCCCTGGTCGACGACGACGAGGTCTCCATGCTGGACCGGGAGGAGTACGTCGCGCGACCCGTCGCGGTGGTAGATGCGCTGGATCGCCCAGCCCTCGGGCCGACTCATCTGGTAGAAGTAGGTTTCCTCGAGGACAGCCTCGCGCGGCGGATCGTCGACGTCGTGCTTGTGCGGCGGCCAGCCGGACCAGTTGCCGTTCGGGGTGAAGACCTCGCAGACGAGCAGCCGATCGGCAGGAAACCCCGGCATCATCAGGTTGTTCACCTGGCGCGTCGCATTGCCCGCTCCGCGGATCTCGATCTCGACATCGGCCGGGGACACGAGGATCGGGCTGGTCGCGACCCCGGTCCGGCCACTGAGCGGCGCCTTGGCGACGGCGACGACCGCCTCGCGGCCGGCGAGTGGACGTCCGACGATCCGGCCGGCGACGCCGGCCGGCAGGTACGCTGCCCACGGCATCCCCTCGAAGACGGACGGACGACCGGCGAGCCGGAGGTCGGCCCGGCCTTCGAGCACCAGATCGACGCCGCCGCCGGAGATCGTGACGATCGCGGTCTCCTGGTCGGCCGATCCGATCGTGGCCGTCTCGCCTTCGGCCAGCACGAATGCCCGGAACGACAGGTAGCGCCAGCCGCTGCGGGCCGGATCGGTGGCGACGACACCGTCCGCGCCCGGCCGGATCCGGAGCCGATCCGGCGGCAGGAGGGTCGGCAACTTGGCCGCATGGACCTGTCCTGCGTCGCCTGTTTCGCTGGTCATCGCACCACCTCCATCTGGCCCGTCCCCGCCCGGGCGAGAAGGGAATTGATCTCGTCCGCGGTCGGCATCGCGGAACTGCACATCAGCCGGGTGGCGACGAGCGCGCCGGCCGCGTTGCCCCGCTCGAGAGCGACGATCGGCTCCAGCCCGCGGAGGAGTCCGGCCGTGAACGCGGCAGTCAGGCCGTCGCCGGAGCCGAGGCCGCACACGACCTCGACACTGATCCCGGGCAGGGTTTGGCGGCCCGCCGACGACAGCAGCGAGGCACCGTCAGGGCCATGCTTCAACACGACGAGACCCGCGGGCTCGCCGGCCCCGGCGGCCATCCGGAGCGCGTCTTCGGGGACGAGGCCGGCCGCCGCGAACTCCGTATCGCTGCCGATGATCACATTGCTGGCCTGCGCGGCGCGGCCGATCAGGGCCGGGTATTGCGCCGGATCCGGCCAGAGCGTCGGTCGCCAATCGAGGTCGAGAATCGTCCAGGTCGCGGTTCGGCCGGCCTGCGCGGCGGCCCGTCGATCGAGCGCGTCGAGGACGGTCGAGCGGGTCGGCTCCTCGGCGAGGAGCGTGCCCGAGAGGATGACGACGGGCGACTCGACTACGGCGTCGGGGAGGTCCGCCGGAGCGAGGAGTGTCTCGGGCGCCGGGCTTGATCGAAGGAACGTCACGGGAAACTCGGTTGGCGGCCAGGCCTCGAAGAACGCGACCTGCGTCCGCCGGCCGGTCCGGGTCGCGATCGCGTCGACGTCGACTCCCTCGGCACCCAGCGCCAGCCGGACGTGATCGCCGTGGCCGTCGTCGCCGACCGCCGAGATGACCGCCGTCCGGATCCCGAGCCGGGCGAGCCCGGTCGCGATGTTGCCGGCGAAGCCGCCGACGACCCGGACGAACGCCGACGCGCCGGCCAGCGAGGTCCGCGGCTCGGGCGGGGTGAGGTCGACGCCGGCCCGGCCGACGACGAACGCCTCGATCAGCGGCGGGCCGTCTTCGGTCACGGCCGGCCACAGCTCACGGCCGATGCTTGATCGCGGCGTCGCGGAAGGCGACTCCAAGGGCGTGAGCGTCCTCGGCGGTGCTGCGCATCCCGAGGGCGAACGGCGCGAGGTTCGCGTCGCGGACACCGATCCCGATGGAGATCGAGCGCTCGAGCAGGTCGTCCGTCCGCGGCAGCATCCCCGGCCGATAGTCACCGTGCGAATGGCCCGCGTCGGAGCAGTTGAACGGGCAGCCTTTGCCCGTCGCCGTCCGCTTCTCGAGGAGGTGGTTCATCCGGCTGTAGGTGTGCCAGCCCGACTCGGACAGCGGCCGCGAGCCGACCTCCCGGGCGACGTTCGCGGCCATCTCCTTCGACGGCAGGACCGTGACGAGGTGCGTCGCGAGGTCTCCGTCCGGGTCGGGCAGCGTCCGGAAGTCGATCGCCGGGACCTCCGCGAGGATGTCCTTGACGATCGCCTTGTTGGCCCGGAGGTGGGAGACGATCTGGTCGAGCTTGCGGACCTGGGCGAGGAGGACGGCGCCCGATAGCTCGGTCATCCGGAAGTTCATACCGAGGAATGGCCGCTCGCCGTAGGTCGACTCGAGGCGGAGCGGGGCGTGGCCCTGGTCGTGCATCGCGAAGGCCCGCTCGTAGAGCGCCTGGTCGTCGGTCACGATCATCCCGCCGTCGCCACAGGTGATCGTCTTGTATTCGTTGAAGCTGTAGGTGCCGGCAATCCCGATCCCGCCGACGCCCACGCCCTTGTAGGTCGCCCCGAATGCCTGAGCACAATCCTCGATGAGCGGGAGGCCGTGCCTGTCGGCGACCGCCTTGAGCTCGTCGAGCCGGGCCGGGCCGCCGAGCATGTGGACGACGAGGATCGCGGCCGTCCGCGGGGTGATCCGGGCCTCGACATCGGCCGGGTCGAGATCGAAGCTCTGGTCGATCTCCGCAAGGACCGGGGTGGCGCCCGTGTAGACGATCGACGAGATCGATGCGACGTACGTGAAGCCCGGCACGATCACCTCGTCACCGGCGCCGATGCCCAGGCTCAGGAGGGTGATCCAGAGCGCCGCCGAACCGCCGCCGTGAAGGCCAAGTCCGTAGCGGACGCCCGCAATCTGGGCGATCTCCTCCTCGATTCGGTGGACCTTGGCCCCGAACGCGGGGTTATCCGAGGGGCCGTAGCGGCTCAGGAAGCCGCTCGAGAGCACCTCCATCACCTCGGCCGTCTCCTCGGCCCCGACGAGCTCGATCCCGGGTCCGGGCATGGCGTGTCCTCCTAGTGGGCGGTCGTGGGTTCGGCCGGCGTCACGCGATGTCCGAGCGACGGGCGGTGCGCTTTGCGTCGTAGCCGGCCCGGGCCGCCCGGACGCTGGCCCGGCCGCTGGTCTCGGCGACCGGCACGTCCCACCACGTCTCGAAGCCGCCGAGCCGCTTCTCGGGATCGGTCGGGATGACGATAACGGTCACCCGGTCGGCCGCCCGCGCCTGTTCGAGCGCGGTCCGGATCTCGTGCGGGGTCGACGCGTCGAACGCGAGTGCGCCCATCGCCTCGGCGTGCTTGCGGAAGTCGATCGGCACGTACGGACCGGACAGCCGGTTGCGAGCCGGATCGCGGAACCGGAGCTCGTTGCCGAAGTCCGGCACGCCGACGCCGCGCTGCAGGGCGAGGATGCACTGGAAGCCGTGGTTGTCGAGGACGACGATCGTCAGCTTCAGGCCTTCGGCGACCGCGGTCACGATCTCCGAGTTCATCATCAGGTACGAGCCGTCCCCGACCATGACGATAACCTCGCGATCCGGTTCGGCCATCCGGACGCCGAGGCCGGCCACGATCTCGTAGCCCATGCAGGAGAAGCCGTACTCGACGTGGTAGGCCTTCGGATCGTCGACGCGCCAGAGGCGGAGGAGGTCGCCGGGCAGGCTGCCCGCGGCGCAGACCACCGTGGCGCGGCCGCCGACCGCGTCGTTGACGATCCCGATCACCTCGGACTGGCCGATGTCGCCTGGCGCGTCCGAGGTCGCGCGGAGGTCCGTGACGATCCCGTCCCACTCGTCCTTGAGCGTCGTCACTCGCGCCCGGTAGGCATCGCTCGTGCCCGCCCAGCCGGCCGTGGCGAGCTCCGTCTCGAGGGCCCGGAGGGCCTCCCGCGCATCCGCGATGACGGGGACCGCCCGGAACTTGTGGGCGTCCATCGAGCCGACGTTGATGGAGACGAACGTCGCGTTCGGGTTCTGGAAGGTCGTCCGCGAGGCCGTGACGAAGTCGCCCAGGCGGGTCCCGATGGCGATGATCACGTCGGCATCGCGGGCGAGCCGGTTGCCGGCCAGGCTGCCGTTCGTGCCTACCGGTCCGGCGTTCAGCGGGTGCGTCCAGGGCAGGGCGCCCTTGCCGGCCTGGGTCTCGACGACGGGGATTCCGAACCGGGTCGCGAAAGCGTCGAGCTCGGCAGTGGCCGCGCCGTAGATCGTGCCGCCGCCGGCCACGATGACGGGGGTGGTCGCCGCGGCGATCGCCCGGACGGCGTCGGCGATGTCGGCCGCGGCAGGCGCGGGCCGGCGGACGCGCCAGACTCGCTCCTCGAGGAAGCGAATGGGCCAGTCGTAGGCCTCGGCCTGGACATCCTCGGGCAGCGAGATCGTCACGGCGCCCGTGTCGGCGGGGTCGGTCAGGACCCGGAAGGCCTCCGGCAACGAGCTCAGCAGGTGCTCCGGCCGCGAGATCCGGTCGAAGAAGCGGGAGACCGGCCGGAACGCGTCGTTGGCGGTCACGTCGCGCTCGACGGGATGCTCGATCTGCTGGAGCACGGGATCGGGTGCCCGGTTCGCGAAGGAGTCGCTCGGCAGGAGGAGGACCGGGATCCGGTTGACGGTCGCGGTGGCGGCGCCGGTCACCATGTTCAGCGCGCCCGGCCCGACGGACGAGGTGCACGCGAACGCCCGAAGGCGATTGGACTGCCGGGCGAAAGCAGTCGCCAGGTGGACCTGGGCCTGCTCGTTCTGGGGCCGGTAGTAGGGCATGTCCTCGGCCTCGCCGACCTCTTCGAGCGCCTGGCCGAAGCCCGCGACGTTGCCGTGGCCGAAGATCCCCCAGACCCCGGCGATGAAGCGATGGCGCTCCCCGTCGCGCTCGATCTGCTGCTGGGCGAGGAAGCGAACGATGGCCTGACCCACGGTCAGCCGGACAGTCTCCATCGCCTGATCCTCCCTTGCGCAACCGATTGCAATGAAGGTACCATCGGCGCTCTGCCCACGTCAAACACGGCCGGAGGCCCCGACCCATGGAGCAGTCTCGGCTCGCGACTCCGCTGGCTCGGCCGGTCGGCCTGGCGGCGCTCTGGAATGCCACCGACGCCGATCTCGCGGACCGCTTTGATCCGCAGTACCGGGCGGCTCTCGGGCGTCTGCCGGATGGTCCGTCGGTGTTCCGCGGGCTGCCGTTCGAGCTCGGGACCCGGGCCGCCGGGCGACGCTGGATCCTCGTCGACGGCGAGCTCGCGATCGACCTCCGGGAGACGGGTCCGGTCAGCCACGTCGTGGTCGCGTGGTTCTGCGACAGCTGGCGCGACGCGTCCGGCGAGCGGCCGGCCGGCACGCCTGTCGGCTGGGTGATGCCGGCCGGCGAGCCACTCGCCCGGTCCGACCTGGGCCTCGCCGATGGAGCCACCCGGGAGGTCGTCGTCCGGCGCCGGTTCGAGGTCGTCGACGGGATCCTCGGCTGGGGCTACCTGCCGTTCGCCGCCATCGGGCATCGGGCCGACGAACCGCTCGACTGGCGCGGACCGCACGGCCGCCTCGAGCCTGGTCGCTATGCGCCGGCCGGACATGCCGGACCGCTGACGATGTTGCCCGGCGCCTGGGGTCCGGCCCAGACGGGTGTCGCCGATTTCGTCCCGACCGCCAACGACGACATCGCCTATTGGCTGCATGCGATCCGCGTCGCTGCCGACGGGTCGGCGCACGAGCTGCGCGAGCTCCGGCTGCGACCGCTTGCCGCCGGCCGACCCGGATCCGACGTCGTCGTCGCCGCGGTCACCCTGTTCACGGGCAGCGCCGATCCGCTGGTCGTCGCGCCGCGTCGGCAGATCCGGGTGACGGGCGCCCGAGCGGAGCTGCCCGCCGTCGATCTCGGCGTCGCGATCGCGGCCCGGCCGATCCTTGCACCGCGCTCGCTCGATGGCGGCAGCGGACCCATTGGATGGGGAAGCGCGACGGCCGCCGGAGACACGTTCCTCGTCGATCTGGCACTCGCGCCCGATGCGCGCGTTCGGTTCGACGACTGGACTGCGACCGTCGCCGAGCTCGATGCGGGCGCCGTCAGCCCCGATGGCCGGATCACCATCGAACCGCTCGCGACCGCCGCCGTCCGGACAACCGTCACGATCACCGCCGACGGGGAACCCGCCCCCGCCCGCGTCCGATTTGTCGCTGCGGACGGCCGCTACCTGCCCCCGCTCGGGCATCGCGACGAGATCAATCCGGGGCTGTTCGAGGACAGCGGCGCCGGCCTGATCCTGGGGCGCGACACGTTCGCCTACGTCCCTGGCACGTTCCAGATCGACCTGCCGCCCGGCGCCGCCGAGGTCGAAATCGTCAAGGGCTTCGACCATCGTCCGGTTCGCCGATCCATCGTGATCGACCCTGCCCGGCCGGAGCTCCAGATCGACCTCGAGCGTGCGATCGACCTTCGGGCCGCGGGTTGGCGAGCATCGGATTCGCACGTCCACTTCCTGCCGCCGTCCACCGCCCTGCTCCAGGCCGCCGCCGAGGACGTCACGTGGGTCCACCTGCTCGCGACGCAGCTCGGCGACGAGTTCACGAACGTGCCCGACCTAGCCTGGGGCAATCAGGTCGATCCGAGCGGCCGCCACGCGGTCCTCGTCGGGACGGAGAACCGCCAGAACCTGCTTGGCCACCTCGCCCTGCTCGGCGCCCGACGGCCGGTCCTGCCGTTGGCGTCGGGTGGAGCGCCCGAGGGCCGGATCGGCCAGGCGACGACCGAGCTCCTGGCCGACTGGGCGGATCGCTGCCGGGCCGAGGGCGGCCTCGTCGTCGGCGCCCACTTTCCGCTCCCGTTCGCGGAGATCGCCGCCGCTGTCGTCGCCGACCGGATCGACGCGATTGAATTCCAGGTCTTCGCGCCGGGCCTCGACAACCCGTCGATCCGCGAGTGGTACCGGCTCCTGAACTGCGGCTACCGGGTGCCCGTCCTCGGCGGGACCGACAAGATGTCCGCCGAGGTCCCGGTCGGCCAGGTCCGGACGTACGCCCGGCTCGATCCTGACGCCGAGCCGTCCTTCGACGCCTGGGCGGCCGCGGTCCGGGCCGGTCGGACCTTCGCGACGTCGGGGCCGGTGATCGAGCTGGCGGTGGAGAGCCGCGAGCCGGGCGAGGTGCTCCAGCTCCCGGCCGGCGGCGGCATCCTCGGCGTCGAAGTCCGAGCGCGCGCCGCCCAGGCGGTCATCCGAGCGATCGAGATCGTGGTCAACGGCCGCGTCGTCGCCCGGCAGGAGACCGCTGCACGCGCGCCACTCGACGTGCTCCATCTCCACGCCGAGATCCCGATCGCCGTCGGATCGTGGATCGCCGCCCGGACCCGGAGCGACCACGAGATCCACTCTGCCTTCAACACGAGCATGGCGGCCCACACCTCGCCGGTCTACGTCGAGGTCGTCGATCGCCCGCTCTTCGTCCGCGACGACGCGGCCGCGATCCTCGCGATCATCGACGGCACCGTCGAGTGGATCGAGCGAATGGCCACGATCGGCGACCCCGTCGCTCGGGCCCGGCTCGCCGGCCGGGTGGCCGCGAGCGCCGTCACGCTGCGCGACCGAATCAGATCCATGACCGGAGGAAGCCGCCCGTGAAGATCGCCCTGGACCCGTACATGCTGCGCGACCGCCCGTTCGGCGAGGTCTGCCGGATCGCGGCAGAGATCGGCTATGACGCGATCGAGCTGTCGCCGCGGCCCGACTTCATCCCGTTCTTCAGCCACCCTCGGGCCGATCGGGCCGCGGTCGCCGAATTCCGGACGGCCCTCCGCGAGACCGGAATGGAGCTCGCCTCGATCCTGCCGCTCTACCGCTGGTCGAGCCCGGACGAGGACGAGCGCCTGGCCGCGGTCCGCTACTGGAAGCGGGCGATCCAGCTCTGCGTCGACGTCGGCTGCACGACGATGAACTCCGAGTTCAACGGCCGACCGGAGCAGGCGGCCCGGAGCGAGGCCCAGTTCTGGAAGTCGCTGGAGGAGCTCCTGCCGATCTTCGAGCGCGAGGGCATCGAGCTCAATCTCGAGGCCCATCCCGATGATTTCGTCGAGGCCAACGGCGAGGCCATCGCGCTCGTCCGGGCCATCGACTCGCCAACCGTCGGCTACGTCTTCTGCGCGCCGCACACGTTCCACCTCGGCGATGACATCGCCGCGATGATCGAGGCGGCGGCCCCGGTCCTGCGTCAGGTTCACATCGCCGACGTCCTGAACCACCGGGCATCGTCGGGGCTGCGCTACATCGTGAATCCGCCCGGATCGGCTGTCCGGATCCACCAGCATCTCGACATCGGCCAGGGCGAAGTCGACTGGACCGCCTGCTTCGGAGCCCTCGAGCGGGTCGGCTTCGACGGGATCCTCACGAGCTGCGTCTTCGCCTGGGAGGAGCGCGCCGTCGAGTCGTCGCGGTTCATGTTCGAGGAGATCAGCCGGCTCCGGACGGCTGCCGCAGCCTCCTGAGGCCAGCGATCGGGGCGGCGTGGGTGGGTCAGGGGCCGTGGCGCCTCGCCAGCAGAGTCGCGATGAAGCCGGCCGCCTCGAGGACGCCGTCGGCCTGGGAGGTGTACGGATCCTCCTGCTCGATCGCCAGGGCGCCGTCGTAGCCAGCCGAATCGAGGGCATCGAGGAAGTCGTTCCACCACTCGACGGAGTGGATCCGGCCGATGGTCCGGAACGTCCAGGCGCGCTCGGCCGGTGTCTCGAACGGCCGGTTGTCGAGCACGCCGGCCAGCGCGACCTGGGCGGCGATGACCTCCGTGTCCTTCATGTGGACGTGCTGGATCGCCGGGCCGAGGGCGCGAACCGCCGCGATCGGGTTCATCTGCTGCCAGAACAGGTGGCTCGGGTCCAGGTTCGCGCCGATCACCTCGCCGACGGCCGCCCGGAATGCGCGGAGGGTCGGGACGTTGTAGACGAGGTGGAGAGGGTGCAGCTCGAACGCGATCTGGTCGACGCCGGATGCCGCGGCAAGCTGCGCCTTGTCGATCCAGAACGCGACGCCCTGGTCCCAGGCGCGGCGGCCGAGGTCGACCGCGTCGTCCGGCCACGGATACCAGGTCCAGTTCAGGGTCGTCGCGTTCGGGCCGTCGCCGGGGCAGCCGGACATCGAGACGATCTTCTTCACGCCGAGCTCCGCGGCGAGCCTGAGGGTCTTGTCGATCAGCGCCGAATGGGCCGCCCCGAGGACCGGGTGCATCGGCCAGGCCGAGCAGTTCAGCGCGGCGATGTGCATTCCGCGGCTGGCGAACGCGTCGAGGAAGGTGGCCCGGGCCGGGGCGCTCGCCAGCAGGGCGTCGACGTCGAGATGGGGCGCACTCGACTGGCCGCCCGTCGCGATCTCGATCGCGGTCACCCCGCCGGCCGCCGCGACGTCGAGCATCTCCGCGAACGGCAGGCGACTGAGCGAGTCCGTGTACAGGCCGATCTCCACGGGTCATCGACCTCCGCTGGCGGTGGACCCGGCCGGCAGACGCGACGGGTCGGCGGAATCCTGCCATCCGCGCCGGCGTCTCGTCGGGTCGATCCCGCCCGGCGCCGCGCTAGACTGGCTGCAACGTTCCGAGGCCCACCGCTCCCCGAGGTTCCAGACCGATGACGACCGAGTCGCAGCCGCGTCTCAAGATCACCTACGCCACCCTCCGCGCCGACAACGAGCAGCTCCACGCCGAGTACGAGGCCGGTCTGGCCACGGCGAAGACCCTCCTCGACGGCCACCATCGCAACTTCGTCGGAGGCCGCGAGCGAGACGGCTCCGGCGAGTTCACGGTCCACAGCCCGATCGACCGCAACATCGTCCTCGGCCACTTCGCGACCGGCACCCGCCAGGACGTGCAGGACGCCGTCGCGGCGGCCCGCGCCGCCCAGCCGGCCTGGTTCGCCCTCGGCTGGGAGAAGCGGATCGAGATCCTCAAGCGAGCCGCGGAGCTGATCAGCCAGCGTCAGATGGTCTACGGCGGGCTGATGGCGATCGAGGTCGGCAAGACCCGGATCGAAGCCCTCGGCGAGGTCGAGGAGGCGGCAGACCTGATCCGCTACTACGCGAAGACGGCCGAGGACAACGCGTTCTACGAGCACCCGATGGACAGCCTCGGCGACGCCGCGGTCCACACGAAGTCGATTCTCCGGCCGCACGGCGTGTTCGCGGTGATCAGCCCGTTCAACTTCCCGATGGCCCTATCGTGCGGCCCGTCGGCCGCCGCGATGCTGGCCGGCAACACCGTCGTCTTCAAGCCGTCGTCGGCCGCCCCGATCTCGGGCGTCAAGCTCGTCGAGGCCTATCGCGACGCGGGCGTGCCGGACGGCGTGATCAACCTCGTCATGGGCCCGGGCGAAACGGTCGGCGCCGAGCTCCGCGAGAACGCCGGCATCGACGGGATCGTCTTCACCGGTTCGTACGACGTCGGGATGGATCTGTTCCGGACGTTCTCGGCGCGCTATCCGAAGCCGACGATCGTCGAGATGGGCGGCAAGAATCCGGCGGTGGTCTCGCGTCACGCCGACCTCGATGAGGCGGCGGAGGGGATCATGCGCAGCGCCTTCGGCTTCGGCGGCCAGAAGTGCTCGGCTAACAGCCGGGTCTATGTCGAGAAGCCGGTCCACGACGAGCTCGTCCGGCTCCTCGTCGAGAAGACCGAGGCGATCACGATCGGCGATCCGCTCCTTCGGGAGAACTGGCTCGGCCCGGTGATCGACCAGAAGGCGGTCGACCGCCACCAGGCCGCGACGGCCGAGGCGCGGCGCGACGGGCGGGTGTTGACGGGCGGCGAGGTCCTGTCCGATCGCGGCATGGATCGCGGGTTCTACGTCGAGCCGACGGTCGTCGGGCTGCCGGTGGATCATCGCCTCTTCCGCGACGAGATTTTCGCGCCGTTCACCGCCGTCGCGGCCGTCGACTCGTTCGAGGAGGCGATCCGGCTTTCGAACGACTCCGTCTACGGCTTGACCGCCGGGGTCTACAGCGCGGATGAGGGCGAGGTCCGGCAGTTCCTCGACACGTGCCAGGCGGGCGTCCTGTACGTCAACCGGCGGGCCGGCGCGACCACCGGCGCGTGGCCGGGTGTCCAGGCGTTCGGCGGCTGGAAGGGCTCGGGCTCGACCGGCAAGTCGGGGCTGTCGATGTACTACGTCGCCCAGTTCCTGCGGGAGCAGAGCCACACCGTCGTCGACTGAGGGATCGCGTGGGGCCGCGGGCGCGGCCCCAGGTGCGCCATGGCGGCGGCGCTGTCGGGCGACCGCCGAAATTGACAGGCGAATCTCACCAGGTCCGTGGCAGGACTGGTACTGACATGCGACCGCGAGGCGAATGCGTGACAGAAACTCGCCTCCCGCCCGACCGTGGCCGCCTCGTCACGTTCCACCCCAACTCAGTGCGCGGGTCGATCCTCAGCCGGAACGACATGGAGCTCGATGCCGGGCAAACGCTCGAGGAGTTCGTCGACGAGCCCTCGCCGGCCCAGCCGGGCGAGCCCGGCCGGCGTCGGTCGGACGGCGATCACCACGCGGGTTGCTCGCCGCTGCCGGACCGCGTCCACGATCCCGGCGACCACGTCGCGCGTCTCGACCCGCAGGATGTCCGCGCCGAGATCGGTCGCGAAGTCGAGGTTCTCGCGGAGGTCGCGTGCGGCGTCGAAGGCCCGCGGACCGCCCGGCTCACGGTCGACGACGAGGCCGACCAGCGATCCGCGGAGCGCCGCGGCGAGCGACGCGCCGCGGCGCAGTGCGATCCGGGCACCCGGCGATCCGTCGATCACCACGAGCGTCCGCTCGGCGACAAGGTCGAACCGGCCGCCGGTCGGCCCGCCGGCGTCGGTCGCGATCTCCCCGAGCTGGTCGTCGACGCGGCGCGCCGTGAACCGCAGGGCGAGCTCGCGCATCGCGGTGAGGTTGCCCTCGCTGAAGAACCGATCGAGCGCGAGGGCAGCCCGCTCGGGCGGGTAGACGTTTCCGTGCTTCATCCGCTGGCGAAGCGCACGCGGGCTCATGTCGATGAGCTCGACCTCGTCGGCCGCCGCCAGGACCGCGTCGGGCAGGCGCTCGTTGACGGGCGCACCGGTGATCGTCGCCACGGCATCGGCGACGCTCTCGAGATGCTGGACGTTGCACGTCGTGATCACGTGGATACCGGCGGCGCGGATGGCCTCGACGTCCTCCCAGCGCTTCTCGCGCAGGGATCCCGGGACGTTCGTGTGGGCCAGCTCGTCCACGATGGCGACCGTTGGATCGCGCGCGATCACCGCCGCCGTGTCCATCTCCTCGACGACGACCCCGCGGTGCTCGACCCGTGCCCGGGGAACGATCTCGAGGCCATCGAGGAGCGCGGCCGTCAGTGGCCGACCGTGCGTCTCGGCGTAGCCCACGACGAGGTCGGTCCCGCGCTCGACGCGGCGGTGGGCCTCCTCGAGCATCCGGTAGGTCTTGCCGACGCCGGGCGCCATGCCGAGGTAGATCCGGAGCCGGCCCCGCCCGCCGGCATCGGGCGTGTCGCGCCGGATCCGGGCCAGCATCGCCTCCGCGCTCGGCCGGACGTCCAGCTCATCGCGATCGGTCATTGCCGTGCCCCGATCATCCGAGGAGCCCGTCGAGGTCGAGGTTCACGAGCAGGACGTTGACCGCCGGCTCGCCGATGAAGCCGAGGAGCGGCTGGTCCGTGTGGCGCGCGATCGCCGCCCTGACGATGGCCTGATCGACGCCGCGGGCCGTGGCGAGCCGGGCGACCTGGTACTCGGCAGCGGCGGGGCTGACCTGGGGATCGAGACCCGAGGCCGACGTCGTCACGAGATCGACGGGGATCGGCGCATTGCCGTTCGCCGCCTTGAGGCGGTCGATCTCGGCGCTGACCCGGTTGATGAGGTCCTGGCTCGTTGGTCCGAGCTGCGAGCCGGCGGAGCCGTTCGCGTCGTAGCCGTCCTTGCCGGCCGCCGATGGCCGGCCCCACAGGTACCTGGGGTTGCTGAAGGCCTGCCCGATCAGGCTTGAGCCGACGGTCCGCCCGTCGACGGTCGTGATGAACGAGCCGTTCGCCTGGTGGGGGAAGGCCACCTGGGCCACCGCGGTCACCGCCGCCGGATAGGCGAGTCCGGTCAGGAGGGTGAGAGCGACGAGAACGAAGATTGCCGGGCGGAGCTGCTGGAGGACGAGGCGCATGGTGTCGTGGTCCTAGGCGAGGTGGAGGGCGGCGACAGCGATGTCGATCGCCTTGATGCCGATGAACGGGGCGATGATCCCGCCCAGCCCGTAGATCAGGAGGTTGCGCTGGAGGAGCTCGCTCGCGGGTGCCGCCCGGAAGGCGACGCCACGCAGGGCGAGTGGGATCAGCGCGACGATGATCAGGGCGTTGAAGATGACGGCCGAGAGGATCGCGCTCTGCGGGGTCGACAGGCCCATGACGTTCAGGCCACCCAGCTCGGGGTAGACCGCCACGAACATCGCGGGCAGGATCGCGAAGAACTTGGCGATGTCGTTGGCGATCGAGAACGTGGTGATCGAGCCGCGCGTGATCAGGAGCTGCTTGCCGATCGCGATCACCTCGAGGAGCTTCGTCGGATCGGAGTCGAGATCGACCATGTTGGCCGCCTCCTTGGCCGCCGACGTGCCGCTGTTCATCGCCATCCCGACGTCCGCCTGGGCGACTGCGGGCGCGTCATTGGTGCCGTCGCCGGTCATCGCGACGAGATGGCCGTCGGCCTGCTCCTTGCGGATGAACGCGATCTTGTCCTCGGGCGACGCCTGGGCGATGAAGTCGTCGACGCCGGCTTCGCGGGCGATCGTCGCCGCCGTCCTCGGGTTGTCGCCGGTGATCATCACGGTCCGGATGCCCATCCGGCGGAACTCGGCGAAGCGCTCCGGGAGGCCCGCCTTGATCGTGTCCTTGAGCTCGATCACGCCGAGGACGCGGCCGTCGACTTCGAGGACCAGGGGTGTCGCGCCCAGGTCGGCGAGGCGATCGGCGACCGCGCTGACCTCGGCCGGCAGGCCGCCGACACGGGTGTCGATCGCGTCGACCGCACCTTTCAGGACCGTCGCCGTGGCGGTCCGGACCCCGCTCGTGCGGGTCTCCGCCCGAAACGGGATCTCCTCGAGGACGGCCGCGTCGAGGGCGGCGAGCCCGGCTGTGTCAGCCGGACCGGCCGCGGCACCGAGCTCGGCCAGGCGCATTCGGGCGAGCTCCGCGATGGACCGTCCTTCCGGCGTCTCGTCGCGGAGGGAGGCGACGAGAGCAGCCCGGACCACGTCGATCTCGGCGACTCCGGGGGCGGCCGTGATCGAGGCCGCGAGGCGGTTGCCGTAGGTAATCGTGCCGGTCTTGTCGAGCAGGATCACGTCGACGTCGCCGGACGCCTCGACGGCCCGACCGCTCATCGCGAGGACGTTGAACCTGGCGACCCGGTCCATCCCGGCGATCCCGATCGAGCTCAGCAGGCCCCCGATCGTGGTCGGGATCAGGCAGACAAGGAGGGCCACCAGGGCGACCGTGTCGACGGTCGTCCCGGCGTAGGCGCCGAACGGCCGGAGCGTGACCGTCGCCATCAGGAACACGATCGTCAGTCCGGCCAGCAGGATCGCGAGGGCGATCTCGTTGGGCGTCCGCTGGCGCTTGGCGCCCTCGACGAGGGCGATCATCCGGTCGAGGAAGGTCTGCCCCGGATCGGCCGTGACGATGATCACGAGCCGGTCGCTGACGAGCGTCGTGCCGCCGGTGACCGAGCTCCGGATATCGGTGCCGGGCTCCTTCAGGACGGGCGCCGACTCCCCTGTGATCGCCGCCTCGTTGACGAACCCGAGCCCCTCGACGACGTCGCCGTCGCTGGCGATCGTCTCGCCGGCCTCGACCACGATCACGTTGCCCCGCCGGAGCTCCGATGAGCCGACCGATTCGAGGGAGCCGTCGTCGCGCCGCCGATGGGCGGTCGTCTCGGAGCGGGTCCGGCGAAGGGTCGCTGCCTGGGCCCGGCCGCGAGCCTCGGCGACCGCCTCGGCGTACGTCGCAAACAGCACCGTGCCCCACAGCCAGACCGCGACCTGGGCCTGGAATCCGACCCCCGCGCCGCTCGGCGCCGACGGCTGGATGCCGGTCACGTTGGCGATCGCGATGAGCGTCACGAGGGCCGCGGTGAGCTCGACCACGAACATCACCGGGTTGCGGATGAGCTTGCGCGGGTCCAGCTTGCGGAAGGCGTGGGGCAGGGCGGCCCGGAGGAGGTCAGGGTCGAAGACGCCGCGTGGGCGGGTCGGCCCGCCGGGCGCCGAAGCGTCGCCGCCGGCAGCCTCGTGCTCGGCGCGCTGGTAGCGACGGGAGCCGCGGTCGAGGTCGATCGCGGCTGCTCGCCCAGCGGGGATCGCCGGGCTCGAGCCGCCGGCAGCGGTGCGGGGTGTGGGAAGCATCAGCTCATCCATGGCTAGAAGGCCTTTCCGGCGTTCTGGAGGAATTGCTCGGCGATCGGGCCGAGGGCCAGGGCCGGAAAGAAGGTGAGGGCGCCGACGATGATCACGACGCCGACCAGCAGCACGGTCCACAGGCTGCCGGTCGTCGGGAACGTCCCGAGCGACGGCGCGACCCGCCGCTTGGCGGCCATCGACCCCGCCAGGGCGAGGATCGGGATGATCATCCCGTAGCGGCCGATCAGCATCGCGATCGCGCCCGTGACGTTGTAGAACGGCGTGTTGCCGGTCAGGCCGCCGAACGCCGAGCCGTTGTTGCCGGTCTGGCTCGAGAAGGCGTACAGGATTTCGCTGAACCCGTGCGGCCCACCGTTGAGCGGTCCGGCGATCCCATCCGGGAGCGCCGTTGCAAGGGCGGTGAACCCGAGGATGCTGGCGCCGAGGACGAGGGCAACGATCATCGCCATCTTGATCTCGAACGCCTCGACCTTCTTGCCGAGGTACTCCGGGGTTCGCCCGACCATCAGCCCGGCGATGAAGACCGCGAGGATGGCGCCGATCACGAGCATCCCGTAGAGGCCCGATCCGATCCCGCCGGGCGTGATCTCGCCGAGCTCGATGTTGAAGAGCGGGACGAGTCCGCCGATCGGGCCGAAGCTGTCGGGCCAGGCATTGATCGCGCCCGTGCTCGTGCCGGTCGTGACTGCCCCGAAGAGGCCGCTGACGGCCGACCCGAAGCGGGTTTCCTTGCCTTCCATGTTGCCGATCGCCTGATCGACGCCGGCCGGGAACAAGGGGTTGGACGACGACTCGGTATGCATCGCGACCACGGCGCCGACGACCAGGATGAGGGCCATCGCCCCGAAGATCGTCCAGCCCTGGCGCTGGTTGCCGGCGTAACGACCGAACGTCCAGGTGAGCGAGAAGGCGATCGCGAGCAGGGCGAACATCTCGAGGAAGTTCGTCAGGCCGGTCGGGTTCTCGAACGGATGGGCGGAGTTGGCGCTGAGGAACCCGCCGCCGTTGTTACCGAGCTCCTTGATCCATTCCTGGGAGGCGATCGGCCCGAGTGCAATCGACTGCTGGGCGCCCTGGAGGGTGGTCACGGCGTGCGGGCCGTCGAAGGTCTGCGGGACGCCCTGCCAGACGAGAACCAGCGCGCCGACGATCGAGATCGGCAGGAGGATGTAGAGGATGCCGCGGGTCAGGTCGACCCAGTAGTTGCCAAGCGTCTGTGCGTTGCGCCGGACGAGGCCGCGGACAAGGGCGATCGCGACGGCCAGCCCGGTCGCGGCCGAGGTGAAGTTGCGGACCGCAAGGAGCGTCATCTGGATCAGGTGACTCGCCCCGGTCTCGCCGGCGTAGTTCTGCCAGTTCGTGTTGGTCTCGAAGCTGACCGAGGTATTGAGGGCCAGGTCCGGCGACTGGTCCGCCACGCCGCTCGGGTTCAGCGGCAGGACGTCCTGGAAGCGGAGCATGAGGTAGCCGACGATGATTGCCACGAAGCCGAACACGAGGACCGCCGCCGCGTACGCCTTCCACGTCTGCTCAACGCTGTCGTCGACGCCGGAGACGCGGTAGATCGCCCGCTCGACCGGGCGGAGGATCGGGCTGAGGATCGTGCGCTCCCCTTCCAGGACCCGGTGGATGTAGGTCCCGAGGAGCGGCGTGACGGCGACGACCGCGAGCGCGAGCAGAGCGAAGGTGAGGAGGTCGGGCAGGGGCACGGCTCAGAACTCCTCCGGGCGGAGGAGCGCCCACAGCAGGTAGATGAACGTGAACAGGGCCGCCACCCCGGCGATGACGTCGAGGGCATTCATGAGCGGACCCGGTCGACGACCTGGACGTAGCCAGCCAGGACGGCGATGGCGACAATCAGGAACAGGACGACATGAAGATCGGTCACAGGATTTCCTCGTGTTCGGTGGGGGGCGCCCCCGGCACGGCGGCTGACGCTGTCAGCCGCTCGATCGCATCGAGCAGGGTCTGGAGCGGAAAGGGTTTCGGCAGGTAGCCGGCGACGCCGTGCTCGCGCAGTCGCCGCGGGTCGATGGTCGTCGCCGACGCGACGACGACCGGCGGACGGCCGGCAGCGGCCAGCAGGTCGCCGCGGAGCAGGCTCCAGCCGGTATCGCCCGGCAGGTTGATGTCGAGCAGGATGAGTCCGGGTCGGACGCCGGACCGGAGGACGTCCGCTGCCTCTTCGGCCGACGCGACTTCGATGATCTGGTGGCCGCGGGCTCGCAGGTGCCGGGCCAGGATCTCGCGCAACGGATCGTCGTCCTCGACCAGCAGGAGCGGCCCGCCGCGAGTCGGCCAGTCGGCGGGCACGGACGGGGTCGTCATGGCTCGTCCCGATCGGTCGGCTCGACCGCCTCGACCGCGATGTCGGCTCCGCGCTCATCGTCGGTCCAGAGCGGGACGATCCGGACGCCGCGGGCGACCGCCATCGGGCGCGCCGCCTCGATGATCTCCTCGGCGTAGTGAAGGCCGGCGACAGTGACCCGTCGCGAGCTGCCATTCGACACGAGGAGGATCGCCTCGCTGACGAGGCGGTGTTCGTGGTCGAGGCCGGCCCGGATGGTCGCCTGGTCGAGGATGTTCGGTGACGCGTCGTCCGGCCGGCGTCGTGGATTGGGCTGGCTCACATCCCCACGATCGTCCGGGGGCCAAGAGGAAACGACCCCTCGCGGCCGGGTCGTCGCTCAAGAACCGCTCAAGCAGGGGTCGACGGCCTGCTACTCCGCCGCAGGCGCCCCAGGCTGGGGCCGGACCCGGTAGCCGACTCCGGGCTCGGCGACGAACAGGTCCGCGACACATTCGTCGGGATCGGCCCGGCCGATCTTGCGACGGAGCTGGCTGACGTAGACGTGGACGTAATGGGCCTCGTCGTCATAGGCCGCGCCCCACACCGCCCGCAGGATCCGCCCGCGGGTCACGAGCCGGCCGGGATGCTCGAGCAGGACCCGCAGCAGCTCGAACTCGCGGGGGGCGAGGGCGATCGGCTGGTCGTGGACGAGCGCCTGGTGGGCGAGCAGGTCGAGGATGATTGCGCCATTCGCGACCCGGCCGTTGACATCGGCCGCCGGCCCGCCGGCCCGGCGCAGGACGGCTCGCAGCCGAGCGTGGAGCTCGGGCATCCCGAACGGCTTCGTCAGGTAGTCGTCGGCGCCCTGCTCGAGGGCCTCGACCTTCGACACCTCCTCGCCCCGCGCCGAGACGATGAGGATCGGGGTCGCGGCATCACGCCGGACGTGCCGGACGACGGCAATGCCGTCGCGATCGGGCAGGCCGAGATCGAGCAGGATCGCGTCCGGACGGTGGGCGTCCCAGCGGAGGAGGGCACAGGCCACATCGCCGGCCTCATCGACCTGATAGCCACGACTCACCAGGTCCCGCGCCAGCCAATCGCGGGTGACGTCGTCATCCTCGACCAGGAGGATCCGGAGGCGTGGCTCGGCGTCGACGGTCATCGGGACCCGCCGTCGCTCGGGACCGGCGCGGCCAGTGGCAGGGTGATCGCGACCGCCAACCCGCCGAGCGGACTCCGCGCGGCAGCCACCTTGCCGCCCATCGCCTCGACGAGGCCGCGGACCACGGTGAGCCCGATCCCGCTCCCGGGGCGCGAGGGCTCCCCCCGCCGGCGGACCCGGAAGAACCGTTCGAACAGGCGGCCGATCGCTTCGTCGGGGGCGCCCGGACCGTCGTCCTCGACGGTCAGGACGATCGCATTCGATCCGGCTGCGGAGGCGCCCGGCCGGACGTGATCGGCCGCGGTCGTCCTGGCCTCCGCCCCGTCCGGGACCGAGGTCCGGATCCGGACGGTGGCCGTCGACCCGGCGTACTTCATGGCGTTCTCGAGGAGGTTGGTGAGGATCTGGTCGATGAAGACCTCGTCGACGAGCACCGGCGGCAGCTCGTCCGGAACGTCGATCTGCAGGGTGCGGCCGGCCAGTCGCGGGCCGAGCCGTTCGACGGCTCGATCGACCAGGCCTGCGAGCTCGAACGGCTCCGGGTCGGCGCGGAGTTCCCCGGCCTCGATCCGGCTCAGGTCCAGCAGGTTCGTCACAAGTCGGTTCAGGTGTTCCGCTTCGCGATCGATCGCCAGGGCGGTTGCCGCCTGGGCGGTCGAGTCGAGTTGGACGTCGCGATCGAGGAGCGTCCCGGCCGCCGCCCGGATCGACGTCAACGGCGTCCGAAGGTCGTGCGAGACGGACTCGAGCAGCGCCGTCTTCAGCGCGTCGCTCCGCCGGGCGATCTCCATCTCGCGTGCCTCGCGACCGAGGCGATCCTGCTCGAGCGCCTGACCGATCTGGTCGGCCGCCGCCGACAGGAGCAGCGTCTGGGCGCCGTCGGGCAGGCCCTCGCGGCGAGCGCGGACGGCCCAGATGGAGCCGAGACGCCGATCGCCGACCTCGATGATGACGCGATAGGCGGCCCTGTCGGCCTGCCCGCGGCGCCCGGCCCGGGCCGGATCGGCGGTGTCGGCGGCGGCCGGACGCGGGCCGGTTGACGGGGCCTCTCGGCTGGCCCGGGTCGATCCCGCCGGGATCACCTGGTGGACGCGAACCCAGTCCGCCGGGGCATCGCCGGGCATCCGACGGAGGGCATGGTGCGAGGCGGGGGGCGTCCAGCCGACGGCGGCGAGCGAGCCCGCGGCGGCCGAATCCCCGACCGCCTTCGTCGCGACGATGCCCGGCGATCCCCCGGCACCCGAGGCGCCGTCGGCATTCGCGACCGCTGTGTCGACCGCCGTCCGCTCGAGGCCCGCAGGCGTGGCCAGCGTGATCCGGATCCGGTCCACCGCCGTCGCAGCCTGGAGGACCGCGGCCAGATCCGGGAGGACATCGGCCGTCGACGGCCGGGTCGCGAGCGCCCGGCTGACCCGGAACAGGGCCACGGCCTCGTGCTCCCGCAGGAGCGCCGCCTCCGCCCGCTCGCGCTGGCTTGCGGCGAGCCGGCCGACCACGATGCCGACGACGAGGAGCAGGACGAGGTTCAGCCACTCGCCGGGATCGGCGACTGTCAGGGTGAACCGCGGCTCGGTGAAGAAGAGGTCGTAGGTGAGAAACCCGCCGACGGCGGTGGCAATCGCCGTCCGCGTCCCGAACCAGGAGGCCGCGGCGACTACGGCCAGGAGGAAGACCGTCGACGCGTTCGGGACACCAACGATGTCCTCGAGGAACCAGACGAGCGCCGACACCGCGGCGAGCAGGGTGACGCCCGCGCCGGCGTCGATGGCCGCCTGACGGATCGTTCGAGAGGTCACGGTCGGGATCGTAGGCCATGGGCGCGCCACGCGATCGTCGACGGATCTCAGGAGAGGCCCCTGGTCCAAACGGGCTACTCGACGGTAGTCATGAGGACCATGCCCATCGGGACTTCGGTGCCGGTGCGTCGGCGCACCTCATCCGGCACCGTCGGACGAAACGTCCATTCGCTCGAAGCGAGGTCCCCGTGCGTACTCGACGACTCACTGCAGCTCTGCTCTTCGTCCCGCTCCTCGTCGCCTCGGTGGCGGCGCACCCGCCCCTCGTCGCCGCGGCAGCCTGCGGAAGCGGCGATTCGTCCCTGGGCAACGGGGGCTTCGAGGTTCCCGGAGTTGCCGCCAACAACTACGCCTTGATGGACTCCACTCTCGTGCCGCCCTGGCTCACGACCGACACCGCGAACCAGATCGAGGTCTGGGGCGACGGCTTTCTCGGCGTGCCCGCCTACGAGGGCGCGAACTTCGCCGAGATCAATGCGAACAGCGCCGGGACGCTCTACCAGGACGTCGTCACGGCGCCCGGCACGACGTTGAATTGGACGCTCCACCACCGCGGCCGCGACGGGACCGACGTGATGAAGGTCCTGATCGGCGACGCGACCGTCGCCGACGTGTCGAGCGACACGGGCTGGAACGCGGTCTCCCCGGACATCTCCGATCCCGAGACCGCCTGGGGCACGGCGACCGGCGCCTATGTGGTCCCGACCGGCCAGACCTGCACACGGTTCGGGTTCCGCGCCGTCTCAAGCGGCGTCGGCAACCAAAGCTACGGAAATCTGATCGACGGAATCGGGTTCACGATTCAAACGCCACCCACCCCGACGCCAGACTCGACGGGGACGGCCGCGCCGATCGCGACGAGGTTCCCCCACATCACGATCCCGCCGACCGACACGCTGGCCAGTCCCCCCATCATGAGCAGCGATGGCGGCGCGCTGGCGGTCCTGTTCGGATCCCTCGCCGGTGTGACCCTCATCGGGCTCGGCTTCGGCCTGGCTCGGAGGCCGGCGCGCCGGAGGAACTGACAGCAGCCGCCAGGGCACTGCGGCGGTGATCGAAACCCAGAGCCCGTGACGTTCCGAAGAGCGGAACGGGCTCTGATATGCTCCACGAGGAATATCCAGTCTGCATACTCCGTATGCGTTCAGCGTCCCTCCGAGGTGCCGTGTGTCCTCCGTCCAGAACCGTCTCGCCGGCGATCGGCCCGTGCCCGATCTCATCACGGAGGTGCCCGGTCCGAAGGCCCGCGCCCACGTGGTGTATGACGAGACCTGGACGTCGCCGAGCCTCCCGCGGGCCTACCCGATCGTCCCCGTCCGCGGCGACGGCCTGACCGTCGAGGACATCGACGGCAACCTCTTCCTCGATTTCGCAGCCGGGATCGCGGTCACCTCGACGGGTCACAGCCACCCGGCGGTCGTGAACGCGATCAAGGAGCAGGCGGCCGACCTGATCCATTTCTCGGCCAGCGACTTCTACCTCCCGATCTACGCCGAGACCTGCCAGCGGATCGCCGAGATCACGCCGGTCGCCGGGGGCCGGGCGCGGACGTACCTTGGCAACTCGGGCGCCGAGGTCGTCGAGGCGTCGATCAAGCTCGCCCGCTACGCGACCCATCGGCCGTACGTCGTCGCCTTCCTCGGCGCCTTCCACGGCCGGACCTACGGCGCCGTTTCGTTGACCGCCTCGAAGGCGAAGTACCACGCCGGCTTCGGGCCGCTCCTCCCGGGGGTGTTCCACGCCCCATACGGCAAGGTCGAGGACCTCCGCTGGTTCGATGAGGTCCTGTTCGACAAGCTCGCCCCGGCCAATGAGATTGCCGCGATCATCGTCGAGCCGATCCAGGGCGAGGGCGGCTACATCGTTCCCGAGGACGGCTTCCTCCAGGGTCTTCGGGCCATCTGTGACAAGCACGGGATCCTGCTGATCGCCGATGAGATCCAGTCGGGCGCCGGCCGGACGGGAACGATGTGGGCGATCGAGCAGTGGGGCGTCAAGCCCGACATCCTGCTCACGGCCAAGGGAATCGCGAGCGGGATGCCGCTCGGGGCAATGGTCGCCCGGGCGGACCTCCTCGAGGCCTGGGGCGTCGGTGCCCACGGCTCGACCTACGGCGGCAACCCGGTCGCCTGCGCGGCCGCTCTGGCAACCCTCGACCTTCTCGTTGGCGGGCTCATCGACAACGCAAGCGTCCGGGGCGAGCAGGCGCTCGCCGGGCTGCGGCCGCTCGTCGCCCGCCACCCGGCGCTCGTTCGTGATGTCCGCGGGCGGGGGCTGATGCTCGGGGTCGAGTTCGACACGCCGGACCACGCCGAGGAGGTCCAATGGGCCGCGTTCCAGCACGGCCTGCTCGTCCTCGAGTGCGGCAAGTCGTCGGTCCGGATGTCGCCGGCCCTGACGGTCAGCGAGGAGGAGATGGCGACGGCCCTGCGCATCTTCGGCGAGGCGGTCGACGAAGTCGCGGAGGAGGGGAGCCGCCAACCGATCGCCCGGGCAGCGGCGGCGGTCCCTGCGCTGAGCGGCGCGGAGTCGTCGAGCTAGAGCGCTCTCCTTCGATCGCCCCCACCTGCCATCCTTGACCGCGTGAGCCCTTCCAAGCTGGCCTCGATGGCCGATGCGATCCGCGAAGTCGTCCGCGACGGCGACACCGTCGCGATCGAGGGGTTCACGCACCTGATCTCGTTCGCGGCAGGCCACGAGATCATCCGCCAGGGCAAGCGGGATCTGACCCTTGCGCGGATGACGCCGGATCTGATCTACGACCAGATGATCGCGGCCGGCGTCGCCCGCAAGCTGGTGTTCTCGTGGCTGGGCAACCCGGGTGTCGGCGGCCTGAATGCGATTCGGCGCCGGATCGAGGCAGTCCCGCCGGAGCTCGAGATCGAGGAGTACAGCCACTTCGGGATGGTCGCCCGGTACACCGCCGGGGCGGCCCGGCTGCCCTTCTTCCCGCTCCGCTCCTACTTCGAGACCGACCTGCCGAAGGCGAACCCGCTGATCCGCCCGATCGAGTCGCCGTACGGTGACGGGACGGTCTACGCGGTTCCGCCACTCCGACCCGATGTCACGATCATCCACGCCCAGCGCGCGTCGGCGGCCGGCGACACCCAGGTCTGGGGCCTGCTCGGCTGCCAGAAGGAGGCGGCGTTCGCGGCGGAGCGGGTGATCGTCGTCGTCGAGGAGGTCGTCGACGAAGCGGTGATCCGGGCCGACCCGAACCGGACCATCATCCCCGGGCTCATCGTGGACGCCGTTGTCCACGAGCCGTGGGGTGCCCACCCGTCGTACGTCCAGGGCGCCTACGACCGCGACAACCCGTTCTACCTCGACTGGGACCCGATCTCGCGCGACGAGGATGCGGTCCAGGCCTGGCTCCGCGAGTGGGTCCACGGTGTCGCCGGCCGAGCGGCGTACCTCGAAAAGCTCGGAGCCGAGCGGGTCGCCCTGCTCAAGCCCGGGTCCGCGCCGTCGGGTTCCGTCGACTATGGGGACTACCGCTGATGGCGACGGTTCGATATCTGGTGACCGACGTCGAGCGGGCGATGGACTTCTACGTCGAGCGCCTCGGCTTCGTCGTCGAGCAGGAGATGCTGCCCGCGTTCGCCCGGATCCGGCGCGACGACCTGACCTTGTGGCTGGCCGGGCCGAAGAGCTCGGCCGCCCGCCCGATGCCCGACGGTCGCCAGCCGGAGACCGGCGGCTGGAATCGGTTCGTCATCGAGGTCGACGACCTGGCCGCGGTCGTCGAGGACCTCGGCCAGGCCGGCGGGCGCTTCCGCAACGACATCGTCAGCGGACCTGGCGGCAAGCAGATCCTGATCGACGATCCGGACGGTAACCCGGTCGAGCTGTTCGAGGCGCGCCGATGAGCAGCGGAGGCCGCAGCCCGCTGATGATCCTGGTTGCCGGGCCCTACCGGTCCGGGACCGACGGCGATCCGAGCCGGATCCAGGCGAACGTCGATGCGATGACCGCCACGGCTCTGGCCCTCCACCGACGGGGCCACCTGCCGGTCTTGGGCGAGTGGTTTGCGCTGCCATTGATCGAGGCGGCAGTCGCTGCCGGCGCCGACCACGACGACGCCTACGCCGCGATCTTCCACCCGGTCGCGGAGGAGGTCCTTACCCGCTGCGATGCATGCCTCCGGATCGGCGGCCCGTCCGAAGGCGCCGATCGGATGGTGGCTACGGCACGTCGGTTGGGCAAGGTGGTCTTTCTGGGCATCGACGAGATCCCGGCCCCGTGACTGACGCCGGTACGTTCAGCAAGTCCGAGATGATGATCGTCGCGGCCGCCCGCGAGCTCGCCGGCCAGCGGGTCTGCTTCGTCGGGGTCGGGTTGCCGAACATCGCCGTCAACCTGGCCCAGCGGACGGTCGCCCCCGAGCTCGAGCTCGTCTATGAGGCCGGCGTGTTCGGCGCCCGGCCGGCCCGCCTGCCGCTGAGCATCGGCGACCCGACGATCGTCACCGGCGCGACCGCCGCCACGAGCATGTTCGAGCTTTTCGCCTTCTACCTGCAGGGCGGCCTGATCGATGTCGGCTTCCTCGGTGCCGCCCAGATCGACAGGTTCGGCAACATCAACACCACCGTCATCGGCGATTACGACCAGCCGACCACCCGCCTGCCGGGCAGCGGCGGTGCGTGCGAGATCGCGATCAATGCTCGCCAGGTCTTCGTGATCATGCGTCAGAGCGCCCGCAGCTTCGTCGAGCGCATCGACTTCCGGACGAGCCCGGGCAATCTCGGTGGCGCCGAGCAGAGCGAGCGAATCCGGCGTGAGCAGGGCTGGCTCGGGCGGGGACCCAGCGTCGTCGTCACGGACCTCGGGATCTATCGCTTCGACGAGACCGGTGAGATGCGCCTGGAATCGCTCCATCCCGGGGCCACCGTCGAGCAGGTTCGGGCGACCATCGGCTGGGACATCCGGGTTGCGACCGACGTCGGCGCTACGCCGCCGCCGAGTGCCGAGGAAATGCGCCTGATCCGCGAGGAGCTGGATCCCGGGGGCGCCTACACCCGCTGAGCGGCCGCGCCCTGCTGAGGAGGCCCGAACCGGCGCGAGCCGACCCGGCCCGAGCTCGTGGGCCGGACGCCGACGGAACGAGATGGGTGTCGGGCATCCCGTTCCGGCACCCATCCACCTGAATCATGCGGCCGCGGAGCGCCCGAGGGACGGGCTGGACGGCCCGTTCCACGGGGGCCGTTCTTCACTCGGCCGCTGTTTGGCCGCAGAGATCGATCTACCTCGGTCGACGGGGACCGGTGGTCGGGTTGATCACCTGGCCCACCCACGACGAGGTCGGGTTACTTGAACTGGAAGTTGGCGGTGTGGCTCGTAGTGTCCGCGAGACGGACGGTCAGGTAGTAACAACTGCCGGTGAATGACTTTTCGGTCTTCCAGACATAGGTGTAGATCCCGGTCGCGGCGTCGTACTGAAGACCGCTGGAGCCCGGCGTCGCCACTTCGTCGACCAGGTCCGTGGCTACCCCGGTCATGCACGCGTACTTCTTCACGGTCGGCGGTCCGTTCAGGATCAGGGATCCGCGATCGCCGCCCAGGCTGAACTTGATCGGGATCGAGCTCCCGCCCTTGGCCACGTTGACCGTCGGCTGGTTGCTGATCGGCGAGTAGAACCCGTTGAACGGCCAGGCGACGGTGACGCTTGCCGTTGTCCCGGACGGGCTGTACGTCGAGTCGGGGATGGCCAGAGTGCTGCACGTGGACGGCGAGGCCGGTCCGTTGAAGCACGCCGTCAGGCTGTAAGAGCCGACGGTCGCGGGCAGGGCGCCAAAGGACGCTCGCCCAGCGAAGTCAGTCGTCGCCGTCGTGGTCCGATTCACCGGGCCGCTGAGGACGAAGAAGATCGTCCGATACGGAAGGGCTGCATGATTGCCGTCGATCAGGGTCGCGACGATGCCGCTATCGGCGCCGAGTGTCACCGTTGCAGACGATGGACTGAGCACCACGGAGGTGCCCAGCTTGGCGATCGAGAAGGCTTGCGACTTCGAACTCGGGCTCGTCGATGGGTCGCCCAGGAAGGCTGCCGTCAACTGGTACGGTCCCGGGACCGAGGTGAGTGGCATTGACGCGGTGGCGACGCCGGCAATGATCGTCGCGACCCGGGTCGTTCCGCCGATCGTGAAGACGATCGGCTTACCGCTGACCAGCGCGCCGCTTCCGTCCTTGAGGGTCGCGCTGACCGAGGCGCTCGTGCCATAGGCTCCGCTGGCCGGGCCAGAAAGCGTCAGCGACGTCGAGACGGGCGCCGTGGTCACGGCACCGGCCACGGAATAATCCGAGCCGAGGTTGTCGTCCATCGACACCAGGCCGACGCCGTTGACCGCCTGGACCATGAACCTGACGCTCGGAACCTTGGCCGGGTCGACCGGCTCGGTCCCGGTCCACAGCGTCGAGTCGGTCGCATCCTGGTGGAGGTCGACCGATGCCCATGTGTCAGTGGCGCCCCCGGTCCCGGTGTAGGTGATCCAGACCTGCTGAATCCCGGCGGCAGGATCGCCGACGACGTGCGCGGAGAAGGAGACCACGCCGCCCACCGCCGAGCTGGTCACGCCGGTGATCGCCGGGGCCGCGGCCAGAGCCGAGTCGCCGGTGTAGTTGCTATAGAAGAGCTTCAGGCCGAGCTTGCTGTAGAGGCGCAGCGTCGAACGCGTATCGCCGATCGCCGCGACCTTGTGCTGGGCGGGTGTGATCAGGAGTCGCGTGGCGCCCGTCGGCGAACCGAGGGCGTCGTAGTAATTGATCGTCCACGGCCGCATCGGGAAGAACGCGGTCGACGAGAAGGTGGTGTGGACGCCGCGGATCTCCGTATTCGGAGCCCCGGTCAGCGGTATCACGGACGAGTCCTGGAACGTGCCCGAGCGGAATCCGACGCCTCGCAGGACCCCGCCGGGACTCGGAGCGCTGACGTTCTCCGACTGGAGTGGCAGGGCGGGTTCTCCGGGGTTCGTGACGACGCCGTCACGACCACTGTAGTAGGTCGCAGTGAGCGATCCATTCGGGATCGGGATGCCGCTTGCGTCGAGCGTCGCGAGCGTAACGTCGTGGGCGGAAGTCGACGGGTCGACCGTCATGTCGGCCGACCGCAGTCCGAGGACCGATCGCGGATCGGGCGATGGCGAGACGGCCGTCGTCGACGTCACGATCGATGGGCCGGTCGTCGCCGGGATTCGACCGGTTGGCATGTTGACGCTGAGCATCGGCAGGCCGAACAGCGTCGCCTCGAGGAGGGCCTTCTGATGGAGGCCCCGGACGTCCGGAGTTCGGGCCAGGTAGATCTGCTTTGATCGCATGAGAGCCTGGCCGACGGAGACCGGACCGGAGCCGTCGGCGTTCGGGCCGATCCGGAGCTGGTGGGCGAACTCGGCGTAGATCCGCTCGCTGTATTCGAGGAAGTCCGTGTCGCCGTACTGGTAACCCGTGCCCGCGATCAGCGTCGCGCCCTTCCGGGCGAACGTCTGGACCCAGTCCAGGGGTTGGGTGATCCCGGTCAGCGCGTCCTTGTCGACGAGGTTGTAGCCGGAATGGCACCCGGCGCTGAAGACGATCGAGTTGGTCAGGTCGACGTTCGACGAGGCCAGATCCGTCGAGTTGATCGTCGTGCTGAAGTCGGCAGCAAGGGCGTTATTGGCACTGAAGTGGCCGGCCAGGAAGATCAGGTCATGGCGCGAACCGAGCAGCGCAGTCTTGAGCTGGGTTGCGTTCCAGCCCGCCGTCGGGGCGATGTTGTTCGGCGAGATCAGCGAGTCGCCGGTCCGCCCGGTGCCGGCATTCAGGTCACCCTGGACGCTGGTTGCAGCGTCGGCCAGGAAGTCGTAGCCGGTGACCAACGATGACGTCGGCGTCGCCGTCACACCCGCGGTCGTCGTCAGGTACGCATCGAGCATCCCGGACTCCTCGTGCGCCGTCTCGACGAGGCGACCAACCGGCAGGTCTGGCACCGGGAAGCTGATGGCTCCGACCGAGATTGACGTCGACGCGCCGTACGCGTCCTGGCCGAGGACGTAGTTCGCCCTCAGGCTCGTCTCGGACGCGGTGATTGGACTGACCGGCGGAACGTAGTC
Organism: Candidatus Limnocylindrales bacterium; assembly: GCA_038204565.1. Classification (GTDB taxonomy): domain Bacteria; phylum Chloroflexota; class Limnocylindria; order Limnocylindrales; family CSP1-4; genus CF-46. Next base: position 39,298 of record JBBRCU010000026.1, read on the forward strand.
GGACTCCGGTCCGAGGAGCGCCTGGTCCGGGTATCGATAGAACGGAATCACTTCGTCGCCGCCGAGGATGACGATGTATTTCAGATTCGGGTTGGCCGCACGGTAGCGGTTGATCACGCCCTTGATGGCATCTGCGACCAGGTTCTTCTTGTAGACGCAGTCGTAGTTCGTGTCCGCCAGGGAATTGAGGGCGTGGATCTGGCCGAAGACCGCTGAGTTGCCCAGGTCGACGACCGCGCCGTTGACCTCAGCTCGGTTCTTGAATGTCGTGAGCTTTGTCTGGAGGGCGGCGATGTCGTCCGTCGAACCGGGCTGACGCGATGTGTCCTCGATGATCAGGGAGGTCAACCCGGTCGGAACGGCGCCCGAGAACGCCGCCGGGATCGATCCAGGCATCGCCGTGCACGTCGTGTCGGTCACGGTGACGGACAGGCTGAACGGCTGGGTCAGGCTGGATGCGCCGTTCTTCCCGCCGACGAGGATGTAGAAGTTCCCGGTGTTGGTCCACGTGTCGCCGACCAGCGTTTCGGCGCCCGTGCCGGCGGCCGCAGAGATGCCGATCAGGCTGCGCGTCTGCGCTCCCGAGAACGCGGACGGCGAGAATGCCGACGGGCTGAACGCGGACGGCGAGAATGCCGACGGGCTGAACGCAGACGGCGAGAATGCCGACGGACTGAACGCAGACGGCGAGAATGCCGACGGACTGAACGCGGACGGCGAGAACGCCGATGGCGAGAACGCCGATGGCGAGAACGCCGACGGGCTGAACGCCGACGGGCTGAATGCCGACGGGCTGAATGCCGACGGCGAGAACGCCGACGGGCTGAACGCCGACGGCGCGAATTCAGCCGACAGCTTGGTCAGGCTCGACGGGTCCGTCAGGGTCGAGTATGCCTGACCGATGTCCTTGAACAGGAACAGGTCGTAGTCGGCCGGCAGGTTGGACAGCGTGATGTTGAGACGCGAGCCCGGCGTGACCGTGAACCTGTACCAGCGTCCCCGGCCCGCCGTGTCGATGTATCCGGAGGAGGACATGGTCCCGCTCGGGTTGCTGATGTCGAGGGCCCGTGGCCATTGGTCGTTGTCCGGAGAGACGACGGTGCACGGCCCGATCGGGCTGTAGGCGTCGCCGGTGATCTGACCGGTGATCTGACCGGCCACGAAGCTGCCGAGTGGGACCGGCGCCGAGAGCACCACGGTGCCGTTGAGGTAGACGTCACCCGCGGAATTGGTCGCGTCGAATGTCGTCGTTGCCACGGGCGTTGGCGTGTCGAGAACGCCATTTGTGCACGTCGGCGACGCCCACACGCGAACGGTGTAGATGTGCCCGGGCGTGCCGTGGATCAGACCGTTGAGCTTGAGATGGGTGGTGTCGGTGGGAACGGCTTCGAACAGGACCGGCGCACCGGTGGATGGGACGACAGTCACGTCAACGACCGCATCGTGGATCTTGGAACCTTCCGTTCCAGTCACCGTCACGGTGTAGGCCCCGGGAGTAGCGGTCGCACCTGCGGCAACCGTGAGCGTGGTGGACGCCCCTGCCGCTATCGAGCTGCTGGTCAGGGTCGCCGTGACATCGCTCCCCGGGCCAGTGACGGCGGCTGCGAGGCTCACGGTGCCTGGCCCATGAGCCTGGGTGGTGCTGATCGTGCTCTGGCCATTCGTGCCCTGGACGACCGTGAGCGCGCCCGGGGCCGCACCGATCGCGAAGTCCGGGGCCGGGGCGGCGGGCGCGGTCAACGCGGCGGCATAGACGACGACGTTGGCTTCCGTGTTGTTGCCGCCGCCATCGGGATCGACCGTATTGGGATCCAGGGCCGACTGGAGCTCGTATCGGACGGTCAGCGTCTGGCCGGGACTCCCGTCGCCGGTGAAGTCGATCGTGTAGACACCGCCGTGGTTCTGGCCGCCCGAAACGGAGTTGTTAGGGACAGGGGTGACCCCGGTCAGCGTCGCCGTCAGCAGGCCCGTGGCGTGATGGGCGGAGACCCAAACCTTCAGGTGCGACGTGCCGGCCACGGCCGGGACGCTGAAGGAGAAGCCGTATCCCGGTGCCACACTGTTCGTGGTGTTGTCGTGCTGAAGGCCACCCTTCGCGACGGCGACGGTCCCCAGGACGCTGCCGTCCGTCCAGCCGAATGAGAACGGCATCGTCGACGGTCCGGTGCCGACGCCGAGGCCGAGCGGACCGAGGGCCCGCAGACTGATCGACGGCGTCGGATTGAGATTGATCAGGTCGCTGATCCCGGTTCCGCCAGCCTTGCGATCGTCCCCCGCCAAGCTGGTGGTACTTTCGCCCCAGATGCGCCAATCAGTTGCCCCCGTGGTGGTCAGGTTCTGCGGATTGGGATCGGCCGCGTTGCCGACGAAGCCGGCGTATAGCCCCGCGGTTGTCGCGGTGTTCAGGGAGACGCTGACCGGCCCGACGACCACACTGACATCCGACGCCACGACCGTCGGCGCCAGCTGGAACAGCGTCTGGGCGACCAGAAGCGCCGGGAGTCCGAGGACAAGGACGCGTCGGGACATGGCTCCGCCCCGACGTCCTGCGCGGGATCGGCGTGCCTTCTGAGCCTCCAGTGAACCTCGCGTTGTGCCATCGGTGGCCCGGCCGCTCGTGGCGGGGCGATCTGAACCGGTCGTCACTGGGAAACCCTCGCACGCTCATGTGATCCGCCAGCCCGGGCACCCAAGCTGACCCCCGATCGCGGTGACGATACGCGTGGACGGCAAACGGTGCAACGGGGAACCACGCGATGTGGTGCCCACGAGCCGTCATTGGTCCGGGGTCGGACCCTCGGTTGCGTCAGGTGGTGCACAGATGGAGAACGCGAGGGCGCATGCGCTGGCGAGATCGAGCCTGCGCCCGCGATCGACCGCGTCAAGTGCGGCGGCCTCGCCTAGGGCCGCGCCGGCCGGCCCGTAGTTGGTCGCGAGCTCCTCATCCAGCGCGGCTCCACGAGGCGAACCGGTCTCGACGCGGACGGTCTCGGACGCGCCCAGGAGCCGCAGGGCATCGGCTGGCCGACCGGATCGGGCGGCCAGGATCCCCACGTCCTCGAGGAGGAATGCGAGGGCCCAGTGGTCATCCAGGTCGACATAGGTCGCGAGGGCCGCTGCGTATTCGCGCCGCGCCCCATCGAGGTCGCCCAGATCACGGGTCGCGTTCCCCAGATTGTTCTGGGCGATCGCGACCATCCATCCGTCGCCCACTTCCTGGAGAAGGCGGACCGCCTGCTCGAGGCGAGCCCGTGCATCGGCGTACTGCGTCTCGTGGATCGCGATCATCCCGAGGTTGTTGAGCGACACGCCGATGCCCCAACGGTCGCCGACCTCGGTCCGAAGCGCGAGGGCTCGCTCGTTGTGAGCTCGAGCAGCGCCATAGTCGCCGCCGTACTCGTCCACGATTCCGAGGTTTGAGTACAGGCTGCCGAGGCTCTTGCGATCGTCCAGGCGTTCCCGGATCGCGACGCTCTGGTTGTAGCGCGCGCGCGCGGTCCCGTAGTCGCCGCGCTGAGCCGCGACCGTGCCGGCCTGCTGGTGGACCTGCCCGAGGCCCTCATCCGCGCTGGCCCGCCCGAACTCCGCCTCGGCTCGTTCGAGCCGCTCCGTCGCCTCGTCGAAGCGGCCTTGCTTGCGGGCCACCTCCGCGAGCTGTGTCTCGCCCCAGCCGAGCAGCACCGGATCCTCGAGCGTTGCGGCCAGCTCGAGCGCATCCGCGCCGACCGCTTCCGCGCGTGTCCACTGTCCGACGAATTCGAGCACCTTCCCGAGCTTCAGGAGCGCATCGGCACGCTCCCGGCCGGACAGGAGCGGCACGAGCCGTTCGAGGTAGTCGATGGCCGCGCTGTTGGCGTACGCGTCTCGGGCCGCTTCGGCTGCGCGGGCGAGGTATACGCGTTTGCGCGCGTCATCGTCGCTCGACCAGAAGTGGTAGGCGAGAAGGTCCAGGATCCGGTCGGTCCCGTCGCCCGCCGTCTGCTCGAGATAGCGCCCGATCCGGCCGTGGAGCATCGCCCGGACCGCGAACGGGAGGCTCTCGTAGGCAACCTCTTGAGTCGCAACGTGCTTGAACAACCAGGCTTGTTCCGCCGCGCGGTCGAGATTGACGAGGTCGGCCGC
>JBBRCU010000027.1:0-42825 GCA_038204565.1 Candidatus Limnocylindrales bacterium
CACGGTGTCGAAGATCGTCCCGACGATGTGGAACGAGCTGTCCTCGTTCGGGCCTGCATCGAGCAGGAAGACCCGGACGCGACTCTTGGCCGCGACGGCGATCGGGTTGTCCTTGTACTGGTTGGCGACGCCGTTGAAGACGACGAAGTCCGGGGCCGGTGCCGCTGCATTTGCCTTGGCGTAGTCGGCTGGCTGGCCCTGGGGGCCGAGATACCACTCGCTCTGGACGAACGCAACTTCCTTGTCGACCTTGGCGAGGCCGCCCTTCGGCTCGACGATGACCATGCCGAACATCCCGTTCGCGATGTGATGGAGAGCGGGTGCCGTTCCGCAGTGGTACATCCAGACCCCGGCGTATTCGGCCTTGAACGTATACGTGAAGGTGGCGCCCGGCTTGATCTCGACCATCTGGTCATTCATCGCGGTCTGGCTGGCGTGGAAGTCGATCGAGTGGCTCATCGTCCCCTGATTGGTCAGGTGGACCTTGACCGTATCGCCGAGGTGGACCCGGATCGTTGGGCCCGGGACCGTTCCGCCGAAGGTCCAGGCGTGGACGACGAAGCCATCTGCCACGGTGACGTCCTTCTCGATCATCGGCATGTCGATGTCGTGGACGGTACCCGGAAGGAGCGCTGGCGCGGTCGCGTCGACGAGGGTGTACTTGGGCGCGGCCGGATCGGCCACCGGGGCGGCGGCGACGGCGCCAGGTGCGGCCGACGCCGCGGGTGCCGGCGCGGCGCTGCCGGCCACCGTGAGGGTTCCGGTCATGCCGGCAGCGGCATGCCCCGGGATGGAGCAGATGAACCCGATTCCGGCAGCCGGCACGCTCACGGTGCCCTTGATCGTCGCTCCCGGATCGGCCGACAGCTTGGTCCCGTCGGCGAACGTCAGGTCGTGGAGGGTCGATCCGGTGTTATGGAACGTCACGGGATAGGAGCCGGCGGCGGCCACGGCGATTGCCGCGGGCTTGAAGCCGAGGTCGAACGCCTCGATCGCGATCTCGCTGCCGGCCGCGATCGCGGTGCCGCCGGCCGGCGCCGCGCTGCCCATCCCCGCCATCGGCATCCCCACCGGGGCTGCGTTCGGCGTTGTCGACGCGCCGGCGGCCGGCGGGGCGTAGGTCCATTTCGGGGCCGCGGGAACGGCACATCCGACAAGCGCGATCGCAAGGGCGCTCACGAGGCCAAGGGACATTCGGTTGCGGGGCATCTCGGTCTCCTGGCCCCGAGCATCGGCGGGGCTCCTGCAAAACTCACACTGAATTAGTGCGAGTTTGACCCGGAGGCCGGGCGGACGGACCGTGCCAAATGGCCCGTTCTTGCGGCCGTCGCCGGTTCCGGCCGAGTCAGGCTGCTCGAAGTTGCCGACGGCACTGGCGCGATCGGTCCGGCGGGCGTACGATTCTCGGTCCGGGCGGGTCCCGCGTCCTCGGACGCGACCCTGCCCTCTCCGGTACCGACGCGCTCCTGGGGCCCACAGCGGCGCGTTGAGGAGGCTCCGATGGGCGCGCAACTCACCCTCTTGTCGTCGGTTGTGAAACGCGGACTGCAGGATTCCACTCGGGCCCAGAGACAGTGGTACGACCCCGACGCGGCCGGGTTCAGCGAGTCGACGCGGACGATCGAGCCGTCCGCGGTCGATCCGGCGGCGATCCTGTCCGTCCTCCCGGCCGCCGCGCTCGTCGTCGCGTTCGACGGCCGCATCATCGGCGCGAACGAGCATGCCGACGTCATGTTCGGCGGCCCGCTGACCGACCGCAGCCTCGATGACCTGGTGCCGGACGGCCGTCGTCCCCTCCACGCCCTGCTCCGTCGGGCCTTCTCGCGATCCGACGAGACCCGCTCCGTCGGCGTTCACGCCGGCCTGCGGGCGCGCCGGGCGGACGGCTCGGACTTCCAGGCCCACCTCAGCCTCGCCACGATCCGGACCACAGCTGGGGCCGCGATCCTCGTGATCGCCGTCGATGCGATCGCGGGGTCGGCCACGGTCGACGAGCTGGTCCGCGAAGCCATGACCGACTCGCTGACCGGGCTCGGCAACCGGGCGGCGCTCCAGGCGGCCCTGTCCCTGCGGTTCGGTCGGCCCATCTCCGAGCACCCGCTCAGCGTGCTCGCCATCGATCTGGACGGCCTGCGCGAGGCCAATCGCCGACACGGCCACGCGGCTGGAGACGACCTGCTCCGACGCTATGCCGCCCGTCTGAGTGCCACGGTCCGGGCCTGCGACCTCGTCGCCCGGACCGGCGGTGACGACTTCGTCATCCTGTGCGACGGTCCACTCGAGGCCGGGCGGGCGATCGCGGCCCGACTCACGGGATCGCCCGACGAGCGCCGGGCGGCGCCGACGGGCGGGCTCGGCCTCACCGCTTCGATCGGGGTTGCTGCCCGCCGGGGACGGGAGCGATCAAGCACGCTGCTGCGCCGAGCGGATGCCGCGGTCCAGGCCGCCCGAGCGGCCGGCCGCCACCGGGTGGTCGAGGCGGTCTGATCTGCAAGCTCCCGCCAAACCGCCGGCGGCGCCAGGCGCAGACGTCAGGCGCAGACGTCAGGCGCAGACGTCAGGCGGAGACGTCGCCCTCGACCGGCTCGATATCGGCGGCCCGATACTCCTGGCCGAGCAGCTCGGAGACCCGGCGGGCGCCGGCCCACGCCTCGGAGCCCATCTCCTGCTCAGCCTGGACCTTGCGGGCTGCCTCCCAGGCGAGACGGAGCTCTTCGCGCGTCGCGGTCCGGATCAGGTCGTCGTAGTCGTCGCTCAGGGCGCGAGCGGTGCCCTCGGCCTGCTCGGGGTTGCCGCTCGTTCCGGCGGCGAGATCCTCCTCGGCCGCGAGCCAGGCGGCGGCGGTCTCCTCGATCGATCGGCCGGCGGGCGACGGGGCAGCATCGGAGGTCGGGTCCACGGCCTCACGGTAGCCCATTGCGGCGGAGCCCATCGCGGCGGATCGCCGCGGCGGATCGCCGCGGCGGGCGCTCGGCGGGCGCTCGGAAACGGTCGTTCAGGCCTTGCGCTCGAGGATTGGCCGGGCCTTCTCGGCGTCGTCGACCACGAACGCGAACATCGCCCGGTCGCCCCATCGCCCGAGGAACAAGTGGCCGTAGATGTTGACCCCGGCATCGGCCAGGGCGCGCGACAGGCGGGCCATCCCGCCCGGTTTGTCGTCGACCTCGGTCAGGATCGACTCACCCTCGATGTAGGTGTAGCCGCCGGCGTCGAGGACGGCCTTGGCGCCCTCGTCGTCGGCCGTCGTCATGATGATGTGACCGCTGTCGCCGATGCCGCCGCCGCCGATCGCGCGGAGGTCGATCCCGGCGTCCGCGAGGGCCTCGGCAAGGATCGCGAGGCCACCGGGTTCGTTCTTCAGTTCGACCACGAACTGGTTGGCCATGAGGACCTCCGGCGATCTGGGCTGAGCGGCGATTCTACCGGCTGCCCCGGCTCCGGGACAGGCGTGGTACGGTCGATTTCGATGACGACGACGCCGGGCCTGCGCCCGCCCCTCTCGGCCGGTCTCGCCGACCTCCCGCCTGACGTCGCGGCAAGCCTCGATGCGCCACAGGAATCGTACGACGACGTCATCGAGGCGGCCGGCCTTCCGTTCCTGACGCGGACCTGGGGTGATCCGGGCGCGCCGGCGATCCTCCTCATCCACGGGGTCACGGCCTCGTCACGGGTGTGGTGGCGCATTGCGCCGGCGCTCGCGGCCGGACTCGGGCGGCGGATCGTAGCGATCGACCAGGCCGGGCACGGGCTGACCCGGGCGTGGACCGGCCACCATCGCTTCGCCGACAACGCGGCCGACCTCATCGCCTTCATCCGGGCTGCCGGCCTCGACCGCCCCGACCTCCGGATCGTCGGGCACAGCTGGGGCGGCATGACCGCAGCCGAACTTCCGGCTTGCGGTTTCCGGCCCGAGATCCTCGTCCTCCTCGATCCACCCGCGATTCCCGCAGCAGCGATCGCGACGATGCTCGACGATCCGATCGAGCGCCACTGGGACGATCTCGATGCCGCCCTGCCGGCGCTTGCCGCCCTCCATCCGACTTGGCCTTATGGCGACGTTCGGGCAAAGGCCGAGGCGTTGACCCAGTTCAACGAGTCCGCGGTCCGGGCGGTCCTGACCGGCAACGGAGACTGGGACGGGGGGCTGGCCGCCCTCGCCGACCCGGCCGCGGCGGACGTCCCAGTGCGGCTTGTCCGGGGCGATCCCGCGGCCGGGGGATTGATGCCGGACGCGGCGATCGTCCTGCTGGCCGAGCGGATCGGGCCGGACAACGTCCAGACGATCGCCGGCGGCAGCCACGCTCCGATGCGGGTCCGCCCCGAGGCGACGACCCTGGCCCTGCTCCGGGCCCTCGAACCGGCCTAGGCGAACGGCACCCGGGCGCGGCGGATCGCCACCGCACGCTCGTACAGCGCGGCGTAGCGCGGCGCCGAGCCACGGGCCCAGTCGAAGTCGACAGCCATTCCGCGGGCGACGAGCGCAGCCCACGGTGCGCCGCCCTTGGCCCGCATCGCCAGCGCGTCCTCGCATGCTTCGGCGAGGGCGGCCGGCGTCGCGGCGTCGAAGGAGAAACCGGTTCCGCTTCCCGGCCGAGTCCGCTCGCCGGTGACGCTGTCGGCGAGGCCACCCGTCCGGCGGACGATCGGCGGCGACGCGTAGCGGAGGGCGATCATCTGACCGGTCCCGCAGGGCTCGAATCGCGACGGCATCAGGAAGAAGTCGACGCCGGCGTAGATCTTGCGGGCCATCACCCGATCGAACCGCTCGATCAGGGCGACCCGCTTCGGGTCGGCTGCCGCCATCGCCCGGAACCCGGCCGCCAGCTCCGGGTGGCCCGATCCCTGGATGACCATTCGAGCACCATCGGCGAGCAACCGCGGGGCGGCGTCGTGGAGCAGGTCGAACCCCTTCTGCGGGTCGAGCCGGCCGATCATCCCGAGGACGGCCCCGGCGTCATCCGGGTCGAACCCGATCCGCTCGAGGAGATCGGCCCGACAGGCCGCCTTGCCGCGGAGATCGGCCGCGGAGAACGGCGCCGCGAGGTCGACATCGGTCGCCGGATCCCAGACCACCGTGTCGAGTCCGTTGAGGATCCCGACGAACCGGTCGCCCTTGGCCGCCAACGCGTCGGACAGCCCGAAGCTTCCCGCGGGCGTCAGTGCCTCACGGGCGAACCCCGGCGAGACGGTGTTCGCGACCTCGGCCCGGACGATCCCCTCGCGGAGGAGATCGACCCCGTCGGCGTCGGCCGGCAGGATCCCGCCGCCCGGGACGAGCCCCAGCTGACCGAGCTGGTCGCGTCCTGTCCAGCCGTGGTAGGCGAGGTTATGGAGCGTCATCACGATCGCGGCCCGGCCGACGACGGGGTCATCGGCGAGCCACGCGTCGCGCTGGATGGCGGCCGGGCCGCTGTGCCAGTCGTGGAGGTGGAGGATGTCGACGGGACGGTCGGGCTCGGTCCGGAGGGTCTCGAGCGCGGCCCGGCAGAACAATCCGTAACGCCAGGCATTGTCGGCGAAATCGCCGCCGGCCGGCGGCCCGTACATCCCATCGCGGTCGAACGCCGGCGGATGGTCGACAAGGCGCAGTCGATAGCCGTTCGCCTGGACGTCAACGACGGTGACCTCGGTCAGCTCGTCCTGGGCGAGCGGATCGGGGACGTGGACCATTCGCGACCCGAGGATCGCCCCGTCGTCGAGCGGCACCGACCGGTAGCGGGGCAGGAAGACCTCGACGTCGCCGTCGATCGCGCCCGGGACGTGGCCGAGCGCCCGCGACAGGGCGTCGACGACGTCGCCCAGGCCACCGGTCTTGGCCCAGGGCTCGCACTCGGCGGCGATCATCGCGGTCCGCAGGGCCATCCACGCATCGTAGCGATCCGCGGTCGACACGACCGACAACATCGGCAACCATTCGACGATGGGCGAGGAGCCGCATGAGGATGACGAGCGAGCGCACCGGTCGGCGGCCGAACGGTTCGGGTCCGTCCTGGGCGACGCGGCCGGCTACGTCGAATCGGCGGCCGGCGCGGTCGGCGCCGTGGTCGAGGCGACCGCGCGCCGGTTCGGGGAGCGACCCGGTGCCCGAGTCCGGCGCGTGCGGCGGATGGGCCGCCAACCCCTCGCCTATCTGTACGAGGTCCATCCTGATGCGCGCAATCGCACGCCGCGCGAGCTCGGGGTGGTTACGATCGACCCTCTGGACATCGCCGGCACCGCGGTCGGCGGGGCGCGCCAGCGCGGCGGCGACTTCCTGCCTCTGAAGCCCTTCCGCTCGGCAAACTGGCATGGTCGCTGGCAGCGTCTCGGCCATGCGACGAAGACCCTGGCGATCCTGCCGCCCATCGATGTCCTCCGCTACGGCCCGGAGTACTGGGTCGTCGACGGCCATAACCGGGTGGCCCAGGCGATGTACGGGGGGCAGGCCGGGATCGACGCGGACGTCATCGAGCTCGTCGATCCCGCCGCGCCGAGTGCCGGGCCACCCGAGTCATTCGCGTCGTTCGCTGCCGACAGCCGCGAGCTCCGATCGGCCGTCAGCAGAACGGCTCCGATGCCGCCGTCGCACGCGCGTCCGGAAGCCCCGGAGGAGTGATCACGCGCGTCCAGGTCGCGTGGCCGGACCCGCGACCCTTCGCGGGTCGGGAAGGGCGGCCGATTCGATTCCTGGCCGCCTCGGACGACGCCGAGCCGGCCCTCCTGCACGCCCGCAATCGCGAGGACCTGGGTCCCATCGACGGCGTCCTCGGCGCCGGCGACCTCGAGCCCGAGTGGCTGTGCTTCCTCGGCGACGCGTTCAACAGCCCGGTCGTGTACGTCCGCGGCAACCACGATCGCGGCGGTGGCTGGCGCGACGACCAGCTGCGGGTCCCGGACTGGCTCCTGCCGGGACGCATCGAGAACCTCGCCGGCATCCCGATCGTCGGGCTCGAGTGGCCCGGTGTCGACGGAACGGGCAACGAGCGCCATCCGGGCCTTGCGTGGGGCCAGGTGCTGCGAACGACTGGAAGCCTGCTGCTGGCTCGGCTCGGGCGCCACCCCGTCGTTGTCCTCAGCCACGTCCCGCCGGCCGGGATCGGCGACTCCAGGGATCGCTATCACCGCGGTTTCGGCGCCTACCGCTGGCTGCTCCGCCGCCTGGCTCCGCCGATCTGGATCCATGGCCACACGAACCCGGCGGCGGTGCCGCGAATGGTCGAACGCGCCGGCCGGTGCGTGGTCGCGAATGCAACCGGCGCGGTCGTGGTCGAGCTGGTCGCGCCGCCCGCCTGAGGCAGGCCTCTTCGCACCCGCCGATCATGGCGACGATCGGTTCCGCAGCGGACGTGCGTGGCGACGTTCCGGCTGGTCGCGTTCACCGGCGTTTCCGCGCCGCACCTAAACCGGTTCACCTGGTCGGGCGAAGCGGCTATGATCTGGAACTCATGCCGCAGCGCGTCATCATCCCGACGATCCCGGGCGCCTCGTTCCGTCTGCCTCCCCAGCTTGAGGGCCTCCGGGCCCTGGCGTACAACCTGTACTGGGCGTGGCATCCGCGGACCCGGGTGATCTGGAGCCGGATCGACCGCAAGGTCTGGACCCGCCACCGCAACCCCATCCCGGTCCTGGCCGGCCCGGTCGACTGGAGCCGCCTGCTCGACGACACGAGCTTCATGGCCGAGGTCCGCGGCGTCCTCCGCGACTTCAACCGCTACATGCAGAACGGTTCGGACCGTTGGTACGTCCGCCATCACGCCCACGAGCTGCCCGGGCCGGTCGCCTACTTCTGCGCCGAGTACGGCCTGTACGAGTCGCTCGGGATCTACTCCGGCGGCCTCGGCGTGCTCGCCGGCGATCACATGAAGACGACCTCGGACATGTCGCTGCCGTTCGTCGGCATCGGTCTGATGTACCGGCGCGGCTACTTCCACCAGACGATCGACGCCGACGGCCACCAGGAGCATGCCTACCCCGACTACGACCTGAGCCGGTTGCCGGTCGGGCGGGTCCAGGGCCGCGATGGCGAGCCGCTCATCGTGACGGTGGCCCTGCCCGGCCGGGACCTCCACATCGCGGTCTGGGCCGTCCAGGTCGGGCGGACGCCGGTCCTCCTGCTCGATACCGACATCCCCGAGAATGGCGACGCGGATCGGCCGATCACCCACATCCTGTACGTCCGGGGCCGCGAGATGCGGCTCCACCAGGAGCTCGTCCTGGGCGTCGGCGGGGTGCGCGTCCTGCGCGCCCTCGGCATCGAGCCCGCCGTCTGGCACCTGAACGAGGGCCACTCGGCGTTCCTCCTCGCCGAGCGCGCCCGCGAACTCGTTGCCGCGGGCACCGACCTCGAAACGGCCTGGAAACGCGTCTCGCGCGACAGCGTCTTCACGATCCATACGCCGGTCTCGGCAGGCAACGAGCGGTTCGCGGTCGACCTGGTCCGGCAGGTCGCCGGTCCGCTGCTCGACGGCGACGGCCGGCCCCAGACCGGCGGCGTGCCGATCGACGCGATCCTCGATATCGGCCTCGGGCCCGAGGGCGATCGCTCCGAGTTCGACATGACCGGCTTCTCGCTGCGGCTGACGAACGACGCGAACGCGGTCAGCCAGCTCCACGCCCAGACCGCCGACGCGACCTGGAGCGGGATCTCGCCGCATCGGATCCGGGGGATCACCAACGGGATTCACGTGCCGTCCTGGATGGGCAATGCGATGGGCGAGACGCTGGCCCGCGAGCTGAACGCGGACCTCGACGATCTCGATGAGGAGACGGAGGTCGGCCCGTTCTGGGACAAGCTCGCCGAGATCCCGCCGGAGGATCTCTGGGAGACCCACCAGCGCGAGAAGCTCGAGCTCGCGATCTTCGCCCGGCGCCGGCTGCGCAACCAGTTCGCCCGCCATGGCGAGGCGCCGGCGGTCCTCGATGCGGTCGAGGGCGCGCTCGATCCGGAGATCCTGACGATCGGTTTCGCCCGGCGCTTCGCGACGTACAAGCGGGCCGGGCTGATGTTCTCCGATCTCGACCGGCTTGCCCGGATCCTGTGGCACGAGCAGCGGCCGGTCCAGGTGGTGTTCGCCGGCAAGGCCCACCCGGCCGACCGACCAGGCCAGCAGGTCATCCAGGAGATCTTCGGGCGGTCCCGCTCGGAGCACCTCCGGGGTCGCGTCTTCATCCTCGAGGACTACGACATCCGGATCGCCCGGTATCTCGTAGCCGGGGTCGACATCTGGCTGAACACCCCGCGCCGGCCGCTCGAGGCATCGGGCACCAGCGGGATGAAGGCGGCGATGAACGGCGCCGTCAACGTCAGCGTCCTCGACGGTTGGTGGGACGAGGGCTGGGTCGGGGACAACGGCTGGGCCATCGGCGGCCGCGAGACCAACCCCGACGAGGGCGCCCAGGACTGGTCCGACGCCCAGGACCTCTACCGGATCCTCGAGGACGAGATCGTGCCCCGCTACTACGACCGCGACGAGCGGGGCCTGCCGGCCGCCTGGGTCGACACGATGCGCCGCTCGATGGCCGCCTCGCTCTGGCGCTTCTCCACGACCCGGATGCTCCACGACTACGTCGAGAAGATGTATCTGCCTGCCGCCGCATCGGCCCGGTCGGCCGCCGCCGAGCTCGATGGCGTCGCGGCCGTGGAGCGCGCGGCGACGCGGGCCGCGATCGTGGCCAACCAGGGCGGCTGACCGCCGGCCTCCGTGCTCCGATGCGCCGTCGCACCTTGCCCTGCGGGCTGACCACGGGTATCGAGACCACGCTGCTCGGCGGACACATCCGTTCGGTGCTCGACACCGAGCCGGAGTTGCGTGCGGGACCTGAATTCCCGTCGGGCGGGCGTATCCAACGAGTTCGCCACCGTCGACGTCGATCGCACCCGCCGAGTGGGAATTCTTTGTCGATTCATGCGATCGTTGCGCCGAATCAGGCTCGGAACGCGCGATCGTGTCGAATGCGCCCGTGGGACGGGAACCGACGTCGCGCCACCGCGCCACCACGCCCGCCCCGATCCCAAGCTAGATCAGCACCAGCGCCCCCTGGGGCGGCAGCTCGATCGTCGACGCGTCGACCAGCCGGCCCGCCGCGATGACGGGAAAATCGATCGGCGTCAGCCCGGCGGCGACGACCGGATCGATCTGGAGCAGCGCCGTCTCGCGACCGCTGTTGATGGCGATCAGGGCCCGATGGCCGTCGGCAGCGCGGGCGAGGACGATCGCCTGATCGCTTGCGGCTGCGATCGCGACCGTCCCGCGCCGGAGCGCCAGGTGGTCGCGCCGGGCGTGGACGGCTGCCCGGACGAACCCCCGCATCGCGAGCGCCGCCGCGTCCGGGGTCACCGGGAACCCGCGCCTGCAGTCGGGATCGGGTCCGCCCTCCATCCCGAGCTCGTCGCCGTAGTAGATCGACGGCGTGCCCGGCAGGACGAGCTGGAGCAGGGTCGCCAGACGCAGCGCGGCGACGTCCCCGGCCAGGACCGTCCTTGCCCGCGGCGAATCGTGGCTCCCGATGAGGTTGAACTGGACGGCCGTGATTGCCGGATCGTGGAGATCCAGGAGGTACCGCAGCCGCTCGCCGAAGCCGGCGCCGTCGAGCGCGTGGAGGGACCGCGAGTAGTCGGCCTGCCCGTCGATGGCCACCTGGTCCAGGTGCCCCGCGCTGGCGAAGCCGAGGATCGCCAGCCCGAGCGGATAGTTCATCAAGGCGTCGAATCGGTCACCCGCGAGCCACTCCGGCGATTCCGTCCAGATCTCGCCGACGAGATAGGCGTCGGACCGGACCGCCCGGCAGCGCGCCCGGAACTCGGGCCAGAACGTCGGGTCTTCGATGTCGGCCGGGACATCGAGCCGCCAGCCATCAATCCCGAAGCGGAGCCAGTACTCGGCGACGCCGAGGAGGTACTCTCGCGCCGGCGGGTGCTCGACCCGGAGCTTCGGCAGCGACGGGTGGTTCCACCACGAGCGGTAGCCGGCCCGGAGGTGCCAGCCCGAGGGATCGCCAGTCGGGTACGGGTCGATCCCCCGCTGGCCGTCGCGGACGTCCGGATCGAGGTAGAACCAGTCGCGATACGGCGAGCCGGTGCCCGACTCGACGACGTGCTGGAACGGGAAGAAGCCGCGCCCCGAGTGGTTGAACACCCCGTCGAGGAGGACCCGGATCCCGCGGACGTGGGCGCCGTCGACCAGGGTCCGCAGGGCTTCCGTCCCGCCGAGGAGTGGGTCGACGCTCAGGTAGTCCGATGCGTTGTAGCGATGGTTCGACGCGGCCGCGAAGACCGGGTTGAGGTAGAGGGCGCTGATCCCGAGGTCGGCGAGCTCATCGAGCCGATCGACCACCCCGTACAGGTCGCCGCCCTTGAACCCCTGGTGGGTCGGCGGCGCATCCCATGGCTCGAATGGGCCGGGCGCAGGAACCCGGCCGCTCCGCACGAACCGGTCGGCGAAGACCTGGTAGAACACGGCGTCCGCAGCCCAGTCCGGCACGTCGATCGGCGGCCGGCCGCCCAGGTCGGTCATCCGCCGAGCCCGATCACGACGGACGATCGAGCCGGGATCGAGTCGACCGGTCGGTAGCCGCTGAACCCGCCCGCGGCTGTGACCGGCGGCGGCGCCGGCGAGGCCCCGCTCACGCCACCGAAGAGGAGTGTCGCGACCGGGCTGCCGCACAACGGCCCGCTCGCCAGGGTGAGGGTCGGGCTGGCGGCCGTGGTCCCGACGTTGGTGATGATGAGAGCTGTCTCGATGGGGTCGACCCGGAGCGCGGCCGTCACACCGGGCACGTCTGCGTCGACCCCTGTCCAGGTCCCGGTCGCGAGGGCGGCATGGGCCGCGCGCAGCCGGATCAGGTCGCGATAGTGCGACAGGAGCGAGCCCGGATCAGCCGATTCCGTCGCGACGTTGAGATCCGCCGGATCGGCGGACAGCGCCTCCCACGGCGCGTGCGTGCTGAACCCGGCTGCCGGCGTCGTGGCGTCCCAGCGCATCGGGGTCCGGATCCGCTCGTCGGGCTTCGCTCCGGTCATGCCGAGCTCCTCGCCGTAATACACGAAGGGAACGCCGGGACCGAGCAGGAGGAGGTCCGCGGCCACCCGGAGCGCCGCCGGGTCGCCCTTCAGCTGGCTCGCGATCCGGTCCTGGTCGTGGTTCGTGAGGAACGCACCGTACCCGCCCGACGCCGGGTACAGAGTCGTGATCTTCGTCAGCGCCCGGGTGACCGAGTCGCCGTCGCCGGACTGGGCCGCGCTGACGTCGATGCTGGCCATGACGAAGTCGAAGGTCAGGTCGAGATCGTCCGGGACATAGCTCGAGCTGTTCTGGGCCGAGTCCGAGACCTCGCCGAGGAGCAGCGCGCCGGGCGCCTTGGCCTCGACCGCGGTCCGGAAAGTCTTCCACCAGGCGTGGGTCTCTGGTGTGTTCTCGGTGGTGGCTCCGTCCTCGATCAGGTGCTTGGCAGCGTCGAGCCGGAAGCCGTCGACGCCGACCTCGTCGAGCCAATACTCGGCGTCACCGGTGACCTCCGCGGTGACCGCCGGGTTGACGAGGTTCAGGTCCGGCAGGTCCGGCCCGAACCGGGCGTAGTAGTAACGCTCGCCGGCCGGCTGCCAATCCGAGCCCTGGGGGCTGTCCGCCCAGACGTACCAATCCGCGTACGGCCCCTTACCCGTCCGCGACGCGACAAACCACGGGTGTTGCGAGGAGGTGTGGTTGAGCGGCAGGTCGAGCAGGACCGCGATGCCCCGCTTGTGGGCGGCAGCCACGAGCGCCTTCATGTCCGCGAGGGAGCCGTAGTCGGGGTTGACCCCGCGATAGTCGGTGACGTCGTAGCCGTGGTACGACGGCGATGGGAACGTCGGCATCAGCCACAGGCCGGTGACGCCGAGGTCGCTCGTCGTGGCCGGGTCGCCGTCGTTGAGGTAGTCGAGCCTGGCGGTGAGGCCCGCCAGGTCGCCGACCCCATTGCCGTTGCTGTCGGCGTAGCTCCGGACGAAGACCTCGGCGAAGACGCGGCTGCGCCACCAGCCGGGCTGGCCGGGCCCGGGCGGCGGCACGAGGGGCGGGATCGGAGGACAGGTCGGCGCTGCGGCCGCAGGCTGCGAGGCCGGCGCCACCGACGCGGAGGCGGCCGACCCGGTGCCGGCCGGCCCCCTGTCGGTCGGCCCCGGCGTGCTGGTCGAGCCGCAGCCGCCGAGCGCCACGACGACGGCCAGCCGGATCGCCAGGTGAAGCGGCCGGCGGGCGCCCGCCGACGACGTGCCCGGGACGGCCCGGATCAGCCCTTCACCCCGCCGACCGTGAGGCCGGACACGATCCACCGCTGGAGCAGGAGGTAGACGATCATGACGGGCAAGGCGAACAGGACCGCGAACGCTGCGAAGGTCGACCACGGGGTGCTCCCGGCATACTGCCCGACCAGCGCGTTCAGGGCGATGGCGAGGGTCCATTGGCTGGGGTCGCCGACGACGAACACCTGGGCCAGGATGAACTCGGTCCAGCCGGCGATGAACCCGAAGAGGGCGGTCACCGCGAGGACGGGGGTCGCCAGCGGCAGGATGATCCGGACAAAGGTCTGGAACTTGCTGGCGCCGTCGACGACGGCCGCTTCCTCGAGCTCCTTCGGGATCGTGTCGAGATAGCCCTTCATGTTCCAGATCGCGAAGGGCAGCTGGGTTGACGTCACCGCCAGGGCGACGCCGAGGAGCGAGCTGCCGAGGCTGAAGTCCCCCACCCGGATGCGGAGCAGGTTGATGTAGAGGGCTCCGACGGTCGCCACCGCCGGGAGCATCAGCACCGCCAGGATCAGCAGCATCGTGAACTCCCGGCCGCGGAACTTCAGGCGCGAGAAGGAGTACGCGGCGAGGACCCCCAGGCCGACGCTCAACACCGAGATCAGGACCGCGAGGGTCAGGCTGTTCAGGGCCAACTGCAAGAACGACACAGGGTTCAGCGTCGGGCGCTGGAGGACCCGGGCATAGGCGTCGAGGTTGGCGCCCGGCGGGATCAGGCTGTCCGGCCGCGAGATGTTCCGCGGATCCAGGGACATCCCGACGATCCACACGATCGGGAACAGGACCGTCGATCCGATCGCGAGACAGACGAGCTGGAGGAGGATCTGGGTGCGGGTCTTCATCCGCCGCCCACCGCCGGTCCGGGTCTGGGCCACCCGCCGGGCGGTGACGCTCGGCGCGACGAGATTCGGAGTGGTCATGGCTCCAGGCTCCCATTGGCGTTTCGAACGCGGGCAGGCATCGCGGCGATCCCGGTCACGAGTCGTACGACGCAGTCGCCCGCGCCAGCTTGTTCGTGATCAGGGTGATCGCGAGCAGGATGAAGAACTGGAAGATGGCGAACGCTGCGGCCACGCCGAAGAGGTGCTGCTCCTGGACCAGCCGATAGCCGATCGTCACCAGCAACTCCGTCTGCCCGAACGGACCGCCGCCGGACATGAAGTACGACAGGGTGAACAGGTTGAAGGTCAGGACGAAGCCATAGATCGCGAACGGCAGCATCGCCGGCCGGAGGAACGGCAGGGTCACCGTCTTCAACCGGTCCCAGTAGCCCGCGCCATCCATCTCCGCAGCCTCGTAGAGGTCCTTGGGGATCGACTGGAGCGCGCCCGTCGCGACCACCGAGTTCAACGGCCAGCCAAGCCAGACATTGGCAGCGAGAAGGGCGAAGTACGCGAGCGGCAGGATGAGCGGACCGACCGACAGGATCGGGTTCGGCTCGTTGAGCCAGTCGAGCTGGAAGGGCGGCAGCTTCAAGAGGACACCGACCGTGCCGTTGATCAGCTGGTTCACCGCCCCGTACTGGGGGTCGAACATGTTCCGCCAGACCGTCGCCACGATGATCGGCGGGATCGCGATCGGCAGGATGTAGATGGCCCGCCACAGCCGCTTGAACTTCAGCCCGTCGATGTTGAGGACGAGGGCGATCGCCACCCCCAGGACGACGTGGATGATGACGTTCGAGAACGCCCAGAACAGGTTGAACGCCAGGATCCGGACAAAGTCGAAGTTCGGGATGACGATGTTGTTGTCGAGGATCCGGAGGAAGTTGTCGATGCCGACGATGTTCGCCGCCGGACCTGTCGGTCGGAGGTTCTTCAGGTCGAAGTCGGTAAAGGCAACGTAGATCTGGAAGACCAGCGGATAGAACGTGATGATCGCCATCACGAGGAGCGCCGGCGCCAGGAACAGGTATGCCGTCCGCGTGGCCTGGGTCCGTTGGCGCCATGAGCGACGGCGGGTGGTGCCGCCTGCGACCGCCGTCATCGCGGGTCCTCCTCATCCAATCGGGTTTGATCCTGGTCGGGCTCGAGGGGTACGGACTGGGCGCCGGGGATGAACCCGGCGCCCAAGGAACTCGATGAGTGAAGGGTAACGGGATCGTCGACCCCGCTACGCCTCCGAAACGCTACTTCTTGTTGGCCTTGTCCATCGCGGTGCAGGCGTCGGCGACGAGGGTCGTCGTGTCAGTGCCCTTGTCGATGGCCGCCGCGAGGGCGTTGCCGAAGTTGCCCCAGTAGTTGTTCAGCTCAACAGCGGTCGGGCGGGCGAACCCGCTCGGCATGAGCGCGGAGAACGACTGGGCGATCGGGTCGGTCGGCTTGAGGGTCGTGTTGGCGGGCAGATGGCCGGCATCGGCGAAGATCTGCTCGTTCGCCGGGAGCAGGAACTGCAGGGCGAACTGCTTGGCCAGGTCGACGTTCTTCGACGCCGAGTTGATGTAGAAACCGTCGGGAGCCGTCATCGGCGCCCACTCACCGACGCCCTTGGGGCCGGCGGTGACCGCGAGCTTGGCACCGAGCGCCTTCGAGAGGTCGCCCGACTGCCACGGCCCGTCGATGAACCCACCGATCTTGCCCGAGATCAGATCGGCCTTGGCGTCATTGTCGTTCTGGTAGAAGTGCATGCCCGCGGCCTTCATGTCCTGGAGCCACTTGAGGGCATCCGCAACGCCGCCCGCGGTCGCCGCGCACTTGCCGTCGTCGGCAAGGATCTTGCCGCCGAAGGTCGAGTACAGGCCCCACAGGTAGTAGGCGCCGCCGCCGTTCGCGCCGTAGACCCAGCCGAGCTTGGAGGCGTTGGCCTTCCAATCGTCGATCGTGACGGGAGCGGTGGTCAGGATGGTGTTGTTCGAGAAGAGTTCGACGCCCTTCATCGACTCGGGGATCTCGTACAGCTTGCCGTCGACGGTGGCCGCGCTGATCGCCACGTCGGAGGTGTTGTACGGGGCCGCCTTGAGGGTGTCGGTGAGCCCGCTGACGTCGGCCAGCAGGCCGTTGCGGGCCTCGCTCGGCAGGCTGTCATTCGGGGCGATGTACATGTCGGGGCCGGAACCTGCGGCAGCCTGCGTCTCGAAGTTCGAGAACAGGTTGTTGAACGGGACGTCGGTGACGTTGACCGTCAGACCGGGGTTGGCCGTCTTGACGTTGCCGACGATCTTGTCGAAGGCGTCCTTCTCGCTCGTTCCGGAAGCGCCATAAGCCTCCCAGATCGTGAGCGAGCCGGTCAGCGGCGCGGCCGAAGGAGCGCCGGCCGACGGAACGCCGGCCGAAGGCGCCATCTCGGACGAGGCGGGCTGGCTGGGCGTCGTGCCCGTTGAGGCCGCCGGAGTCGGCGTCGCGCCGCCGGAGCAGGCGCTGACCAACATGGCCGCACCGGCGAGGGTGCCGAGCACCCGGATTTTTCCGTTCATTCGCTTGAATCTCCTCTTGGTGTGGGTGGTCGCCGGTCGGGCCGGCCATGGCCGCCGTCGTGAGCGGCGGAACCTTCGTTTCGATCGCGCGGCGACCGCTGGTCGGGTCCGCGACTCGTTCAGGCTGACTTCGGTCTGCCCGCCGTCACCTCCTGCCTACCTGCGCCACGGGGCCGGTCGAGGACCGGACGACGAGGCGCGTCTCGAGCCGACGATGGACGGGAGCTTGAGAGCTGCCCTCCATCACCGACAACAGCAGCCGGACCGCCGCCTCACCCTTGCCCTGGACGGGCTGGTGGACGGTGGTGAGGGGCGGGTCCGTCGACGCGGCAAGATCGATGTCGTCGAAGCCGACGACGCTGACCTCGCCGGGGACCGAGCTACCCCGCTGGTGGATCGCGCGGATGGCGCCGATCGCCATCGCGTCGCTCATGGCCAGGACGGCGGTCGGCCGCCGGCCGGCATCCCAGACGCGCTCGAACGCCTCGCGCCCGCCGTCGATGCTGGCAGGCCCGATCGCGATCGCGTCCGCGGGAAGGTCGATCCCGGCCACGGCAAGCGTCTCGCGGTAGCCGCGCATCCGGCGCTCGACGACGCCATGAGCGCCACCGCCGGCCGAGCGCGGGCCGTCGATCGCGAGGATCGCGAGGTCGCGGTGGCCGAGCTCCAGCAGATGGGCCGCGGCGAGCCGGGCGCCGCCCTCGTCGTCGACGTCGATCGAGGCCGCGTCACCGGTCGTCGCCGAGTCGACGAGGACCATCGGCAGCCCCGCCCGGCGGACCTCGTCGATCTCCGGGTGATCGTCGGTCAGGCCGATCGCCACGACGCCATCGACGATCGCCCGGTGGATCGCCCGGGTCAGCGAACCCTGGAGCGGGGAGATGAAATGGAGGCCGTAGCCGCGTTCTTCAGCGACCCCGGCAATGCCCGCGCTGAACGCCCCGAAGAACGGGTTGGTGAAGATGACCGAGAGGTCCTGCGGCGTCAGGATTCCGATCGAGCCGGTCCGCCGCTGGGTCAGCATCCGGGCGACCGGGTCCGGCCGGTAGCCGAGCTCCTGGGCGATGCCCAGGATCCGGGTCGCGGTGTCGACGTTGAGCCGATCGGGATTATTGAACGCGAACGAGACAGCCGTCTTCGAGACGCCCGCCCGCTCCGCGACATCCGCGATCGTCACCCGCCGGGCGACCTGCTCCAAGACTCCTCCTCCTCGGACCGCAGCCCGTCGCCGCCGTCCGTCCCCGCCGGTCGCAGCCCTTCCCGCCCATTGCGACCCGGTGGCCGGCGCTGGCGGGATGTGCGATCATTGCGGAGCAAAACCGGTTTAGCAAACCGGTTTACGGACCCTAACAGAGTCCTCCACGGAACGTCAATGGGGCTCACTCGCAACCTCGCCCTGTGACTACCCTTCGTTCTCATCCTTCCCGACTCCCCGAGGAGACTGCGTGACCCGCCGCATCTCGCTGGCGCTGACGCTCCACAACCATCAGCCGGTGGGCAACTTCGCCTGGGTGATCGCGGACACGTACGAGCGCGCCTATCTCCCGATGGTGGACGCTCTCGAGCGTCATCCCGGCGTCCGCGTCGCCCTCCACTACAGCGGGCCGCTGCTCGCCTGGCTCCGGGCGGAGCGGCCGGAGTTCGTCGCCCGTCTGGCGATGCTCGCCGGGCGGGGCCAGGTCGAGATCGTCGGCGGCGGCTGGTATGAGCCGGTCCTCGCCGCCCTGCCCGAGCGCGATCGGGTGGGCCAGCTCAGCCGGATGGCCGACGAGCTCGAGACAACCTTCGGCCGGCGGCCCCGCGGCGCCTGGCTGGCGGAGCGGGTCTGGGAGCCCGATCTGCCGACGGCGCTCGTCTCGGCGGGCTACGAGTGGACGGTCCTCGACGACGCCCACTTCCGGGCGGCGGCCATCCCCGAGGACGACCTCTGGGGCTCGTACACGACCGATGACCAGGGCAAGGTTCTGACCGTGTTCGGGACCGAGCAGGGTCTCCGCTACCGGATCCCGTTTGCCGACGTCGACGATGTCATCGGCTACCTCCGCGACCACGCGACCGAGGACGGCGAGCGGCTCGGGACCATGGGTGACGACGGCGAGAAATTCGGAGCGTGGCCGACGACATGGGATCACTGCTGGGGGCCGGGGCGCTGGGTCGAGCGCTTCTTGGAGGCTCTCGACGCAAACGCCGCCTGGCTGACGACGATGCCGCCGTCGGACTGGACCGCTGACCATCGCCCGGTCGGCCGGGTGTACCTGCCCACCGGGTCCTATGCGGAGATGGGTGAGTGGGCGCTCCCCGCCGACGAGGGTCTTGCGTTCGGGGCGGCCCTCCGGCGGGCGCGCGCCGAGCATCGGCCCGAGGCGCGCTGGCTGCGCGGCGCGATCTGGCGGAACTTCCAGGTTCGCTATCGCGAGATCAACGACATCCACAAGCAGATGCTCGCGGTGAGCGATCTCGTCGACCTCCTCCCGGTGGCGGACGAGCGACGCGAGGAGGCCCTCGACCATCTCTTCGCCGGGCAGTCCAATGACTGCTACTGGCATGGTCTGTTCGGCGGGATCTACCTCCCGGACCTGCGGGTGGCGGCCCTGGCCCGGCTCATCGCGGCGGAGGACCTGGCGGTCGGCCACGACGCGGTCTCGGGGGTTCGCCGCGACGTGGACCTCGACGGCCGTGAGGAAGTCGTCCTCGCCGGACCCGGCCAGTTCGTGACGGTCAAGCTGGAGGAAGGCGGCGGGATCGCGCGCTGGGACCTGCGAGCGGCCGCACATCCCCTTGGCGCGGTCATGCGGCGCCGGCCCGAGGCCTATCACGAGACGCTCCGAGCGCACGAGGCGGTTGGCGATCACCCGGCGCCCGCGGCGAGCGAAGGCGGCTCCCCGGCCTCGATCCACGAGATCGTCATGGTCAAGCAGGCGGGCCTCGTCGACCATCTCCGCTACGACGCGTACGAGCGGCGCTCGGGGCTGATCCGGGTCTTCGCCGCCGGGACCTCGGCGGAGGACGCGCTGTCCGGCGCCGCCGACGAGCTGGCCGACCTGCGCGACGGGGCGTGGACGCTGGAGTCGCTCGACACCGAGGCGCTGACGGCTCGACGCTCAGGGACCATCCGCGCCACGTCCGGCGCGCCCGTGCCGGTCGAGGCGACGCGGACGTTCGCGATCGGCGGCGGGCGGCTCGATCCGCACATCGAGCTGTCCCTGCAGATCGCCCACGGCGGCGCGCCGCACGACCCGCCGATCGACGCGGTCGTCGGCGTCGAGTGGTCGACGATGCTCCTCGGCGGCGGCCACAACCCGTCGGCGTGGATCGAGATCAACGGCCAGCGAACCGCCCACGACGTGACCCGCTCGGCGGCGGGGATCGCCCGGATTGCCGCCGGCAACGACTTCCTCGGCGTCACGGTCGAGACGACGACCGACCACCCGGTCGGTGCCTGGATCGGGCCGATCGAGACGGTGTCGAACTCCGAGGCGGGCTTCGAGCTCGTGTATCAGGGCAGCGTGACGGTCCTCGTCGAACCGCTGCGGATCGGGCCGGGCCAGCGCTGGACGCTCCAGATCACCCAGCAAGCGACGGTCGCCACCGAGCGGTCCGAGCGGTCCGAGCGGTCCGAGCGGTCCGAGCATGACGGAGCCGCGAGCCCGAAGTGACCCGCGGTCGGCTGGCGGTGCACGCCCACTTCTACCAGCCTTCGCGGCTCGATCCGTGGACCGGCCGCGTGCCGACGGAGCCGTCCGCGGCGCCCTTCCACGACTGGAACCAGCGGGTCGCCGCGGAGTGCTACCGCCCGAACGCCGAGCGCGGCTCGCTCAGGCGGATCTCGTGGAACCTCGGGCCGACGCTGGCCTCGTGGCTCGCGGCGGACGATCCGGCGACCCACGCCCGGTTCGTCGCCGATTCCGCGACGGCGATCGCCCAGCCCTATCACCACCCGATCCTGCCTCTCGCCTCCGCGGCCGATCGGCGGACCGAGATCGCCTGGGGGATCCGCGACTTCGAGCTGCGCTTCGGGCGCCGGCCCGGGGGGCTGTGGCTGCCCGAGACCGCGGTCGATGTCGCCACCCTCCGCGAGGCAGTCCGCCAAGGCATCGGGTTTGCCGTCTTTGCCCCGTGGCAGGCAGCCGAGCCGGCGATCGACACTCGCCGGCCGTATCGGGTCGACCTCGGCGGCGAGGGCATCGTCGCGATCTTCTACGACGCGGGGCTCTCGGCCTCGGTCTCGTTCGAGCCGGAGGCGACCGCGGACGCCGACCGCTTCGCCCGCGAACGGGTGCTCCCCCGATTGAGCGGCGGCCCGGCGCCGCTCGATTCGCCGCTGGCGGTGATCGCGACCGACGGCGAGCTGTACGGCCACCACCAGCAGTTCCGCGACCTGTTCCTGGAGCGCCTGCTCGCACCCGACTCGGCGGCCGCCGACCGCGGGTTCGACATCGTGACCCTCGATGCGGTTGTGGCCGAAGCAATGAGCCACGGGCTGCCCGCGACGCGGATCGTCGACCGGACCTCGTGGAGCTGCCACCACGGCGTGGCCCGCTGGTGCGCCGAGTGCCCGGATGCCGACGACGGTCGCTGGAAGAGCCCGCTGCGGGCCGCGCTGGAACGGCTCGCCGGTGCGATCGACGTCGTGACCGCGGCCGCGTTCATCGCCATGCCGGGGGACGTCGACGCCGACGCCGAGCGCGATGCGTACGTGGATGTCGTCGCGGGCCACGTCTCGCCCGCCGACTTCGCGGCCGACCGCTGGCCAGGCACGGACGATCGCGCCCGGGCGGAAGCGCTTCAACTCCTCGAGGCCCAACGCTGGCGTCTGGCGATGTTCGCCAGTGATGGCTGGTACTGGGACGATCCGATCCGACCCGAGACCCGCCAGGTTCTGCGGGCGGCAGCCCGGGCAGTCCGGCTCGTCGACGCGACGGCCGGCACCCGGCTCGAGCGGCGGCTGCTCGCAGATCTCGCGACGTTCAGCTCTCCGTCGCGCGGCATCGACGGAGCCGCGATCTATCGGCTGGCGCTCGCCGACATCGACCAGCCAGCGCCGGCTACCTGAGTCGCCGTACCGGGCGACCGGCCGGCCCCTGCTGTTGCGTGTAGCCGCATGACCGCCCGAAGGCTGCGTGCTCTGGGCTGCGGCGTTTACATCTGCCCACTCGTCTTCCCCCAGGCGTTGCGCGTAGCCGCATAACCGGCCCGAAGGCTGCGGTCGCGTGAGCTGGGTGCCGTGCGGGCAAGAGGTTCAAACCCACCGGCGCACCGCCGCGACGAGACCATCCTCGAGCACGACAAGGATGACGACGAGGCGATGAAGCGCCAGGCCTTCGAGCTTGGCGTTCTCGAGGCGCGAAATGGTGGACTGGCTAACGCCGGCGACACGGGCGAGGGCGGCCTGGCTCATGCCCAACACGAGACGAGCTCGCTTGATCCACTCGCCGAGCAATTCGAAGCCGGCGGGCACGAGCTCCGGTCGGCCGCGCCAGCGACGTTCAGCCTGAGCGACGTGACGACGCTTCGGTACCATCACGGAATTGGACCATGCCGCGCTTATCGGTCGATTGGCTGAGCGGACTTCGCCGCCCGGTATGCGGCTACACGCAATGGGTGCGCTGGGCGACCTGGCAGCGCGGGCGACAGGGCAACGTGGGGTGGGCGGCCCGGCACCGCGGGCAACCAAATTTGACGGGAATCCAACAGCCCGCGGCCTGCGCACCGCGGGCTGTATGGGTTGCCGCCGGGGCAAGCGGCCGGAAAGAACAGGCGGAAAAGCGCTTAGAGAATTCCGGCGCGATCGATCTGGCTCGGGTCCGAGAAGCCCGGGCGGCTATCGACACCCCAGGCGAGGCTCGCAATACCGAGCAGCGCGAGAGCCGCGAACATGATAACGAGAACCATGACGTCCATCTGGGTCACCTGACTGATTTGGTACAGTTCACTAGGCCAATCACAAATGTAGTTGGACTAGCAGACTATGTCAACTGGGACTTCCGGCGGTCCGGACGAGCCCGCGGGAGCCACCCCGTCCGCGGCCGATCTCGACGTCGAGCGGGATTCGGACGTCCCGATCTCGACCCAGATCTACTGGCAGCTCGCCTATCAGATCGACTCGGGCCGGCTCCTGCCTGGTGCGCGACTGGCCCCGGTCCGCGAGATGGGGGCTGCGCTTCGAGTGAACCCCAACACGATCCGGGCGGTCTACCGTCGTCTGGCCGACGCCGGCTACGTCACGAGTCGCCATGGCGCCGGGACACATGTCGCGGATCGGCCGCCCCAGCGCCGCGGCGCTGAGGCCCTCGCGGGGATCGTGTCCGAGATGCTCCGCCGAGCGGCCCAGGCCGGGTTCGGCGCGGACGAGGTCGCCTCCGCCGCCTTTGCCGCTGCCACCGAGCGCAAGCGCCCAGGCCCGAAGGTCCAGGTCCTCTTTGCTGAATGCACGAACGCGGACGCCGGCTTCGACGCGGCCCGCCTCGGTGACGCGTTCCCCGACCTCATCGATGCCGAGGGCGCCCTTCTCGACGACCTGCCCGACCGGCTCGACCGCTTCCATTACGACCTCGTCGCCACGACGACCTTCCACGCCGACGAGGCGCAGGCGCTCGTCCACGGCCGGGTGCCGGTCGTCGCGATGCTCGTCGGGCCGGGCTATCTCGAGCTCGTCCACGAGATCGCCGGGCTTCCGCCAGGGTCACGCGTCGGGCTTGTCTGCGCGTCGGAGCGCGGTGCCGAGAACATCGCCGAGACCCTCGCCCTGTCCGGGACGACCGGCGTCGAACTCGTCTCGGCGACGATCGAAGCCGACCAGGACCTCGACCTGATCGATCGGACCGCCGACGTCGTCCTGATGTCTCGCGAGGCGATCGCGAACGGGCTCGAGCAGCGGTTCGGACGGCCGGAGCGGATCCGTCGCTGGTCGTATGAGTTCGATCCCGCCGGCCTCGAGCTCCTTCGCCGCTCGATTGAGCACGTGATGGCGACCCGTCGCCATCAGGCCCTCGCCGCAGGCTGATCGGCGCCCTCGTGAGCGGATGGACCTGAACGCCCGCCGCGTGCCGCCGGGTCTTCCGTTGGGCACGGGACGTGCCAGACTCGGCAGGACATGGAGCGCATCCCATTCCGCGGCGACACCCTCGTCCGGCTGAGCCTCGAGCCTGACGAGGTCCGACCCGGGCCGCTGCTCCCGGCGACCGCCCGGGCGATCGTCGCCCGCCTCAACGCCGACCGTGCGCCAGGTCTCCGCCAGCCCCTGCCCGGCGAGCTCCTCGCCCTGAGCCTGCTCCACGAGGCCGCCCATCTTGCGATCGAGGAGGTCGCCCGACGCCAGCCGGCCGCCGCGATCTCGGCCGCGTTGCCGACGGTTCGGAGCGAGGTCGGACCGCGCCGCGCCGACCGCCTGCTCAACGCGTTCGCCGTGTCCTTCCCCGGCGTCGACGAACCCGCGGCGGCCCGCCTAGAGGACCTCCTGCTCGTCCACCTCGCCAACGGCAACCCGGCCGCGGCGCCGCTCCGCGAGCTCGTCGACGATCGCGGGCTGCCGGCGCCCAGCCTGGCCGCCATGGTCCGCGCGCTCGAGCGCCAGCAGGCCGGCGTCGCGCTCGACGGCGAAGAACTGGGCGACGGGGTCTCTCTCCTCGACCTGCTCCAGGAGCCGGCTCGCCAGTTCCCGGACTCGCTCGCGGGCCAGCTGCGCTACGTCCGCCTGACCTGGGGCTGGCTCCTGGGCGACGCGCTCGACCAGCTGCTCGATCGGATCGACATCGCGATCGGGGTATTGACCGAGGAGGAGCAGGGACTGCACGTCCGGTTCGGCGGCGGTGGCGGCGGTGGTGGCGGTGGTGGCGGCGAGGCGCCATCGTTCAGCGGGGCCGCGACCGAGGCAGAGCGGTTCTCCGAGGACCGCGAATGGATGCCGCGGCTTGTCCTCCTCGCCAAGAGCACGTATGTCTGGCTCGACCAGCTCTCGCAGCGCTACGGCCGCGAGATCCGGACGCTTGACGCCGTGCCCGACGAAGAGCTGGCGGCGATCTCCCGGCGCGGGATCACCGGCCTCTGGCTCATCGGCCTGTGGGAGCGGTCGAAGGCATCGGCGCGGATCAAGCAGTGGAGAGGCAACGTCGACGCAGTCGCCTCGGCGTATTCGCTCGACGACTACCGGATCGCCGACGATCTGGGCGGCGAGGCCGC
Source organism: Candidatus Limnocylindrales bacterium (assembly GCA_038204565.1). GTDB lineage: Bacteria > Chloroflexota > Limnocylindria > Limnocylindrales > CSP1-4 > CF-46. The sequence continues at coordinate 24,852 of JBBRCU010000027.1, forward strand.
CCTGGCGGACCTCCGGACACGGGCTTGGCGCCAAGGCATCCGGATGGCCAGCGACATGGTCCCGAACCACATGGGGCTCGACTCACGCTGGGTCGTCGATCATCCGGATCGGTTCATCGGCCTCGAGGAGCCGCCCTACCCCGCCTACCGGTTCGAGGGGCGGAACCTCGCCGAGCACCCGACGATCGAGATCCGGATCGAGGACCACTACTGGGACGACAGCGACGCAGCGGTCGTCTTCGAACGGCGCGACACCATCACCGGCGAGCGGCGCTACCTCTATCACGGCAATGACGGCACAAGCTTCCCGTGGAACGACACGGCGCAACTCGACTTCCTGAAGGCCGATGTCCGCGAGACGGTCATCCAGACGATCCTCGACGTCGCCCGGAGGTTCCCGGTCATCCGCTTCGATGCGGCAATGGTCCTCGCCAGGAAGCACGTCGAACGGCTGTGGTATCCGGAACCCGGAGCCGGCGGGGCGATCCCGTCGCGAGCCGAACACGCGATCTCGAAGGCGGCGTTCGAGCACCTGATGCCCGAGGAATTCTGGCGCGAGGTGGTCGATCGGGTCGCCGCGGAGGCGCCGGACACACTCCTCCTGGCCGAGGCGTTCTGGCTCCTCGAGGGCTATTTCGTCAGAACGCTCGGGATGCACCGCGTCTACAACAGCGCCTTCATGCACATGATCCGGGACGAGGACAACGCCGGCTATCGCAAGGTGATCCGTGACACGATCGAGTTCGACCCGGCGATTCTCGGGCGGTACGTGAACTTCCTGACGAACCCCGATGAGGAGACGGCGATCGAGCAGTTCGGGACCGGCGACAAGTACTTCGGCGCGGCAACCCTGCTCGCGACGCTGCCCGGGCTGCCGATGGTCGGTCATGGCCAGATCGAGGGCTTCACCGAGAAGTACGGGATGGAGTTCCAGCGGGCCCGCCTCGCCGAGTTCCCGAACGCCGGCCTGATCGCCTATTTCGAGGCCCAGATTGTGCCGCTCCTGCGCGAGCGACGGCGGTTCGCGGGTTCGGCCGATTTCCGGCTGTATGACGTCGTCAACGGCAATGGCTCCCTCGAGGAGAACGTTTTCGCCTACTCGAATGGCCAGGGCGAGGACCGCTCCTTGATCGTCTACCACAACCGATTCGCCGATACGGCCGGCTGGATCCGCGAGTCCGTCGCGTTTGCGGTGAAGCAGGCTGATGGGACGAAGACGCTCCGTCGCGAAACCCTTGCTGACGCTCTCCGCCTGACCGGGCCGGCCCACGGCTGGCTCCGGTTCCGCGACCGGCGGTCCGGGCTCGAGTCGCTGCGGTCGATCGGCGAGGTCCGCGATCGTGGCTTGCTCGTGGAGCTCGGCGCCTATGAATGCCTCGTGGTCGACGACCTGCGCGAGGTCCTCTCGACGGCCGACCAGCCGTGGGCCGGGCTCGCCGATGAGCTCAAAGGGCGCGGCGTCCCGTCTCTCGACGAGGCGCTCGCCGACCATCGGCTCCGGCCCGTTCACACGGCAATCGGCCGGCTCCTCGTGGCGATGACGGCCGAGGATGTCGAACAGCGGCGGGCGGAGCTCGCGGAGGTCGCCGGCCTGACCGAAGCCACCTTGTCTCCAGGACCTGACTCGACCAGCCCGACCGGGCCGACCGGGCCGACCAGCCCGGGCGATGCCGCGGCTGAGGCGGCCCACGCGTCGGATCTCGATCCGGCCGCCCGAGTGGCGGTTCGACTGACGGCGCTCGACCGGGCCGCCTTTGATGCCTTGCGCGTCCCGAGCGCCCTGCGCGCTGGCGGCCTCGAGACCGCAGCGATCGAGCGGACCCGGGTGGCCATCGGGCTCGCGACGCCGCGGACGGTCCCCGACGCGACGGCGCTCGCCACGATCTGGCTCGCCGACCCGGAGATCCGGGCGTTCCTCCAGGTCCACGAATGGGACGGCGTCGAATGGCTCGTCCGCGACCGCTGGGCGACCCTCGTCCGTCTGGCCGAGCACGTCGACCGGGCGTCTGGCGTCACGAAGGCCTCGCCGGCGCTCGCCCGCCTCCGCCCGGCTGCCGAGCGTGCCGGGGACCAGGTGGACGCGATCCTTGCGTTCGGGACATCGCCGGCAACGAGTTCCCGGGCGGCCAAGCGCACGCCGAGGAATCGCTGAACGACCCGCAACGGGTGCCCTTGAGTCTGGCCCGACTCAAATTCACGCCGCCGCGCGCTCAACCGATCCGCAATCCCGACCGACCGGGGCGGCAGCCGCGCTCACAGCCCGCCAAAGTGAGTCCCCCAGACTCGCACCTCCGGGCGGGCGGGCCGCGCCGCGCCGGGTCCACAGGTCCAACGTGCCCGGTGGACCTACGTGCCCAGCATGAGCCTCCGGAGCAGGGGCATTGGCGGTGTCCCGTGGCTCATGCACTCCTCGAGGTGCGCTCGGTAGGTGAAGCCCGGCGTCTCACCGTAGCCGCCGACGACTCGCGGCGTCGGGACCGCATCCACGCCGCCCGGCCCGCCGCCAGACCGGCCGGCCGCCTCCGCAGCCCGCCGCCGGACCTCGTGCTCGAGCTCCCAGAACTGGATCGAGCCGACGAAGTACGTCGAGAGCTGCGTCGACGAGAGCCGCGCCCGGTGGTACTTCGCCCGGGCCTGGGCCTCCTCCTGGTAGGCCCCGTCGATCATCAGCGAGACGGCCTCGTCCTCCGTCATTGCCGCGGTGTGGATGCCGACATCGATCAGGGCGTTGACCACGCAGCGGAGGTAGTACTTCCAATGGGTCAGCATCAGGGCCGGATCGTCGGCCCCGTAGCCCGCGTCCATCATCACCTGGGTCACGTAGACGGCCCAGCCCTCGGCAAAGACGCCGCTCCCGAAGAGCGAGCGAGCCACCGACGGGCAGCGATTGGCATAGACGCCCTGGAGATAGTGCCCCGGCACCGCCTCGTGGATCGTCAGGAGCCGGAGCATCCGGGTGTTGTCCTCGCGGAGGGATGACTCGGCCTGCTCGGCGGTCCAGTCGTCGGGGATGGGCGTGATCGAGAAGATGGCCTTCTGGTCCGTCTCGAGCGGACCCGGCGAGCTGAGCATCGCCCCGCCGAACGCCCGCAGGAAGACCGGTGTCCAGCCGATCTCGAGCGGCTCGTCGGAGAGCCCGACGAGATCGACCTTGCGGCAGAAGTCCTCGATCCGGCCGAGTTCCGCCGTGCAGTAATCGAGGAGCCCTTCCCGCCGTGGATGCTCGATCGCGACCGAGTCGAGGACCGCCCGGACCAGGGCGTCGTCGTCGGCCGGAATCGGGTCGTCGCCGAGCCAGGCCGGAGCGATCTCCCGGGCGATCCGGGCCATCTCGGCCCGGACGGCCGTGAACTCGCGCTCGGCCTGCTGCCGGATCCGCTTCGGCGTCATCGACGGGTCGTGCATCGTGTGGACCAACTTCGCGGCGAAGAGCTCCGGCCCGAGACGGCCGTCGCCGAGCGTCGTCGGCAGGATCTCGTCGCGGAGCCGCCGCTCGAACGTGTCGAGGGCGGCGGCGGCCAGGACCCGGGCGGCCCGGAGCCGGGGCAGGACCTCGGCCACCGCCGGCTCCGCAGCCGCGACGGCCTCGCCCTCGGCGATCGCGTCGTCGACGATGCCGATCAGGCCCGGCCACTGGTCGAGGGCGGTCTCGGTGTGCAACCGGTCGACCGGGCGATCCGGCGAGCCGATCAGGACCTCCGTGGCGGCGGCGAGGACCGCTGGCAGCCCCTCGGCCCGCGCCGCGACCGACACGAGCCGGTCCGCGAGCGGCGCGAACTCGCGGGCGACGAGCCCGAACAGACCCTGCCCGATCAGGTAGACCCAGGCCATCGGGCTCCAGGCGTCCTCGCCCAGCTCCACCTCGTTGAAACGGTATGACTCGAGGGCGCCAAGGAGGAGGTCGCGGTCGACCTGCGCGTCGATGTCGAGGGCCGCGTCGGCGAACCCGCGGAACGTCGCGGTCCAGCGGTCGATGAAGGCGCGTCGGTCCGGTCGAGCTGCCTCCGAGACGTCCGGCCAGAGTCCGTCATAGGCGTGGTTGCCGGCACTCGTCGCGTCGGTCGGCTCACGCTCGAAGTACTCCGCGAAGAACGCGTCGACGCGGCTGGCAAACTCGGTCATGGGCGGGCCTCCGTCTCGGGCGAGGGCTCGGCGGGCGCATCAACCGACGCGAGCGGCCTGGGCAGCGAGTCTAGCCGACCATCTACCATCGGGGCATGGACCCACAGCGAACGATCGGCCCGATCACCCTCGAGGGCCGCCGCGTCCGCCTCGAGCCGCTGTCCCTCGACCACGTCGCGGGGCTGACGGAGGTCGCCCTCGATCCGGCGATCTGGCAGTGGACCATCGCCCGCCCGACGAGCGAGGCCGATGTCCGGGCCTGGGTCGCGGCGGCGATCGCCGGCCGCGACTCCGGAACCGAGTACCCGTTCGCGACCCTCGACGCGGCCAGCGGACGGCCGCTCGGGAGCAGCCGCTACATGAACGTCGTCCTCGACCATCGGCGGCTCGAGATCGGCTGGACCTGGCTCGGGACGGGCTCTCAGAGGACGGGCGCCAACCGCGAGGCCAAGCTCCTGATGCTGGGCCACGCGTTCGACGTCCTCGGCTGCCGCCGGGTCGAGTTCAAGACGGACTCGCTGAACGACCCGTCGCGGACCGCGCTGCTCGGCATCGGGGCGCAGTTCGAGGGGATCTTCCGGAACCATATGGTCATGCCGGGCGGGCGGCTGCGCCACTCCGCCTGGTACAGCGTCACCGACGAGGAATGGCCCGCAGTCCGGGCGCGGCTGGAGCATTCGCTCGCCGGCTGAGTCCATCTGCGATGATCGGCCCGCCGGACGGGCCGGCCACACCAGTGATCGGAGGGTCCCATGGTCGAGCTCATCATCAAGATCCTGATCAACGCTGCCGCCCTGTTCGTGGCGGTCAAGATCCTGCCGTCCAACCTGCTGACGTTCAACTGGGGCAACGACTGGTGGAAGCTGCTCGCGGTCGCGCTCCTCTTCGCCATCGTCAATAGCTACATCAAGCCCATCGTCAAGGCGCTGTCGATGCCGATCGGGCTCCTGACGCTCGGGCTGATCGGGTTCGTCATCAATGCCGCGATGCTCCTCCTGACCGCGCTCGCCTCCGATAGCCTCAAGCTCGGGTTCAAGCTCGGCACGTTTCCGCCGACGATCAATTCCGACGCGATCGTCGGGGCCCTTCTCGCCGCGGTGATCATCAGCGTCGTTTCGACCGCGGCCTCCATCGCGCTCACGCCGCGGAAATTGATCTAGGCGGTGGCGTCGTCGACGCCCGGGGAGGAGCGCGACCGCCTGCCGGCGATGGCGGCGGCGCTCCGTGCGGCGGCTGCCCGATATGGCACGCCGCTGTACCTCACGGACGAGCCGACCGTGGCCGCCGCCGTGGCCGAGCTGCGAGCCGCGTTTCCGGACCCATGGATCCGGCAGTACTCGGTCAAGGCCAATGACGTCGCCGCCGTGATCGGCCTGGCGACCGGGCCGGCGGACGGCCCAGACCGCGGACTTGGCGCCAACGTGGTCTCGCACGGGGAGTGGGCCGCGGCCCGCAGGGCGGGCGTCCCGAACGCCCGGATCAGCCTCGAGGGGATCGGCAAAACCGATGCCGACCTCGACGCAGCCGTCCGTGCAACGGCCGCCGGTGATCCGCTGCTGTGGGTCGCGATCGAGTCGCCCGACGAGGCGGACGCGGTCGAGGTCCGGGCAATCCGAGCCGGTCTCGGCCGCGCCGGCCGGCCGCCGCTCGACGTCCTGTTCCGGCTCAACCCCGAGGTCAACCCCGAAACTCAGGCAGCCCTTGCGGTGGGCGCCGCGACCTCGAAGTTCGGGATGTCGGAAACCGAGCTGACCGCGACCGTCGACCGGCTCACCGGAACCAGCGGGGCGGTCCGGCCGCGCGGCATCCACCTCCACGTCGGCTCGCAGCTCGGCGCGGTCGACGCCTGGCGCGACGCGGTCCGGCGCGGGCTGGCCGTCCTCGGTCTCCTCCGCGGCGGGCTTCCGGCATTCGACACGATCGACGTCGGCGGCGGGTTCGCCGTCCGGCCGCTGGGCGAGCCCGCGCCACGGCCGGCCCGGTTCGCTCGGGAGCTGCCGGCGCTGCTCGAGGCGATCCCGGCCGATCGGCGTCCGAATCGATTCGCCATCGAACCGGGCCGCTTCGTCGTCGCGCGGGCCGGCTGGCTCGTCGGCCGCGTCCTCCACGTCCGCGATCGCGGTGGCCGCCAGATCGTGATCGACGTCGGAATGACGGAGCTGATCCGCCCGGCCCTGTACGGCGGGATTCACCCGATCGTCGCCCTGACGTCGCTCGGGGTCCCCCTCGACCTCGAGGCGGCGGTTCCGGCCGTGTCGTCCGATCCGGTCCAGGCCGACGGGGCCGATCCCCGAACGGCGCGACCGACGCGTGAGACCGACCCGCCCGCGACCGCCCTGACGCCGCCCGTCACGATCGACGGTCGGCCGCTCGAGGCACCCGCGCCGAACGTCCCGGACACGGTCCACGGGCCGATCTGCGAGTCGACCGACGCCCTGGGCGAGCACGACCTGCCGCCGCTCCGCCGCGGCGACCTCGTCGCGATCCGCGACGCCGGGGCCTATGGCGCGTCTCTCTCATCGACCTACAACGGTCGGCCGCGGCCGCCCCAGGTGATCCTGACCGAGGACGGCCGGCTGGTCCTGGCCCGGCGTCGGGGCTCCATCGCCGCCCTCGGTTGACCGGGAGCAGCGCAACCAGTCGACCGCGGGCCAAGCCACCCGCCCGGAGGCGCTAGGCTCTGCTGATGATCCGCCGTCCGACGTCCCGCTGGATCGCTCCCGGTTTCGCGGCCACGCTCGCGGCCGTCCTGGCGATCCTCGTCGCGCCGATGGCGATGGCGGCGAGCCCGGCGCCGCTCCGGATCCCGGACCAGGCGGTGTATGACCTGGCCGGCGTGTTCGACCAGGCGACCGAGCAATCCGCCGAGAACCTGGCCGCGTCGATCCACGCCGTCGGTGGCGCGGACGTCGTGGTCGTCTCGCAGACCAGCGCCGCCGGGAGCACGACGTCCGAGACGTCGAGCGAGGCGGGCAGCCTGCGCTCGGCGATGGGCGTCGGAACCGGTCCGGCCGGCGGCGTCCTCGTCTACTTCGCGGTCGATCCGTCCGGCTGCGGTGGCACCGTCGCCCTCGACGCGACCGGGTCGGTCGCCGCGGACGCGCTCACGCCGGAGATCATCGGCCGGATCGTGACCTCGGACATGGCGCCCCTCGTGACGAGTTGCGACTTCGACAGCGCGCTCCTGGTCGGCCTGGGCCGGATCGCGACCACGGTCCTGGCGGGCGACGCGACGACCGGTCGGTCGGGCCCGGCCGGCGGCCCCGGCAGCGCCCCGCAGGTGAGCGCCGGGCCGCCTTTCCCCGATCCGGCCGACGGTGTCCGCGTCTACGACCACGCCGGGATCCTCCGTCCGGACACGATCGCCGCCGTCCAGAAGACGATCGACGCCGTCGGGGCGCGGACCGGCGCCCAGATCGCCGTCTACAGCCAGGTGGTCGAGGACGGGCGGAGCACGGAGGACGCCGACCGCGACGCTCGGGCCCTGATGGACCAGTGGGGCGTGGGCCGGAAGGGCTTCGATGACGGTCTCGTGATCCTGTTCGACATGTATCCGGGCCTCGTCCACGGCCAGGTGATCCTCTACGGCGGCCCCGGGTTCATCGCCGCATTCCTCGACAACGCCGAGAAGCAGGCCATCTACGAGAAGGACATGCTGCCCCGGCTGAAGGCCGGCGATTTCGACGGGGCGTTGCTGGTCGCGATCCAGCGGGTCGACGCGGCCGCCACCCCGGCCCACGCCCAGAAGCTCGAGCAAGCCCGCCAGATCAACGCCGTCGCCGGGCTCGTGGTGGCGCCGCTCCTGGCGATCCTCCTGGTCGCGGCCGCCGCCTGGTCGTGGCTCCGTTACGGCCGCGACCCGGTCTACCTCGACGATCCCTCGATCCACATGGCCGGACCACCGGATGCGCTGACCGCAGCGGGCGCGGTGTACGTCCTTGGCGGCGGTCCGTCGCGGCGGGCCCTGACGACGGCGCTCCTCGACCTGGCCAGCCGCGGCGAGCTCTCGTTCCGTCAGGAGTCCCACCTCTTCGGGCTCAAGAAGCCGGTCGGGATCGAGACCGAGCCAGCGGAACCGGACCCCCTGACGAAGGCGCGTGAGCTTCGGAACGCGGCTCGCGCGCTCGGTCCGGCCGAGCGACTGGTTCGGGACGCGCTCCACGGCCTGGGCAGCGCGACCGATGGCTACATCAAGCCCGACGACCTCCTGAAGTTCGGCGCCAACGTGCCCGCGTTCGACAAGGCCCTCGAAACCGAAGCCGTTGCCCGCGGCTGGTTCGGCGAGGCACCCTCGAAGGCGATCGCGCGCTGGACGGGCCGCGCCGTTCTCGCGGGCGTCGCCGGAGCAATCGCGATCTTCGCCGGCGCCAACCTCCCGAGCAGTGGGCTCGTGCTGATCGGGATCGGGCTGATCGTCGGCGCCGTCATCGTCGCGATCCTCGCTCGCTCGATGCCGGCGGTGACCCTCCCGGGCGCGATGATCCGGGCGATGCTCGCGGCCTATCGCCGGACCCTCAAGAAGACGATGGACCAGGCGCGCTCGATGGACGAGGTCGTGGCCGATGCCGGGCTGCCCTGGCTCGAGACGCCGGATCAGGCCGTGGTCTGGGGGACCGCGCTCGGCCTGCATGCGGAGATCGAGTCGGTCCTCGGCCGGGCGATCGACGACCAGCGGGATGGGCGGGTGGCGCCGGGCGCGGTCTGGCTGCCGACGTGGTACGGGACGTCGGGCGGCGGCACCGCTGGATTCGCCGGCGACTTCGCGGGGGCCGGCGCCGCGAGCGGCGGGCTGCTCTCGGGCTCCGCGATCCCCGACTTCGGCGGGATGATGTCGTCCCTCGGCACGATCGGCAACTCACCATCGTCGTCGGGGAGCGGCGGCGGGTTCGGAGGCGGCGGATCCGGTGGCGGCGGGGGCGGGTCGGGCGGCGGCTTCTAGGCCCGCCGGCCGGGCGCCGGGCCCGCGGTGACGAACCGAGCCAGCGCCGCGATCAGCCGGTCGACGTCGTCGGGGCCGTTGTGGAGGGCGCTGGAGACCCGGATCAGGCGCGTCCGAGCCGCGGTCGATTCTGCGGCCGGCACGGGCCAGCCGACGATCGGCACCTCGATCCCGGCCTCGTCGATGAGTCGCTGCTGGAGGGGGTCCGTGTCGAGCGGCGAGGATCCCGAACCGGCCGCTGCCAACGGCCCGGCCGAAGGCAGCGCCAGAGCGACCATCGAGCCGAGCATTCCCTCGGGCGCGGGATCTGTGGCGGCCAGCCCGAGGGCCGCCGTCAGCTTGGTCCGGGCCTGGAGCGTCAACGCCTTATTGCGCCGCATGACCTCGGGCCAGCCGCCATCTACCAGATCGCCGACGACGCGGAGCGCATCGGAGAGCGCCAGCCATGGCGTCGGGTCGAGCGTCCCCTGCCAGTCGAACTCGGCGCGATAGCGGGTCCGCGTTCGCGGCGCCCGGCGGCCGCGGCCCTCGTCGTCCAGGGCCTCGTTCGCGCCGTGCGAGATCGTGTTCGGGTGGATCCCCGGCTGGCGCTCGCGCCGGGCGTGAAGGAATGCGGCTCCCTTCGGCGCGCAGACCCACTTGTGGAGGTTGCCGGCATACCATGCGGCGCCGATGCGATCGAGATCGAGTGGGAGCATGCCCGGGGCATGGGCGCCGTCGACGAGGGTCTCGATTCCCCGCGCCGCGAGCCCGGCGACGACCCGCTCGATCGGGAGGACCAGGGCGGTCGGGCTCGTCACGTGGCTGATCACCGCAAGCCTCGTCCGGTCGGTCGCCGCACCGAGGAACGCCTCGACGACGGCGTCGTCGGACGCGATCGGGAACGGGATCGGGACGACGACCACCCGGGCCTCGTCCCGCTTGGCGACGTGGCGCAGGACGTTGATCGTGGCGTTGTACTCGTGATCATCGGTCAGGAGCTCGTCGCCAGGCTGGAAGCTCAAAGACCGGACTACCGCATTCACTGCCCCGGTGGCGTTGGCGACGAAGGCAAGATCGTCGGGGTCGGCGCCGACGAACGCCCCGAGATCGGCCCGGGCGTCGGCGAGGAGCGACGGCAGCTCGCGGGCCAGAAATCGGACCGGCTGGGCCTCCATCCGGTCGCGCCAGCGTCGCTGGGCGGCGAGGACCTCGACGGGGCAGGCCCCGAACGAGCCGTGGTTCAGGAACGTGACGGTTGGATCCAGGCGCCAATGCGCAGCGAGCTCGGACGGCATCGCCAGATCATGACGGGTACACTCGGGCCGTGGGTGCCGTCGACACGATGGATACATTCTTCGAGCTGCTGAACGCGGGAAACCGCGAGGCGGCGGTCCAGCTGATGGCCGAAAACGCCGAGATGCGGATTCACGTCGGCGACAGCGCCCAGACGCTGCGCGGCGTGGAGCGCGTCGGCGGCTGGTTCCTGCGCGGGGACGCCGGCCTCCGGATGATCCCGGGCGACGTCCGCGACACGGGCAACACCTACGAGGCGGACGTCCTCGTCGTTCGGCCCGGTGCGCCGTCGCTCCATCTCGATGCGACGTTCCGAGTCGAGGCCGGCAAGATCACCTCGATCAACCTGGCGCCCCGCTAGCGTCCGTCGCCGCCGGGTCGGGCGCGCTCCGCGCTCGTCCCCACCAGGCGCGCTCCGCTCTCGTCCTCACGATGCCGCGCGTCCCTACGGCGCCGCGGATCCCCCGATCGTGTTGGGCGGTGCGCTGCTCGGCAGCGGAATGATGATCTGCTGGCCCTCGGAGATCCTGTTCGGGTTCTTGATCGTCGGGTTGGCGGCGAGCAGTTCCTCGATCGTGATCCCGTGCTGGGCCGCGATCTTGGTGAGGACGTCGCCCTTCTTGATCGTGTAGACCCCCGGCGTCGGCTCGGGCGGTAGCGTGGGCGCGAGGCTGGCCGACGGGACGGCCGGCTGGGACGCCACGGGCGATCCGGCAGGCCGAGCCGACGACCCGCCGAAGTTCAGGAGTCCCGGGAGCAGAAAGAGCGCGGCCGCGACGACCAGGACGAGCCCCGCCAACACGGCGATCGGGGGCAGACGCGGGATCCCGGGCATACCGACGCGCGATCGGATCACGGGATAAGCCTCGTACCGCCGCGGCTGCTCCCAGTCCGGCCCGTCGGGACCGCCAAGATGCTGGGCGTAGGCTCGCGGCCGCCGGGCGATCCGGCCTTCCACGCGGTCGCCGTGAATATCACCGTCGATCCCGAAGTCCTCGCCCGACGGGTCGTCGGAGCCGGGACGGGCCCGCGAACCGCTGCCCGAAGCCCCGAGGCCGGCGCCGACCGCCGCCGCCGAGCGACTCTGGCTCGACCAATCGTCGCCATCGCCATCGGCCCGGCGCGGCGGCGGGCTGCCGCCGGCCATCCGGTCCGCAGGGCTCCCGGCCAGTCCCTGGCCAGGTTCGCTCGCCCGGCGTCCGAGGAAGGCCGGCGGATCGGCATCATCGTTCAGGCGCCGGCGGTCGCTCGAGGCGAGCCACGGCGGTGGCGCCGCCCAGTCGCGGGGTGGGTTGCGCCGGACCTGATCGTCGTCGGTGTCCGGATCCGCAGCCTCCGCCGGCCGACCAGCGGTGGAGCGGTCCGGTGCTGGCCGGTCACTGCCGGGATCGGCCGGGCCGACCGCTGCGGCGAGCTCGGCGAGGTCATGATCGGCCGCCACCCCGGCGCCCGATACCGGCGCGGCCCCACGCGCCGCGGCGACGACGTCGGCTCCGTCGGCGACGACATCCGGGCCGTCGGCGACGGCCCCGCTGGCCGCGCGGTTCATGCCGGCTGAGGCACTCGGCGCCGTTGGCGCACCGCCGCGCGATCTCGCCGCTTCGCGCCGGGCCCAGTCCTGGAAGGTCGGGCAGACGGGGAACGCGCTCGACAGGCAGTACGCCTCCTGGTGGGCCAGGGCGCGCGGCGAGGGTCGGGCATCCGCGTAGCAGCGGTGGCGGTGGTCCGGGACGGATGCGCGCTCGTCGCGATCGTCCTCGAACGCCACGAAGGGACAAGCCGGGGCGCCGTCCGCGAGGGGCAGTCCGCGTTCAGTCACCGGGCGATGATACCGGCCTGATCAGCCGTCGACCGGGCGCCGGCCGGATGTCCGCGGACGAGGGGCCGCGGCCGCGCCGGCCGCAGGCTCGACCGGTCGCCCGTCGGAGCCCGGCAGCCCGAGCATGATCGTGTTGCCGGACGCCGCGCCGAGCTGCTGAAGGATGCGGAGCTGGAGGAGACCCGGGTTGTCCTCGATCATCCGCCCGGCGTTGGCCAGGCTCCGCAGGGCAGCGGTCTCGCCGCGGGCACGTTCGAGCGCCGCCTCGCCCTCGCGGCGGGCCGCGACGATTCCGGCGAACGCCCGCTTCAGCTCGCTCGGGATCATGATGTCGCGGACGTCGACGCCGAGCAGCTCGACCCCGATCCGGGCGATCTCGCTCGCGACCGCCCCGCCCACCGCCGGACCCAGCGCGGCCCGGCCGGCCAGGATCTCGTCGGCCGTGCGGCCGGCCAGGACCTCCCGGAGGCCGGCGTGGAGCCCCGTGTACAAGGCGTTGACGTAGCTCTGGTCGTGGGTCACGGCCGCGACCGGGTCGGCGACGACATAGCGCGCCGTCAGGCTGACCCGGAGCGCGACTCCGTCCGCCGTGAGGATCTCCTGGCCCGCCACCGTGAGGATCGTCGGACGGCCGTCAAGGACATGGATCTCGGTGAACGGCCGGATCGCGATATGGGTCCCCGGATCGAGCAGTCCCACAAGCCGGCCCTGGCGGTAGCGCAGGCCGCGCTGGTAGTCGTGGACCAGCGCGACGGTCACCAGTGGGCGGACGAGGAGGGCCGCGAGCAGGAGCACGAGCAGGGCGGCGATGACGAATTCCACTCGACCTCCGGTTCGCGCTCGGTTCCGTTCGGATGGGCCTGATCGGCTACCGCGTCCCGGGTCGGTCCCTGGCGACGCCTGATGTGCCTCGTCGCGGCGGGTCCCGGAGCGTCGGCGGAGGCTCGAGGCCTGCATGGCCGGCGATCCGGTCGCCTCGAGGCGAGACCCGGTCGCGACGAGAAGAAAGCAGGAATCGAACCTGCGTCACCAGAGGCGCTCGGTTCTCAGGACGATTGCCGGCGATGCCGGCGCACGCTGCAGGAACGCCAGAGCCGATGCTAGACGACGCTGCCCGGCGAGGCAACGCCGAGCCCGGGCCGCACCCGACGCGGCGGCGTCTCGGATCGGTAGGCGTTTGACAGCCGGACGGCCCACTCCGAGACTCATTGACACCGCTCCGGACCGCACGATGAGGCGAACCCCCAGAGCCTTTCAGCGCCCGAGAAGGAGACCCATGTTCCGTTTCCGTACATTCTTCGCCCCGTCGACGACGGTCCATGCCCATTGCGATCTGCCCTGCGGCGTGTACGACCCCGAGCAGGCCCGCATCGAGGCCGAGTCCGTCTACAAGATCATCGAGAAGATGGGCGCCAACAGTGACCCGACGTTCACCGCTCGGGCGATCGGGATCAAGGAAGAGCGGGCCGAGCTCGCCAAGCATCACCTCGACGTCCTCTGGCACGACTACTTCAAGCCGGAGCACCTCGCGATCGTCCCGAACCTCCACGAGCTGTTCTGGAACGCGACCAAGCAGGTCAGCAAGGTCAAGGCTTCGATCGACCTCGCCGACGCCAAGAAACTCCTCGACATGATCGACGAGATCGACGCTGCCTGGAAGGCGACCGGTGGCGATACCAAGACGCGGGTCCAGCGCGCGACCGCCTGACCCGCGGCGCGATTTCTCGCGATGAGCGATTCGGAGCCCGGCCCGACGGCCGGGCTCCGTCGTGTCCGGAGCACGACGCGATCGACAGCCCTTGTGAAGCGCGCCCGCGGCCCGTGGCGGGTCGTCGTCAGCGAGACGTCGATGACGCCGACGATCCAGCCCGACGACTGGCTGCTCATCGACCCGACGGTGGCGCGTTGGCCGCGACGCGGCACGATCGTCGTCTTCCGGGAGCCCGCCGCCGATCGTCTCGCGATCAAGCGGGTCGCGGCCGGGCCGGGCGACCGGGTCGAGCTCGATGAGGGCCACCTGATCCTCGGGCCGGACGAGGCCTGGCTTCTGTCCGATGCGTCGGACGCGGTGCTCCTCGCCGCGGGCACCGGCCAGCCCGTGGATTCTCGACGCTACGGCCCGGTGCCGGTCGACGCGCTCATCGGCCGGGCCTGGTTCCGCTACGGCCCGCTCGGCCGGATCGGTCGGCTGGAGACCGTCAGGCGGGAACGGCCGCTCGGCCCGTGAGGCTGATCCCGGCCGCGAGGCAATCCTCGGCAAAGGCGGCCTGGGCCACGGTCGTCGGCGACCAGCGGGTCGGGAACGCCACCAGCCGGTCGAGGCCAATCGCGGCGAATCCGCCGAGCAGGTCGACCCGGGCCTGACCGGCCTCGCGGACGTCCTCGTCTCGGACGTAGAGCGAGAACCGCAGCGTGGCGGGGTCGCGGCCTTCCGCCGCACAGCGCTCGCGAACGGACACCATCCGTGCGGCGATCTCCGGCGCGTCGAGGAAGACGAAATTGAGCTCGTCGGCGTGCTTGATCGCGAGCCCGGCGGTTCGCCGCTCGCCGTTGCCGCCGACGATGATCGGGATCCGCGGCTGCTGGATGCCCTTCGGGACGTTGATCGCGTCGCGGACGTGGGCGTGCTTCCCCTCGTACGTCGCATGTCCGGGCGCGAACATCCGGGTGATCACCGCGAGGTCGTCGCCGAACGCGTCAAGGCGCTCGCCGATCGGTGGGAAGCCGTAGCCGTACGCCAGCCACTCATCCTTCTTCCAGCCTGCGCCGATGCCGAGCTCGAACCGACCGCCGCTGACGACGTCGAGCGTCGAGGCCAGCTTCGCGGTGTGGGCCGGATTGCGGAACGCCGTGCACACGACCATGTGACCGAGTCGAACCCGCCGGGTGAGGACCGCCAGAGCGGAGAGCACCGTGAATGACTCGAACGTGATCTCGTCGGTCGGCTCGGGCACCGTGTGGAAGTGATCGAACACCCAGAGCGACTCGAACCCGAGCTCCTCCGCGTGACCGGCGAGTTGGACCGTCCGCGACCACGCCGCAGCCGCATCCCAGCCGTCGTATTCGCCTTTCCAGCCCTGCGGGGCCATCAGCCCGACCTGCATCGAATCTCCCGACTGCTCCTCCCCCCTCCCCTGATTTTCCGCCGATCCGTGAAATCACGCGTTGCAGCGGCATGTCGGACGCCATACTCGGGCGATGACGACGTTCGATCCCCGTGCCCCCCTGGCCCCCGCACCCGATCCGTGGGACGAGATGCCGCAGCCCTCGACCCGCTCAACCCCGCCGTTCCACATGACCGACATGATTGCGGCCGAGCCATTCCTAGCCGAGCGGATCCTGGATCGGCTGTCCGATCGGGGCGGACCGGCCGGCCGGGTCGCCGGCGCCATCGGCCAGGCGGCGAGCAGCGGCGCCCCGATCATCGTCACCGGATGCGGCACGAGCGAGCACGCCGCGACCGGCGTCGTCGAGATCCTCCGTGAGGGCCTTCGATCCGGCGGGCTGCCGGGTGGGCCCGCGACGATCCTGGCCGCCCAGGCGTTCGAGCTCGCCCTCGATCCGCCGACCGGCGGGCTGGTCATCGGGATCTCCCATGAAGGCGGGTCAACCGCGACGATCCGAGCACTTGAGGCTTCGGCCGCGGCCGGGGCCCGGACCGCGCTGATCACCGCCAGCGCCGGCTCCCCGGCAGGTGTCGCGGTGGCGGCGTCATCGCCGGACATGGTCGTCGAGACGGTCGAGATGGATCAGGGCTGGTGCCACACCATCGGATACCTGTCGCCTCTCGTCGCGGCGATGGCCATCGCCGACGAGCTGGCGGACCGGTCGACGGACGCGGCCCTCGTCCGCGATCTCCTCGCGTCGTCTGCGGCGGATGAAGCGGGCGCCGCGGGGATCGCGGCGATCCTCGCGGGATGCGCCACGATCATCACGATCGCGTCCGGCGCCGATCGGCCGGCTGCGCGGGAGCTCGCGTTGAAGATCGAGGAAGCCGCCTGGATCCCGACGACGATGCGTGACCTCGAGACGTTCCTCCACGGCCACCTCCCGGCGATGGATGCGACGACCGGGCTGATCCTGCTGCTGACCGATCGCGATGCCCGGGCGGCCCGGGTCGCCCGGGCGAGACAGGCCCTGGCCGCCGCGAAGGCCGTCGGGATCAAGGCAGCGGCGATCGTCGGCCGCGATGTCCACGGCCAGCTCGACGGCGCCCTCACCCCGGCGGGCCGGCTCCGCGTCGACGAGGTCAAGGCGTTGCCGGCCCCGGTGGCGGCGCTCATGGGAACCGCGACGGCACTGCAGCTCGTGACCGAGCGGATCGCCCGCGGCCGGGGCACGAATCCGGACCTCATCCGGCGCGACGATCCGGTCTACCTCGCCGCCGCGGAAGCCGCCGGGTAGGCCGTAACGACCGAGATGAACGCACCTGCGCCGAAGACGCCCGGGGTCGAGCTGATCGGTCGCGAAGACGAGTTGGATCAGCTCCGGGCGGCCCTCGACGAGGCATTCGCCGGCCACGGAAGTCTGTATGTCGTGGAGGGCGAGGCCGGCATCGGCAAGACGCGGCTGGCTGCCGCGCTCGAAATCAGCGCGGCAGAACGCGGCGCGCGGACTGCGTGGGGCACGTGTCAGGAAGAGGCAGCACCCGCCTACTGGCCTTGGCGTCCGATCCTTGCGCGTCTCGAGGTGGCCGCCGGCGTGGCGGATCCGTTCGCGCTCGCCGATGCGCTCTGTGCGTCGATCAGAGCAACCACGGGCGTGGCCTCGGCCCCGGCGACAGTCCTGGTCCTCGATGACGTGCAGTGGGCGGACCAGGCCTCATTGCGGCTCCTCCGGCTCGTCGCCGGTCAGTTGGCAGACATGCCTTGTCTCGTGACCGTCACGAGGCGGATCTCGGGACTCGAAGATCCGGCACCCGGGCCACTACTTGACGTCGAACGAGAGCGCTTCGTGCGCCGCCTCGAACTACCGGGCCTGCGGGCGGCGGACATCGGCCGTCTGATGACGGCGGTGATCGGTCGATCAGCAGGCGCCGGACTGACTCGAGCCGTGGCCGAACGGACCGCCGGGAACCCCTTCTTCGTGATCGAGATCGCCCGAGTGCTGCGCCACGATCACGTGTCCGATCGGACTTCGACGGGGCTCCCCGCCAGCGTCCGCGACGTGATGGGACGCCGGGTTGCCGGCCTCTCGAGGGACGGTCAGCAGATCATCGGCGCGGCCTCCGTTCTTGGCCTGAACATCGACATTCCGATGCTCGTTGATGTGACCGGCCGGAGCCACCGGGACGTGATCGGCGCTCTCGACGAGGCGTCGCGAACGGGGCTGCTTCGTGCCGCTGGCGATGTCGGCACCAGTGCTGACCGACTGGCCTTCGCGCACGGGCTCGGGCGGGAGGCGATCGAGCTGGCGATGCCGCTCGAGGAGCGATGGGACCTGCATCGGCGCGCCGGCGCCTACCTCGAGGCAAGTGGCGCCCAACGCCTGAGTGAACTCTCCTATCACTTCGACGCGGCTGCGCCGCTCGGCGAAACCGCACGAGCGCACCGGTACACCGTGGCGGCGGCCAGCCTGGCGGCTCGGGAACGCGCGTACGACCAGGAAGCGTTGCTCTGGCGGCGCGTCCTTCGCCTTCTGGACCTTGACCCGTCCCTCGACGACCGCGGCAGTGTGCTGCTCGGGATCGCGCTGGCGCTCCAGCGGGGAGGCATGGTCGAGGAAGCATGGGAGGGATCGATGGCAGCGGCCGCCCATGCCCGCGCCACGGCAGATGCGAAGCTGCTCGCCCGTGCGGCCCTGGTCGTGCGAGGCGTTGA
>JBBRCU010000028.1:0-42276 GCA_038204565.1 Candidatus Limnocylindrales bacterium
CGCTCGGGGTCCGTGCAACCGTCGCCGCGTTCCAGGCTGACTGCGAGGCGAACTGGCTGCAGGCCAACGAGCCGGCCGTCTGGGCTCGCGTCCGCCACTACCTGTTCCTGTCTGGCTTCCTGACCCGGCGCCTGACCGGCCGATTCGTGGACTCGGTCGGCAGCCAGGTCGGCTTTGTCCCGTTCGACTACAAGCGGCTTGCCTGGGCCAAGGCCGGCGACTGGCGCTGGACGGCCGTGCCGGTCGATCCGGGCTGGCTGCCGGAACTGGTCGAGCCCGGCGGGCGCCTGGGCGAGCTCACCGCGGCGGCTGCGGTGGTGGTCGGCCTGCCGGCCGGAACCCCGGTGGTCGCTGCTGCGGCCGACAAGGCCTGCGAAGTCCTCGGATCGGGCGCGTTGGAGCCCGACATCGGATCCCTGTCGTACGGCACGACTGCCACGATCAACACGACCCAGCGGCGGTACGTCGAGTCCGTGCCGCTCGTCCCGCCCTACCCGGCCGCGGTCCCCGGTGCCTACAGCCTCGAGGTCCAGGTCTACCGCGGCTACTGGCTGGTCGAGTGGTTCAAGCGCGAGTTCGGCGCTCTCGAAGTGGCTGAAGGCGCGTCCCGCGGCATCGCGGCCGAGGCCCTCTTCGACCAGCTCGTGCGCTCGACGCCGCCCGGATCGATGGGCCTGCTGCTCCAGCCGACCTGGACGCCGGGCGTGCGAATCCCCGGACGCGAGGCGAAGGGCGCGATGATCGGTTTCGGCGACGTCCACACCCGGGCTCACGTCTATCGGGCGATCCTCGAAGGCCTTGCGTACGCCCTGCGCGAGGGTGGCGAGCGGGCTGCGGCGCGGGCGAAGACGCCGCTGCGCGAGCTCCGGGTGTCCGGCGGCGGCGCCCAGTCGCGGGCCGCCGTCGAGCTCACCGCGGACATCTTCGGGCTGCCGATCGGTCGGCCCCACACCCACGAGACCTCGGGGCTGGGCGCGGCGATCGACGCGACCGTCGGTCTCGGGCTGCATCCGACCGTGGAGACCGCTGTCGGCCAGATGACCCGGGTCGTCGAGACGATCGATCCGGATCCGGAGCGGCAGCGCCTCTACGACGATCTCTACCAGCGGGTCTACCGGAAGATGTACGAGCGGTTGAAGCCGCTCTACGAGGAGATCATGGCGATCACCGGCTATCCGCCGAGCTGATCGCGGTCAGACCTTCTCGTAGACGACGACCTGCCAGAGCAGCGTCGAGCGCTCGAAGCGCGGCGCGAACCCGGCGGCGCGAACGATGGCGTCCACGTCGGCGGTCGGATGGACCCACAGCCGGATCGACACCCGGGCCAGGCGCCCGATGACGTTGAACAGCCGGCTGCCGGCCCGGATCCACCACGCGTCTCGCGGGTAAACCAGGCCGTAGCGGCGCTGGGCCCGCTCGACCGACAGGCGGACGAGCGCCGCGAAGTCGGGATAGCAGCAGACGACCCGATCAAGGGCGACCACGTCGGCCGGCTCGATCGCGGGGGCGAGCTCGACGAAGTCACCGACCTCGTGACGGACGCGATCGGACAACCCGGCCCGGGCGGCCTCGTCACGGGCGACTTCGACGTACGCCGGCGACCCGTCGACATCGACCGCCGCCACGGCTCCGGCTGTGAGCAGGGCGAGATGGACGGCACCGATCCCGGCGCCGATGTCGAGGACGGACAGTTCGCTCACTCCGCCGGCCGTCAGGCCCTCGATCAACCAGCCGGTCGTTCGGTCGGGGCCGCGCCGCCGGTAGACCTTGAGATCGCGGCGCGCCTGGCGTGCCCCGAATTCGTTGCCGACGGTACAGGCGCAACCGAGCCCACACGCCGGCCCGGTTGTGGCCGCATCGCGGTCGGGATCCTCAGTCATCGACGGCCGCCGGAGCGTCCCACGACGCAACTACGCGCGGACTTCCTGGCGCATGAACCGGACGTAGGCGATGGCGAACAGGAGGATCGAGATCGCGGCCATCGTCACCATGTGCGGCCAGACCAGGAGCAAGCTCGCCTGGAACGACTGGAGTGACGGGATCTGCTGGGCGAGCTGCTCATAGCCGCTGACGGTCGCCGGGTTCGAGACCGAGGCCACCTGCGGGTTGAGGATCGTGAACGCCGCCTCCCGGTAGATCGTGTCGGGGAGCAACCGGGTGATCGTCTGCTGGAGTGAATAGGCCGCCGCCTGCTGGTCGAGGGTACCGACCGCAGGGGCCACGATCCCCTTGGCAATGCCGGTGATCAACCCGCCGAAGATCGTCAGCAGAAGCCAGCTGCCGAAGCCGATGAGAGCGCTCGTCGCCGCCCGCCGGATGATGACCGACAGGAGCAGGCCGAAGGCCAGCCACAGGGTGATGTACAGGAAGGTCACGATCAGCCAGAACGTGATCCGGAGGATGTCCTCCGCACCGGGCGCGATCCCGAGGCGGATGATCCCGAAGGCCGCGATGACGCCGACGGTGAACGTCAGGACGAGCCCGATGACGGCGAGGCCCGCGGCGAACTTTCCGTTGATCACGTCGTCGCGGTAGATCGGCTGCGACAGGAGACGCGGCAGGGTCCCGTCGGATCGCTCGCCGTTGACCGCGTCGAACGCGAACACGATCCCGAGCAGCGGCCCGACGATCCGGATGAACTCCAGGGCGCTCGGAATCTGGACTCCCGTGGTCCCGACCTGGGGCGATAACGTGAACAGGAACAGGAACAGCGAGGAAGTCCCCGTCGCCTGCGACGCGGAACTCCGGATGGTGTCGGCGGCGAAGTACATCGGGATCAGCGCGGCCACGCCGAGCAGGATCAGGAGGACCACGAACCGGGCCGACCAGAGATGATCGGCGAACTCCTTGCCCGCGACGACCATCCAGCCGGCACGCGGCACCGACCGCTCGCGGCGCGATGGAATCGCCCCGTCCGGGCGCCGTCCGGACGCTGCCCGGGACGGTGGTTCGAGCGCCGAGTCCACGTCGGCGGAGATCGGTGGGAAGCTGCTGCCGTCGGCGGTCATCGGACCTCTCTCGCGTGGCCGTGGGCGGCGCGCTCGACGGCGCGGCGATAGACGTCCTCGAGCGACGGCGGCACCGATCGGACGGACGTCAGGTCCAGACCCGTTGCCCCGGCGGCCGCAAGGATCGACCGCCGGACCCGGGTCTCGTCGCCGACCGGCTTGACGTTGATCAGCCAGGCATCGCTCGATCCTTTCGGAGCGGTCACTCCGGTTACGCCGGGAATCGCCGTCAGGACCTCGCGGACACGGGCGGCGCCCGCGTCATCATCGGTCTGGACCTCTGCCTCGATGAGGGCCGTGTCCTCGCCGAACCGCGCAGCCAGATCCGCCATCGAACCCTGGCCGATCAGCCGACCAGCGGCGAAGATCCCGATCCGATCACAGACATGCTGGACCTGGTTGAGCAGGTGGCTCGACAGGAGAATCGCCATCTGGCGCTCGGTCACCAGATCCCGGAGCAGGTCGAGAATCTCGGTCACGCCGAGCGGATCGATCGCGGTGGTCGGCTCGTCGAGGATCAGGACGTCCGGATCCTTGATGAGGGCGTCGGCGATTCCGAGGCGCTGGAGCATGCCCCGCGAGTACTGCTCGGTCTGATCGTCCGCCCGATGGCTCAGGCCAACCTGGTCGAGCGCCTCGTCGATCGCCGCCTCGGCCTCGTCCCGCGGGAGCCGGTTGAGCCGGGCCGTGTAGCGGAGGTTATCGCGGCCGCTCATGTCGCCGTAGAAGCCGACCGCGTCGGGAAGGTAGCCGACCCGGCGCTTGACCTCGAGCGGCCGGCGGGCCGGATCGAGGCCGACGACCCGGGCCTGGCCCTCGGTCGGCTCCGTGAGCCCGAGCAGCATCAGGATCGTCGTCGTCTTGCCGGCCCCGTTCTGGCCGAGGAGGCCGAAGATCTCGCCGGCCTGGACCTCGAGATCCAGATGGTCGACCGCGATGAGGTCCCCGTACGCCTTGGTCAGGCCGCGCGTCCGGATCGGGGCGCGAGGACGGTCATCGCGCTCAGCCCGTCGGGGCGTGACCGCCTGATCGCCGCTCGATGCCGAACGGGTCCGACCGACCTTCTTGCGGGTCGGTCGGGTGGACGGCGCCGTCATCGACGCCCGTAAGTCCGGAAGACGTAGAAGAGGGCGACGAGGATGACGATGATCAGGCCGAACCCGGCGAGCAGCCACAGCGGCGACGTCTCGACGGTGAACGTCAGGGCGAGGTCTCCGTTCGCGGCCGACGCGCCGGAGGCCGCGTCTGCGACCGAGCCCGCACTGACCGTCACCTTGTAGTCGCCGGTCACCGCGTCACCGGACGGCAGGATCGTCGCGTTGACGGTGGCCTGATCGCCGGCCGCGATCGTGGGGATCGTGTCCTGGTCGAAGGTCACCTTCCAGTTGCTCGGCGCGGTCGAGGTCATCTTCACGTTCGTCAGAGCGCCGGTCCCGGTGTTCTTGACGATCACCTGCTGGGCGGTCCCGGTGCCCGCCGGGCCGTGGGCGGACACGAGGTCGTTCGGCGTCCCGATCGTCATCGAGAAGGTGCCGGTGATCTCGACGTGGAGGGTGCCCGGGATCGTCTTTGTCCCGGCCGTCACGGTGACGTTGATGTCCGACTTGCCGGCGGCTGCGCCGGCCGGCGGCGTGGCCGTCACGGTGACCGACGTCGAGCTGCCCGCCTTCACGACGATGCTCGCGGCATTGGCCTGCGAGAGCTTGGTGTTGATCGTCCAGCCCGCAGGACCGGTCGCGGTCGCGGCCACGGTCTGGTCCTCCGCCGAGCCGTTCTGGACCGTCAGGTCGAACGAGAAGGGCGAATCGCTGGAGCCGGTCAGCGTGTCGGTGGGGGTGCTGATCGTGATGTCACCAGCCACGGCGGCATCGACGCTGACGGTGATCGCGAGCGTCGCGTGCTGCGAGCCAAGCCGGGCATCGATCGTCAGGTTGGCTTTCGTGGCCGTGGTGTCGCCAGGGACGGTGACATCGAGCCGGGCCGTGCCGGCCTTGCCCGGAGCGGCTGTCACGCTGTTGATGACGAGGCCGCCGCCGTGGAGGGTGGCCTTCCAACCGGTGGGAGCGCCGGCGACGGACAGGTCGGCCGTTCCCGCGGTCGGCGAGATGATCGTCAGATCGAAGCTCGCGTTCGAGCCGGGAGCCACCGCGATCGATGGGTACGGCGTGGTCACGGCGAACGCGTCGGCTGCCGTGGCGGCGGGGACGAGCCCCACGAGCAGCATGGCGGCGCTGGCAAGGGCGATCGCGGGCCGTCGAGCGCGCGCGATCAGGGACGTCGGCAATTGACCCCTCCGTCAGTCGGATGCATCGGACCGACGGAGTCTGCCAAGCGAATCGGGTTCACGCAACTTCGGTTCGATGCAACGAAGGTTGACATTTCGCAACCCTCGGGCTCTCCCGGGGGCGGTTTCGGATCGCCCCGGGCCGGACTTCAGCCCGGGACCGCCTCGATCCGGAGACCTCCGAGACCACCGCCCTCGGTGTCGGCGCCGTCCGCGTGAGCATCGCGGAGATCGGCGATCAGGCCGTGGTCGGCATCCGACACGAGCAGGAGGGTGGCGCCCTGACCGACGGCGTACGACGCGAGGTGGTTCGCGTCAGCCGTCTCGGGCAGCCAGCCCCAGGCATCAACGCCAGCCGTGCGCAACTCGCCGACCTGGTTGGCCAGCCACTCATGGCCAGCGGCGATCAGGTCGTTCGGGCCGAGACGATCCCCGAACTGCTCAGTCTCGCCGTCCGCCGACCAGTTGGTGGGCAGCGGTGATTCGAAGGGGCCGGCTGAGGCGTCGGCGGCCCACAGGATGACCGTCGAAGCGGCGCTCCGGGCGACCTCGGCAGCGCGCTTGCGGACCGGCCCGTAAGCGTCGTCCTTTCCATGCTCGCCGTGCTTGGCAGTGACGGCGACGATCGTGGCGTGGCGTGCGCTCTGCTGGTCCATCCGCAAACGCTCGCTCGACGGGCATGACGCGGGCATCACCGGCGGCGAGCGGTGGGTTGCCGTTTCGCGACAGTTGGGGCGTCCAGGTGGCCCCGGCGCACGGCGGATGCTCGTCGAGCGGCCATGACCGTTGACCCAACCCGAACGGGTCAGTTGACGGAATCGCGGTGAAAGGGCATGATTCCGCTTGTCACCCGTCGTGGTAGCCATCACGGTCGAGCCCAACGGCTCCCCCGGATGCCCCGGGTCAGGAAACCAGAACCCGCTCCGGCTCCCGACACCGAGCCGTCCGATGAGCGGACCAATCAACGGCCGTCGGACCGCGTCGTGCGCACAGAGCGCCAGCGGATCGAGCGAGCCAGAAGGAATACGTTACTCAGTCATGATGACTCGCACCACCACCGCCTCGGTGGCCGGCCGGTCCGTCGCGATGCGCCGCCTGCGCCGCCGGACCTCCACCAACAACCGCCTCTTCTGCAGCACGAACGGCTGCCCGAGCTTCCTGGTCGTCGATCCGGCAACCAACGTCGCCACGTGCCCGATCTGCGCCTTCACCCGTCACTTCCACTGATCGCGGCGCCGCGCCGCTGATCGCGAACGCGCCGCTGATCGCGAAATCGTCGCGTCCGATGGGATTCGCCCGGCCTGCCTTGCGCGGCTGACGCATCCTCGTCGGCGATGACGACGCCTTCCGCCGCGGACTCCGCCTCGACCGTCGATCGCGACCGGCTCGCCCGGCTGATGGCCGCGGAGGTCGCTCGCTTCGCGCAGGCCCACCCGCAGTCCCACGCTCTCCACGAGCAGGCCAAAGCCTCGCTTCTCGACGGCGTCCCGATGAACTGGATGACGGAGTGGGCCTCGCCGTTTCCGCTCTTCGTCGAGTCGGCGTCCGGCGCGTCCTTCCGCTGCGTCGACGGTCACGACTACGTCGATTTCTGCCTCGGCGACACCGGGGCGATGGCCGGCCACGGACCCGCGGCCACGATCGCCGCGGTCGAGCGCCAGATGCGCCGCGGGATCACCCACATGCTGCCGACCGCGGACGCGATCGCGGTCGGCGAAGAGCTGACTCGGCGATTCGGGCTGCCGCTCTGGCAATTCACGATCACAGCCACCGACGCCAACCGGTTCGCGATCCGGCTCGCCCGACGGATCACCGGCCGCTCGAAGATCCTCGTCCACGACGAGTGCTACCACGGCTCGGTCGACGAGACCCTCGCCACCCTCGACGACGGCGGGCGGGTCGTCGCCACCGACCTGAACATTGGCCCGCCGGTGGACCTTGCCCTCACCTCGCGGGTCGTCCCGTTCAACGATGTCGCGGCGCTCGAGCGCGAACTGGCCCTTGGCGACGTCGCCGCGGTTCTCGTCGAGCCCGCCCTGACGAACGTCGGGATCGTTCTCCCGGATCCGGGCTACCACGCTGCGCTGCGCGACCTGACCCGGCGCGCCGGAACCGTCCTGATCATCGATGAGACCCACACGATCTGCGCCGGTCCGGGCGGCATGACCGGGCGCGACGGGCTCGAGCCGGACATGCTCGTCATCGGCAAGACGATCGGCGGCGGGATCCCGGCCGGGACGTACGGGATGACCCACGAGATCGCCGAGCGGGTCCGGGCGGCGTGGCCGCCACGGGCGGACGTCGGCGGGGTCGGCGGCACGCTGGCCGGTTACGCCCTGTCGCTCGCCGCAATCCGGGCGACCCTCGGCCAGGTCCTGACCGACGAGGCGTTCGACCAGATGATTCCGCTCGCGCAGCGCTGGGAGACCGGGGTCAATTCGGTCATCCGGTCACGCGGGGTCGCGTGGCATGTGACGCGGCTCGGCGCCCGCGCCGAGTACCACTTCATGCCGACGCCACCACGGGACGGGGCCGAGCAGATGGCCCACGCCGATCACGACCTGGAGAAGTACCTCCATCTCGCCGTGATGAACCGGGGCGTCCTGATGACCCCGTTCCACAATATGGCCCTGATGTCACCGGCAACCACGGCGGCGGATGTCGACCGCCACACCGCGGTCTTCGACGAGGTGGTCGCGGCCATCGTCGGCTGACTGGCCAAGGCCTCGGCCAGCAACCGCGTGGCCTCACATGGCCTCCTTCGCGGCGTGGCCGGGCCGGAGTCGCGGAGCAGGAGTCGCCGCTCGATCGGCAACGGCGTCCGGCGCGGCACCCGATGGGACGATCGGCCGCCACACGGTCCCTTCCGTCCGCCCGGTCGATTGGGTATCGTCCGACCACGACAACAGGTGCACGGTGGAGGTCAGGCGGGCTTGTCGATCACGATCCGGGCCGTCGGCCAGGCCAGCAAGCGGGGCGCTACCCGGCGCATGCCGACCGCCGCCGCGACGCTCGCCGCGATCGACGAGTGGCTGAAGACCGCAACCGGGGACGCCCTTCATGGCCAGGCGCCACGGACCGCCCTCCCCGACGGATCGATCGAGCTCGTCCTCCACCCGGCCGCCCGCCCGATCCGGTTCGAGGCGACCGATCTCGGGAACGTCGTCGTGACCGCGATGACGGTTCCCGTCGGCCCCGGCTACCACACCTATGTCGCGAGCCTTCTCGACCGCCTGGGCGACGAGCTCGGGATCACCTGGTCGAAGTTGGCGACCCCACCGCCCGGCGCGGCCGGACGGGTCGGCGCAACCGCAGCGGGCGCGAGCGGCGCGGACCCTGAAGCCTCGATCGATTCGACCGGGGCCTTCGGGTCCGGGGACCGCCATGACGCAGAACGCGGCCATCTCGGCTGGCTCCGATCCGCCCTGATCGCGGTGCGCGACGGCCGCCGCCAGGGCGCGACCGGGCTCCACCTCGCGACACCACCCGGGACGCGGTTCACGTTCGACGGCGCGGTCGCGACCGTGCTCGGGCCGCGCGACGACGCCTGGCTCGAGTTGGCGCTGGGCGACCCGCGCGTCGCGGCCGACGTCTGGCCGTGGGTCGCCGACGCCATGGATGCCCGCTACCTCCTCGGTCGCGCGCTGACCTTGCTGTGGCTCGAGATCCGCTGGCGTCCGCCGATCGGGCTGGAGGAGTCCCAGCTCGACGACGAGGTTCTCGCCACCCTCAGGCGGGCGTACTCGCTCGAGCCCGGGCTGGCCTGGCCGTGGCTCGAGTGGCGCGAGCTGTTCCAGCTGCGCGGCCAGCCTGATCCCGCGACGCGAGCCCTCCTCGATCGGGGCGGCGGTCCGCTCGCAGGCGGCAAGGACCCCGAGGGCCATGTCCGGATCGGCTACCGCCGGCGGCCGGTCACCATCGTCCATGAGGGCTGGACCCTCGAGGTGCCGGGCTCGTTCACCGGCCATCGATCGGCCGAGGAGTGGACCGGCGGCGAGGCCGGCCGGACGGTGGTCGTGGCCGGGACCGAGACGGCCGAGGGCGGCCGGCCGATGACCGCCGAGCGCTTTCTCCAACAGGTCGCCGGGCACCTCGGGCGCGAAGCTCTGGAGCACGACGATGGCGTCGTCCGCGGCCGGGCCCTGCTCGCGTCGGACACGAGCTCCGGTGTCGAGGTCGCGACGATCGAGGGCTTCAGTGCCGTCCGCGGGCGGGGCGCCGCGATCCGGATCGAGATCGACGACCCGCAGGACTGGAAATGGGCGCTCGACACGTGGCGGGCTCTGCGACCGGTCTGACGGGGGCTCCGGGCTCGGCCAGGGCGGCCCGCACGTGTGACAGGCAAGCTGACACGGCGTCGGGCTAAGGTTCGACCGTGCAGAAACATGCCGACGGCACGGTGGTCGTCAGCGCCACGGACCTCGTCGGCTACCTCGAATGCGGGCATCTGACCGCCCTCGAACTTGGCCGTCTCGACCATCTCTGGGAGAAGCCGCACCAGCGCCAGGACCCCGAAGTCGTCCTCCTCCAGGAGCGCGGGGAGGCGCACGAACTGGCGTATCTGGCGCGCCTTCAGGCCGAGGGCAAGACCGTCCATGTCGGCACGAAGGACGGCCTGACCACGCCAGATCTCCTGCGAGCCGCCGAGGCGGACACGATCGCCGCGATGCGCCAGGGCGTGGACGTCGTCTACCAGGCAACCCTCTTCGACGGTCGGTGGCGTGGTCACGCCGATTTCCTGCTGCGCGTCGATGGCGCGTCCGACCTGGGCGACTGGCATTACGAGGTCGCTGATACGAAGCTGGCCTTCTCGGTCAAGGGCTCGGCCCTGCTCCAGGTCTGCGTCTACTCGGATCGGCTGGAGACGGTCCAGGGCCGGCGCCCGGAGCGAATCCACGTCGTGACCGGCGATTCCGAGACCCACACGCTCCGACTCGACGACTTCGCCGCGTTCTATCGCGCCGTGAAGCAGCGATTCGAAGAGCGCGTGTTCGGGACCGTCCGGACGACGACCGACACGACCTATCCGGATCCGGTCGATCACTGCCGCGTGTGTGTCTGGTTCCCGCGCTGCATGGATCGCCGCCGGACCGACGACCGTCCGTCGATCGTCGCCGGCATGACCCGGGCTGCGACGGAGCGATTGCAGGAGGGCGGCATCCCGACCCGCCGCATGCTCGCCGTCCTCCAGCCCGGCGCGACGATCCCGGACCTGAACAGGCGGACGCTCGATCGGCTCCGGAACCAGGCGCGGATCCAGGTGGAGGGCGAGGACCAGGGCAAGCTGCTGTACGAACTGATCGAACCGGTGCCCGAGGAGCCCGGTCGGGGCCTCGCATTGCTGCCCGAGCCCTCACCACTCGATCTCTTCTTCGACATCGAGGCCGATCCGTGGATCGAGAACGGCGGCCTCGAATACCTCCTCGGGCTCGTCGAGGTCGTCGACGGCGCTCCGATCTACCGCCCGCTCTGGGGTCACGATCGGGCGGCCGAGAAGGCCGCCTTCGAGTCGTTCGTCGACCTCCTCATGGACCGGCTCGAACGCGATCCGGCGATGCACGTCTATCATTACGCGGGCTATGAAGCCGGAGCGATCAGGCGGCTAATGCAGCGCCACGCGACCCGCGTGGACGAGGTCGACCGGATCCTCCGCGGCGGCATCCTGGTCGACCTCTACAACGTCGTCCGTCAAGGGATTCGGGCCTCGGTCGAGTCGTATTCGATCAAGCGGATCGAGAAGTTCTACCTGCCGGCCCGAGAAGGTCCGGTGACCGAGGCCGGCTTCTCGGTCGTTGCCTACGAGACATGGCTGCGCGACGGCGACGCTCAGCACCTGTCGGATCTCGCCGACTACAACCGCGACGACTGTGTCTCGACCTGGCTCCTCCGCGGCTGGCTGGAAGAGCGCCGCAACGAAGCGCTCGAGTTGGGCTGGCCGATGGACCGCCCGTCGATCCAGGATGGCCTACCCGGTGAAAAGCAGTCGGCGTACCAGGCCGAGATCGCACGCCGGATCGAGATCCTCACGAGCGACATCCCTGCCGATCGACGCCTGGCGAGCGACGAGCAGCGCAGTCGCTGGCTGCTGGCACAGCTCCTCGACTGGCACGGCCGCGACGCGAAACCCGAGTGGTGGAACTTCTATCGGCTCAACACCATGGGCCTGAATGACCTGATCGAATCGAGCGAGGGAATCGGCGGCCTCATTTATGAAACGGACGTCGAGCCGCGCGGTCACGGCGGCTTCGTTCGACGCTACCGATTTGAGCCGCAGGACCACAGGATCCGGGTCGGTCGCTCGGCGGTCGAGCCCGATGGTGAGCAGGGTCTCGAAACGGGCAGGATCGAGGCGATCGACGACATCACGGGCACGATCGATATCCATCGGACGGCGGCCAAGCTGGATCGGCATCCGGCCGCTGTGATTCCTGGAAAGCCGATCAATGTTGACGTCCTGCGCGATGCCCTGCGCCGGATCGCTGATGATGTCCTCGCCCGCGGGTTCGACCCGAGCGATGGCTCCCGCCGCTTTCAGGCGGCTCGGGATCTCGTAGCGCGGGCGACCCCGCGCCTCGCGACGCTGGCCGGCGAACTGGCCACGAGCGCCCTCCGTTACGAGAACGAGGCACCGCTGGACGCGGCGATCCGGCTGGCCCTCGATCTCGACCACGGCGTCCTGCCGATCCAGGGTCCGCCTGGCACCGGCAAGACCTGGACCGGGGCGCGGATGATCGCCGCTCTCGTCGCGTCCGGCAAGCGGGTCGGGATCACCGCGCAGTCGCACAAGGCGATCACGAACCTGCTCGACAAGACTGCCGAGGCATTCGCGGAGCGGCACCTTCCCTTCGCGGCCGTTCAGCGATGCGACGATGAGGCAGGGTCCACCAGGACCGGAGTCCGGCTCGTGGATGACTCCAAGGATGTCGCTCCGCTGATCCGCGGCGAATTCCGGATTGCCGCGGGCACTCAATGGATCTGGGCTCGCGAGGACCTGATCGAATCGGTCGACGTGCTCTTCATCGACGAGGCCGGCCAGCTGAGCCTCGCGAACACGATCGCGGCGGCTGGAGCGGCGCGGTCGCTCGTCCTGCTCGGCGACCCGAACCAGCTGCCGCAGGTCAGCCAGGGCGTCCATCCCGAGGGGGCCGGCGTCTCGGCCCTCGAGCACCTCGTGGGCGACGCGTTGACGGTCCCGCCGGAGCGCGGCCTGCTCCTGCCGACCACGTACCGGATGCACCCGGACGTGAACGGCTACATCTCGGAGATCTTCTACGAACGCCGACTCGAGGCGGCCGAGTCGACGGCTCGCCAGGCGCTGGCGGGCTCGGCTCCGTTCGGCGGGACCGGGATCCGATGGCGGCCCGTCGTCCACGACGGTGACGCGTCGGCTTCGATCGCGGAGGCGGAGCTCGTGACCGCTGCCATCGAGGAGCTGATCGGCCGCGAGTGGGCCGATCGACATGGCCGAATCCGGGCCCTCACGGTGGACGATATCGTCGTTGTGGCGCCATACAACGCTCACGTTGCGAAGATCCAGGCCGCCGCGACGAAACGGCTCGGGCAGGCGGCTCGGGTCGGGACGGTCGACCGGTTCCAGGGTCAGGAGGCGCCGGTCGCGATCTACTCGATGGCCGCGTCCTCGGCTGACGATGCTCCGCGCGGCATGTCATTTCTGTACGACGGGCACCGTCTGAACGTCGCGGTGTCGCGCGCGATGGGTCTCGCCATCGTCATCGCGAGCCCGGCCCTGCTGCTTGTCGCGCCGCATGGGCCCGACGAGATGCGCAAGGCCAACGCCATCTGCCGGCTCGTCGAGATCGCAGCCGAGCAGGCCAACCGACCGGACGCCCCAGGTGGATTGATGGCCTCGGCTCTCGGGGCCACGGGTCCGCACGATCCTCAGTCGATGGGCGTCGCGATCCTCACGCTTGGGCTGTAGCGGGTCGAACCGACGTGAGGCCGCCCGGCGGAGCGTCGCGGGAACGTATCCTGCGTCGATGACCGCCGCTGCCGCGCACCTGCCGCCGCACGAGCTGGCTCGTCTCCGGCGGCGCACCCATTGGTCGCTCATCGCGGGGGTCGCGCTGGGCAGCACGGGTCATATTGCGGCCTCGACCGTGTCGTCGATCGCGGCCCAGGAGATTGCCGGGAGCACGGCCTGGAGCGGAGCGCCGGGCGCCGCCGTCGTCCTCGGCGCCGCGCTCGGCGCGGTGCTCCTGTCGCAGTTGATGGTCCGTTCCGGCCGGCGGGTCGGGCTCGCGGCCGGTTACGCGATCGGCGTCAGCGGCGCCTTCGTTGCGACCCTCGCGGTCATCGCCGGGTCATTGCCACTGCTCCTCGTCGGAACGGTCCTCATCGGCTTCGGCAACGCCTCGAACCAGCTGTCGCGCTACGTCGCGGCGGACCTCTACCCGGCCGAGCGGCGGGCGTCCGCGCTCGGCCTCGTCGTGTGGGGCGCGACGGTCGGCGCGATCATCGGCCCGAACCTCGCGGCGCCTGCAGCCTCGTTCGCGGCCGGGCTCGGGCTGCCGTCGCTGGCGGGGGCGTATCTCGTGCCGGTCGTGTTCGTGGGCTCGTCGACGATCCTGACGCTCTTCGCCCTCCGTCCCGATCCCTATGCCCTCGCCGATTCCTCGTCGCGCCACGACCACCCGGGTGGCGACCGATCGACGTCCGCATCGCTCGCGGACGTCCTTCGCCGCCCGAACGTCCCCATCGCGATCGTCTCGCTCGTCACCGTCCAGATCGTGATGGTCCTGATCATGACGATGACCCCGCTCCACATGACCGAGCACGGCCACGACCTCGCTGCCGTCGGCATCGTGATCAGCGGCCATACCCTCGGGATGTATGGACTGTCACCGCTGTCAGGCCGCCTGACGGATCGCGTCGGGGCGATCCCTGTGATCCTCGCCGGAATGGGGATCAGCGCGTTCGCCGCGATCCTCGCAGCGGTCGCGCCGGGTGACGGAGGCTTCCTCCTGCTCCTCGCCCTGTTCCTGCTCGGCTACGGCTGGAACCTCGGCTACGTGGCGGGGTCGGCGCTGCTGACACACGGGTTGTCGCTTGCCGAGCGAACCCGGCTCCAGGGTGTCACCGACGGACTGATCTGGAGCTCGGCCGCGGCCGCGAGCCTGGGCTCGGGCGTGGTTGTCGCCGCAGCGAGCTACGCGACGCTCGGGCTCCTCGGCGCGGGTCTGGTGGTCGTCCCGAGTGCGCTCGTGATCGCGCGCCGGTCGGCGGTCAATGGGGCCGCCGGCGCCTGATCGGCCAAGCGGGGCGTGAGCGGCCCGCTGGTCGCCGACTCGGCAGCTCGAGACGCGACGGGCGCGTAAAGGCCGGCCGACCTGCCCGCGTCCGACGACTTTCCCGCTGGAGTGAACAGATTCGGGCAATTCGGGCCATTCCGACCGGTTCGCGTGGCTGCGGCGACCTCTTGGCGGCTGCCCACGCTCAGCCAGCGGGAACCAGGGCGAACAAGGGAGCGGATCGGCCCCGAATCCGGCTTCCAAGGGCAAGGTCCTGTTCGCGGTAGCGGGAAGCTGCGGATTTGACGGTAGTGTCAGCGCGCGGCCGCGGGCCAGGGGCGCGGCAAGGAACTGCAGCTCGGGACGGCCGTCGTCGTCGGTCCGGCGCTGTCGTCATCGCCCCGCGCGGGGCCGGGAGGGGGCGAGTCACGCCGTCGGCTGACGGCGAATGCGGCGATCCGGCGACCGGTTGATCAGTCATCATCTCCCGATGAACGATGATCCCTCGGACGCACGATCCGGCACGGTCGATGCGGAAGCACCGCAGCCTGGGATCGGACCCGATACCCGGATCGACGTGACGTATCGGATGACCGCCTCGGACTATCGTTCCGCGACGATCCAGATGACGCGCCAGTCGGTCGGGTCCGTCGCCATCGGTGCGTTCCTCACCGGAATCGCCATCATCCCGATCCTGAACGGCGACCTCCCCAGTTGGGTAACCCTCCTGTTCGGCCTGTCGCTGGTGAGCGGGCTGTACTGCCTGCCGTTCATCTGGTGGGGCATCCGCCGGCGTCACGATTTGCTGTTCGCCGAACACGAGCTCCATGCCGATTCGGACGGGATCGACGTGACGACGCCATTGACGAAGGTCCACCAGGCCTGGCCGACCTTCCGGCGCGTTCGCGAGCTTTCGAATCTCTTCCTGCTCGACTACGGCACCGGCGCAAACGCCATCGTCCCGGCCAGGGCGTTCGACCTCGAGACGACCGCCCGATTCCGGGCTCTCGTTGTGCGCGAGGGCAAGCTCGAGCGGACATCGCCGTGGCAGAACTGGGTGAAGGGCGCCGGCTTGGGCGCCCTCGTCGCCGTCGCCTTCGTGGTGGTGATCGCGCTCCTCGCAAACCGCTGACGCCGGCCGACGTCCGCGCCGCTGGTCACGGGCGCTGGCCGAGCTCCCGGACGACCCACGCCGCCAGCACCCGGGCGCACTCCTCAACCTCCGCGAGCGGGACGTGCTCGTTCGCGCTGTGGGCGACCTTCACGTCGCCTGGGCCGTACATGACGCACGGCGTCCTGCCCTCGTTGATGAACAGCCGCATGTCGGCGCCGTACGGCTCGCCGAGGAGCGCCGGGCGGCGGCCCGTCACCGCCTCGGCAACCGCCGCCAGCCCGACGGGCAGCGGATGGACCGAGGGCACCCGGCCCGACCCGAACTGGCCACCGACGATCTCGACCGTCGCCGGATGGTCGCGGAGGAACGGGTCGGATTCGTTGGCGTCGTCGATCGCCCGTAGCAGGTCCCGCGCCGCGTCCGCCGGGGACTGCCCGAGCCGGACCCCGTAGCGGCCCTCGGCGACGACCCGGTCGAGAACCGTCGATGCCCACTCGCCGCCTGAGATGATCCCGACGATCGTCGGGTACGGCAGACCCAGAACGGTCATGAGGGGATCGGTCTCGGCGGCGTTCCGAGTGGCCTCGTCGGCGTCGAGCGCGCGCAGGACGACGTACAGCATGTCGAGCGCGGACACGCCTTCCCGGCGCTGGCTGGCGTGGGCCGCCCGGCCGGGCACGGTCAGCCGGAAGGTGATTGCGCCGGCGTGGGCAACGACGATGTCGAGGTTCGAGGGCTCGGTGATGATGGCGAGATCGCCGGTCACCCCGGCCCGGATGGCGGCGAGGGTGCCCTGGCCGCCGTCCTCCTCGCCCGGGACAAGGGCGACGAGCAGCTCGCCGTCGAGCCGCGCCGCCGCGCCGGAGGCAACCAGCGCGCGCACCACGCCGAGGATCGCCGCGACGCCGCCCTTCATGTCGCAGGCGCCGCGGCCGTACAGGTTGCCGTCGCGGATGTCGGCCGCCCACGGCCCCGTCGTCCAGGTGGCGGGGTCGCCGGGCGGGACGACATCGAGATGGCCGGACAGGATCACCCGGCGGCCGCCGGGCCGACCGAGCCGGCCGATGACGAGCGGCAGCGACGAGCGGACGGTCTCCTCCCCCGGCCAGGCAGGATCGGCTCGGATGGCCGCGGGATCCGGCGACGGCGTCTCGACGGCCATCCCTGCGTTGCGCAGCCGTACGGCGGCATCCGCGGCGACGGCCTCCTCGCCGCCCGTGACGCTCGGGATCCTGACGAGCCCGACGAGGTCGTCAATGAGCGCTGCACGATCGATCGCGACGTGAACCGGAAGGGTCATCGGTCAGCCGCGCAGCATCGGCCGAGTCAGGCAGGTGACCCCACCGGAGCCGTTCTCGCCGACCTCGCCGAGGGCGACGGCGTGAACCTCGACCCCTGCGGCCTCGAGGCCACGCCGAGTGACAGCGTTGCCGTCGGCCACGATCACCACGCCCGGCCGGACGGCGAGGACGTTGCAGCCCAGCGTCGGGTACTCCTCCTCCGGCACGTCGACGGTCCGGATCCCGAGCTCCGCGAGCCATTCATGCAGGCCGACCGGGAGGAGCGGCCGGAAGACGACGGCGAGATCGTCCGAGATCGGCGAGATGACGGACATCAGGTGGACGAGCTCGGCCGGGCCCCGCCAGTACGGCAAATCCACGATCCGGACGTCGCCGCCGACGATCGCAGCGAGCTGGCAGGCCCCCGCGTCGTTCGTCCGCAGTGTTCGCCCGACGACGAAGAGCCCGTCGCGGAGCCAGACCGTGTCACCCGCCTCGACAGTTCCGGGGGCCTCGATCCGCCCGGCGGTGGGGATCCCGTGCCCGTTCAGCCAGCCCTCGAGGATCGCCGGCTCGGCCGCTCGGTTCGGTTTGCCGGGACGGAGCGGCACGGCACCCGTGTCGATGACGAGCAGCGGGTCGAAGACGTACACGAGGTCCGGATCGGCGGCGTCGTCCGCGCCGAGTTGGTGGACCCGGACGCCGAGGCCGGCCAGGGCGTCGACGAGTCCATCGTGCTCGCGCTTCGCCCGATCCAGGTCGACCGGCCGGAGAAAGCCGAGAGCCGGATCGTCGAAGGCGGCCCCGAAGGCGGCGCCCGGCCGCTGGACGAGGACCTCTTGCAGGTCGGCGGTCGAGCTGCGCGCGCCATAACGGCGCCCAGTCGTCATCATGGCCCGAGGATACGACGGCGCCTCCCTTCCCGACCGCCGTCCCGCGCAGTACCGTGCCGCCATGAGCGGCTACGTCGCCTCGGCCCGGATCGATCGACGGTCGACCAGACTTGCCGCCCGATCGGCGCCGCCGAAGACGCGCGCCAACGACGACCGATCACTCGCGCCATCGGCGACGTGGATCGAGACCCCGCCCGTGGACATCGAGCCCGGGCCCCTCGTCACGCGCTGGATTGCGTTTCGCGAGCGCTGGTCGCAGCTGAGGTTCTTCCTGACCGACCCGAACTCCTGGCGCTGAACGGAACAACAGGCGCCAATCGGGCGTCGCCCGCACGGATGGCCGCGAGACGCGTCGCCGACCCTCAGGCGGAAGGCGAACCGAACCGGTCCGGCCTGAGCTCCGACGGGATCGCGGAGCCGCCCGCACGACCCAGCATCGCGTCAGCCAGCAGCCGCGCCGAGCCGGGCCCGGTCGAGATCCCCCACGGCCCGTGGCCGGCGATCAGCCACAGGCCCTCGACCCACGGCACGCGGCCAACGAGCGGCCGGCCGTCGCGGCTCGCCGGGCGGGCGCAGCGGCGGAGGCCGACGAGCGGCGCATCGGCGATCGCTGGGACGTAGCGCGCGCCGACGCGTCGGAGGGCCGGCAGCCAGGCGTCGGGATCCGGCTCGTCGGGCAGGAATGTCGAGCCGAGCGCGCTCGCACCGACGGCCGGCACCAGGCTGAACTCGACGCCGGCGTCGCGCGGGCCGACGGCCGCAGCCCGATCCGCCACCCCGCCATCGCCAGGCTCGATGTCGATGTCGGCCGCCTCGAGACCGTGTCGCGGCGCCCCGGCAAGAGCGAGGTTCGCGACGACACCCCAGGCCGGGCGGATCGGCCGCCAGGCGCCCGTCGGATCGACCAGGGTCGGCGTCCACGGACCGCCGGCAAGGACAACGGAATCGACCACTTCCACCCGGCCGTGACAGGCAACGCCAACGATGCGATCGCCGTCCGCCACCGGACGGGCCTCCCCGCCGCCGACGGCGAACTCGACGCCGAGCCGCCGGGCGACCGCCGCGAATGCATCCGTCGCGGCAGCCGGCGCGACCGGGAACCCGATCGCGAGGCGGCACGCGACGAGGTCGGGCGCAAGCGCGGGCTCAAGCCGGCGCAGGGCTTCGCCGGCGACGACCTCGGGCTGGCTGTCAGGCCAGGCCGTGGACCACTCGGCGGCGATCCGCGCGGCCATCGGGCCGTCCCGACCCACATAGAGCAATCCGGCCGGCTCGTCGGCGAGGGCAAAGCCGCGGTCCGTGACCTCCGCCAGAGCCCGGTACTCCCCCACGGTCAGGCGATACAGGCCGGCCAGCACCGCATCGAACGGGTGCTGGACGATCCCCGAGTTCCGCCCGGACGCGCCGGCCGCGATCGCCTCGCGCTCGTACAGCCGAACCCGGGCACCGCCCTCGGCCAGGAACACTGCCGTCGACGCACCCGCGATCCCGCCGCCGATCACTGCGACGTCGACGGTCGGCATCGCCGCGTTTCCGGCGCCCGCTCGACTCAGCTGGCCGTGACCGCCTCGGCGTTCGCACCCGCCCGGGCTCCCGCAGCGATTCGGCCGAGTGCTTCGAGCAGCCGGTCGATCTCGCCGACCGTGTTGTAGTGGGTCAGCCCGACCCGGACGACCCCGCCGCGATCCGCAAGACCCAGTCGCTCGATCAGGCCAGTCGCGTAGAAGTCACCGTCCCAGACCGCGATCCCCTTGGCTCCGAGCGCCTCCGCGATCGGCCGCGGGTCGATGCCCTCGAGACGGAATGCGGCCGTCGGCGTCCGCTGGTCGAACCGCGAGCGATCGGTGATCCCGTACATCGTGAGCCCGGGGATGGTCTCGAGGCCGTCGATCAGGTGGCGGAACAGGTCCATCTCGTATCGCCCGATTGCGCCCAGGCCGGCGAGCACCTGCTCGCGCCGCGACGCGCCGGCCAGGGCATCGCCGTAGGCGACCCCGACAGAGGCGAGGTACTCGACGGCGGCGGTGACCCCGGCGAGACCCTCGAAGTTGGCAGTGCCGGTCTCGAACCGATCGGTTGCCGGACGGAGCTTGTACGGCGGCAGCGCGTCCAGAAGCTCGGCCCGGCCGTAGAGCACCCCGGCGTGGGGTCCGAAGAACTTGTATGAGGAGCAGGCCAGGAAATCGGTGTCGATCGCCCGGACGTCGATCGGGATGTGGGGTGCCGCCTGGACCGCGTCGACATACGTCCAGGCACCGACGGCGTGGGCCCGCCGGACGATCTCGGCGACCGGATTGATCGTCCCGACGGCGTTCGACGCCCAGCCGACCGCGACGAGCTTCGTCCGCGGCCCGAGCACGTCGTCGAGCGTGGCGAGATTCAGGGTCACGTCGGACTCACGGATGTCGACAGTCCGGATGACCAGGCCGCGATCCGCCGCGATCGCCTTCCACGGGCCCACGTTGCCCTCGTGATCGAGGATCGTGACGACGATCTCGTCGCCAGGCGCCATCGTCGCCCCGATCGAGCGGCTGACATGGAACGTCAGCGAGGTCATGTTCGCGCCGAACTTGATCTCGTCGGCCGAGGCGGCGCCGAGCAGGTCGGCCATCGCCTGGTGGGCTTCGTGGACCGTCGCGTCGCTCCGCCGGCTCGTCAGGAACGGCCCGTCGTGGTTCGCGTTGGACGTCCGGTAGTAGTCGGCGATGGCCGCGATCACCGTCTCGGGCACCTGCGTCCCGCCAGGCCCGTCGAACAGCGCGACCGGCTGGCCGTCGTCCTCGATCGCGAGGGCCGGAAAGCGGCGCCGGAGCGCCTCGACGTCGAACACTGGTATCGAACCCTCCGGCAAATGGCGGACAACGCGAAACGGCGGATCCCGAGGGATCCGCCGTGATCGTAGTCGGTCGTGGCCCTTCGGACCCGCCGCAGATCAGGCTGCGGCGCGGACCAGCTCGCGCTCGGTCTCGGGAGTCGCGACGACCTCGTCAGCCACGACCTCCACGACGAGCTTGATGTCCTTGCTGACGAGCCAGCCACCGGTCTCGAGGGCCATGTTCCAGTTCAGGCCCCAGTCCTCGCGATTCAGGGTCGCCTTCGCGCTGAACGCGATGTGGCGGTTGCCCTGGAAGTTCGTCGTCTCGCCGACGTGCTCGACCTCGAACGTCACGGCTTTCGTGACGTCGCGGATCGTCACGTCCGCGCTGACGCGATAGCGATCGTCCTTGACCGGCTCGACGCCGTCGAATCGGACCGTGATCGCCGGGTACTGCTCGACGTCGAAGAAGTCGGCCGAGCGAAGATGCGTGTCGCGTGCGGCGAAGCCGGTCGAGAGGCTGGCGGCCTGCACGGCGATCTCGCCACGGGCCCGGGTCGGATCGATCTCGTCGATCTCGAAGCTGCCCTCGACGTCGTCGAAGGTCCCCCGGACGGTCGTGATCACCATGTGCTTGGCCGAGAACAGGATGTCGGTGTGGGATGGGTCGAGCTTCCAGGTCGTGGTGCTCATCGGGTGTCTCCTCCGGGAGGTCGCTGGGATGGGATCGCCGCCGCGGGATGGCGCGGACGGTTCGTTGATTGCGCAACGATATGGGAAGATCGTTGACTTGTCAACAACCCCTCGATCGAGGTAGGATGCAGGAGACATGTCATCGCCTTCCGTGAGCACGCGCATCGCGCGCCCAGCCCCTGATGCCCCGGCGGCCATGCCCGGGCGTGCCTCGCTGGCCGACGACGAGCCGGGCCTCGGCGCCTGGAAGAGCTTCCTGCATGCCCATGCCCGGATCACCCGCCGGCTCGACGAGGAGTTGCAGGCCGCTCACGGACTGTCGCTGGCCGAGTACGACGCCCTCCTCCAGATCGCCCACTCGCCGGGCCACCGGGTGCGGATGAACGTCCTCGCCGAGCGGGTCATCCTGTCGCGCAGTGGGATCACGAGGCTGGTCGACCGGCTGGAGGCCGCCGGAGCAGTGGAGCGCGCCGCGTGTGCAACGGACGCTCGCGGGCAGGAGGCCGTGCTCACCCCGCTCGGCTTGGAACGGCTGCGGTCGGCCGCAACGACGCACCTCGACGGGGTCCGCCGCTACTTCCTCGGTCGGCTCGACGCGGCTCAGCTGGCTGGTCTCGAGGCGAGCCTGAGCCGGGTTGCGGATCCGCTGGTTGGCGGAAGTCAGCCGGCCCACGAGGGTTGCGAGCCGGCCGAGGCCTGACCGGACGTGGCCGTCGGACGGCTCCGGACCGGGACCAGCGGCTTCGCCTAC
This sequence comes from Candidatus Limnocylindrales bacterium, assembly GCA_038204565.1. Taxonomy (GTDB): domain Bacteria; phylum Chloroflexota; class Limnocylindria; order Limnocylindrales; family CSP1-4; genus CF-46. Next base: position 22,087 of record JBBRCU010000028.1, read on the forward strand.
CCAGCGTGGTCGCCGCGCTTCTACCCGCCGGGGACCCGCGGTGCCGCGCTCCTCGCCTTCTACGGGTCACAGCTCACCACGGTTGAGCTGAACAACACGTTCTACCGCCAGCCCAGCCCGGCAGCGGTGGATGCCTGGCTCGCCGCGACACCGGACGATTTCCGGTTCGCCGTCAAGGCCCAGCGCAGCTCGTCGTTCAGGTCGCTCCAGCCCGATCCCGTGGACAGCGTCGCGTGGCTGACGGGCCCGATCCGGCGGTTCGGGACGCGCCTCGGGATGGTCCTGTTCCGGGTCCCCGCCGGCGTCGCCCGTGACGATGCCCGGCTGGCCGGACTGCTCGGCGCCTGGCCGGTCGACCTGCCGCTGGCGCTGGAGTTCGATGATCCGAGCTGGCACGTCGACGAGGTGTTCGGGATGGCTCGCGACGCAGGCGCCGCGATCGTCGCCACCGATCTCGACGGCGACGACGCTGCGTTCGACCCACCGATGCTGCGCCGAAGCGGGCCGTTCCTGTACCTCCGCCTGCGCCGGCCGGACTACCCGGCCGACGAGCTGGCCCGTTGGCTCGACCGGCTCGAGCCGTTCCTGAGCGACGGCGTCGATGCCTACGTCTACTTCCGCCACGACGAGGTGGGCCGAGGAGCCGAGCTCGCGCTCGAGTTCGCCGCACTGGCCGCGGCGGCCGGGTTCAGCGGTCCGGGCTAGCGCGATTCGTGCTGGAGTGCTTCCAATGCGCGCGCTCGCGGCGGCTCATGCTGGGCTCTCGCTCAGCCCGGCGCCCGCGACCCTTCGGCTGGCCCGAAGGCCACGAGCAGGGTGAGGTCCTCGGTGATGCCGTGGAACCGATGCGCCACGGCGGTCCCCACGAACACGATCGAGCCCGGACGGATGTCGCGGACCTCGTCGCCGACGGTGATCCGGCCCCGGCCCGAGATCACGTAGTAGACCTCATCCTCGGTATGTGGCCTCTGGAGATCCGGCTGGCCGACCGTCAGGCAATACAGCCCGACGCTCAAGTCGGGGACCGTGAGGAACTCCAGGTACGGGTTGCCGCTCGCCGCGCGTTGCGCGACGAGATCGGCCAGGTCGAAGGCATCCATCGGCCGAATGTAGCAGCGTCGGGAACTGCGCCACGCGGACAACCGTACGATGGATCGATGCTTCCGACGAACCCGGGCGACGCCGACGCCAGGGGCGCGAACCCGTCTCCGTTCCGCCTGGTTCTCGTCGCCCTCCTCGTTGTCGCGCTCGTCATACTTGCTGTCGCCGTCGTCGCCGGGCCTCCCAAGCGCAACGGCGGCGCCGGGCCGACCGTGGCCCCCGGGACCTCGGCCCGGGCGGGCGCATCGGGCTTCGAGCCCGGGCGGGTCGCCGTCACGCTGCAGCCGTTCGCCGCCGGCCTCACGGCCCCGCTCGCGATCGTCAATGCCGGCGACGGGTCGGGCCGGCTGTTCGTCGCCGAGCAGGGCGGGCGGATCCGGGTGATCGCGGCGGGAACGGTCGCAGCCCAGCCGTTCCTCGATCTCGCCGATCGGATCACCGCCGGCGGCGAGCGCGGCCTCCTGGGTCTTGCCTTCGCGCCGGGCTATCCCAGCGACCCCCGCCTGTTTGTCGACTACACCGACCGCAACGGCGACACCGAGATCTCGTCGTTCACGGTCCGGCCGACGGACGCCGGCCAGGCCGACCCCGCCAGCGAGGTCCGGATCCTCCACGTCTCGCAGCCCTTCGCCAACCACAACGGCGGCGCGCTGCTGTTCGACCCGAGCGGGATGCTCCTGATCTCCCTCGGCGACGGCGGTAGCGGTGGCGATCCGCAGGGAAACGGACAATCGCTCGCGACCCTCCTCGGGAAGATCCTCCGGATCGACGTGAGGCAGACGACGGCCGATCACCCGTACGCGATCCCGCCCGACAACCCGTTCGTTCCGGATCCGGATGAGCCCCTCGTCCAGAACCCCGCGGGCCCACGGCTGGAGATCTGGCTCTCCGGGCTCCGCAATCCGTGGCGGATGAGCCTGGATCGGACGACTCATGACCTCTGGATCGGCGATGTCGGGCAGGACGCGTGGGAAGAGATCGACGTCCAGCGGGTTGGCGCGCCGGCCGGCACGAACTTCGGCTGGAACCGGATGGAAGGTACCCATTGCTTCGAGCCGGCCGCCGCCTGCGCGAGTGAGGCCCTCATCCTCCCGGTCAGCGACTACGGCCATGATCTCGGCTGCACGGTGATCGGCGGGGCCGTCTACCGGGGATCGGCCCAAACCGCGCTCCGCGGCGGCTACGTCTTCGCGGACTATTGCAGCGGGCGGATCTGGGCGATCGACGCGGCCGGGGGCGGCTACCGCCAACCGGTCCTGGTCGACGAGAGCGGCATCAACCCGAGCGCCTTCGGCGAGGATGAGGCGGGCGAGCTCTTCGTGGCCGACATCGCTGGCGGGCGGATCCTGCGGGTGACCGCCGGACCCCGCTGACGAGCTCTGACGGGCGACGGCCCCGCAACGCGAGCGGTCAGGCGATCGCGAACACGACGGTGACGGCGATCGTCAGCTCGCTCGTGCCGGCCTCGACCGGGGTCGACGCGGCGGAACCGGCCTTCGCGAGGAGCCCGACGGGCACCGGCAGACTGCCGTCGAGCGAACCGCCCTCGACGATCCCGACGACCCGTCCCAGGCCGACGCCCGCTTCGGCGGCCAGCGTCATGGCCCGCGCCCGGGCATCCGCGATCGCGAGGCGGCGCGCCTCGGCCAGCGCATCGGTCGCGTCCGCGGGCCGAAAGGCGAGCCCGTCCATGCTCGTCGCGCCGGCCCCGAGCGCGGCGTCGATTACCGCGCCGGCTGTCTCGACCTCCCGAACGGTGGCCTCGACGACGTTCGTCAGCTGGTAGCCCGTGATCGCCGGGCCGCTCGGCGATGAGTAGTCGCGAACGGCGTCGAGACCGACGAGGGTCGTCCGGAGATCGGCCCGCGCAACGCCGGCCCCGCGGAGCGCATCGAGGATCGCCTGCATCACCTCCGTAGCCGCGGTCCGGGCGGCTGCGGCCGTCGGGCGGATCGAGATGATGCCGAGGCGAACCTCGGCGACGTCGGGAGCGACGCGGACGTTGCCTCGCCCCGGGACCGTGATCGTGCCCGCGGCGGTCGAATCCGCGCGCCCATTCCCCGGTGTGCCCATCAGGATCCGGCCTGGACCGCGCGCGGCGCCGACGGAGCGGGCGGCAGCGGACGGTGGACCGGTCGGAGGTAGAGCAGGAGAACCGTCACGAGATAGGCGAGATGGGCTGCAAACGTCAGGACCGCCGGGTTCGCCTGGTAGCCGAGGATCGCCCGGAGGAAGGCGCCGATCCCCTCCTCTTGCGAGAGGATGCCGCTGATGTCGAAGGCGGTCGCGGTCCAGAAGCCGTGGCCGAGGGCCCCGATCTCGACGAACTCGCCGATCCCGTGGCTGAGGAGCCCGGCGGCGATGAACACGAGGGCGATCCCGGTCCAGCGGAAGAAGGTCGCGAGGTTGAGCCGGCGGCTGCCGCGATAGAAGCCGTAGCCGATGACAGCGGCGATCGCGAGACCGGTCAGGGCACCGAGCAGGATCCAGACCGCCTCGGTGCGGGCCGAGGTGGCCTGGCCGACGAGGAACAGGGATGTCTCGAGCCCCTCGCGGATGACTGCCGTGAAGGCCAGGACAGCGAGCCCCCACGATCCTCCGGTCGCGACGACCCGGTCGATTGAGGCGTGGAGGACGTTCTTGACCGAAAGCGACTGGCGGCGCATCCAGAAGAGCATCCAGGTCACGACGCCGGCGGCGACGAGGAGGGTCGTGCCCTCGAAGATCTGCTCGTACGGCTGCTGGAACGCGCCGACGGTGTTGAAGAGGACCACGCCCAGCACGAGCGAGAGAGCAGCAGCCGACCCGGTTCCGATCCAGACCCTGGCGGCCCGATCGCCGTGACCGGTGCGGCTGAGATAGGCCAGGACGATGCTCACGATCAGCGCCGCCTCGACACCCTCGCGAAGGCCGGTCAGCAGACCACTGGTGTAGGACCCAAGATCCACCGTCGAACGCTCCAAAGTCGGAATTGGCCGGGGCGGGCAGCCGCCGGACTCGCTGGCAGAGCGAATCCTACCGGCGCCCGATCCGACCGGTCAAGTGACCTTGCATTGGTGTTTCAGGCCCACCTGACCAGCGTCGCGCGCTCGACATGGATCTGTAACGGCGCTGACATCCCCAGCCGGGAGGCCGTGACGCGTCCGACCCGATGCTCCGCCCGTGGACGACCCGCTCCCTCAGCCGATACAGCCTGTTTCGCCCGGCGCCGCCCGCCCCCTTGCCGCACGGCCGATCCTGCGGCGTCAGGCGGCGACGCGCCGAGCGGTCCTCGGCCGCAGCCGACGACGCCACGAGCCGCCCCGGCGCAGCCGCCTGCCGGCGATCCTCATCACCGCCGTGGCGATCGTCCTCAGTGCGTCGCTCCTGCTCGCCGGGCTTGCCGTCGTCGGGACCGTCGCCGCCGTCACGGCCCTGTCGGAGGGTCTCCCCGACCCGGCCAGCCTCGGCGCCCTGACCTTCCCCCAACCGACCGTCGTCTACGACCGGACCGGCAAGATCCAGCTCGGGCGGTTCCAGCGGGAACAGCGCCGCGTGGTGACCTACGCCGAGGTCCCGAATCTGGTCCTCGACGCGACGACAACCGCCGAGGACCGGACCTTCTGGCAGAACAGTGGCTTCGATCCGGCCGCAATCCTCAGCGCCGCGGCGGGCAACGCGGCAGGGTCGAGCGACCGCGGCGCCTCGACGATCACCCAGCAGCTCGTCCGGGCGCGGCTCCTTCCCGGCGACGTGATCTCTCCGGATTCGAACCGCTATCTCCGCAAGGCCAAGGAATTGATCCAGTCGTCGCGGCTGACGGCTGCCTATCCGGGCGAGCCGGGCAAGGAAAAGATCATCGCCGCTTACCTCAACGAGATCTTCTACGGCCACGGCGCATACGGGATCGCGGCCGCCGCCCGGATCTATTTCGGGCTGACGGACCTGGCCAAGCTCACCCCGGCGCAGGCCGCCCTCCTCGCCGGCCTGCCGAAATCGCCATCGAACTTCGACCCGTACCTCTATGCCGTCCCCGACAAGGGCGGGAATCTCGTCGTGCCGCCGACGGCCCCGCCGGTGGTCCGCCGCGACTACATCCTCGAGAACCTTTCGGGCTCGCGCTCGACGCACCTCACGCCGTCACAGCTCGAGGCCGCGCGGACCGAGCCGGTCGTGCTCCGGGGAGACATCCCGCTGTCCTTCAAGGCGCCTCATTTCACCTGGCAGGTCCGGCGCCAACTCCAGGACATCCTCGGTCCCGACGCGTCGATCGAGACCGGTGGCTATACGGTGATCACGAGCCTCGACTGGCGCGCCCAGACCCTGGCCGAAAAGTGGCTGACCGCGGCTGTCATCGCCCCCAACCTGAAAGCGAAGGCATCGGCAACACTGCTGCGAAATCTCCGGATCGGCGCCGCCGACAGGACCTGGATCAATGCCCTCCGCGGCAAGGACCTCCACAACGCCGCCCTCGTCACGGTCGACTACCGGACCGGCGACGTGCTCGCCTACGTCGGCAGCGCCGGCTATTACCAGGACAAGCTCGCAGGTTCCAAGTTCGAGCCGAAGTACGACGCGGCCGGCGACGGTGCCCGCCAACCCGGCTCCGCCTTCAAGCCGATGGTCTATGCCACCGCCTTCGACACCCACAAGCTCACTCCCGGGAGCCTCCTCCTCGACATCTCGACCCAGTTCGCCCGGGGCTGGACGCCGCACGACGCCGACCAGCTCGATCGCGGCCCCGTCCTCGTCCGGAAAGCCCTCCAGTACTCCCTCAACGTGCCGGCGATCCGGGCCCTCCAGCGGGTCGGCAACCAGGCGGTCGCAGATCGGGCAACCAAGTTCGGAATCCGGTTCACCGGTGGGTCGAAGGGCTTTCTCCAGGCGGGTCTGGCCGGTGCGATCGGAACGGTCGAGCTCCGCCCGATCGACCTCACCTCGGCGTTCGGGGCCCTCGCCAACGGTGGCGCGCGCGTCCCGACCCGGATGCTCCTCGAGGTCCGCGATGCGACGGGCAAGGTGGTCTACCGGGCGCCGCAGCCGAGGGCGGTCCAGGCGGTCAGCCCCCAGGCCGCGTTCCTGGTGAGCGACATCCTCAAAGGCAACACCGATCCCGCCCAGAACCCGATCTGGTCGAAGGTGCTCGAGGTCAGGAACGGCCCCCAGGGCCAGCGCCGCCCCATCGCCGTCAAGACGGGAACCGCAAACGACGCAGCTGACCTCGCCACGTACGGCTACCTGGCCCCGCCGAAGGATCCTCAAGCGTCGGCGTTCGCGATCGGAATCTGGATGGGCAACAGCGACCATTCCAACCCTCGCTCCGCCAAGCCGGCAACCTCGCTCGTCGCCGCCGCCCCGCTCTGGAGGGCGTTCGTCCGCGACCTCACCGCGAAGCTGCCGATTGCCGACTTCGCGCCGCCGAAGGGGGTGGTGAAGGCGACGATCGATGCCTGGACCGGCGGGGCGCCCGGCCCGTGGACACGCCAGAGAATGACCGAGTGGTTCATCAATGGGACCCAGCCGGGATCGGCCCATCCCATTGACCAGCCCGGCCTCCTGTACACCCAGGCCTGCGGCGGCTGGCGGGTCGATCCGCTCAAGGCCGAGCTCGGGCCGAAGGCCTGGGACCCCGACGTCGCGAACTGGCTGAGCAGGGCCCGACGCGGCCTCGGAATGGCCGGGCCGTACGGCACGCGAACCGCCTTCTTCTGGCAGCGGACGGGCTGGGGCGGCCCACTCCTCGGAACGTGCACGCCGAGGCCGACCCCGAAGCCGACCGGCGGCGGGCCAGACGGTGGCCATGGTGGCGGCGGTGGTGGTGGCGGCCAGCCGAGCCCGACGCCGGGCCCGACGCCAGCACCGTCGGCCGCGCCGTGATCCTCGACGAGGGACTCGGCCGGTCAGTCGCGCGAGGCGCCGGCATGGCGATCGGGGTCGGTCTCGTCCTTGCCCTCGCCGCCCTCGCGCTCGCGGCGAGCCACGTCCTGATCCTCGTGTTGATGGCGGTCATCCTGGCGTCGGGCCTCGAGCCGTTCATCGGCTGGATCCGCGGTCATCTTCCGATCGGGCGAGGCCCGACGATCCTCCTGGTCTATGGCGCGTTCCTCGCGGTCGTCGTCGCGATGGCCCTCGTCGTCCTGCCCGTCGCGATCGTCCAGTTGGAACGGACGATGGCCTCTCTGCCGCCATTCTTCGACGGCGCCCGGAAGTGGGCCGCGACCATCCAGCCGCCAGGGCTCTCGAAGTCGATCACGGTCCTGATCGACTCGGCGGCGCGAACGCTCCAGCCGGCCGCGACCGCAACGCCGGCGCCCGGCGAAGTCGTCCAGGTCGGGCTCACCCTGGCCGAGACGGTCACCTCGCTGCTGACCCTTCTGACGGTCGTGTACTTCTGGCTCACCGAGCACGCCCGACTGCAGCGGTACACGCTGGCGTTCGTGCCACAGCGGCGCCGGAAGCGGGCGCGCGACGTCTGGAACGCGGCCGAGACCCGGCTCGGGATGTGGGTCCGCGGCCAGTTGATCCTCATGGCGACGATCGGAACCGCGGTCGCGATCACCTACAGCCTGCTCGGCGTGCCGGCCGCGCTCCTCCTCGGGCTGATCGCCGCGGTCGCCGAAGCGATCCCGATCGTCGGGCCGCTCCTCGGGGCGATCCCGGCGATCCTCATCGCGGCCACGGTGTCCCCGCAGCTCGCCCTGACCGTTGCCGGGGCGTACCTCGTCCTTCAGCTCCTCGAGGGCAACGTCCTCGTCCCGCTGGTCATGCGCAACACGATCGGGATCTCGCCGTTCCTCGTCATCCTGAGCGTCCTGATCGGCGGCGCGGCAGGTGGCTTCGTGGGGGCGCTCCTGGCGGTCCCGATCGCGGCGGCCGGCGAGGTCCTGCTCGAGGGCTTCCAGGCGCGGGAGGTGCCGATCGCCCAGGATCCGACCGCCAGCAACACGACCGACGATGAATCGAACGCCGCCGACGAGCCGGATTCGCCAGTCCTCCAGCGACCACCGGCAGATCCCGTTCGATGATCAGGAGCCGCCGTTTGCAATGACGTTGAAACTATTCGTCCGCAACGACCTGTTGCGTTGCGAGCCGGCCTTTGCGCCACTGCCCTCGGGACGCCGGGGGACTCGTCCAATCGGTTCGACACGAGGGGTTCGCGTGCAGGGCGATCCATGGACTTGACCGCGGAGCCGGCTTCGACGGACCGGCCTGATGACCATCTCAGGCCGCTCGGGCCAGAGCCCCTGCCTGCCGACCTGGGCACGATCCTCCAGGGCATCTCGGCCGGCGTCACCGTCCAGGACGAGCACGGACGGCTGCTGTTCGCCAACGACGACGCCGCGGGGCTCGGAGGCTTCCTCTCGTCGACCGAAATGCTGGAGGCGAATCCCGGCGAGTTGCTCGCACGGTTCCAGATCCTCGACGAGGACGGCATCCCGTTCGATCGGGCGATGCTGCCCGGCCGCCGAGCGCTGGCGGGCGAGACTGTGGAGCCGATCGTTGTCGGCTTCCGCCGCGACAGCCTGGGCACGCCGCGCTGGTCGATCCTCGGCGCCCGCGCCGCGACCTTGAGCGATGGGCGGCGGGTCGCGATCAACACCTTCCATGACGTCACCGCACGCGTCGAGACCGAGCAGCGAATCCGGGCAAGCGAGCGGCAGACGCTCGATCTCGCCGAGTCGCGCCGGCACGGCGAGGAGATCGCCCGGATGCTGGCCGACGCCGCGCTCCGGCTGGACGAGGCGGCAGATCTCGAGGCGATCCTCGCCCTCGCCGGCGGCGTTGCGATTCCGACGCTCGCCGACTGGTGCCTGGTCGACCTCGTCGCGGCCGACGGTGTGGTCGGCCGTGCGTCCGCTGCCGCCCGCGATCCGGAGCTCCTGGCCCGGGTCGAGCGCGTTCGCGAGCTGCCGGCGATGGTCGACCCAGCCCGCATGGGCCGCCGGGCGATGGCCAGCGGCCGGCCGGTGGCCGCGCTCGACGTCGCGGAGTGGTGGGCTGCCGGGACTCCGCCGGACCCGGAGCTCCGGGCCGCGCTCGAGGCGACCGGAATTCGGAGCGCCATCGCCCAGCCCCTGATCGCACGGGGCAATGTCATCGGCTCGATCGTGCTGGCCACGGTCGACGAGCGACGGATGGACGAGGCAGCGGTCGCCGTCAGCGCGGAGGTCGCGAACCGGATCGCCCTCGCGATCGCCAACGGCCGGTCGCACGAGGCTGAGCAGCGCGCGCGCCGGGCGGCCGAGGAGCTGGCCGACCGGATGGAGCGACTCCAGGCGGTGACCCGTTCGATGACCGACGCCACGACGGTCGACGAGATCGTCACCATGGTCGCGGCCGCAGCCCGCCGCGCCATCGGTGCCGATTCCGTCATCGTCGGCCTGCTCGACGAAACCGCCGCCCGGCTCGACCTTGTCGTTCGCGAGGGCGGGGCTCCGCCCTTCGACATCGCCGGCGGCGGCCTGGCGGTCGACGCCGACGTCCCCCTCGCCACGGCCGTCCGCGAGATCCGCCCACTCTGGATCGACGATCCGGACGGTGCCGGGCTTGGCTCAGGCACAGCGGTTCCGCTCGTCGCCGACCAGACCCCGATCGGCGCGCTGTGGCTCGGGTTCGACCAGCGGCGGTCGTTCGACCCCGCCGACCAGCGCCTCGTCCGAGCCTATGCCGACCTCGCGGCGAGCGCGGTCGTCCGGCTCCGGCTAGGTGCGGTTCGGCAGCTCCTCCTGGCCGCCAACGAGGCCGAACGAGCGCGGCTCGAGTCCGTCCTGCGGCAGATGCCGATCGGAGTGATCCTCGCGGCGGTTCCGGACGGTCGGATCCTTTTCGCGAATGCGGCAGCCGAGCGGCTGTCGCCGTTCCCCATCGAGGTCGGCGCGGCGCCCGACTACGATCGCGGGCAGGGCACACGCCCGGATGGCTCCGCGCTGGGCCCGGACGACTGGCCGACGCGCCGGGCGATGGCCGGCGAGACGGTCGAGAACGAGGTCATCGAGGTCACGTACGCGGACGCGGCACGTCGGACGTACAGCATGAGCGCCGCACCGATCGCTGGGCCGACCGGCGCGATCCAGACTGCCGTCCTGATGTATGCCGACGTCACCGATCGCGTTCAGGGCCAGCGCCGGGAAGCGTTCCTCGCCCGGGCATCGGAGGTCCTCGCGTCCTCTCTCGACTACGAACGAACGATCCAGACCATCGCCGAGCTTGCCGTGCCGGACTTCGCCGATTGGTGCGTCGTCAACGTCGCCGGGGAGGATGGCGCCCGGCGCCAGATCGCCGTGGCCCACCGAGATCCAGCGTTGGTGGAGCTTGCTGCACGTCTCCAGGAGGAGTATCCGCCCGACCCGGATGCGTCGACTGGCGTGAACGCGATCCTCCGGACCGGCAAGCCCGAGTTCGTTGCCGAGATCCCCAAAGCGGTTCTCGATGCCGCCGCCCGGGACGAGCACCACCGCGAGATGATCCGGTCCCTCGCCCTGCGCTCCTACATCTCGGTTCCGCTGCTGGCCGGCGGCCGGGCGTTCGGCGTCCTGACTCTCGTCACGAGCGACTCCGGGCGGAGGTTCCAGGCCGACGACGTGGGGTTCGCCGAGAATCTCGCGGCCCGGGCGGCCGCCGCGATCGAGAACGCCCGGCTCTTCCGCGACGGAGTCCGGTTCAAGCGCCTCCTCGATGCGACCGGCGACGCCGTCCTGATGCTCGAGCCTGGTAGCGGCCGGCTGGTCTACGCCAACCGCGGCGCCGCCGAGCAATTCGAGCGGCCGGTCGAGGATCTCGAGGGATCGCTCATCGGGGACCACCTCGACGGGTCCGGAGCGGACATTCTCGCGGACGCGATGGCGGCGCTGGCCGAGGGCGCCACGGATGCCCGGACGATCACGCTCGAAGTCAAGCGCCCGGATGGATCGCTCCTTCCGGTGGAGGTCCGACTGGAATACGTCGCCCTCGATGGGGCGCCGGCTCGCATCCTCGCGATCGCCCGGGACATCCGCGACCGGATCCACGCCCAGGATCGCCTCCGTGACCTGGCCGCGGCGGAGCACGCCCGAGCGGCCGAATTGAATGCCGTGATTCGGGCCATGGGCGATGGCCTCATCGTGTGCGACAGGACCGGCCGGATCGTCCTCGTCAACCCGGCCGCCGAAGAGGTGTTCCCGGACATCGACGGCGCGACCTACACCGAGATCCTCGCCCACCTCGACGACCCGGACGGAGTCGCTCCGACGCTCGGTGGACGAGGGGGGCCGGTCGAGCTCCGGGTCCGGTCCGAGGACGACCGCTGGATCGAGGTCAGCACCTGGCCGGTTGCCGCCGGGCGGGAACGCCTCGTCGGCCACGAGGACGAGACGATCGTCCTCCTTCGTGATGTCACCGAGCAGCGCCAGCGCCAGGCCGTCCGGGACACCTTCATCGGAGTCCTGTCGCACGAGCTCCGGACGCCGGTCACCACGATCTACGCGGGCGCGAAGGTTCTCGCCCGGCCAAGCGGCCTGCCCGAGGGCACCCGCAACGAGATCTTCGACGACATCGTCATCGAGTCGGAGCGGCTCCACCGGCTCGTCGAGGATGTCGTCGCGATGAATCGGTTCGGGGAGCAGGATGGCGATGTCGGGGCGGAGCCGGTGCTGCTCCAACGGCTCCTGCCGTCGGTCGTGACCTCGGAGCAGGCGCGCTGGCCCGGCGTGTCCTTCTCGGTCGAGGTCCCCGCCGGCCTGCCGACGGTGACCGCCGACCCGACCTACGTCGAGCAGGTGGTCCGGAACCTCCTGTCCAACGCCGCCAAGTACGGCGGGCCGGGGGCCGCGGTCGAGGCGGTCGTCGAGGCGGGACCGGGCGAGGTCCTCGTCCGGATTCGCGACGACGGCCCGGGCTTTCCCGACGACGAGCGCGAGCATCTGTTCGAGTTGTTCTTCCGCTCCGCGCAGACCGCCCGGGCGGCGGCGGGCGCCGGGATCGGGCTGTTCGTGTGCGCCCGCCTGATCAAGGCGATGGGCGGCCGGATCTGGGCGGCCAACCGGCCGGATGGCGGCGCCGAGTTCGGTTTCGCGCTGCGGGTGATGAGCGAGGACGACTGACGGTCCGCCCGGGCCCTGGGCGGACCGCCTGCCCTCTCGGCTGGTCAGATCTCCGCGCGGGGCGGTCAGATCCAGCGACGCCAGCGGGCCGCGCCCAGGATGGCCAGAGCGAACACGACCATGGCCACGAGGACGATCGTGAAGTTGTTCGGATCGTTGAAGATCGGCGACGGGAAGTTCATGCCCATCACCCCGGCGACGACGACCCCCGGCAGCGCGATCGCCGACAGGAGGGTCAGGACCTTCATGACGTCGTTCGTCCGCTGCGAAGCCCGCCCGAGGTAGAGGTCGAACGAGCCGACCAGCAGCTCGCGAGCGTTCTCGAGGCCGTCGATGGCCCGTTCGAGACGCTGGATGATCCCCGGCCAGACCGGACCGAGATCGGAGCGAAGCTCGAAGTCCGGTCGCTCGAGCGGCAGGAGCGCCTCGCGGTTCGGGGCGAGGATCCGGCGGAGCCGGGCGATCCGACGGCGGAGCGTCAAGACCCGGGCCAGGAACGGGTCGTCCCGTTCGGCCTTCACGGCGAGCTCGTCGAGCGCGTCGATGTCGCGTTCGATCGACTCGATCTGGCGGAAGAACGCGCCGAATATCGAATCGATCAGGCCGGCCGTGAATGGCACGGCGTCGAGGCGCCCGAGCTCGTCCTCCTGGCCAAGCTCCTCGCGGAAGGTATCGATCGGCACCAACGGTCCGTCGTGGACGGTGATCACGTGGTTCGCGCCGACGACGATGTCCAGCTCGTGACGGTGGACCTGCTCGTCGGCCGGATCGATCGCCCCGAGGGTCAGAACGATCCGATCCGGAAGGCGGAGGAGGCGAGAGCGACGATCCTCGCGCGACAATCGGCGGAGACCCTCCGTCTCGAGGCCGACCGCGGCTGCGGCTCGGGCCAGGTCGGCGGCGTCGCGTTCGTCGAGGTCGATCCAGAGGAGCCGGTCTCGATTGATCTTCGGGATGGTGTCCGTCCCGAGATCGAGTTCGCGATCCTCTCCGTTCGCGTCATAGAGCACGGCGCGCAGCGTCAACGGAGCAGCGCCAGGACTGCGGCGGCCAGGACCGCGACCAGCGCCATGGCCCATTCGACGAGCCGCATCGAACGGTCTTCGACATCGGACTCCATGGTCGGGAGGGTCGTCTGTCGGATCATCGATCATCACTCCTGTGGTCGCTGGCCCCGGCGGTCAGCCGAGGCGAGTCTGCTTGCCCGGTCGCGGGACGCCCTGGAATCGGGGATAGCGGCCTGTCCTGAGAATCGCGGTCGGGCGGTCGCAGATGCCCATGGCCGATCGGTCGGCTCCTATCACGATCGTTGCACCGTGACGCCGTGGATCGGCTCGGATGATCGGCCGCCAGCCGCCCTTGGCCGGAGCTGTCCGGGGCCGGCGATCCCTCAGCGCTGGCTGTCAGATGGATGCAATGCGGATGGGCCGCGACGTTGTGGTTCTGGCGAGGGGCCGATCGGATCATCCAACCCGTACCCGGTCCCCGGGACATCTCAGCCAAATCGGGATGGAGGTCCTACCACCATGAACATCATCGCCTGGATCATTCTCGGCGCCATCGCGGGCTACCTCGCGGGCTTCCTCGTCAAGGGCGACGAAGGCCTCGGCGTCATCGGGCACATCGTGCTCGGCATCGTCGGCGCCCTCGTCGGCGGGTTCCTTGCCAGCGTCCTCTTCAAGAGCCACCCGATCGACGGCGCGTTTGACATCAGCTCGATCGTGGTCGCCACCATCGGCGCGATCATCACCGTGGTCGTCGTCAACGCGGTCACCGGCAGCAGCCGGTCCGGTCGCGGCGCGATCTGACCCGAGGCCCCGCGCGGAGCCCTCGCTCCGCAGTCACAACGGACGCCCACCTGCCCAGGTGGGCGTTCCGATTTTCCATCCGAGCAGAAGGAGACTCCCATGTCGAAGGTCATCGAAGCCGTCGAGGTCCACGTTCCCGTCCGGACGGCCTACGACCAATGGACCCAGTTCGAGACGTTCCCGGCCTTCATGGAGGGCGTCAAGTCGGTCCGCCAGCTTGACGACACGACGCTCGAGTGGGTCGCCGATGTTGCCGGCCGCGAGAAGCGCTGGCGGGCGACGATCACCGAGCAGGAGCCAGACCAGCGGATCGCCTGGACGTCGACCGACGGCGCCCACAACTCCGGCGTCGTGACGTTCCACCGCCTCGCCGAGCATGAGAGCCGGGTCACCCTCCAGTTGGATGTCGATCCCGAGGGGCCGGTCGAGAAGGTCGGCGACGGGCTCGGGCTCGTGGCCCGCCAGGTCAAGGGCGACATGGAACGGTTCAAGGCGTTCATCGAGGCGAGCGGCACAGAAACCGGCGCGTGGCGCGGCGAGGTCAAGCCAGCGGCGGACTGATTCGCTCGGTCAACCGACGCCGGCGGCCGGACTTGCCGCCGGCGTCGTGCTGTCTCCGTGACATCCTGGCCGCCGACGCGGTGGGTCTGACCCGCCGCGATCGCGATCCTCGTTTGCAAGATCCTGAAGAGGCCGCTGCAAGCCTCCGGCGGCGATGGATGGCGCGCCCGACAGCGGATGAGCCTGACACTGGACCAGCGGGCTTCCGACCACTGGGGGTCCGGAAGCCCGCCTCCCCCACCCCGCCCTCGGCTGCGATCCTGATTCCGGCCGTCCGGGTTCGCACCCAGACCCATCCGCCGAGGGGCCGTGCAGCTCTGCGTCCGTCGCTATGCGGATGCAATGTCCCGGTCGATCCGGCAAGGCTCCCGTGGGTCCGCGGCGCATAGATTTCAGCGACGCGCGGTGGTCGCTGCCGCTGCGCCAACAGAACACCCCTTGTGGAGGCGCTTGTGACGGAGCGCCTTCACCCCGATCCCGCAGAACGCCCGGAGCCCCCTCCTCCGGGCGTTCTGCGCGTCCGGGTCCGATCTGGCCACTTCGGACAGCGGGCATGAAAACGCCGGTCGGCGATGCCGACCGGCGTCGTGCGTCTGTCGTCGGGCCGAGCAGCGGCCGGCGCGTCAGCGGGGGCGGACCGAGCGCGTCCCGCCGTGACGATCGAAGAGCGTGAAGCCCATCGCCGTCGCAGGGATCAGGGCCATGATCACCAGGAGGCGGTTCGCCCCGCCGAGCAGGAGGCCCATCGCCAGCCCGAGCGACAGCGACGTTCCGACCGCAAGGACCTCGTCGGACTCACCCTGGATGACGTGGTTGGCCTTCTCGATCTGGGCCCCCGTCTGGGATGCCGCCTCGGGTAAACGCTGGGCGGCGGCGACCGCCCGATCGGCGACCTCGCTGGCGATGCCCTTGGCTGTGGTAGCGAGATCGGTCTCGTCTGCGGCGGCTCGCGAACTCGACGGGCTGGACGTGCTTGCCATGACTGAACTACCTCCGGGTATGGCGTGACTGGCTGCGACGACCGTACGGCCCGAAGGGGCGCAGGCAGCATCGTTCGACCGCGTCGCCGGTTGCAGGCGCATGACAGCCACGACTGTCACCGCGCTGTGATCTCGGACGACGAGTGCGGAGGCGGCCGCAATGTCGGCGCGGTTAGCCTCGCGGCAGGGAGCCGGTCCACCGGCTTCATTTCAACCGGAGGTTCCTGCCATGGGTTACGAAGACGCCAAGGCCGACGTCAAAGAGACCGCCCGAAACGTCGACAACAAAGCCAAGGAGACCTGGCGCAAGGCGGACGGCAACGAGAGCCTCTCCGACAAGGTTGCGAACGCCGGTGACGACGTCCGCGACGCGATCGGCAACGCCGGAGACGAAGTCCGCCGCCACTCCGACGACGCGAGCGAGCGGTCCGTCTGAGCGGCCCGGGCCGGCGAATTCCGGACCCAGCGCCCCCGCTATCCGCGGGGGCGCTGCGCATGTCGGCGTTCGCCGCGGCGTTCGCCGCCGCGTGGTCGACCGCGACGCCCGGCCTGTGATGGAGCCGCAAGGCACCGCCGCGAACGGCGCGCCCACCCGTCGGACCCGTTCGCTGATCTTTTGGGAACGATGCTCGACCGCAAGCCAGACCCACGTGCCGCCGCCACGGTAGAACCCACGCGCGACATCATCGATGCGAACGACCTGCGACCGGTCCGTGAGGCGTTCCTCGCCATCCTCTCGCACGAGCTTCGGACGCCGATCACGACGATCTACGCCGGCTCATCGGTCCTGGCCCGCCGGCCGACGCTCTCGCCGCGGGCCACCCGGACCCTTGCCAACGACATCAGCGCGGAGGCCGCTCGCCTGTATGACCTGGTGGAGGATCTCCTCGTCCTGGCCCGGCTCGAGCGCCACGTGCTGGACCCGATCGACGAGCCTGTCCTCGTCCAGCGCGCCCTCGAGACGACGGTCCGGACGGTGTCCGAGCACTTCGGCGACGGTCTCGTCGATCGGCTTCGTGAGGACGAGGCGCCGCCGGTCCATGGCGACGCAACGTACGTCGAGCAGGCCTGCCGCAATCTCCTCATGGCCGCGATCCGTTTCGCAGGCGGCGATGCCGACCGGCGTCTGGCGCTCCGCATCAAGACGGCTCCGAGCGCCGCGGAAGTCCGGGTCGCCGTGCAGGACCGCGGGCCGTCCCTGGCCGAGGACGAGCTCGCCGGCGCGTTCGATCTGCCGAATCCCTCCGCCACGGGGCGCCTCGCAGGAGCCGGCGTCGGGCCCTTCGTCTGCCGCCAGCTGGTCGAGGCCATGGGCGGGCGAGTCTGGGCCCGGAACGTCCCCGGGGGCGTGGTCGAGCGCGGGTTTGCCCTCCGGATCGACGAACGCGGCTGACCGCCATTGGCGGCTGACTGCCAGCGGGTGCCACGCGGGGACGACGGGTCCGGGATCTCGCGCCGATCCGATCCATTCCGGTACCGTTCGCGTTCCACCGGGCGACAGCCTCAGTGTCGGCGGCCGCGGGTTGGAGTTGGAAGCCGCCGGTCCGTGATGGATTCGTAGCGCGCGCGACGGCCTTCCGCGCATTCCCGGGATGACCCTCTCGCCAGACTTCGGATGCCCGACGCAGATGAGCCCAGACCCCCAGGAGGACGCATGGCTGCCGATCTCGACCCGATCGAGCCGACGACGACCGACGCCGCCGATCGCGGATCCGCGATCGACCGGCCGGCCAAGCCCGAAATCTCGCGGGAACCGGACATCTCGCGGGAACCCGTCGCGGCTTGGCCGAGCGGGTCCCCCGCCGCTGCGGCCAATTCGATCCCGGTCCCTCCCGATGCGGCCCCGGCGCCCGGACCGCCTCCGGATCGGGCCCGCGCGGCCGCTGACCTGATCGTGTCGATGCAGGCCGTCACCCACCGCTTTGACGACCGCGACGTCCTCATCGACATCACCCTCGCGGTCCCGCGCGGGACGATCCTCGGAGTCATCGGACCGTCCGGCGCGGGAAAGACGACAACGATCCGGATGCTGACGGGGGCGATCGCGCCAACCCGCGGCGAGGTCCTCGTCATGGGTCGGCCACCAACGAAGTTCCGGCGCGTCGACCGCGAGCGAATCGGCTACATGCCGCAATCGTTTGCCCTGTACGAGGATCTGACGGCCGGGGAGAACATCGACTTCGTCGCCAGCCTCTTCGGGATGCTCTGGCGACGGCGCCGGCGGCGCGTCCGCGAAGTCCTCCACATCGTCGATCTGTGGGACGTCCGCGGTCGTCAGGCAGGCCGCCTGTCGGGCGGGATGCAGCGCCGGCTCGAGCTCGCCTGTGCCCTCGTCCACGAACCGGAGCTGATCATCCTCGACGAACCGACGGCAGGCATCGACCCCCTCCTCCGCGGCGCGATCTGGGAAGAACTCCACCGGCTCCGCGACGCCGGCCGGACGCTCCTCGTGACGACCCAGTACATCGGCGAGGCCGACGAGTGCGACGAGGTCGCGATGATCGTCGGCGGTCGAATCATCGCCCTCGCGCCGCCGGACGAGCTGCGCCGGCTGGCGACGGACGGCGACCTCCTCGACATCGAGACGGCGAGCCTGTATGACGGCTCGACCCTGATGGGGACGCCCGGCGTCCGACGCGTCAGCCAGGATGGGCCGCGCCACTTCCAGGTCACCGTCGATGACGCCGGAGGCTCGCTCCCCGTGGTCGTCGAGGCGATCCGGTCCGCCGGCGTGGAAGTCGCTTCGGCCCGCGAACAGCGCCTGAGCTTCGATGAGATCTTCGCGATCCTCGTCGCCCGGAGCGAGGAGGAGCGGCCGGCGAACGGCCCGGCGCCGGACGGCGATGCGGGCGAGACGCGCGATGAGCCGTCCGCGGAGACGGCGGCATGAGCCTGTTCAAGATGCTCACCCGGATCCTCGCGATCGTCGGCAAGGAGCTGGTCTCGATCGTCCGCCGGCCAGGAGCGCTGATCAGCCTGATCCTCGGGCCCTTCTTGATCATGGCGATTTTCGGCGCCGGCTACGGCGGCTACCGCCGGGGGCTCGATACCGTCGTCGTCCTGCCGCCGAACTCCGGTCTCCCGACCGACGCGAAGACCTACCAGGATGTGGCCGGCGCCGGCCTGACCATCAGCCAGGTCACGACCGACGAAGCGGCCGCGATGGACTTGCTCAACCGCCAGGCCGTCGACGTCGTCGTGGTCGCCCCGACCGACGTCCAGGCGAACCTCCAGGCCGGCAAGCGCTCGGCCATCGACGTTCGGGTCAACTTGACGGACCCCGTCGAGAGCACCTATGCGTATTTCCTCGCCCATGGACTGGAGGCGGCGATCAATCGCCAGATCATCGAGGGCGCGGTCGACCAGGCCAAGGGCTACGCGATCGATCATGGCGCAAGTGGCACGAACGTCTACCGGATTCCGGCCAACGTGATCGCGGCTCCGACCGAGGTCACCATCGGTAACGTCGCCCAATCCCAGCCGTCGGTCGTCCAGTACTTCGCCCCGGCGGTCCTCGCCCTGATTCTGCAGCACCTGGCGGTCACCTTGATCGCCCTGTCGGTGGTCCGGGAGAAGAACAACGGCCTGTTCGAGCTGTTCCGGATCTCGCCGATCACGACGGCCGAGCTTGTGACCGGCAAGCTGCTCGCCTACGGCCTGTTCGCCGGCGCCGTCGCGCTCCTGACGATCACCATGCTCGTGATCGGGTTCGGGGTGCCGATGCTCGCCCAGCCCGGATGGATCGCGCTCGTCGTGTTCCTCTTGATCGCGTCATCGCTCGGCCTCGGATTGCTGATCGCGGCCGTCTCCGACTCAGAGCCCCAGACCGTTCAGCTCTCGCTGCTCGTCCTGCTCGCGTCGGTGTTCTTCTCGGGCTTCGTGCTGGCGATCAGCGAGTTCAGCGAGCCCGTCCGATCAATGATCTACTCCTTGCCCGTCGCCAGCGGCATCCGCCTGCTGAGCGACTTCATGTTCCGGGGCGGGACGGTCGCCGTCGGCCAGCTCTGGCTCCTCGGCGGCCTCGCGGTCGGCTACATCGTCGGTGCGTGGCTGCTCCTCCGGCGGGAGATGGCGCGAGCCTGAGCCTCAGGCGGACGTTGCCGCCCGATCGCGGCCCGACTCGATCGCCACGAGGTTCGTCGTCGCCGTGTCGGCGGCGCTGAGCCGCGGCCCGCTCCCGTGGTCGTCGAGGCCGAGCATCCGGGCATAGAGCGCCTCGTAGCCGTCGGCCATGCGCGTCGCCGAGAATCGATCGATCACCGACGCCCGGATCGCCCGTCGATCGAGCTTCGACACCGCGTCAACGAGGAACGCGAGCTCGGTCACGTCGTCGCCGAAGAACCCGTCGACGCCGTCCCGGACGATCTCGTCGAGCCCGCCCACACGCCTGGCCAGGACCGGTGTGCCGCACGCCAGCGCCTCGATCGCGACGAGCCCGAACGGCTCCGGCCACGAGCCCGGCATCAGGACGGCGTGGCTGTGGGCAAGCAGGGCGTCGCGATCCGGGCCGGACAGCTCGCCGAGGAACTCGACGGACGTCCCGGCCGCCTTGAGCGCCGGCTGGAAGACCGCCGTGTTGAACTCCTGCTCCTTCGGCGTCGGGCCGACCATGGCCGCGATCTTCAGCAGCCGGTCGGCCCGCTGGGCGATCTCGATCGCCACGACGATTCCCTTCTCCCGCGT
>JBBRCU010000029.1:0-41237 GCA_038204565.1 Candidatus Limnocylindrales bacterium
GGGCCACGTCGACCTTGTTGACGGCGAGGCGCTCGAGGTAGGCGCAGGCGCCGGGACCGGTGACGTCGAAGATCACGAACGCCGAGAGGTCGACCATCCCGACCCGGTCGCGCATCGCGAGGTGCTCGGCATTGATGATCGGCGACCACCAGCGCGATTCCCACTCGGCCGTGCGCGGCATGACCGCGTCGCCGAACTCCTCGAGGAGCGGCCGGTTCGACTCGTACCAGTAGGGCCGCTCCCAGCCGGCGGCCTCGAAGAAGACCGCGCCCAGGTCCTGGAGGCGGGCGTGGGACGGGGACAGCCGGACCGGCCGGTTCGAGGCCCACTGCTCCATCGGGTGGACGATGCCATACGTCTTGTTGTAGCCCTCGGTCGCGCGGGCGGCGATGTGCTGGGCGGTCTTGTGGTGGTCATAGAAGCGGGCGATGTCCGAGCCGTGAGGATCGATCTCGGGCGTTCCGTGGGTCATCCATTCGGCGAGGGCCTTCGCGATCCCGGGCGCTTCCTTGATCCAGATGGCTGCGGCGGACCAGAGGCCCTTGACCTCCGGCGTCTCGCCGATGATCGGGTTCCCGTCCGGGGTCAGGGAGAGCAGGCCGTTGATCGCGAGCTTCACGCCGACGGTCTCGTCCCCGACGATCTCCGGAAAGAGCTCGAGCGAGTCCTCCAGCTGGGGGTCGAAGTCCTCCTGGGTGAACGGCAGCATCGTCGGCGAGAGCGCGGACGCCTGGATCGAGGGGATGTCGTCGGCGTCCATGAGGATCGCCCGGTGGGCATAGGAGCCGATCTCGAAGCCCGTCCCGTGCTGACGCTCGTACATGTTCGTGTCCATGTCCCGGATGATCGGGAACCCGACGTCGCCGGTGGTGTGCTCGAACCGCGGAACCGGCCCGATGTCGATCATCTGGTGGACCGCCGGCGTCAGCGGGATCGACGCGCCGGCCATCCGGGCGATCCGCGGGCTCCAGACGCCGCAGGCGATGACGACAACGTCCGCCTCGATCGATCCGGCATCGGTGTGGACGCGGCGGACCCGCCCGGCTTCGACGTCGATGCCCGTCACCTCCACGCCGGCCGCGACCGTCAGGGCGCCCATCTCCTGCGCCTTCTGGCGCATGAGCGTCCCGGCCTGGAGCGAGTCGACGATCCCGACCCCGGGCGTGTAGAAGGCGCCCAGGATGACGCTCTCGTCGATAAACGGGACCATCTCCTTGACCTCGGCCGGCGTGAGGATCCGCGTGCCATCCACGCCCCACGCTGCGGACGACGCCATGCGTCGCTTCAGCTCCTCCATCCGCTCGGACGTCCGGGCGACCTCGATCCCGCCGGTCTCGGTGTAGACACCCAGCTCCCGGTACTGGCGGGCGCTGTCCATCGTGAACGCCGCCATCTCCTTGGAATGGTCGGTCAGGAAGATGAAGTTCGAGGCGTGGCCGGTCGACCCGCCGGGGTTTGGCAGGGTGCCCTTCTCGACGAGGACGATGTCGCGCCAGCCCAGGTTCGCGAGGTGCCAGGCCATGCTGCTACCGACGATGCCGGCGCCGATGATGACGACGCGTGCCTGCGTCGGGACCGAACTCATCTCGTGTCTCCGCCCTCTCTGGATGCACCGGCTGTCGTCGTCCCGCGTCTGGATCGGCGAGCGTGCCGCCCTGGCTCCAAGGGTCGCCATGGTAGCGCCCGATCCGCGCTGCCGGGGCGGCCCGTGGTGTACCGTCCCCGCACGTCGCCCGTCACCGCGCAGGAGCATGCCGTGACCTCTGTCGCCGAGCCGACCGCGAGCCACGCGGACCCGCCCGCGTCCGCATCGGCGGCCGACCGGCCGACGATCGCGGTCCGCAATCTGTGGAAGGTGTTCGGTCCGGCCGAGGCCCGGATCGCCCGTTCGTCCGGCACCGTTCCGTCAGCCGAGTCGATCGAGGCGAGCGTCGACAAGTTCGGCGGCACGATCGCCGTCGGCGATGTCTCGTTCGACGTCCGGCCCGGCGAGGTCTTCGTGGTCATGGGCCTGTCGGGCTCGGGCAAGTCGACCCTCGTCCGCTGTCTCACCCGCCTCATCGAGCCGACCCTCGGCGAGATCGACCTTGACGGCGAGGACATCCGGAAGGCGAGCCAGGAGCGCCTGCGTGAGCTCCGCCGGCGGCGGTTCTCGATGGTCTTCCAGAACTTCGGCCTGCTCCCCCACCGGCGGGTCCTCGACAACATCACGTTCGGGCTGGAGCTCCGCGGCGAGCCGAAGGCCGGCCGCCTGGAGCGCGCCCGCGAGATGCTCGGGCTCGTCGGCCTCGACGGGATGGCCGAGCGCTATCCGGAGCAGCTGTCAGGCGGCCAGCAGCAGCGCGTCGGGCTGGCCCGGGCGCTCGCCGGCGACCCGGAGGTCATGCTCCTCGACGAGCCGTTCAGCGCCCTCGACCCGCTGATCCGGCGCGACATGCAGAACGAGGTGATCCGCCTCCACCACGATCTCAAGAAGACGATGGTGTTCATCACCCACGACCTCGCCGAGGCCCTCAAGCTCGGCGACCACGTGATGATCATGCGGGCCGGCAAGGTCGTCCAGATCGGGCGCCCGGAGGAGCTCGTGGCCCGTCCGGCTGACGCCTATGTCGAGGATTTCGTCCGGGACATCCCCAAGTCGCACGTCCTGACCCTCCGCTGGGTGATGCGGGCGCCGACCGCCGACGATCCGCTCGACGGCCCGGTCTTCCGCTCGGATGCGGTGATCCGGACCGCGCTCCACGCTGCGGCCGCGACCGAGAAGCCGATCCGGGTGGTCGACGACGGCAAGCTGCTCGGGCTGGTCGATCGAGCGGCCATCCTCGAATCGGTCGCCGGCGAACCCGAGCAGACCGGGTCCACCTCGGCGGGCGCAAACGAGGCCGTGCCGCGCCGGTCTGCGCCGGTCCGGGTCGAAGCCGTCACCGACCCGACCCAGGAAACCGCCGAGTTCCTGGTCGAGAACCAGGCCGAGCGCTCCGGCAGCGACCGCCGGCCGTGACTGCCGCAAACTTCCCCCTCGTCGCCCGGCTCGACGAGCAGGGTGCCCGACGGGCCCTGATCGGGGTCCTTGCCATCGCCTCGGCCCTCGCCTGGGTCCTGTTCCGCGGCCAGTGGACGCTCGCCCACAACGATGACGCCCAGCTGTTCCGGGACTTGAACGGGGTCAGCGACGCCGTCGGCAACAACCGCTCGCTGCTCGAGCCGATCCGAGCCGGGGTGTCGGCGCTGATCGATCTGTTCAACAATCTCATCGACTCGCTGGGCTGGCCCGGGGTCATCGGCCTTGCCGGCGCCCTCGGCGTCGCGTTCGGCGGGGTCCGGCTCGCCCTGCTCGGGGTCCTCGGCTTCGCCTCGCTCGGGATCCTCGGCCTGTGGGACGCGAGCATGCTGACCCTCGGGATGATCCTCGCGGCCGTCGTGATCGCCCTGGCGATCGGCCTGCCGCTCGGGATCTGGGCCGGCCGCAGCAATCGGGTGTCGGCGATCCTGTCGCCGATCCTCGACGTCATGCAGGTCCTCCCGACGCTGGCCTACCTGCCGATCATCACCCTCCTCTTCCTGATCGGCGCCACCCCCTCGACCATCGCGACCCTGATCTTCGCGATGCCGGCGGCCATCCGGATCAGCGCCCTCGGGATCCGCGGCGTGTCCGCCGCGAGCGTCGAGGCGACGCGGTCACTCGGGGCGACCGAAGCGCAGGTCCTGCGGAAGGTCCAGATCCCGCTGGCCCGCCGGGCGATCGGCCTGGCGATCAACCAGACGATCATGCTCGGGCTGTCGATGATCGTGATCGCCGGCCTCATCGGGGCCCCCGGCCTCGGCCTGAGCCTGATCCAGGCATTGAACAAGCACGACGTCGGATCGGCCTTCGACGCCGGCATCGCGATCGTCATCCTGGCGATCCTCCTCGACCGCCTGACGTTCGCCGCCGGCGAGTGGCTCGACCCGCGGGCCCGGGGCCGGCTCCGGCGCGGCGGCCGCTGGGTCTCGATCGGCGTTCCCGCCGCGATCCTGGCCGTCGGCCTCGCGGCGCCATTCATCATCGATGCGACGGCCTTCCCCGACGCCATCGCGTTCTCGTTCCGCGGCCCGGTCAACGACTTCTCGAAGTGGCTGATCGACACGTTCCAGGGGATCACCCTGCCGACGAAGGACGTCCTGACGTACGGGATCATCAACCCGCTCGAGGCGTTCCTGAAGGCGACGCCGTGGTGGCTCCTGATCGCGATGGTCGCCCTGATCGCGTGGGCCGTGTCCGGGATGCGACCTGCGATCATCGCGGGCGTCTGCCTCGGCGTGATCGCCCTGCTGGGGCTCTGGGAGCACTCAATGGAGACGCTCACGACGGTTCTTGTCGGAACCCTCCTGACCCTGATCATCGGCGCCGCGATCGGGGTCCAGACGGCCCGCCACGATCGGCTCCGGGCGGTCCTCCAACCAGTCCTCGACACGGCCCAGACAATGCCGTCGTTCGTCTACCTGATCCCTGCCCTCGCCCTCTTCAACCCGACCCGGTTCACCGCGATCGTGGCCGCCGTGATCTACGCGGTCCCGCCGGTCATCCGCCTCGTCGAGGCCGGCATCCGGGCCGTTCCGGCGACCGTCATCGAGGCGGCGACCGCGTCGGGGGCGACGAAGCGACAGCTGCTCTGGAAGGTCCAGCTGCCGATGGCCCGCTACGCCCTGCTGCTCGCGGCGAACCAGGGAATCGTCATGGTCCTCTCGATGGTCGTCATCGGCGGGCTCGTCGGTGCCGGGGCGCTAGGCTTCGACGTCATCACCGGGTTCGCCCGGGGAGAGCAATTCGGCAAGGGCCTCGCGGCGGGTGCCGCGATCGTCCTCCTCGGGATCATGCTCGATCGCATCACGCAGGGGGCGGGCAGCCGACGGCGAACGACCGTCGCGAAGGCCGGCTGAGCCGGCACAGGAGGAGCGGACAGTCATGCAGGGAAATCGATGGGGTCGCTGGTTCGCCGGCGTCGCCGTAGTCGGCCTGATCGTCACGGGCTGCGCCAAGTCATCCGGGGCGACCCCGGTCCCGACGACCGCTGCCGCGAGCGCGACGCCGGCCAGCGTCGCGCCTGGCGACAGCAGCGCCCCGGCCAGCCAGACGGCCGCCGCCGCGACGTGCAAGGGCGACGGGACCAAGGGCACCGTCAAGATGATGATCAACCAGTGGGTCGGCGCCGCGGCCAACGTCGCGGTCGCCCAGTGCCTGCTCGAGCAGATCGGCTACAAGGTCACGACGAGCACCCTCGCCGAGGAGATCGCCTGGCAGGGCTTCAAGACCGGTGAGGTTGATGTCATCCTCGAGAACTGGGGCCATCCCGACCTCGAGAAGAAGTACATCGACACCGACAAGCTCGCCGAGGACGTCGGCCCGAACGGCGTGACCGGGATCATCGGTTGGTACGTCCCGGGCTGGATGATCGACAAGTACCCGGACATGGCCGACTGGCACAACCTCAACAAGTACGCCGATCTGTTCAAGACATCGGAGTCCGGCGACAAGGGCCAGTTCCTCGGCAGCGACCCGACCTTCGTCCAGTACGACGAGGCGCTCATCGCCAACCTCGGGCTCAACTTCAAGGACGTGTTCTCCGGCAGCGAGGCGGCGACCATCACCGCCTTCCAGCAGGCCGACAAGAACCAGACCCCGCTCATCGGCTACTTCTACGACCCGCAGTGGCTCCTGAGCGAGATCAAGCTCGTCCAGATCCACCTCCCTCCGTACATCAAGGGCTGTGACGCGGACCTCAAGAAGGTCGCCTGCGACTACCCGCCGTACATTCTCAACAAGATCGCCCGGACCGCGTTCATGACCAGCGGCGGCGACGCGGCGACCTTCATCAAGAACTTCTCGTGGGGCAACAAGGACCAGAACTCGGTCGCCGACGCCATCACCAACAAGAACATGTCGCCGGAGGACGCGGCGAAGCAGTGGATCGACGCCAACCCGACGGTCTGGCAGAAGTGGATGCCCTGACCGAGACGATCCACGATGGGTAGAGACGCAACGGCCGGCGCACCACCGCCGGCCGTTGTGATCTGCTCGGCCGCGGCTGCCTGCGGCTGGCACAGGAGGCGCACGCCGGGCGAAGATCGTGCACGGAGCGGTCACGAGCGACAAACGAATCGATCACACTCTTGACGCAGCCTGCCGTCGGGCAGTGAAATGCGCCCGACAGGCACCAGACCCGTCGACGCTGTCTCCCACCGAGGAGCCGTCACAGCCCGCGCGGACCGTGGGCCAGCCGTCACCGGCGCCAATCGGGCCCGAACGGCAACGAGGAGGAACCGAGTGAGCATGATCCGTCCCCATCGGCGCGAGATGGCGTTGATCGCCAGCGTCGCGTTCGCGCTGGGCGCCTGCAGCAGCGGCGGCGGCGCCAGCACTGCGAGCACCGGCACAGGGGCTTCGATCCCCGGGGTCGCCCAGACCCTGATCGACGCGGCCAAGGCCGAAGGCAACCTGACCACGATCGCCCTGCCCCATTCGTGGTGCGACTACGGCGACATGCTGACCGCATTCAGCACCAAGTTCGGGATCAAGATCAACGAGCTCAACCCCGATGGCGGCTCGAAGGACGAGATCACCGCGATCGAGGCCAACAAGACCAACAAGGGCCCGGCCGCACCGGACGTCATCGATGTCGGTCTGGCATTCGGCCCGCAGGCCAAGGCTGCCGGCGACATCCAGCCCTACAAGGTCGCGACCTGGGACTCGATCCCGGCATCGGCCAAGGACGCCGACGGGTCGTGGTATGGCGACTATTACGGCGTGCTGTCCTTTGAGGTCAATACGACCAAGGTTGCCAACGTTCCGCAGGACTGGAGCGATCTCCTGAAGCCCGAGTACAAGGGCCAGGTTGCGCTCGCCGGTGATCCGACCGTCTCGAACCAGGCGATCAGCGGCGTCTGGGCCGCGGGCATCGCCAACGGCGGCTCGGCCGACAACGCCGCGCCCGGCCTCGATTTCTTCAAGCAGCTCAACGACAAGGGCAACTTCGTGCCGATCATCGCCAAGACGGCGAACGTGGCCGCCGGCGACGCGCCGATCCGGATCGCGTGGACCTACAACGCCCTCGCCGACAAGGACTCGCTCAAGGGCAACCCGCCCATCACCGTCGTCGTCCCGAAGTCGGGCCGCTTCGGTGGGATGTACGTCCAGGCGATCAGCGCCTACGCCCCGCACCTGAACGCCGCCAAGCTGTGGATGGAATACCTGTACTCCGATGCCGGGCAGAACACCTGGCTCAAGGGCTACTGCAACCCGATCCGCTACGACGACATGGCCGCGAAGAACACCCTTGACGCGGCGGCCAATGCGGCCCTCCCGGACACCAAGGGCGCCCTCCTGCCGACCCTCGACCAGATCACCAAGGCGACCGACGTGATCGCCAAGGGCTGGCCGACCACCGTGAACGTCACGGTCAAGTAGCACCGCGAGCGGCGTCTCCCGCCCGACCGTGGCGATGACCGCCGAACCGCTGCTGTCGCCCCGGGGCGCGCCTTCCGCGCGCCCCGGGCGACGGTTCTCCTGGGCGTGGCTGGGCGTCATGCCCTTCCTGATCTTCACCCTGGCGTTCCTGGTCATCCCGACCATCTATCTCGCCAGCGGCAGCTTCCAGAACCTGGCCGTCGCCCCGAACGATCCGGCCCACGGGGCATTCACCCTCCAGAACTACGCGGCGCTATCGCAGCCGAACCTGGCAGATTCCTATTTCGCGAGCATCGAGATCAGCCTCGTCACCGCGATCGTCGGCGGAATCTTCGGGTTTCTTCTGGCGTACGCGGTGATCATGGGCGGGCTGCCGAAATTCCTCCGCTCGGCCCTGATGACGTTCTCGGGGGTCGCCTCGAACTTTGCCGGCGTCCCGCTCGCGTTCGCCTTCACGTTCACCCTCGGAGCGTCCGGCATCCTGACGCCGTTCATCACGGCGGCCGGGCTCCACCTGAACATCTACTCGAAGACGTCGCTCGAGCTGGCCTACCTGTATTTCCAGTTCCCGCTCATGGTCCTGATCATCGCCCCGGCGATCGATGGGCTGCGCAAGGATTGGCGCGAGGCATCGGAGAACATGGGCGCGAGTGCCTTCCAGTACTGGCGCTACGTTGCATTGCCGATCCTCCTGCCATCTCTCCTCGGAACCGTGATCCTCCTCTTCGGGAACGCGTTCGGGGCGCAGGCGACGGCGTTCGCGCTGACGGGCGGGTCGATCAACATCGTGACCATCCAGATCACCCGCCAGATCCGCGGCGACGCGCTCAATGACCCTGGCATCGGCTACGCCCTGGCCATGGGCATGGTTGTGATCATGGCTGTCACCATCGGTGCCTACGCCCTCCTCCAGCGGCGTGCGGAGCGCTGGCAGCGATGACCACCGGCCCGGACATCGGCCCGCGCGCTCCCGGCGCACTCGATTCGATCGCGGCGACGTCGGCGGACCCCAACCGGGCGGCCGCGACCAAGCCACGGCGCGGGGTCGGGGCCGTGGTCTGGTGGGTCGTATTCATCATCGGCTTCCTGTACTTCTTCCTGCCGCTCCTCGGCACCTTCGCGTTCTCGATGCGCTCGCAGCCGCTGTTCTCGGCATACAACGTCGTCGTCGATGATCCAGCGTTCGCCCAGACCCTCTTCTACTCGTTCCTGGTCGGGATCATCACGATCATCGTCAGCACGATCCTGATCGTCCCGACCGCATTCTGGGTTCGGCTGCGCCTGCCGCGCCTCCGCCCATACATCGAGTTCATCACCCTGCTGCCGTTCGTGATCCCGCCGATCATCCTGGTGTTCGGCCTGATCCGCTCGTACAGCGGCGATCCGTTCCCGCTGGCCGGCTCCGATTTCGGGAGCAACGTGCTCCTCGTCGCGGCGTACGTCGTCCTCTCGTTCCCCTACATGTACCGGGCCGTCGACACGGGGCTCCGGGCAATCGATGTCCGGAGCCTGACGGAGGCGTCGCAGAGCCTCGGCGCCGGTTGGTTCACCCTGCTCGTCCGGGTCATCTTTCCGAACCTCCGGGTGTCGCTGTTGAGCGGCGCCTTCCTGACTCTTGCGATCGTCGTCGGCGAGTTCACGATTGCCACCTTCCTCGCCCGACCGGCATTCGGCCCGTACATCGCGCTCATCGGCGGGAACCGGGCCTACGAGCCGGCCGCCGTCTCGCTGATCAGCTTCGGCCTGACCTGGATCGCGATGGGCCTGCTCGGCCTGATCGGTCGTCAATCCAGACAGAAGATCCAGATCGCCGGCGCCCATTGATGGAGCGATTGACCGCATGACGTACCTGACCCTGACCGGCATCCAGAAGCAGTTCGGGACGACCTACGCGGTCCAGGACTTCAACCTGTCCGCGGAGAAGGGCGAGTTCGTGTCGTTCCTCGGGCCGTCGGGCTGCGGCAAGACGACCACGCTCCGGATGATCGCGGGCTTCGAGCAGCCGACAGCCGGCAGGATCTCGATCGACGGGAGCGACATCACCGACCGCCCGCCGAACCGCCGCAACATCGGGATGGTCTTCCAGTCGTACGCCTTGTTCCCGAACATGTCGGTCGCCGACAACATCGGCTTCGGCCTGCGGGTCCGCAAGAAGCCGAAGGACCAGATTCGGAAGCGCGTCGAGGAGCTGCTCGGGCTGATGCACCTGCCCGACAAAGGCAGCCGCTTTCCGTACCAGCTGTCCGGCGGCCAGCAGCAGCGGGTGGCGCTCGCCCGGGCGCTGGCGATCGAGCCCGACGTCCTCCTCCTCGACGAGCCGCTATCCGCCCTGGACGCGAAGATCCGGGTCGCGCTGCGCAAGGAGATCCGGGCGATCCAGCGCCAGTTCGGGATCACGACCGTCTACGTCACCCACGACCAGGAGGAAGCCCTCTCGCTGTCGGATCGGGTGGTCGTGATGAGCGAAGGCCGAATCGAGCAGATCGGCGCCCCGGCCGACATCTACAACTTCCCGGCGACCCCCTTCGTGGCGTCGTTCGTCGGAACCCTCAGCCTCCTCCAGGCGAGCGTCGTCGATGGGGCGTCAGCTCGCCTCGACGTCGGCGGCCAGGAGATCCGTGGGGCAAAGCCCGGCGCGGCCAGCGGCGCGCGGGTGACCATCGCGCTCCGCCCCGAGGCGATCGAGCTTGGCGAAGGTGGCGGCAGCAACCGACTCAAGGGGACCGTCGAGGATGTCAGCTTCCTCGGCTCGATCGTCCGGACGCGGATCCGGATCAGCCCGGGCGCGACGCTCTCCCTCGACCAGTTCAACGACCCGAGCCTGGCCGCGCCGGTGATCGGCGAGACCGTCACGGTGTCGTTCTCGCCCGAATCGACGCTGGTCCTCGAGGGCGCGGCCAGCGCCGACGCCGCGATGGAGCAGGCGATCGCGGAGGTTTGACGGCCGTCGACCGCGGTGGCGCACCCGTGACCGAGCCGACGGCCGAGCCGTGACCGAGCCACCCGCCGTCCGAATCCATCCGATCCTCGACGGCATCGACCTCGTCGTCCTCGACAAGGACGGGACCCTGATCGATTTCGGGGCGATGTGGAACACCTGGGCCCGCGACCTCGGGACGCGCCTGGAGCTGGCGACCCGCCGCCCGGTCGCCGGCGACGTCTTCACGACGATCGGCTTCGACCCGGTGTCCGGTCGGATCCTTGCGGGCTCGCCGATGGCGGTCGGCACGATGGGCCAGATCGCCGAGCTGGTCGGGGCGGTCCTCCGGCGCTGGTGCCCGAGCGTCAGCGCCGCCCGGCGGATCCTGGCGGAGGCCTGGTTCGAGCCGGATCCCGTCCGGTCCGCGGTCCCGCTCGCGGACCTGGGCCAGGTCCTCGGCGGGCTGCACGCGTCCGGCCGGCGGATCGCGGTCGCGACGACCGATGACCGCCGCCCGACCGAGGCGACGATCGGCGGGCTCGGGATCGGCGGGCTCATCGACGGCCTTCTGTGCGGCGACGACGAGGGGCCGACGAAACCGGACCCGGTCGCGCTGGTCCTGCTGGCGGAGCGCCTCGGGGCACGGATCGGGCGGACGGCGATGGTCGGCGATACGCCCGCGGACCTCCGGATGGCACGCGAGGCAGGGGCTCGATCGATCGGGGTGACGAGCGGCGTCGCACTGGCTGCCGATCTCCAGCCGCTGGCCGACGCCGTGATCACGACGATCGCGAGCCTGGTCGAGGGGGAGCGGGCCGGCGGGCTCGGTCCGCCGGCCTGAGCCCGGGCCTGCGGCGGACAAGGCAGCCGCAGGCGGCGCATCGGCCGTACGATGAGCGGCCCCGACCTGTGTCGAGCCTGGAGAACGGATGTCGGTAACCGCCTCGAGCAAATCCGGCCGGACGACCACGATCGCCTTCGTGGTCGGCCTTGTCGTCGCGGCCTGCAGCGGAACATCGACCCCCGCCCCGTCGGACGCGGCGGCCAGCCCGTCCGCCCCGGGTGACGCGGCGTCGGCTCCGCCCACGCTCGCGCCGGACGATCCACTCGCGCCGCTGGTCGCCGCGGCCGAGAAAGAGGGAAACCTGAGCGTCATTGCCCTCCCCCACGACTGGTGCAACTACGGCGAAGCGCTGACGACGTTCACCAGCCGTTACTCGATCGCGATCAAGGAGCTCAATCCAGACGCGGGCTTCGCCGACCAGGTGGCGGCCATCCGCGCGGCGAAGACCGCCGCGACCGACGCGCCGGACGTGATCGACGTCGGGCCGTCGTTTGCCGCCAAGGCAAAGACCGACAAGCTCCTTGCGCCGTACAAGGTCGCAACCTGGGACACGATCCCGGCCGCCGCGAAGGACCCGGCCGGGGCATGGTACGGCGACTACTACGGGGTGCTGGCGTTCGAGACGAACACGACGGTCAAGGCGGTCCCGCCGACCGGCTGGGCCGACCTTCTCGACCCGAGCCGGACCGGCCAGTTCGCGCTCGCGGGCGATCCACGAGTCACCGGCCAGGCGATCGAGACGGTCTACTCCGCGGCGCTCGCGAATGGTGGGTCACTCGACAATGCCGCCCCCGGGCTCGACTTCTTCGCGAAGCTCAAGAAGGCCGGCCGGCTGTCGCCGACCATCGCCTCGATCGACACGATCGACAATGGGGCCACGCCCCAGACCATGCGCTGGACGTACAACGCCCTGGCTCACCGCAACGGGGCGGGTGGTGCCCCGGAGATCGACGTGACCGCTCCGGACACCGGTCGCCTGGGAGGGTTCTACGCCCAGGCCATCAGCGCGTTCGCCGCGCATCCGAACGCGGCCAGGCTGTGGATGGAGTTCCTCTACAGCGACGAAGGCCAGAACATCTGGCTGAAGGGCAGTTGCCATCCGATCCGATTCGAGGACCTGTCCGGCCGGCAGGTGATCTCGGCCGACGTCCTCGCCACGCTGCCGGACACGTCGGGAACGGTGTTTCCGACGCTCGCCCAGTTGAACGCGGCGTCGGATCTGATCACGAGCCGCTGGAACACGGTGGTCGGGCTCGACATCCAGTAGCCGGGGCGGCTCCAGCTCCGAACCCCGAAGGTGCGGTACCTCTGGGCTATCGATCCAGGCCGTGCCTGGACCTACCGTTCATGAGGTCGCCGCGCGGCGTGCATCCCGCCCCCACGATCCACGCTCCCCCGCCCAGATTGAGGTCCCCGCCGCCGCAGATGGCCGTCGCCTTCGAGCCACCGGATCCAGACGTGCTCCTCGGCCTCGGCGAGGTCGCGACCATCGCCGGGATCACCCGCGGCACAGCTCGCGCGTGGTGCCTCAGTGGCCGCCTGCCGTCAGTCAGCGGACCGCACAGCGAGCCGCTCGTCCGGCGGACCGATCTCGACTCGTGGCTCATCCGGCGGGGAACCGACTCCAGCCATGTCCGGCTGCTCCACGACCCGCGCGCCGGCGCCGCGGCCCTGGGTCGGCTGGCGGCGGAGATCAGCGGCCAGCTCGATCTCGAGACGCTCTTCGCCGATGTCGTCGCGGACGCGATGAGCCTGTTCTCGCTCGCCCGCATGGGCCTCTGGCAATACGAGGCCCGCCGACGCCACCCGTTCACGCTCGCGGCCCAGCACGGGCTGTCCGACGAGGTCATGGCCTGGGTCTCGGCGCTTAGCGCCGACGCAAACCCCATCGGCCTCCAGGCGATCCGGCTCCGCGAGGTGGTGACGCTCTCGGACGCCCTGACCGACAACCTGACCGAGGAGGTCCGCGATCTCTACGCCCGGAACGGCATCCGGAGTGTCTGCTTCGCGCCGATGATCTTCCGCGACGAGCCGGTCGGGCTCCTCGTCCTGTACCAGGACGCCGTCCATGTCTGGTCGGAGGACGAGATCGCCCTCGCCCGAGGCTTCGCCGCCCAGATGGCGACCGCGGTTGGCAACGCCCGGCTCCACGACTCGGTCCGGTCCCTCGCAGCTCGGCTGGCCGCGGTCCAGGACCTCGCCGTCCGCCTGAACCGGACCCGCGGCCTCGCCGAGATCGCCGAGCTGATCGTCGAGGGCTGCGAGCAGATGATCCCGTTCGAGTCGATCCGGGTCTACCGGGTCGACCACGACGGCGGCCGTTGCGAGCCGCTCGCCTTCCGCGGCACCTTCCTCGGCCGGAGCGACCCGGACTGGGCCAGTTTCACCTTCGCGGTCGGCGAGGGCCTGACCGGCTGGGTGGCGGTCAACAATGAATCGGTCCTGATCGACGACGTCCGGACCGATGCGCGGGCGACGGTGCAGCTTCGGCCCGACGCCGCGCAGTCGATCCTCGCGGTCCCGATCAGCTTCGAGAACCACGTCTACGGCGTGATCACCCTCGCTGCCGAGGGAGCGGCCCGGTTCGAGCACGACGACGAGACGACGCTCACGATCTTCGCCGGGTATGCCGCGCAGGCGATCGTGAACACGACCCAGCTGGACCAGCTCGAGCGCCAGCGCCGGGAGCTCGAGCATCAGCTCGCCAGCCAGCGCCGACTCCTCGAAGTCAACAAGCGGCTGATCTCGACGCGCGACCCGAAGGGCGTCCTGGAGATGATCGCGGACTCGCTCAAGACGATCGTCCCGTACGACGCGCTGACGATCTATCGCTGCGATTTCGAGGCCGGCGTCCGGCGGGCCGTGGTCGCCCGCGACCGGTTCGCCGAGGTCATCCTCGACTATGCCGGACCGATCTTTTCCGGCATCTCGGGCTGGGTTGTCACCAATGGCGAGGGCGTCCTGGCGAACGACGCCCTCGGCGATCCCCGCTCGATCCAGATCCCGGGCACGCCGTCCGAGGCCGAGGCGATGATCGTGGTCCCGGTCCGGGTCGCGGGGCGCGTCGTCGGGACGCTGAACGTCGCCCGGATGGGCGGCCGGGAGGCCTACTTCAGCCAGAACGAGTTCGAGTTGGTCGAGCTATTCGCCGGGCAGGCTTCGCTGGCGCTCGAGAATGCCGAAGCCCACGGCGCGATCGTCGTCCGCGCCGAGCACGACGCCCTCACCGGCCTCCGCAATCACGGTTCCTTCCAGCGCGAGCTCGGTCAGGCGGTCGCGGCCGCGGACGGCGCCCCGTTTGCCCTGCTGATGCTCGATCTCGACTCGTTCAAGGGCTTCAACGACGCCTGCGGCCACCCGGCGGGCGACGCCCTCCTGGCGGGCATCGCCGACGCCATGCGCGACGCGACCCGGGCCGGCGACGCCCTGTACCGCTACGGCGGCGACGAGTTCGCGGTCATCCTGCCGGCCGCCGCTCGGATCGAGGCGTTCGAGGTGGTCGAGCGGATCCGCCGCCGGGTGGCCGACATCCCGTCACCGACCGGTCCCCGGGTCGCGATCTCCGCGGGCGTTGCCTGCTACCCGGAGGACGGCCGGACGAAGGATGAGCTCGTGTCCGCGGCCGACCAGTCGCTGTACCTCGCGAAACCAGCGACGCGCTCCGAGGACCCCGAGGCCGCCCGCCGCGATCCCTACCTCGCGGCCCTCGACGAGACCGCGATGGCGCTGATGAACCGGCACGATCCAGAAGAGCTCCTCGAGACGATCATGATCCGGGCGGCCGCCCTCCTCGGGACGGCGCACGGCTTCATCTACCTTCTCGAGCCCGACGGCGCGTCGCTCGTCGTCCGCCACGGGATCGGCACCTTCACCGACTTCCTGGACTATCGGATGCCGATCGAGAGCGGTCTGTCCGGGCTCGTCTACCGCGAGGGCCGACCGGTCGCGGTCGACGACTACGACGCCTGGGCCAACCGCGGCGGCGACATGCCGACGCAGGTGTTCGGTGCGGTCGTCGGCGTGCCTCTGACCTCGGGCGGGCGCACCGTCGGCGTCATCGGACTCGCGTCCGGGAGCTACGAGCGCTCATTCGGGCCCCGGGAGATCGCGGCCCTCAGCCGCTTTGCCCAGCTCGCCTCGATCGCCCTCGACAATGCCCGGCTGTTCGAGGTGGCCCAGCGCGGGGCACTCTACGACCCCATCACCGGCCTTCCCAACCGCGACCTCCTGACCGACCGGGTCGCCCACTCGTTGGTCTGGACCCCCGGCGACGACGCGGAGCCGATCGCATTGATCCTGCTCGACCTCGATCGCTTCAAGGTGATCAACGAGAGCCTCGGCCATGCCGTCGGCGATGCCCTCCTCGGCGCGGTCGGCGAGCGACTCCAGCGCTGCCTCCGGCCCGGCGACACTGTGGCTCGCTTCGGCGGCGACGAATTCGGGATCATTCTCGACGGGATCGCCGGGGTCGACGATGCGCGGCGGACGGCCGATCGGATCCTCGCGGAGCTCCGGGAGCCCTTCGACCTCGGCGGCCGCGAATGGTACGTCAACGCGAGCCTCGGGATCGCGATGGCCTGGCCGGGCCGGGCGACCCCCGGCGACGCGTTCCGTGAAGCGGAGGTCGCGCTGGTCCGGGCAAAGGCGTCACCAGGTCCGCGCTACGTCCTGTTCGAGCCCGAGATGAGCGCCGCCACGCT
The DNA here is from genome assembly GCA_038204565.1 of Candidatus Limnocylindrales bacterium. Classification (GTDB taxonomy): domain Bacteria; phylum Chloroflexota; class Limnocylindria; order Limnocylindrales; family CSP1-4; genus CF-46. The sequence continues at coordinate 15,909 of JBBRCU010000029.1, forward strand.
CGAGCGGGTGGAGCTCGAGAACGACCTCCGGCGGGCGCTCGAGCGCAATGAGCTCCGGCTCCACTATCAGCCGCTGGTCGACCTCGCGACCGACCGGATCGTCGGGCTCGAGGCGCTCGTCCGCTGGCAGCACCCGACCCGCGGATTGATCCCGCCCCTGTCGTTCATCCCGGTTGCCGAAGACACCGGGCTGATCGTGCCGATCGGACGCTGGGTCCTCGAGACCGCCTGCCGCCAGGCGCGGACCTGGCTCGACGAGATGCCCGACTCGCCCCTCGTGATGAGCGTCAACCTGTCTGCCCGCCAGTTCGGCCAAACGTCTCTCGTGGACGACATCCGGGCCACCCTCGAGGCGACCTGTCTGCCCGCCGAGCGGCTCGAGCTCGAGATCACCGAGTCGGTCCTGCTCGCCGAAGGCGACGACGTGTCGACCGCCCTCCTCGCGATCCGGGAACTCGGCGTCGGGCTCGTCCTCGACGATTTCGGAACGGGCTATGCGTCGCTCTCCTACCTCCGCCGGCTGCCGCTCGACACGATCAAGATCGACCGCTCGTTCGTGAACGGGATCGACGGCGAGAACTCTAACCTGCCGATCGTCAAGGCGGTGATCGCGCTGGCCCATGCGCTCGGCATCGAGGTCGTGGCCGAAGGGATCGAAACCGTCGCCCAGCACGACCGGCTCCGCGGTCTCGCGTGCGACCGCGGGCAGGGCTACTACTACGCCCGGCCACAGCCGCCGGCGGAGCTTGCCGCGCTGCTCGCCGGGGGTGTGGCGCCGGGCGCCTGACCGAGGCCCGCGGCCGGTGCGCTCCGGGCCCTCTCCCGGCCTCTTCCCCGCCCGATCCGGACTGGCTAGCGGCGCCCGCCCATCAGCCGGAGCATGAACAGGAACAGGTTGATGAAGTCGAGGTAGAGGCGGAGGGCGCCGATGACGGCTCCCTTCTCCAGGGAGCCCGAGGCGGCGGCGATGTCGCCGGACTGGATCCGCTGGACGTCGTATGCCGTGAGGGCCGTGAAGAGCGCGACCCCGACGATCGAGATGATCCAGCCGAGCCCTGAGCTCTGCAGGACGAGGTTCAGGACGATCGCCACCAGGAGTCCGATCAGGCCCATGAACAGGATCCCGCCGAGGCTTGCGAGCGACCGCTTCGTGGTCGCGCCGTACACGGCCGCCGCGCCGAACATGGCCGACGCGCTGAGGAAGGCCGCCACGACCGAACCGCCCGTATAGGCCTGGACGATCAGCCCGACCGTCAGGCCGAGCGTCGCCGCATAGACGAAGAACAGGCCGAGAGCGAGTGTCGCGCTTAGTCGCTGGATCGCGCCGCTGATGATCCAGACGATCGCGAGCTGGCCGATGAACAGGACGAGGATGTTGCGCGAAGCGAAGGTCATGAGGGCCTCCGACGACTGGACGACCGCCGCGACGCCGGCGGTCAGCAGCAGGCCCGCAAACATCCAGCCGAAGGCGTGGGTCAGGAGGCGCTGGATCAGCTCGGCGCTGGGACGGACGCCCAGCTGGGACGGCGCGGCACCGGGAAAGCGGTTGCTCAGCATCAGGTGCTCCTCGTGGCGGGTGGTCGTCGGCGATCTGGTCGGGATGGGGGTGCCGATCGCGCCTCGGCCTGCTCGGCGGCTCGAGCGAGGACCCAGAGCAGGTCGGCAAGGCGGTTCAGGTACGGGAGCAAATGAGGCCCGGGAATCCATCCCTCCGCCCCGAGCGTGACGGCGCGCCGCTCGGCCCGCCGGACGATCGTCCGGGCGACTTCGAGCGCGGCGCTGACGACGGTCTCGCCCGGGACGACGAATTCGGTCGGCATGACGATCGCCGCTTCCGAGACGCGGAGGAGCTCGTCGGTTGCGGCGACCATCGAGGCACCGACCCGGCTGACGCCCTCGACCTGCCGATCGAACGCCGCCGGCTGGGTGGCAAGCTCGGCGGCGGCCACGAACAGCTGACGCTGGATCTCGAGGATGATCGGCCCGAGGTCGCCGGCGGCCACGCGGAGCGAGCCATCCTGCCGCGCACCGAGGTGGGCGCGGACCAGCCCGAGCGCGGTGACGGCCTCGTCGATCGTGCCGTAGGCCTCGGTCCGAAGATCGTCCTTGGGGACGCGCTCGCCGCCGAAGAGGAGCCCGGTCGTGCCGTCGTCACCGCGCCGCGTCGCGACGGCCGAACCCGTCGGCGCGGAGGAAGCGGCGGGAGCGTCGGGGATGGTCACGGGAGCGTCAGGCGCAGGACCGCCCGGTCACCACATCAGGCCGGCTTCGCGCGGGTCCCAGCGCTCGGCCAGCAGGGTCACCTTGACGTCGTGCTCGACGACGGACTCGGCCTGGTCCTTGACCTGCTGGATCATCGACCCGGCGTACGGGCAGAACGGAGTCGTCAGGATCATCTTGACCTCGGTCGAATCGGGACCGAGGATGATCTGCTTGATCAGCGCCAGTTCCACGACGTTCATCCCGATCTCGGGATCGACAACGGCCCGCAGCGCGTCGAGGATCGCGAGCTCGGTCGCGCGCCGCTGCGGATCGAACGGAGCGCCGCCGGCCGAAGCATCGAAGACGCCCGGATCGGTGGCCGCCGCGTCGGGCGCGGGCGCGGGCGTGGACGTCGAGGCGGACGCGGACGCCGCGGGGGCGCTCGGGTCGGTCGTGGTATCGGTCATCGGGGCGATCCTACCACCGACCCCGGAATGTGCCGCGTCTCGCGTCGAAATGTCGGCCCGCGTTCGGACCGGGGCCACCGCTCAGCCCAAGCCGGGCGGTCCGCCGCGTCCGTCGAGGTCGTTGAGCCGCCGCTCGATCCGGTCCAGCTGCTCGCCACGACGGCGCATCTCGCGCAGGACGACCACCGGCAGGGCAATGATCGCGACCACGACGATGACGTAGACGCCGACCAACAGGATCTCCTCGACCCCGATGCTGGGCACGGACGTGGCTCAGGATCCCGCGGTGGGGGTCGGCGGCTTGATCACGATCCCACGGCGGCGGTACTGCTCCGGCAGGCCGGCAGCCTCCGAATCGTCGTAGCCGGGGCCGGCCAGCGAGCCATCGGACTCGAAGAACTCGGCGTAGCGGTCGTGGTGGTCCGCCGCGTAAGTGTAGGCGGCGGCAATCCCGACCCGCTTCAACTCGGGGTGGTCCTTGATCAGACGCGGCAGGTCGAAGCCGTTGCTGCGCAGCTCGAGCAGCTGCCGGACGGTCAGCCGCGAGCCGTAGCAGAAGGGCTCGCCGTTCATCACCAGGGGATCCACCTGGACCCATTTGATCGTCATCCCTCAAGCGCCCTTGTAGATGGCCTGGAGGAGGCGGCTCTTTTTGCGGGCGTCGCCGGCGATCCGGCCGTGCCATTTGAATCGTTCGATCATCGCGTCGAGCGCGGCGTCGACCGGACCCATGTCGGCGGACGCAAGCGTCGCCCCGATCGCCGCCCGGATGCTGTCGCAGATCAGGATCAGGTCGTTCATCGGAACCTTGCGCCGGCGATAGGCCGGCGGCGTCGCATCGGCGAAGGCCCGGGCGGGCTCCGGATCGTTGACCGCAAGGGCGGCGACCACGCGATCGACGAGAACTACCGCGTCGCGCAGGAGCCGGCGCATGGCGTACTCGTCAAAGCGCTCGCGGAGCGTTGGGTCGTGGTCGATCGCGATCTCGAGGGCGCGTGCTGCGAGGCGCTCGCGGACGGCGTCGACGCGCGCGGCGGCCGGCGGCAGCGCGGAGGTCCGGTCGATCGGCGGGAGGCCGAGGGAGGGATGGCTCACGAGCGGCAGTCTAGCGTGCCGCCGGCCGTTCGGGCGGGCGTGGCCGGAACCGGATGGTCCGAGGGAGCGCCCACGGGGCCGGCGCAACGGTCGATCGAGCGCCCGCCGGAGTGTGGTCGCCGGGCCCGGCCCAGCGCCGAGTCGATACGATGGGCCGGTGACCACGCCCACCAGCGAGCCCGGTGACAATCGGCCTCGGCTCGATCGCCCGCCCGGCGATCGCTACCGCCCGCCCGAAGCCGTGGCGGAATCCGGGGCCGGCCGGCTCGATCCGATCCTCCTGCCGCTGGCCCTCGTGCTCGGCGGTTCGATCGCCTTCATCGTCCTCGGCGGGATCATCGACGTGACTGCAGGTCTGGTCGTCCTTGCCGCGTTCCTCGGCTGGTTGAGCGGTCGGCTCGTCTCGCCGCCAGGTCGGGCCGCGGTCGTGGCGCTCCTCGTCATCCTCGGCGGCTTCCTCGGAATCTGGCTGTTCAGTCACGTCGAGGGCGGTGTCCTGGACCCGGTCTCCTACCTCCTCGAGGTCGAGGGGCCGATCGTCGTCGTGGCCAGCTTCCTCGCGGGCGGCGGGCTGGCCGCGGCGGCCTCGCGGTGATGGGCGAGGGCCCCCCGGCGCCGATGCTGCGCCATCCGGGCGAGGACGACCAGCCGCAGATCGCCGCAGTCGTCGACTGGTGGTTCGGGGGTCAACACACCCGGCATCTGGTGGTCCGGGCCTGGTTCCGCCACTTCGGATCGACGTCATGGCTGGCCCTGGACGGCTCGGCGGCGGAGGCAGCGCCGATCGGGTTCCTCATCGGCTACCGCAGTCCGGACCGGCCCGCCGAGGCTGTCCTCCACCTGGTCGCGGTCGACCCGAACCACCGCCGGCGCGGGATCGGGCGCGCCCTGGTCGCGGCCTTCGTGGACCAGGCGGCTGTGGCCGGCGCGACCGTCGCCCGGGCGACTGCCTGGCCGGGCGAGCCCGTGGCGACCTCGTTCTTCCGGGCTGCCGGCTTCGAAGCGGACGCAGGCTCCGGCAGCCGAAACCTCTTTGGGACGCCGGCGTTTGCCGACCACGAGGGCGCCGGCGAAGATCGGATCGTGTTCGTCCGCAGCACCGCGAAGAAGACGCCCTGATCCCGTCGCGGGTCAATCCCGAGCCGCCGCGTCGCCCTTGAGTTCGCGCCCGATCGCGGCCGGCGTCAGTTGCTCCCGAAGGAGCCGCCCGAAGCGCGCCGCCTGGTCCGCTGCGGGCAGATCGTCGAGCCAGCGCCGGAGGAGCGCCTCACCCTCGTGGTAGACGAAGACGTAGGTCCGCCACAACGGGTGCTCGATGAATTCCAGCCGCTTCGCGGCCGTCGCTGGAGCGTAACGGCCAACACGCTCGAGCCAGGCGAGAACCTCGGCGTGGCTCATTCCGTCAGCGTGGCGCATCAGGGCGGCGTTCACCCGGCTCTCGGCGAGGCGCCGCCGGTGCGGGGCGAGCGCGGCCGTGGCTTCGGCCGCGGCGCGGGCGGCGGCCGGATCCGCGGCGATGGCCAGGCCGGCCCGGCCATACAGCTCGACGAGCAGGCCCGGTTCGTCCTCGGCCGACACGGCGAACCGATGCCCAAGGTCGGCCAGGCCCTCGCTCAGGAGGCATTCCGGCGCGTTGATCAGGAGGACGCTTGCCTCGAGGCGGCGATCACGATCGACGAGGACGGCTTCCTTCGTCGCGTGCTCGAGATGGTGACCGGGGTACGTTTCGTGCGCGGCGACGCGGATCAGGTCGGCGGCCGTCGTCGGCAGGTCCGTGTTGAGGTCGAACCGCGAGCGCCGGCCGCCGTCGTACCAGTTGTAGCCGGTCCACGGCTGGCCGGTCACGAGCCGGACGCTGAGGTCCTCGCCCGAGGGCAGGCCGAAGAGGACCGCGGCCCGCGCCCGGAACATCGCGACGAGCCAGTCCAGCACATCGATCAGGCGATCCGTCGGCACCCGGAACCGCTCGTCCCACGCGGCAAGGCGATCGGCGACGGGCTCGACCCCGGGGAGGAGCCCGTCGATCGCGGCGGCAGCCGCGTCGAAGACGGACTCGTCGCGGCGGACCGGGCGCCACGCGAAGCAGCGCTCGGCATGTTCGAGGTACGGCAGGTGCTGTCCCGCGAGGCTCTCGGCATGGGTCCGGAGGGCCATGGTCTGGACCGTCAGCCAGTCGCGCCGGTCTGGCTCGGAGATGTCGGCGGCGATCCGCTCCAGGAGCCGCTCCGCGTCGGCGACGAGCCGCTTCGGCGGGTGGAGCTCCTCGATGTCGGCGCGGGCCTTCAGCTCGGCCGGGCCGTAGAAGCCGTCGACGAGGCCCGCGATGTGCTGGTCCAGGCGGAGGGCGAGCAGGAGGTAGTCGTGGGCCACCGGGTCCGGGACCGGCACCTGGCGATGGCCCCCGACCGCGACGGTCGTCTGGCCCGGCTCGGTCATCGGCGCTCGCCGGGGACTGAGCCCATTCCCTGGCCCGGGGCGAGCCCCCGCTCCTCCCCGACGAACGGCATCCCCTGGCGCTCCACCGCGTCGAGGCTCATCCGCAGGGCCGACGTCTTGGCCTCCGCGACCTCGCGGACATAGGCCGCCTCCTCGTCGGGCGTGAGCGGACGGCCGCGGATGATCTGCTTCGGCTTGCCGACCATCAGCCAGGCGAGGTGATAGCGATCCATCGAGCCCCACGCAGAAGCGAGCAGGTCGTCGCTGAGCTGGAGCCAGGTCTGGAGACCGCGGAGCGTGGGCTGGGACTGCAGGCGATCCCCCTCATCGACGAGCTGGCGGGTCCGGCTGATCAGCTGGTCGCGGGTCATGGATCGAGTCTAGCGGGGTCCGCCGACTCCCTGGTCGGGGCCAGCCCCGGCGACAGGCCGCGCCTCCCGGCGCCGCGAGCAAGACGGTTGGCTCGCCACGGCGCGTCCGTCAGCCGCCACGGATGAACGACTCCCGGTCCGCCCGGGCCCGAAGCGTCCACGATCCCGGCTGCCCGGAGCCGATCGGCTCGCCAGCGAACCGCGTCACCGGCAGGATCCCGGCGACCGAGCTCGACAGGAACGCCTCGTCGGCCTCGTGCAGATCGCGCGTCGTCAGGAGACCCTCGACGGGCGCCAGGCCGGCCCCGGCGCCCCAGCGCAGGATCCAGTCGCGGGTCGTCCCCGCCAGGATCGCGCACGACAGGGCCGGCGTCGCCAGCTCCGGTGCCGCCCCGCTCCCCGATGTTGCCCGGACGAGGAACAGGTTGGCCGACGTCGCCTCCGAGAGGTACCCGTCGATGGTCAGGAACAAGGCATCGTCCGCGCCGGCGGCCCGCGCCTCGACCCGAGCGTAGACGTAGTCCGCCCGGGAGGTCGTCTTCAACGCCGCGAGGGGATTCTCCGGGTCACGCCGGACGCTGCTCGCGACGAGGTGAAGCCCATCCTGGAGGTGCGAGACCGGAGCCGGCGGGACCGGCCATGCCTGGACCACGATCGTCGCCGCCGGGTGCTCGTCCGGGGGGAGCAATCCACGCCCGTAGAACGCCCCCCGCGAGACCGTGATGCGGATGCTGGCGTCGCCATCCGGCCCGCCCAGCCGATCGACCGCCAGCAGGTCGTCGATCGCGACCGCCAGCCGGCGCTCGAGATGGTCGGGCAACAGGATCGCCAGCCCGGCCGCCGATCGCTGGAGCCGGGCGATGTGCTCGGGCAGCTCGGTCGGCCGGCCAGCGCGGGCCCGGAGCGTCTCGAAGATGCCGTCACCGAGCTGGAAGCCCCGGTCGAAGGCGCTGAGAACGGGGGTTTCGCCCGAGACGATCCGGCCGTTGACCCAGACGTGCTGCGGCGTGGCAGGACCGGTCCGGCTGGGCTCGTCAGGCATCGCCACGATCCTTGTCGGGCGATCCCGCTGACTCGCTGCCGACCTCGCGGCCGCCGATCGCGCCGAGCGGGCCGTGCGCCTTCGCGACCGTCTCGTCCCACTCGCTCGCCGGGTCACTCTGCCAGGTGATTCCGCCACCGACGTGGAGGCTCAGGCGGGCACCGTCGGCCACGAGGGTCCGGATGAGGATCGAGGTCGCCATCGCGCCGTCGGGGCCTATCCAGCCGAGCGCGCCGGTGTACGGCCCCCGGCGCGTCGGTTCGAGCTCGCGCAGGATCTCCATCGCCCGGATCTTTGGGGCGCCCGTGATCGAGCCGCCCGGGAACGCGGCCCGCAGGAGATCGAACGCGTCGCGTCCCGGGGCGAGGCGGCCCGTGACGGTCGAGACAAGGTGCTGGACGGTCGCGGTCCGTTCGAGGCGGCACAACCGCGGGACGCGGACGGTACCCGGGACACAGACCCGCCCGAGGTCGTTGCGAAGGACGTCGACGATCATCACGTTCTCCGCCCGATCCTTGCCCGACTCGAGGAGCTCCCGAGCGAACGCCCGATCCTCGGCCCGGGTCCGACCGCGTGGTCGGGTGCCCTTGATCGGGTCCGTCGAGACCAACCCGCCGGACGAAACCGCGAGGAACGGCTCTGGTGACGCGCTGAGGATCGCCCGGGGCCGCGCCGGTGACGTACCGTGGACGGAGCCGTGGTCGGGCGCGCCGCGACCGAGGTCCAACCACGCCGAGAAGAGCGATGGGTCGCCGGTCCGCAGCCGCCGGTAGAGCAGCCATGGGTCGCCGTCGAACGGGGTTTCGAGGCGGCGGGTCAGGTTTGCCTGGTACAGGTCGCCGCGAGCGATCCGCCCCCGGACCGCCTCGACACCGGCCTCGTACGCCCGCCGGTTCAGGGACGATCGGAAGGCGAGGCCGTCGGCCGCCTGGTCGTCCGGCACGGCGAGCGTCGCCGCGCGGGCCCGCCGACTCGGCCGGATCCGGTCACGGACGCCCGCCAGCCGCCGTCGCAGCCGGTCCGCATCGCCGTCGAGCGCGCGGCCCGCCAGCCACGCGCCGCCGGTCCGGCGATCCCAGGCGATCGTCCAGTCATGGAGGGCGAGGCGGAGGAGTGGCAGTCCCTGGTCGTCCGGGGCAGGCTGCGGCAGCCGCTCGAGGACGTCGCCGAGCTCATAGGCCAGAAATCCGACGAGCCCGCCGAGAAAGGGCGGGGCAGCGGGCCCACCGCGATGCCTGGCCGGCGCCGCCGATGAGAGGCGGCCAAGGAGCCGGCGGGCGACCGCGAACGGATCGCCGCCGACGGCGGGCTCGGTCAGGACCGCCACCGGATCGGCGGTCAGGAACGTCCAGCGCGCGTTCCGCCCCGGACGCGCACTTTCGAGCAGGGCGAGGCCGGGGAGATCGCGGAAGGCCTCGGCGATGTCGATGGGCCGGATCCCGGCAACCTCGGCGAGCGGCTGAAGACGGACGAGGGGCGCCGACGAGACGGAACGATCGCCCACGACATGGATCACCCGGCGATGATAGGGACCGCGCGCCGATGCGGTTTCGGCGGCCGGGGGCGGCGCCGTGCGCGGGTCCGGCGCTCGGCGGTCCGGCCAGCGCAGCAATGCAGGAGGAGCGAGTGCGGGCGAGAGATCTCGGGATCGTGATCGGCCGCGGCCGACCCGGCCCGGCGAACGCGATCACCGACGTCGCCGGGGTCCGGGTCGGGCACGCCACCATCGTCCGCGGGGACGGCCCGCTGGTCGTCGGGGAAGGACCGGTCCGGACGGGTGTCACGATGATCCTGCCCCACGCCGGCGACCCCTGGACCGAGCCCCTCTTCGCCGGCAGTCACACTCTCAACGGCAACGGCGAGCTGACCGGCCTCGAGTGGATTCGGGAAGCCGGCCACCTCACCGGCCCGATCGGGATCACGAACACCCACTCGGTCGGCGTCGTCCGCGACGGGATCATCCGGAACGCCGTCCGGGCGCTCCCGTTCGGGACGTCGTACTGGGCGCTGCCGGTCGTCGGCGAGACCTGGGACGGCCTGCTCAACGACATCGACGGGTTCCACGTGACGGCCGATCATGTCGATGCCGCCCTCGCGGCTGCCCACGGCGGTGCGATCGAGGAAGGCGCCGTCGGTGGCGGCACCGGGATGGTCTGCCACGAGTTCAAGGGCGGCATCGGAACGGCATCGCGGGTCGTCCCCGCAGACCTGGGCGGGTTCACCGTCGGCGTCCTGGTCCAGGCCAACTACGGCCGGCGCGACTGGCTCCGGGTCGACGGCGTCCCCGTCGGCGAGGCAATCCCGGTCGACGACATCGCGAGCCCCTACGGCGCGGTCGAGGACGACGAGGCGAGGCCGGCGCCGTCGCCCGGGTCGGGTTCGATCATCATCGTCATCGCGACCGATGCGCCGCTCCTGCCGAACCAATGCCAGCGGGTCGCCCAACGGGCAGGCCTCGGCGTGGCCAGGATGGGCGGGACCGGCGCCCACTCGAGCGGCGACCTGTTCCTCTGTTTTGCGACCGGCAACCGGAACCTGCCGCGGACGTCGTTCGGGGCCGACCCGCGGGTCACCGTGGACATCCGGGCGTTGAACGACTTCGCGATCGGGGAATTGTTCGATGCCACCATCGAGGCGACCGAGGAGGCGATCGTCAACGCGCTCGTCGGGGCGGCGACGATGATCGGGCGGGACGGAATCACCGCCAACGCCCTGCCGCACGATCGCCTGCTCGAGACGATGGCCCGGTTCGGCCGACCGGCCCGGGGAGCGTCATGAGCGTCGACGAGAGTCCGTCCGCAGTCGGGGCGCCGCCAGGCACCGGGATCGGCTCGCCGCGGCGGCCGGCTGCGGTCCCGGTGACGATTCGGCCGGCGACGACGGATGACCTGCTCGCGATCCGCCCGATCCTGGCCGCCCACGGCAACGACGGACCGATCCTCATCGCCGACGTCGTCGGGCCGTACGTCAGACATCTCATCGAGCGCGGGCGGGCTGCCGTCGCCGAGGTGGCTGTGGCGGGCGCGGACGGCAGCGGGGTCGTCGGGTTCGGCGCCGCGATCGATACCGGGCGCGCTGTCCACCTTGCTGATCTGTTCGTCCATCCCGACCATCTCGGCCACGGCATCGGGCGGCGACTCCTCGATGCCGTCCTCGCCGGCGCGGATCGACGGACGACGTTCGCGTCCGACGATCCGCGGGCACTCCCGCTCTATGTCCGCGCCGGGATGCAGCCGCTCTGGGCGAGCCTCTTCGTCCAGGGGCCCAGCCGGACCATCCCGGCCGGCGCTGGCGATCACCGGACAGAGGACGCCACGGCCGAGCAGCTCGCGGCCATCGAACTCGCCTGGACGGGCTTCGATCGTGCCGCCGACCATGCCCACTGGGCCGCCGCGGCCGAGGGCGATCCATTCGTGGTGACGGCCGGCGGAGCGATCGCCGCGTTCGGCTATGGCCGCGTCCGCCAGGCGGCCCCGATCCGGGTCCTCGATCGGCTGGTGATCCATCCCGACGCGGACCCGCTGGCGGCCACGCTCGCCGCACTCGCCCGGGCGGCCCGCGGCGGACCCGTCCAGACATGCCTCCTCGGACCGCACCCGATCCTGCGACCCCTGCTCGAGGCCGGGTTCCGGATCGTCGATCGCGACCAGTTCATGGCCTCCGACCAGGGCCTCGTGGACCCAGCGCGGTTCATCCCGAACCCGGGAATGCTCTGAGCCCACTCAGCCACGACGACGGCCGGATGACGCCGAGGGCCTGATCCAGATCGCCATCGATGGGCACCGAACACGTCGGCGACGCCCAGTCGAAGCGGAGCGCCAGGCTGGGGGGAAGCCTGACGCTCCGGGGCCGAGGGGACCATGTCTCCCACCAGCCTGTCAAGCCACGACCCGCGGCAACGCCGCTCGCTCCGGCACTCGGGCGAACCGGACCGGCTGCGGAACGGGCCGCGCCGTCAGCCCGCGGCGACCGCCTGCGGCTTCTCGATCGGCATCCCGACCATGCTGCCCCACTCGGTCCACGAGCCGTCGTAGTTGCGGACCCGCTGGTAGCCGAGGAGCTCGTGGAGAACGAACCACGAGTGGCTGGAGCGCTCGCCGATCCGGCAATAGGCGATCACGTCCTTGTCGGGCGTGACGCCCTTGGCCGCGTAGAGGTTCGCAAGCTCCTCGCGATCCTTGAAGGTTCCATCCTCACGGACGGTCTGGGCCCACGGGATCGATGCGGCGCCGGGGATATGACCGGCCCGCTGGGCCGTCTCGGTCATGCCCGGAGGCGCAATGATCTCGCCGTTGTACTCGGCCGGGCTGCGGACGTCGACCAGGGCGAAGTCGCTCGCGCCGAGGCGCGGCAGGATGTCGCGCTGGAATGCGCGCAGGGCGAAATCGGGCTCGGGCAGCTCGTAGCCGGTCGCGGGATACGACGGCACGTCGGTCGCGAGCGGCAGGCCGTTGTCGAGCCAGAACTTGCGCCCGCCATTGAGAATCCGGACGTCGCGATGGCCGAACAGCTTCAGCTGCCAATAGGCCCACGCCGCGAACCAGTTGTTGTTGTCGCCGTAGAGGACGATCGTCGTGTCCGGGCCGATGCCGCCACGGCTCAGGAGCTCGCTGAACTCCTCGCGGCTGGCGATATCGCGGCGAATCCCGTCAGCCAGCTGGCTGGTCCAGTCCCAGCCGACAGCACCTGGAATGTGGCTCTGCTCGTAGGCCATCGTGTCGACATCGACCTCGACGAAGCGGACTGCTGGGTCGTCGAGGTGAGCGCGGGCCCACTCGGCGTCGACGAGGACGTCGTTGGCGTATCCGGAAACGGTCATCGGGATGCTCCCTCGGGATGATGGCCGGCGCGCCGTCAGGCGGCCGCCGGCGATGGGGTCAGCGAACGGCCAAGGTTCGCGGGCGACGATCAGCCGGATCGGACCTGCCCCGGACACAAGCACATCGCGCTACCCCTCCCCGGTCGGCCGGTCGAGCCGGCTGAAGGCAGCCAGCCGCTCGCGGCAAGCGGCGGCTGCGCGCACGGCCTGGCGAACGATCCACGGATCGACGCGGCTGCTGTCCTCGATCTCGATCGTCGGACCGTACGGCCCCTCGGCAAGGACGATCCCGGAGCTGTTGCGGTAGTCCGCCATCCAGTTCGACTGCAGGGCGATCGCGACATCGGCGACGACCGGCGTCGGAAAGAGCCAGTCGAGGTAGGTGGCGTTCAGGCGATCGACGACATCGGCAATCCGGACCGGCCGGCCGCGCTCGATCCTGGCAACGAGGGCGACCACCCGAAGGGTCGTGAAGGGATCGGCCGTCTCCGCGACGACCGGCGGAGCCAGGGTGGGTTCGGGGAGCCCGAGCGGGGCCGGGCGGAGCGGGCCGAGCCCGGGCGCGATCGATGGGGATGGGCTCTCTGTGGGCATCGGGGCGGGCGATCTCCGAGTGATCTGGCGGGAATTGGAAGAGCCTAGCGCAGGCCGCCCGCGATCGCAGGGATCACGCCGAGTGAGTCGGATCGTCCAGCCCCGCGTCGTCGTCGGGAAAGCCAACGGAGAGTGTCGCCCCGCCTTCGCCGGACAGGCCGCGGACCGGCTTGGCCGACTCGACGAGGATCGCTGACGGCTTCGTCGCCCGGAACACCTGGTAGTCGAAGCCCACGATCACGCCGCCGATGGTGTCGCCGAGCCCGCCCTGCAACGGTCGCCGGCGGTTCCGCCGGACGACCTCACGGTCCAGGAGCGCCTCCTCGTCAGCGCGGCGACTGTCATCGGAAGGATCCATCGGCACACGGTAGCCCACCGGCTCGAGCGCCGCGGCCAGCAGCGGATTTCGCCTTGCCCGGGGTTTCGCCATGCCCGGACCACGACCCGTCCTAGACTCCGCGCATGGACGACGACCACGCACGGCTCGACGAGCTCCGGTCGGCCGGTCGCGCCCGCTTCGCCCGGCTCGTCGCCCGCCCCGACGCCGACATCGACCTGGCGGCCGGCGCCCTCCTGATCGCGGCCCTCGGGCGCCCGCCGATCGACGAGGAGGCAGTCCTCGGGCAGTTGGACGCCATCGCCGAGCGCGTCCGGATCCGCGTCGATCTCGGCGACCCGCAGTTCGCGGTCGTGGCGCGTCTCCACGACGTGCTCTATCGGGAGCTCGGCTTCCGCGGCCCCACGGCGGCCGAGTACGGCGACCCGTCGAACAGCCATCTCGATGAGGTCGCGGCCCGCCGGATCGGCCTCCCGATCAGCCTCGCGATCATCGAGCTGGAGGTTGGCGCCCGGCTCGGCCTCGCCCTGGCGGGGATTGGCCTGCCCGGCCACTTCATCGTCGGCGGCCCCAATGGGTCGCTCTTCGATCCGACCGATGGCGGCCGAGGCCTGACCCCCGACGACTGCCAGGCACTGATCCGGCGAGCAGTCGGCGAGGGAGTCCTTCTCCACGCCGGGATGCTTCGACCGACGGGCCGCCGCGCGATTCTCGCCCGCGTCCTGCGCAACCTGAAGGCAGCTCGTCTCGCCCGCCGTGAGTGGCCCGCCGCGGTTGACGCGATCGACCTCCTCCTGGTCCTCGAGCCGAGCGACCCGGAGCATGGCCGCGACCGGGGCCTGCTGCTGGGCCGGATGGGCCGGTTCCGCGAGGCGGTGGCCGCCCTCCGGGGCTACCTCGTGGAGCGACCCGATGGCCACGACGCGGCCGATGTCATCCAGGTCATGGGGATCTTCGCAGGGCGGCTCAACTGAGGAGACGGCCGAGGGTCCGCGGGGGAGCTCGCGGCGGAACTCGTCGGGCCGATCGAGCTGCTCGTGGGGCGCAGGAGTCGCCCGCGGCGCCCAGGCCGCGGTGGGGAGCAGGAGTTGGCCGCGCCGGACTCGCCCGCGGCGGCCCGACGCTCCGGACCGTGTCGAGCCTCCCCGACGACCCTAGAGCAGCTCGCCGTGGGCCGCCGCGGTCGGCTCGCCATCGCGCGGACGCGGCTCCTCGCCGGGCCCGTAGGCCGGGCCGCCTTCACGCAGCTGGGCCGCCCGCTCCTCGCTTGTGTGCAGATCGCCTGGTTCGACGATCCCGGCATTCGTGTCGGTCGCCGCCCGATCGATGTCGTCGAGGGCCGCCTCGCCGCTCTCGAGGACCCGAAGCGGCCGGGTCGCCTGGCCCTCGATCGCGCCGACGCCGAACGGGACCCACTTCGCTGGATCCTGGAGGCGATGGGCCTCCAGGTTGCCGCGAGTGTGGACCTCCTCGAACCCCTTCGGCTCGATCCACATCCGCTCGCCCTCGAGCAGGCCGAGGACGCCCGACTGGCCGGCCTCGGGCCGCTCGTGCTGGCAGTACGAGCACGCAGCCGAGTCGTGCCGGGTGTACGTCTCGGGCTCCTCGTAGGTCGTGATGTAGCCCTCGTAGTTGCGGAGGACGACCTTGTGATCGGAGTAGCTGATCAGGTAGTTCGGCATGACCGGGATCTTGCCGCCGCCACCGGGCGCGTCGATGACATAGGTCGGCACGGCGTAGCCGGACGTGTGGCCGCGCAGCCCCTCCATGATCTCGAGGCCCTTGCCGACCGGCGTCCGGAAGTGCCCGGAGCCCTCGACGAGATCGCACTGGTACAGGTAGTACGGCCGGATCCGGTTCTCCACGAGCTTGTGGACCAGGGAACGCTGGATGTGGACGCAGTCGTTCACGCCGGCGAGCAGGACGCTCTGGTTGCCGACGGGCAGCCCCGCCTTCGTGAGCTTGTCGACCGCGCGGCTCACTTCCGGCGTGATCTCGTTGGGGTGGTTGAAATGGAGGTTGATCCAGAGCGGGTGGTACTGCTCGAGCATCGCGCAGAGCTCGTCGTCGATCCGCTGCGGCAGGAACACAGGGACCCGCGAGCCGATCCGGATGATCTCGATGTGGGGGATCTCGCGGAGGCCGCGCAGGATCTTCTCGAACAGCTTCGGGGCAAGCGTGAGGCCGTCGCCGCCCGAGATCAGGACGTCGCGGACCTGCGGCGTCCGGCGGAGGTAGTCGAGCTGGGCCTCGTGGTCGCGGCTGTTGAAGTTCTGGGTCGGGTCGCCGACGATCCGGCTCCGGGTGCAGTAGCGGCAATAGCTCGCGCACTGGGTCGTGACGAGCATGAGGACCCGGTCCGGATAGCGATGGACGAGCCCTGGAACGGGCGAGTGGCGATCCTCGGCGAGCGAGTCCTCCATCATCGCGGTGAAGGCCTGCTGCTCGCGCCCGAGCGGGATCACCTGACGCCGGATCGGGTCGTTCGGATCGTCGGGATCGATGAGCGAGATGAAGTAGGGCGTGATGTCGACCCGGAACTTGTCAGGGGCCGAGAGGCCCTCACGCTCGTCGTCGGTCAGGTTCAGGACCTGCGCGATCTCCTCGAGGTCGTTGACCCTGTGGCTGAGCTGCCAGCGCCAGTCGTTCCACTTCTCGTCGGGGACGTCCTCCCAGATCGGGGCGCGACGGCTCACGGCTGGGCGCCCGTCCGGCCCGAGGACCTTGGCCGGGTCGCGACGGTTCACGAACGGCAGCTCCGCGGCGGCGCGCTCCGCGGCCTGGTGAACGACGGCGGTCCTGATCTCGTCGGCGTCCAATTCGGGCAGCCTCCTGATGCTGGCATTCGCGGACGACGACCGGCGGCGAACGCATAAAGTCTATGCAGACTGCAAGTTCTGCGGATCATAGCGCGGCGCAGAAGGTCGGGTCCAGAGGCCGAAGGTCGGGTCCAGAGGCGAAAGGTCCTCGCCGCTCACCTCCCGCGTCCAGTTCGAGAATTCGTCCGGCGACGGCGCCGGCGGCCGTGCGCCGTCGGGATTGAGTCAAAGGAGGGCTCGGGATCGTTGAACGGGTCGGCGCGCGACGTTCGGGCCGAGATACGGGAAGGAGACACGGACCGCGGCCGGCCCTGCCGGACCCGTCATGCCGTTGACCTCGCCGTCCCTCCGGTCAGCCGGCGGCTATTCGCCGATCACCGACCAGATGAAGCCCATCATGATGAAGAAGCCGCTGAACATCGCGACCAGGCCGAGCCCGCCGTAGGGCGAGTTGGCGCCTTCGTGGGGGACGAGCTGAAGCCCGATCCCGAACACGACAGCCCAGGCGAGGAACAGGAACCCGAAGACGAACTTGGTCGTCGGCCGGGCCATGAACCGGCCGAGGCCGGACGGCCCCTCGGACGACAGGGCCGACTTGAGCAGGATGACCAGCATCAGAACGGTGATCGCGGTCGCGAACCCGAATTCGACCGGTCGCGAGAAGAAGATCGTGAACAGCTGCACCGGGGGCCTCGCTGTGGCTGGCGGACGTTCCGCCAGATGCTAACAGATGGCCGGGCGGCTCCCGTGGCCGACTGGACAACCCCGCGCGGCGCCGTCGGCCAGGTCAGAGGCCGCGGCCGACCGCCGGGAAGGTCGCGAACGCGTCCGCCGCACGCTCAGTCATGTGCTCGTAGTCACGCATCGAGAACGCCCCGACCCACGGCGCTTCGAGGTTGATCACGGCCACGACGCGGTCCGGCGGGCCGACTGGGATGGTCAGGGACGAGCGCGTCCGCCCACCCGGAATCGCGCGATAGTCCGGGACCATCGAGACATCGACACACAGGGCGGCGAGGCCAGTCCGGTAGACACGACCGCAGACCGAGCCTTCGAGTGGGACGCGCCACTCCCCGACGACGACGTCGCCGGTGTCTTCGCCGGCGCCCCGGATCAGGGCGGCAAGCCGGAGGCCGGCCCCATCTGCAGCGGGAACAAGGATCCCGATGTGGTGGGCGGGCTGCTCCGTACAAAGGAGGGTCGCCAGATCGCAGGCCCACGCGGTGACGGCGGTCCAGTTCGCGGCATCTTGATTCGATCCGGTGCTCGCGCTCGGATCGCTCTCGGTGGCGTCGATCGTCCTGGTCTCCACTGGCCCCCCGGCCCAGTTCGCCGGGAAGCGTTATCCCGCCGTCTGTATAGCATGAGCACCAGATGACAACCTCCCCAAAAGGACGTAGCGGTCCGACCCTGCCCCGCGGTTCGGAGCCGAACCCGAATCAGGCGGGCGACGGCGATCCGGGCGGCAGCGGCCGATCCACTGATCCGTTCGCTCGCCTGGGGCGGTTCGCCGTCCGCCGGCGCTGGTCGATCGTCCTCGTCTGGGCAGTCATCCTGATCGTCGCGATCCCCCTCGCCCCGCGCGTCGTCGGGGTCCTCCGTGCCGGGGGCTTCATCCTTGACGACCTCGAGTCCGCCCGGGCGAAGACGCTCCTCCAGACCGAGCTCGCGACGCCGCCGTCGGCCGTCGTCGTCGTGTTCCACAGCGACACCGGGACAGCCGGGACGCCGGTGTTCGAGACGGCCGCAGCCGCTGCGATCCGGCAGATCCCCGAGGCGCCCTACGTCGACCGGATCCTCCCCCACACCCTGAGCCCGCGCCAGGTCTCGGCGGACGGGCATACGGCCTACGACATCGTCTTCCTGTCGATCGCTCCCGACGACTCGCCGGCGGCCCTGCCCGGGATCCTCGACCGGCTGGGTCATCCGGCAGGTGTCGAGGTCCAGCTGGCCGGCGGGCCGGCGTTCTACGGCGACGTCCAGGCGGTGTCCGAGTCCGACCTGCGCCGGAGCGAGGTCGTGTCGCTGCCGCTCGCAGCGATCGCGCTGCTGCTCGTCTTCGGCTCCGTCGCGGCGGCGGCTCTCCCGCTGATCGTCGGTGGGGCCGCCGTCGTGGTCGCCCTGGCGGCGATCTTCCTGGTCGGGAGCGTGACCCCGATGAGCATCTTCGTCCTCAACCTGGCGACCCTTCTCGGGCTCGGGCTGGGCGTCGACTACTCCCTCCTGATGACCAGCCGGTTCCGCGAGGAGATGGCCGCGCGAGCTGCAGATCCCCCCGACATCCGCGTGGCGGGCGCGGTCGAGGCGACGGTCACGACTGCCGGCAGGGCGGTGTTCTTCTCGGGCCTGACCGTGCTGCTCGGTCTGGCCGGCCTGGTCCTGTTCGAATTCATGATCCTGCGATCGGTCGGGATCGCCGGCGCGATCGTCGTCCTCCTCGCCGCGTCATCGGCGCTGACCCTGCTGCCGGCGCTCTTCGCGATCGTTGGACCGCGGGTCGACGCGTTCGCGATCCGGCGCGTCGTCCCGCGCGACGATCCGAACGGACCTTGGGCCCGGCTCGCCCGTCGGGTCATGCGCCACCCCGTCGCCGTCCTCATTCCGACCCTCGGGATCCTGCTGGTCCTCGGCTCGCCGTTCCTCCACGTTCGGTTCAACTCGCCGGACTCGACGATCCTGCCGGCGAGCGTCCCGTCGCGCTCGGCGTTCGATCGCCTGGCCGCGGCGTTCGGCGAGGGTGAGTTCGCGCCTCTGGCGCTCGCGATCCGGACGGACGGCCCGGCGACGGCCCCGGCCAACGTCGCGGCCCTGTACGACTACTCGCGCCGGCTCGCCGCCGATCCCAGGGTCCGCCGCGTCGATTCCCTGGTCGACGTCGATCCGCGTCTCCGCAAGGAGCAGTACCAGCTCCTGTATGCCGATCCGAACGGACCACGGGACCGATTCGTCGCCACGGTCCTCGCCGCGACGACCCGCGGCAGCCTCACCGGGTTCACGGTCACGACGCCTTTCGGCGCGAACAGCGACCAGGGCCGCGCTCTCGTCGCCGCCCTCCGCGACCCGTCGGGCTCGCTCGCGCCGCCGGCCGGGATGACGGTCCTCGTCGGCGGCGGCGCCGCGGACGTCACCGACGTCGTCGGCCGGGTCGCGGCCGACTTCCCGCGAACCGGCCTGTTCATCGTCGTCACGACCTACCTGGTCCTGTTCCTGCTCCTCCGCTCGGTGATCCTGCCGCTCAAGGCCCTCGTCATGAACACGCTATCGATCGTCGCCAGCTTCGGGGCCCTGGTGTGGATCTTCCAGGACGGCAATCTTTCGGCGCTCCTCGGCTTCCAGCCGCTGGGGTTCGTCGAGACCACCCAGCCGGTGATCCTGTTCTGTGTCCTGTTCGGGCTGTCGATGGACTACGAGGTCTTCCTGCTGACGCGGATGAAGGAGCAGTGGGACCGGACCGGTGACAACCAGGAGGCCGTCGCTCGCGGCCTCGAGCGGAGCGGCCGGATCGTCACCTCGGCGGCGTTGATCGTCGTCGTCGTCGCCGGCTCGTTCGGGTTCGCCGACATCGTCCTGATCAAGGCTCTCGGGATCGGGATGGCGATCGCGGTCGCCCTCGACGCGACGGTCGTCCGGGCCCTGCTCGTCCCAGCGACGATGCGTCTGCTCGGGCACTGGAACTGGTGGCTGCCGCGCTGGCTGCGCCGGGTTCCGCGGATCGAGGGGGCGGGGATCGCGGGCCTGCTCGTCCTGGTCGTCGCCGCGGCGCCGCTCCTGGCCGGCTGCACGGCCTCGGGCGTACCGGTCTTCGCCAACCCGGCCGCTCCCCACCCGCTGCCGCCGGCCCTGAGCCCGGCGCCGTCGCTGCTCGCCGATCCGCAGCCGGTGGTCCTGCCGCGCGACGATGCGCCGCACGATCGGTTGACCGAATGGTGGTACTACACCGGGCACCTCCGAAGCGCGGACGGGCGTCGGTTCGGGTTCGAGGACGTGATCTTCCGAGCCGAGCGGGGCGCCTTTCCGGTGACATGGGCGTCGCATCTCGCGATCACCGACGAGACCGGCCAGACATTCCGCTTCGCCCAGCGGACGGAGATCGGACCGCAGGTCTCCCGCCCGGCGGCGGCCGGTGGCTTTGATCTGTTGCTCGGTTCGAGGGCCGCGCTGCCGGGCCCGGCCGCCAGCGGGTCGGCGACGCCTGGCGGAGCCCCGGCGTCCGGCGCTTCGGGTTCGCCGGCCGGTCCCGCCACGGCCGTCGTCCAGACCGAGCCGTGGACGATGCGCGGCGTCGGTGGCGCCGACCACCTGGGCGCGGGCGCGACCGCAGATCCGGCGAGCCCGACCAGCGGATCGTTCGGCCTCGACCTGGCCCTCGCGACGCGGAAGCCCGCCGCCCTCCACAAGACCATCGGCTGGATCGACTTCGGGGCCGGCGGCTCGTCCTACTACTACTCGCGGACCGCAATGACGGCGACGGGCACCGTGACCCTCGACGGGACGGCCGTGCCAGTCGTGGGCGACGGGTGGTTCGACCACCAATGGGGCGACTTCATCGCGGTCGGCGGCGGCGGCTGGGACTGGTTTGCGATCAATCTGGCCGACGGGACCGACCTCACCCTGTCCCTGGTCCGCGACGCCGACGGCATCTATCCCCTGGTCTACGGCACGCTGGTCGGGAACGACGGGACGAGCCGTGACCTCCCCCGCGAAGCGTTCAGCGTCGAGGTCACGAAGCGCTGGACGAGCCCGGCGACCGGCGCCGACTACCCGGCAGGCTGGCGGATCACCGTGCCCGGCGAGAGCCTCGTCATCGACCTCCAGCCAGCCGTCGCCGACCAGGAGCTGGACACCCGGGCGACGACGGGCGTCGTCTACTGGGAGGGATCGCAGCACGTCAGCTCGACCCGGAGCGGGCAACCGCTCGGCGGGGAGGCCTACGTCGAGCTCACCGGATACTCGCCGGCTGCCGGTCGCTGAGCCGCTGCCGGGCGGAGCCCGACACGATCGGGACGGGTCGTCCGGCCTAGGGCGCGAGCGTTGACGCAGGCGGCAGAGCGACCCCGGCCGCGGCGGCCGTCGAGCGGACCGCGGCGTCGAGCGCCGGCATCCCGTCAAACAGCTTGAGCATGGCGTTCGCCGCGGCCCGGTAGGCGGCGTCGTTTCGCACGGAGGCGACAAGCCCGTTCGCCGCGGTCACGTGCACGGAGTCGTAGAAGGCGGTCAGCTGGGCGCCGATGTCGGCGGACCCGGACCAATTGGCGACGTGCTGGGCGACCTGGACCGAGAAGACGGACTCGGCCGAGATCGTCCGCAGGACCTGAGCGACCTCCGAGGCGTCGAAGACCCGGGCGGCGAGCGCGGCCCGGAGATCCGCGCCGCCAGCCGTCAGCCGGCCGTTCGTCCCGACGACCTGGACAAGGGCGGTGCTGGCGAGGGGCGGAATCCCGGCCGGATCGGTCGCGACCGACGTCGGCCGGGTCGACGCCGTCAGTGCGCGTGAGGCCGCGGGCATCGGGCTGCTGCCGGCGGCAACGCTGCTCAACGGACCGCTCGAGGCCGCAGGCGCCGCGCTCGACCCGTGGTTGCCAGCCCGGGTCAGACCGAAGGCCGCGCTGCCGCCGACCCCGACAAGGAGCCCGACGGCGAGGCCCATGGCGGCGAACCCCGACGCCTTGCCGAGGGTGACGCCGCGCACGAGGCGCGCGCGGCAGCCGGGACAGCGGCGCACGCCAAGCGCAAGCGGGCGCGAGCACGACGGGCACTCGAAGATCGTCTGGTCGATCTCGCCGATCGCCATCGAGGGCATGGCCGCGATCAACGACTCCGAAGAGGAGCTCGTGAGCGGTGACCGGCGGCGAGATCGGCGGGCGACATCGACGGTCATCTGGGTTGAGGCCTCCCCGCGGCTGCAGGGCCACGACGCCGGCGGCATGTGCCGTCAGATGGAGTGTCGAGGTCCTGGCTGCGGCTCGGTGTGACACGAAGGTCCCGCGGCCATCGGTACGATCGGCTGTTCCTCTGTCGCCCGATTGTTGAAACCTTCTGGCGCCTCGCCGCCTCAACCGGACAGCACCCCGCTTCCGATCAACGCACGGGGAGATCCCATGGCGACACACCCGAAACCCAACGATCCGGACGCCATCGTGGCCCGGGCGCTCCCGCGGACTCCTTCATTGCGGCCCGGCCCTGCGACCCCCGACGCGGGGCCGGCCCGCCGCTCCGGCCGGCCCGGCCGCCTCGGTGGCGCGACATTCCTGGTCGCGATCGCCGTTGTCGGGCTGATCCTCGTCGGCGCGACCGACCAGGTCGTTCCGGCGACCTCGGACCACCAGGCCCAGCTGCGGATCTGGCTCGCGTCCCGGGCCGCCGGGATCGTCACCCTCGTCCTGCTGGCATTCCAGATCGTCGTCGGGCTGGTCCTGAGCCACCCGGTCAACAAGACGACCTGGAAGCTGTCGAAGCGGCTGTTTCCGTGGCACGAGAACATCTGGCTCTTCGTCCTCGGCTTCCTCGGCGCCCACATCGCGAGCATCGTTCTCGACCCATTCGCCGGGGTCGGTCTCGCCGGCGCCTTCGTCCCGGGCCTGTCGAGCTACCGGACCGCGCCGGTCGCGGTCGGAACGCTGGCCCTCTACGGCCTGCTCGTGACGGGACTGACGGCCCGCTACACGAAGCTCCTGCCGCCCGGGGCGTGGCTGACGATCCATCGGGTCGGGATCGTGGTGTTCATCCTGGGCTGGATGCACGGCCTCCTCGCCGGCACCGACTCGACGGCCCTTGTCGCCGGCTATGTCCTGCT
This sequence comes from Candidatus Limnocylindrales bacterium, assembly GCA_038204565.1. Lineage (GTDB taxonomy): Bacteria > Chloroflexota > Limnocylindria > Limnocylindrales > CSP1-4 > CF-46. The sequence continues at coordinate 38,884 of JBBRCU010000029.1, forward strand.
CGGCGGAGCCGTCGGCGGAGCCGCCGCCTATCGCTATTGGGTGACCCGCCAGGGCCGCCCGACGTTTTCGACTTCACTTCCGGAGGGTTCACGATGAAGATTCCCCACGGCGTTCGACGCGGCCTCGTTCTGGCCGGTGTGGTCGCGAGCCTGGTGGTCGGCGCGGCCTCGATCCAGGCCGCGGCCGCCTGGACTGCGGCCTCGGCCCCATTGGCGATCGCGCCGGCTTCGGCCGACAGCCTGGCCGCTCGCCTGGCCGACGAGGAGGCCCGGTCGACGGCCCTCCAGACGCAGCTCGACGAGCTCCGGACCAACACGACCGACCTGACGGCCGCGCTCGGCGCGGCACAGACCCGGATCGACGGGGACAGTGGGAGCGCCAAGGCGATGCGGACGAGGCTCGCCGCAGCGAAGGACCGCCTCGCCAAGCTCGAGCGTTCGCTCGCCAAGGCAAGGGCCGCCGCCGCGGCCGCCGCGAGCACCGGAACGACCACCCGTGGCGTCGCCGCACCTGCACCCGCGCCGAAGGCGACACCCACCTACGAGCACGAGGTCGAGACCGGTGGCTGAAGCCCTCCGCCGACCCGCTCCCGCTGCCCCCGCGTTTGCTCGCCCGGCGATCCGGATCGGCCGGCTGCCCGGCGTGCCGGCCCACGTCGGGACGATGCTCGGCCTGTCGGTCGCCGGGTATGGGCTGACGCTCGCGCTGGTGACCGGTCTGCAGGCCACGAGCGAGGCCTCGATCGCCGCCGACCGCGCTCCCGTGGCGGCCACGATCGACGAGATCGCGGCCCGCCACGACCGCCTCGGGCAGAGCCTCCAGGACTCGGCGGATCGGTACGCCGGCGCCGCGGCCGGATACCAGATGGTTGCCGATGGCCTGACCAGGTTCGAGGCTCGGCTGGCTTCGCTGGCATCGTCCGTGGCTGCCGTCGATGGCGCCTCCAGGGCGCTTCCGGCGTCGGTGGCCATGCCGCCGGTCGTGCGCTCGGTCACCGTTTCCACGGCACGGACGACGAGCCGCGCGACCACGAGCCATGCGACGAGCGGGGGATCGGCGGCGCCGTAGAGCCGCCGCGGCACGGCCGGGCGCGACCCGCCGTTCCCTCCGTTGTCCGCTATCCGGCCCGCCGTTTGACGATCGGGCCCAACCCGTTCACGACGCTCCGGATCGGCTCGCCGGCGACGGTCCGGCGGACGTTATCGGTGACGAGGGCGAAGATCCGGCCAAGCGACTGAGCGGTGGTCGCGGCCGCGTGGCTGGAGAGGAGGATCCGGTCGGACCGGCGCAGGGGCGACTCCGCGTCGAGTGGCTCGCCGGCGAAGACATCGATCGCGGCGCCACGCAGGCGCCCCGTCTCGAGGGCTCCGAGCAGGGCGACGTGATCGACCACGCCGCCCCGCGAAGCGTCGATCACGACGGCCCCGCGGGGCAACTCGCCGAGGACGGCTGAATCGATGAGGCGCCGCGTCTCCGCCGCGAGCGACACGTTGACCACGAGGATGTCTGAGCGGGCGGCGAGCGCGGCGAGCGGCAGCCAGGTCGCGCCTTGCTCTTCCGCCGCGGGTCGCCGCCGGCGGGTCCAGTAGGCAACGTCGCAGCCGACGGCGGCGAACAGCCTCGCAACGCGACTGCCAACGGCCCCGAATCCGACGACCCCGACCCGGAGCCCGGCGATCTCCGTCGAGCCGCGCTCGCCCAATTCGAGCTGGGGCCAGTCACCGGCCCGGATCCGCCCGTCGACCCAGACGAGCGAGCGAGCCACGGCAAAGGCAGCCGCGAGACACCACTCCGCTACCGACGGGGCGTTCAACCCGGCCGTGTTGGCCACGACGACCCCGGCGGCCGTCAGGGCCTCGAGATCGAGATTGTCGAGGCCGACACTGGGCGACATGAGGAAGGCCAGGCGACGGGCCAGGGCAACCTCGGCCGCATCGATCCGGAGCGCGCCCGACCAGTCGCTCACAACGATGTCGGCCTGCCCGATCGCTCCGCGGACCGCTGCGGCCGTCCGCTCGGCCGGAAGGATCAGCTCGAGCCCGGGGACGCCGCTGAACCAGCTTTCGGCCCGCTCGGGCGGGACCGGGGCGAGCGACAGGAGCCGCCACGCGGCGTCGGCGGCGGCTCGGCCGCCGGCGGTGCCGCGGGGTGTCACGGGCAATCAGCCCGTGACAAACTCGCCGCCGTCGACCGAGATGATGTTGCCGCTGATCCAGTCCGAATCGGTGGCGCTGAGGGTCACGATCGCGTCGGCCACGTCGGCGGTGGTCGTCATCCGGCCGTGCGGGTTGCGGGCAAGGGTCACGTCGATCATCCGCTGGCTCTCGGGGATCTTGCGGAGGGCCGGGGTGTC
>JBBRCU010000030.1:0-39261 GCA_038204565.1 Candidatus Limnocylindrales bacterium
ATGGCCCCAGTTCTCGAGGATGACGTCCACGTCACCGGTGGCGAAGCCCGTCCAGGCGACCTCCTCGGCGAGCGTGCTGGTCGTGACCTTGTAGCCCATCTGCTGGAGCAGGCACTGGGCGACCGCCACGTTGGCGGCGGCACCGACCCACTCGTTGACCATCATCTTCACGTCGCCCTTGTCGCCCGCGCCCTCGCAGGTTGCGGCGGCGACGGCGCTCGGGCCCGGCGCGCTCGCACCGGGATCGGCGCTGGTGACCGGCGCGCTCGCCCCGCCGTCCGTGCTCGCCGCCGGCGGCGTCGCCCCGGACGATCTGGCACAGCCGACCGCGATCAGGCTGACGACGGCCATGCCGGCGAACCAGCGGCCCCATCGATTGCGCTGCATGACGAGCTCCTTCTCTGATGCCGGCTCAGCCGGCCCGTGCGACGCTGCTTCGGCGCCGGCCTCCCGCGCCCTGGGTGATCCGATCCAGCAGGACCCCGAGCAGGACGATCGCGACGCCGGCCGCGAGGCCCTTGCCGAAGTCCTTGCCCTGCGCGAGCCCGGTGATGACGTCGTAGCCCAGCGCGCCCGCCCCGACGAGCGCACCGACGACGACCATGGCGAGCACGAGCACGATCCCCTGGTTGGCCGCCAGGAGGAGCGCTCGCTGAGAAAGGGGCAGGCGGACCTTCCAGAGGAGCTGCCGCTCGGTGGCGCCGGACGCCGTCGCCGCCTCGACGATCGTGGCCGGCACCGCCCGGATCCCGACCTCGACGAGGCGGATGACGGCCGGCACGGCGTAGATCACGGCCGCGACGATCGCCGTGAACCGTGACGGGTCGAAGAGGGCGAGGGCCGGGATCAGGTAGACGAACGCGGGCATGGTCTGAGCGGCGTCGAGGATCGGCCGGAGGACCATCCGGAGTCGGTCGCTGCGCGCGGTGAGGATCCCGACGGCGATCCCGATCGCGAGCGTCAGGGCGGTCGCGACGAGGACGTTGGCGAGGGTCGACATCGAGTGCCCCCACAGGCCGAGCAGGACGATCGCGGACAGGCAGATCGCCGCGATGATCGCGGCTCGCCGGCCGGACAGGTACCACGCGATCACGACCACGACGGCGACGACCAGCCACCACGGCGAGTCCGTGAGGACGGTCTCGAGTGGGTTCAGGACCGCGTTCGTCAGGAAGTTCTTGAGCCCGATCGTGATCCCCGAGAACGAGCCCGTGAACCAGTCGACGGATTGGTTGATCGCGCCCCGGAACGAGAACGTGATGGCGGTCGGGAAGCGGGTCGCGTCAACGACGAACGGTGCCGCGAGGCCGGCCGCGAGGAGCGCAGCCGGACCCGCCCAGCCGAGCATCCGGCGGCGCCCGGTCCGCGTCCCGATCCGGCTCCGCGGGTCCAGCCACTCGCCGGCGGCGAACGTCAGCCGGTCGAGGATGATCGCCAGGATCACGATCGCCAGGCCGGCGTCGAACGCCGCCCCGACATCGACCTTCTGGACCGCGGTCAGGATGTTCCGGCCCAGGCCCGGAGCCCCGATCATCGCGGTGATCACGACCATCGAGAGGGCCATCATGATCGACTGGTTGATGCCCAGCCCGATCGCCCGCCGGGCCAGCGGCAGCTGGACCTTCGTCAGGACCTGGCGGCTCGTCGCGCCGAGCGACGTCGCAGCCTCGACCGTCGATTCCGAGACGCCGCGGATCCCGAGAGCGGTGATCCGGATCGCCGGTGGGATCGCGTAGATCAGCGTGGCGATCGTCGACGGCGCCGCGCCGATGAAGAACAGCAGGACCATCGGGGTGAGGTATGCGAACGTCGGCATGATCTGCATGATGTCGAGGACCGGCGAGATCACGGCCGACACGCGTCGGTTGCGGCCGGCCAGGATCCCGAGTGGAACGCCGATCGCGATCGCGATCAGGACCGCGGCCAGCATCAGGCCGAGGGTCGCCATGCTCGCGTCCCACAGGCCGAGGATCCCGAGCGAGGCGAAGCCGGTGATCGCCAGGATGGCCAGGCGGACGCCGCCGAATACGAGGCCGAGCGCGCCGGCCAGGCCGATGATGCCGGGCCAGCCGAGCGACAGGATGACGAGGTTGAAGACATCGACGACGGAGGCGACGGCGGTCCGGATCGGGTCGAGGACGTAGCGGTTCTCGTCGACGAGGTCACGCACCCCGTTCAGGCTCCGGAAGAGCGGGAAGTCGTCGTCGTGGGGCAGCGTCATCTGGCCCCGGAACAGGACGAACGCGATGGCGGCCGCCGCGATCACGGCCGCGCCGAGGAGGCGCCGCGCCGCGCGGTCGTCGAGGCGGGTCCGGGTCGGCAGGCTGATCGCGGTCATGAGGTCGGGGGCTTCTGCCGCTCGGAGATAGCGTCGGCGAGGAATGCCTCGGTGCTGCCGGTCGGCTTACGGATCGGCCCGACGCGAAGACGGTCGTGGATCGGCCCGGCCGCGGCCGGGTCATGCGTCGCCGACGACGTCGCGGCTGTCGCGGCGGCCGGATCCGCCCCGCCGATCGTGTCGATGATGCGGAACCGATCGACCACGCCGACGAGCCTGCCGTCGTCCACGACTCGGATCGGCTTGTCGGTCGCGGCCGCCGCGTGGATCACCGTCCGGATGACCGCGCTCGATGGGAAGATCGGGCCGTCCACCGGGTCGTCCGCGGTCGCCGGTCGCATCAACCAGCGGAGCGTCAGGACGTGCGCCTTCGGGATGTCCCGGACGAAGTCCTCGACGTAGGCGTCGGCCGGGCGCGCGACCAGCTCCTCCGGCCGCCCGATCTGGATCACCTTCCCGGCGCGCATGATCATCACGGGGTCGCCCAGCTGGAGGGCTTCGGCGAGGTCGTGGGTGATGAACACCATCGTCTTCTTGAGGTCGTGGTGGAGGCGGATCACCTCGTTCTGCATGTCGCGCCGGATCAACGGGTCGAGGGCGCTGAACGGCTCGTCGAGGAGCATGACCTCGGGATCGCCGGCGAGCGCCCGGGCCAGCCCGACCCGTTGCTGCTGGCCTCCCGAGAGCTGGTCCGGATAGCGGTCGGCCATCCCCTCGAGACCGACCAGGCCGAGCATCTCGGCGGCCCGGGCGAGGCGCGCTGTCTTCGGTTCGCCGCGAAGCTCGAGACCGAAGGCGATGTTGTCGAGGACGCGCCGGTGGGGCAGCAGCCCGAAGTTCTGGAACACCATCGAGAAGCGCTTCCGGCGAAGATCGCGAAGGCGCTCCTGGCTGGCTTGCCGGATGTCCTCACCGTCGAGGCTGATCGATCCGAGCGTCGGCTCGATCAATCGTGTGAGGCAGCGGACGAGGGTCGACTTGCCCGACCCCGACAGGCCCATCACGACGAAGACCTCGCCCGGCTGGACGTCGAAGGAAACGTCGTCGACGGCGATTGTCCCGCCTTGCTCGCGGACGGTCGCCGCGATCGATTCGGCGCTCGGCATCGACCCGGAGTCCGACTTGAGGCGGGCCTCGGCCGGCCCGAACACCTTCCACAGGTTGCGGACCGCGATCGTCGCCCGGTCATCCGGGGCAGTTCCGCCTGGTGTTGCGGACGACTCAGCGGTCGCGGCGGCTGCGGTCGGCTCAGCGACAGAGGTCACGGGATGCTCCTGCTGGGGGGACGGGAGGCGTGCCCGGACGGTATACCACGGGGAAACCCGCCACGGGCGGTCGGACATCCTCCAGGGCGCGCCGATCGCCCGGGTGATCAATAGGCGACGAACGAGCACTCGCGCTGCCTCGTTTCGGACGGATCCTGCGCTGGGGCGCCGATGGCCACGCTCGTTCGTTCGGGTTTGATCCGGTGGGTGATCAGGCACGACGGCCGGGGCATGGCGGCCCGGTCTGCGCCCGCCGGATCGCGTCCCGCTCCGAGCCAACCGAGCGCTACCATGGCGACCCCGGATCCCGAGCGGCGGCGCCGTCGCTTCCGGTCCGCGCCGGAAGGTCAGACCCGGGCGCACGAGGCGTCGGGCGGAGAGGGCGAGCATGAGTTCGGTACCGGCGCAGGCACGCGTCGTCATCATCGGTGCCGGCATCGTCGGCAGCAGCATGGCCTGGCATCTCGCCCGCCTCGGCTGGCGCGACATCGTCCTGCTCGAGAAGGGCATGCTCCCGAATCCCGGCGGCTCGACCGGCCACGCCTCGAACTTCATCTTCCTGGTCGACCACTCCAAGGAGATGGCGGCGTTCACGATGGAGAGCGCCCGCCAGTACCGCGAGCTCGGCGTGTATGACGAGACCGGCGGGATCGAGGTCGCCCGGACGCCCGAGCGGATGGCGGAGCTCACGCGGCGGATGGCGTCGTCGACAGCGTGGGGCGTAGAGGGCAGCCGCCTCCTGACGCCGGCCGAGGTCAAGGCGATGGTCCCCTTCATCGAGCACAGCGTGATCCTCGGCGGGTTCTACACGCCCGGAGTCGGCATCGTCGATTCGCTCCAGGCCGGGACGCTCATGCGCCAGAAGGCACAGGATCTCGGGGCACTGACGGTCGCGGCCAGCGTCGAGGTCACCGGCATCGATGTCGAGGCGGGCCGGGTCCGGCGCGTCCACACCGACGGCGGAACGATCGAGGTCGAGATCGTCGTCGTGGCCTGCGGCGTGTGGAGCCCGCGGATCGCCCGGATGGCCGGGGCGTCGATCCCGCTCACCCCGGCCGTCCACCAGATGATGGACATCGGCCCCGTCCCGATGTTCGAGCACACGACCAAGGAGGTCGGCTACCCGATCGTCCGCGACATGGATACGAACATGTACGAGCGGCAGCACGGGACCGGCTTCGAGATCGGCTCGTACGCCCACCGGGCGATCCTGATGGACGCGGACGACATCCCCTCGATCGCGGCCTCGGCCCTGTCGCCGACGATGCTGCCGTTCACCAAGGAGGACTTCGACCCGCAGCTCGAGGACTCGCTCGAGCTCTTCCCGGAGATCGTCGGTGACGAAAGCGTCGGGGTGAAGCTCGCGATCAACGGCCTCCTGTCGCTGACGCCTGACGGCAACCCGATCATCGGCGAGACCCCCGAGGTCAAGGGCCTGTGGTCCGTCGCGGCGGTCTGGATCAAGGAGGCGCCGGGGATCGCCAAGACCGTCGCCGAATGGATGACCAACGGCGAGCCGGAGATCGATCCGCACGGTTCGGACATCGCCCGCTTCTACGACCACCACCGGACGGACCAGCACATCGCCGCCCGCTCGACCGAGGGCTACAACAAGACCTACGGCATCGTCCACCCGCTGGAGCAGTGGGCGTCGAACCGGCCGATCCGGATCTCGCCGGCCTACGACCGCCACGTCGCGCTGCGGGCCGAGTTCTTCGAGGCTGCCGGCTGGGAGCGCCCGTTCTGGTACGGCGCCAACGAATCACTCCTCGCCGAGTACGGCGATCGGGTGATGCCGCGGACAGCCGAATGGGAATCGCGCTGGTGGTCGCCGATCATCAACGCCGAGCACCTCGCCATGCGCGACCGGGCCGGCCTGGTCGACCTCTCCGCCTTCGCGATCTTCGACATCACCGGCCCGGGTGCCCTCGCCGCCCTCGAGCGGCTGTCCGTGAACAAGGTCGACGTGGCCGTCGGGCGGACGGTCTATACGCCGCTCCTCAACGCAGCCGGCGGGATCCTCGCCGACCTCACGATCATGCGCCTCGGCGACGAGCGGTTCCGGGTCGTGACCGGCGGCGGCATGGGCATGCGCGACCGCAAGATCTTCGCGGACGCGCTCCCGGCCGACGGCACTGCTCAGCTCCATGACGTCACCAACGCGTTCACGACGTTCGGGCTGTGGGGCCCGCGGGCGCGCGACATCCTCGGCGCGGCGTCGGGCGGTGGGGCCGACATCAGCCACAAGGGCTTTCCCTTCCTCTCCTCGAAGACGGTCGACATCGACGGGGTCCGGACGCTCGCGTCGCGGATCAGCTACGTCGGCGAGCTCGGCTGGGAGATCTACGTCCCGATGGAGCAGGGGCTGCGAGTCTGGGACGCGCTGTGGCGGGCGGGGACGCCCCATGGCATGGCGGCCGTCGGGATCGGCACCTACGCCGTCACCGCCCGGCTCGAGAAGGGCTATCGCGCCCACGGGGCCGAGCTCGAGCTCGACTTCGACCTGGTCGAGGCCGGGATGGCCCGCCCGACGCTCAAGGACGCCGACTTCGTCGGCCGAGCCGCCTACGAGCGTCGCCGGGCGGCGGACCCGGCCGCGATCCTCTGCACCCTGACGGTGGACGACCCGACGTCGTCGACCGGGGTCAAGCGCTACATGCTCGGCCGCGAGCCGATCCTGACCCTCGACGGCCAGCGGATCGTGGACGCCAAGGGCCGTGGCTCGTACGTGACGTCGGCCGGTTCCGGCCCGTCGGTCGGGAAGCACCTCCTGATGACCTACCTCCCGCCGGAGTACGCCAACGAGGGCGCAAAGCTCCTCGTCGAGTACTTCGGCGAGAGCTATCCGGTGACCGTCGCCGTGGCCGGCAGCAGCCCGCTGTTCGACCCGGAGAATCTCCGGATCCGGGCCTGAGCCGGGCGGCAGCGGCGACGCCCCGATGAACATCCTCGTCTGCGTCAAACGGGTGCCGGCGACCGGGGGCCGGATCGTCCTGACCGCCGACGGCTCCGCCATCGACGTCCGGTTCCTCGGCTTCACCGTCAGCCCGCACGAGGAATGCGCGGTCGAGGAAGCGGTCCGGATCGTCGAGGCTCGCGGCGGATCGAGCACGGTCCTGACCCTCGGCCCGGCCGTCGCCGAGGAGCAGCTTCGCGACGCAATGGCCATCGGGATCGAGCGGGCCATCCTCCTCGAGACCGATGGGCGTGACTGGGACCCGGTGGCGACGGCCTCCGCGATCGTCGCCGCCGTCCGCGCCCAGGAGGCCGTGGCCGCGCCCTTCGACCTGATCCTGTTCGGCAACGAGTCAGCGGACAGCGGCGGGTTCCAGGTCGGGATCCGGGTCGCTGCGGCGCTCGGCCGGCCGATCGTGACCGGCGTCAAGGCCCTTCAGCTCGGCGAGGGCCGGATCGTCGCCCGACGCGAGGGCGCCGGCGGCGGCTGGGAGTCGTTTGAGATCCCCCTGCCTGCGGTGGTGTCGGTGAAGGAGGGGATCAACCTGCCGCGCTACCCCTCGATCCCGGGCCGGCTCCGGGCGAAGAAGAAGGAGATTGAGCGGTCGACGCCGGCATGGCAGCCGGGCGGTCTCGAGAAGATCGTCCTGCGCCTGCCGAAGGAGGAGGTCACCGCCGCCGAGGTCATCGGCCGCGGGCCGGACGCGGCCGCAGCCGTCGTCGACCTGCTTGACCGGATCGGGGTCCTCGACCGATGAGCGCGCCCATCTTCGCCCTCGTGACAATCGCCGCCGGGGTTCCGGAGCGGACCTCCCTCGAGACCCTGACCGTTGCCCGACGGCTTGCAGCCGAGACCGGCGGCCCGCTCGAGGCCGTCCTCGTCGCGGCCGCTGCCGACGCCCGGTCGACGGCCGCCGCGCTGGCCGGCTGGGGCGTGGCGACGGCCATCGTGATCGAGCACGACACCCTCACCCTCGATCACCCCGACGGCTGGGCAGCCGCGGTGGCCCAGGTCATCGCCGCTCGAGGGCCGGCCGCGGTCGTCGGCTCCGGGACCGAGCGCGGCAACGATCTGCTCGCCCGGGTCGCCGCCCGGCTGAGCCTGCCGATGGCCGCGAATGTCGTCTCGGTCGCGGCCGGTGATCGATATCGCCTCGTCCGCCAGCGTTGGGCCGGCAGTCTCCTCGAGGAGTGCTGGCTCGACGCCCCGGTGCGGCTGCTCACGGTCGCTCCGAATGCCGTCGTCGTGGGCGAGCCCGACGGAACCGCAGCGCCGGCGCAGGAGCGACTCGCCGTCACGCTCGGGCCGGCCGACCTTGCCGTCCACGTCACGAGTCGCGAGGCGCCCGAGCGCGGTCGGATCTCGCTGGCGGAGGCCAAGGTCGTCATCGGCGGTGGGCGTGGCGTCGGGAGCACGGAGGGCTTCGGGGATCTCGAGGAGCTGGCCGGGCTGGTCGGCGGCGCCGTCGGTGGCTCTCGGGTGGTCACGAGCGCGGGTTGGCGGCCGCACGCCGATCAGATCGGCCAGACCGGGCTGCGGATCGCGCCGGACCTCTACATCGCCTGCGGGATCAGCGGCGCGATTCAGCACATCGTCGGCTGCAAGGCCGCCAAGCTCATCCTGGCGATCAACACGGACGACGAGGCGCCGATCATGAGCGTCGCCGACTACGCCGTGATCGGTGATCTGCACGCGATCGTCCCGGCGATCTCGGCCGAGATCCGACGGCGGTCGGCCGGCGGCTGACGGCGACCGGCGATGGCTGCGCCTAGCGATCGAGGCGGTGGTGCGCGACGAATGCCGCAGCCTGGGCCCGACGCTCGAGATTGAGCTTCGCGAGGATCGATGAGACGTAGTTCTTGACCGTCTTGTCCGACAGGAAGATCTCGGTCGCGATCTGCTTGTTCGTCTTGCCCTCGGCGACGAGCATCAGGATCTTCCGCTCCTGTGGGGTCAACCCCGCAAGCTCGTCGTGGATCTCGCCACTGGCGATCTGGCGGACGCGGGCCAGGACCTTTTCCGTGACGGCCGGGTCGAGGAGCGATTCGCCGCGGCCGACCGCCTCGAGCGCCGAGACGAGGTCCCGCGCCCGGATCTGCTTGAGGAGATACCCCGCGGCGCCGGCGACGATCGCCGAGAGGACCGCCTCGTCATCCGGAAAGGACGTCAGCATGACGACCCGGGTGTCGGGCAGGTCGGCCCGGATCTCGCGGCAGGCCTCGACCCCGGACCCGTCCGGCAGGCGGACATCCATGATCACGATGTCGGGCTGGTGGAGATGGGCCTGGGCGAGCGCTTCCTCGACGGTCCCCGCCTCCGCGACGACCTGGAAGTTCGGGCGGCGGTCAAGGAGCGCGACGAGGCCCTGGCGGACGACTTCGTGATCGTCAACGACCAGCAACCGGTAGGGCCGGCCGGCGGTGCCACGGGCGGGGGGCGTTTCTTCGTCCGTCATGGTGGGGTGTCTTGATCCTCTCTGGTCCCGGTCGGGCGCGGCAACTCGACGATGACCCGGGTTCCGGCGCCCGGCGCGCTTCGAATCTCGAACCGGCCACCGATCGCGACCGCTCGAGCGCGCATGTTGGCGAGTCCGTTGTGGCCGGCGCGAGCCTGGATTCTGGGATCGAAACCGACCCCATCATCGGCGATCACCAGCGTGCTCGTCTCATCCCTCGCGGCGAGGGTCAGCGCGATCCGCAGCGCCCGGCTGTGGCGGACGGCATTGCTGAGCGCCTCGCGAACGAGATTCAGGAGCTCCGAACCCGATTCCGGGTCGAGACGCGGATCGGCGGCCGGGTCGAGCTCGACCGCGACATCGATCAGGCCGCCGTGGCGGACCTCTTCGGCGAGGGCGGCGAGCCCGGCGACCACCTGGTTTCCGTCGACTGCCTCCGGTCGGAGCCCGTAGATGAAATTGCGGATGTCGCGGATCGCGAGATTGATCGATTCGATCGCTTCGTCCACCCGATCGGCCGCCTCCCCGGGCGATTCCAGCATCAGGTACGGAACGTCCTCCAGGGAGAGGCCAACCCCGTACATGGACTGGATGATCCCGTCATGGAGGTCGCGCCCGATCCGGTCGCGCTCCTCCGCGACCGCCAACCGGCCGGCCTGGGCGTGAAGCCGGGCGTTGTCGATGGCGATCCCGGCATGGCGGGCGAACAGCTCCACGAGGCGCTGGTCCGCCATCGAGAACTCGACCGCGCCGCGCTTGTCCGTCAGGTACAGGTTGCCTACGGACCTGCCGTGGAACAGGACGGGCACGCCGAGGAACGACGTCATCGGCGGGTGGTTCGATGGGAACCCGGAGGTCGCGGGGTGATTGGCAATAGACGGAATCCGGTACGAGCTGCCCTCGCGGATGATCAGGCCGAGCAGCCCTCGCCCGGTCGGCAGCGCTCCGATCGCCAGTCGATCATGGGGATCGATGCCAGCCGTGATGAACCGTTCGAGCCGGCCGTCGGCCCCCACGATGCCGAGCGCAGCGTAGGTCGCATCGACGAGGCCGCGGACCCGGTCGACGATCAGCTGCAGGACCTCGTCGAGCCCGAGCACGCTCGAGATCGCCCGGGCCGCGTCATCGACTGCCGCGAGGGCCGAGGCGTCCGGCTCGAACCCGCCGCCTGCCGCCACGGCGCTCGGCGGCCAGGAATTGATCGGGCCGGTCCTGGACGGCTGGGCGACGTCGGGCATGCGCGGAGCGTACCGCGTCGGCGGGCGTTCATGACCACCGGACCCCAGTCGCGGGCCACACGGCACCTGCCCGGGCCCGTCCGCCGCGGGCAGGCTCATGGGGATGACGCCGCATGCGATCGACCCTTCGATCCCGCCCCCGACACCCCCTGCGCCGGTCGGGCCGATCGTGCTGGGAACCGAATTCGGCTCCGTCTCGATGGCCGCCGAACGCGTGGCGATCGAGCAAGCCCGGCGGGCCGACGTTCCGCTGATCATCGTCCACGGCATCGACCCGGGCAGGCTCCGCTTGCCGGGCGGCCGGTTCCTCCAGCGCATCGATCAGGCCCTGGCCGCGCGCCAGGCCCAGGCCGCGCCGCTGCTGGAGCGCGTCCGGCAGGCTGGTGTCGAGGCCCAGCTCCTGATCTGGAACGGCGAGCCGGCAAACTGCATCCTCGAAGCAGCCCGGGCCGAGGGCGCGTCGCGGATCGTTGTCGGATCGCACGGTCGAGGCCCGCTCGGACGGGCGATCATCGGCAGCGTCTCGGCAGCCGTGGCGGGCCGGGCCGCGTGTCCGGTCGACGTCGTCCGCGGTGAGGGGGCCGTTGAAGAGATCGTCACGCTCGGCCCCGCCTTCGATCGCACCTGACACAGCGCGGACCGGACCGGCCCGTCTCCCGTCGGGGCTGCGTGCCGACGTCCGCAGGGCCTGTCCGCCACGCCACCACGCGCGCCAGAGGCCGCGCCGGAGCAGGACCCGCTGCTAGCATCCCGGGCCATGGGCGAGCGAACGTGGGACTACGTGATCGTCGGCGGCGGCAGCGCCGGCAGCGCCCTTGCGAACCGGCTCAGCGCCGATCCCGGAACGCGGGTCCTGGTCGTGGAGGCCGGCCGCCGCGACTGGCGGTTCGACGCGTTCATTCACATGCCGGCCGCGCTCACCTTCCCGATCGGCAGCCGGTTCTACGACTGGATGTACGAATCGGAGCCCGAGCCGTTCATGCACGGCCGCCGGATCTTCCACGCCAGGGGCAAGGTGCTGGGTGGCTCGAGCTCGATCAACGGGATGATCTTCCAGCGCGGCAACCCCCTCGACTACGAGCGCTGGGCGGCCGATCCCGGGATGGCGGCCTGGGACTACGCCCATTGCCTGCCCTACTTCCGGCGGATGGAGGACTGCACCGCTGCGGCCCTCGATGATCCATGGCGCGGCCACGGCGGTCCACTTCCGCTCGAGCGCGGTCCGGCCACGAGCCCATTGTTCGTGGCGTGGTTCGCAGCCGCCCAGGAGGCCGGCTACCCCGTGACGAGCGACGTGAACGGCTACCGCCAGGAAGGCGTCGCAGCGTTCGACCGGAACATCCGGCGGGGCCGCCGGATCAGTGCGGCCCGGGCCTACCTCCACCCGGTCCTCGGCCGGAAGAATCTGAAGGTCCGGACCTCGACCCTCGTGACCCGGATCCATCTCGACGGTGGGCGAGCCACCGGCGTCGAGATCGAGCGCCGCGACGGTGGAACCGAAACGATCCGGGCCGGCGAGGTGATCCTGTGCGGCGGCGCGTTCAACACGCCGCAGCTGCTCCAGCTGGCGGGCATCGGGCGCGCCGCGGAGCTTGGCGCCCTCGGGATCCCGGTCACGGCGGACCTGCCCGGCGTCGGCGAGCATCTCCAGGATCATCTTGAGGTCTACATCCAGCACGGTTCGCGCCTGCCCGTCTCCGAGCAGCCGGCCGCGACCGAGCTCTGGCGCCGCCCGTTCATCGGCGCTCAATGGCTGTTCCTGCGGAGCGGCCCCGGGGCCACGAACCATTTCGAGGCCGGCGGCTTTGTCCGTTCGAACGACGAGGTCGCCTACCCGAACCTGATGTTCCACTTCCTGCCGATCGCGATTCGCTACGACGGCACTCCCGCGCCGAGCAAGCACGGCTACCAGGTCCACGTCGGTCCCATGTACTCCGACGCCCGTGGCTCGGTGAAGATCACCTCGACCGATCCGCACGTCCACCCAGCGCTCCACTTCAACTACCTGTCCACGGCCCAGGATCGGCGCGAGTGGGTTGAGGCCATCCGGACGGCCCGGCGGATCCTCGGCCAGGAGGCCTTCGGGCCCTACTCGACCGGTGAGCTGTCGCCGGGCGCGGGCGTCGAGACCGACGACGAGATCCTCGACTGGGTCGCCCGCGACGCCGAAACGGCGCTCCACCCGTCGTGCACGGCCCGGATGGGCGTGGACGGGGCCTCGGTCGTTGATCCGGCGACGATGAAGGTCCACGGCTTCGAGGGCCTGCGCGCGGTCGACGCGAGCGTCATGCCATACGTCACGAACGGCAACATCTATGCCCCGGTGATGATGCTCGCGGAGAAGGCGGCCGACCTGATTGCGGGGAACACGCCGTTGCCGCCGCAGGCCACGCCGTTCTATCGCCACGGAGTCTCGCCCCTCGACGACCCGTCGCGCTCCTGAAGCCCGGCGGCCCGGTGGCCCGGGGGCGCTCAGTCGTTGCCAGGATCAGCCGGCGGCCGGCTCCCGGAGGCCGCCCAGGAGGATGTCGACGAGCCGGTCGACGATGGCGCCGTCAGGCGGCGCGCCCGTGCTGACCAGCCGCCTCAGCAGCGCGCCCTGGACGATATCCGCGACGAGCGCAGGGTCGATGTCGGTCCGGAGGCCTGCCGTCGCGGCCAGATCGCGGTACTCATCGGTCAGCCCGCCGTGGTTCGGCGCAACCCGGGCGACGACCGCCCGGGCGGCCACCGGCCCGCGCAGGGACTCCGTGACCGAACAGGGTCAGAAACCGTCGGAACGGCGCCTCTCCGAGGACAGCTCCCGCCCACGTCGCGCCGGTCGCGGGCGACGTCGCCGCTGGGGGGGAAACGGGTGACGGCCCTTGACCTGGGCCAGGGCCGCCGACAGGAGCGCGTCGGATAGCGGCGGTAGACGGTCGCCCGAGCCGGGCGCGACAACCGCGGGGCCCGAGGAACCGTCAGCGCGCCCAGCCCGTCAGCGCGCCGCCTGGCGGAGACGGGCGGACAGGCGGGCCGCCGCCTCGATCACCGTCGTCGCGATCCGGCCCTCGGTCCCCGCCTCGGGGAATCTGTACGACGGTCCGTGAACATGGATGGCGGCGACGATCTCGCCACTCGCGTCGGCGATCCCCGCGGCGACCGAGGCAATGCTCTCGGCGTATTCGCCATTTGTCCAGGCGTGCCCCTCGAGCTGGATCCGCTGGAGCCGGACCCTGAGCTCCGCCGGGCCGGTCATCGTCCGCTCGGTGAATCGCTCGAGCGGCCGGGCGAGGTACGCGTCGATGCGAGGCCGCGGCCACAGCGCGAGGACGGCAAGCCCAGACGAGACCGCGTGCATCGCGATCCGCGATCCGGTCCAGTCACGGACGCCGACCGGATGGTCGCTGTCGACCTGCTCGACGTAGTGCATCGCGCGGCCTTCGGGAACCGAAAGTCCGGCCGCCTCGCCGATCGTCGCGGCGAGATCGGCGAGTTGGGGACGGGCGATCGCAACGACGCTCCGGGTGGCAGCGAGCCCCGTCGCGAGCGTCTCGATCCGCGGCCCGAGACGGTAGCGGCTGTCGCCGGGCACCTGCTCGACCGCGCCTTCGCGGGTCAGGGAAGCGAGCATCCGGGCCGCGGTCGACTTCGGGAGGTCGACGCGCTCCGCGACCTCGGTGACCCCGATGGGGCCATCAGTCAACGCTCCGAGCACCGCGAAGGCCCGCTCGATCGACTGGACTCTGGACACGTGCCTCACCGTCGGCTAGATTCCGGGTCTGCGTTCCATCATACGGCACCGTTCCACGATGTGGAACTCGCAACGTGAAATGATGGCCATCCTCAGTCGGCGGGCGGAGCGCGAAGCCGGCGTCAGGGAGCACCACGCGTGGCCGACTACGAAGAGATCGACCTCTCCGCGCTGAGCGACGACGAGCTCGTCGAACAGATGCACAACGACCTCTACGACGGAATGCGCGACGAGATCGTCGAGGGGACGAACCTCCTCCTCGGACGCGGCTTCAGCGCGACCAAGGTCCTCGACGACGCCCTGGTCGCGGGCATGAAGATCGTCGGCATCGACTTCCGCGACGGAATCCTGTTCGTACCCGAGGTCCTCCTCGCCGCCAACTCGATGAAGGCGGGCATGGAGATCCTCCGGCCGCTGCTGGCCGAGACCGGCGCCGAGCCGGTCGGCAAGGTCGTCATCGGGACCGTCAAGGGCGACATCCACGACATCGGCAAGAACCTCGTCGGGATGATGCTCGAGGGCGCCGGGTTCGAGGTCGTCGATCTCGGGATCAACACGGACGCCGAGAAGTTCATCGCCGCGCTCGAGCTCCACAAGCCGGACATCCTCGGGATGAGCGCCCTCCTGACGACGACGATGCCGTACATGAAGGTCGTGATCCAGACGCTCAAGGACCGCGGGATGCGCGACGACTACATCGTCCTGGTGGGCGGCGCCCCCCTCAATGAAGAGTTCGGGCTGGCCGTCGGGGCCGACGCCTACTGCCGCGACGCGGGCGTGGCTGCCGAGACCGCCCGGCGCCTGATCGACGAGCGACGTGCCGCGGCCTGACACCGGGTCGAGCGGCCCCGGCCAGGCCCGGTTGGGCGGCGCGGGTCTGAGACGCGACCGCGCGGCCGCCAGACCGGGCCCCGTGCCGCCGCCCAGATCCGCCCGATAACGATGCCATCGCTACCCCCGGCGCATCTGAGGCCCCAGGCTCATCCGGACGTGCCCGTCGCGGCCAGATCCACGCTCGATGACGCGTCACGGCGCTCTCTTCGCCCGCCTTCGAATCCGCCACGCGGCGCGCGTAACGATGGCGTCGATATTGGTCGCGCCAGGGCGCATCCGGCTGGCGCCGGTGCCGACCCGGGTCGCGCCGCGGCCGGGACAGCTCGACACGCGGTCGACCCGGCGCGCTCCCGCGCGCGCTCGGCCAAGGTCCGGGCAGGGCCGCACGCTCTTGTGATCGGCTGTGGCGCGCTCGCCCGCGAACTGCTGGAGGTGACCGCCCGGATCCCCGGCCTCGACGTCGCCTGCCTCCCGCCGGATCTCCACAACCGGCCCGGCGGCATTCCCGCCGCGGTCCGAGCCCGGATCACGGCAGCCCGCGGCGAGGGCTACGAGCGGATCTTCATCGCCTACGCCGACTGCGGTACCGGCGGCCTCCTCGAGCCGGTGCTGGCCGAGGCCGGCGTCGAGCGCCTGCCGGGCGCCCACTGCTACGAAGTCTTCGCGGGCAGCTCGGAGTTCGCCGCCCTCGCCGACGCGGAGCCGGGGACCTTCTGGTTGACGGACTTCCTTGCCCGCAACTTCGAGCGGCTGGTGATCCGCGGCCTCGGCATCGACCGCCACCCGGAGCTCCAGGCGACGTACTTCGCGAATTACACGCGGGTCGTGTTCCTGTCGCAGACCGAGGATCCGGACCTGCTCGGCCTCGCCCGCCGAGCCGCCGACCGGCTCGGGCTGGCATTCGAGCATCGCCCCACAGGAGTCGCCAATCTGGCCGCCCCGATCCTGGCCTTCGCCGGCCGCAGGCCCGACGGCCGGACTGGCTTCGATTCCCGCCGGGCGGGCGCAACCGACGAGACGGACCTTTCAGCCGCTCGTACCGCCTCGAATTCCGGGCGTCCTGTGCGCGGGACAGAAATTCCGGCCAATCCAGACTCGATCCACGTCGAATACGCCCGTGGGGCGAGGATCGGACGAAATCCGATGGACACCCGGCCCGGAGGACCCAACTGATGCCCAGCCTGACCGTCATCTGGTGGCGTGACATCCCCGCCCAGGTCCTCGCCCGCGACGGCCGACGGGCGAGCAAGGTCCAGCTCCACCCGCGCTTCCAGGTCGCGATCGACAAGGCCGCCAGCCGCGCCGGCAAGCGCACGTACAACGACTACATCGAGGAGTGGCGGAAGGTCGCTCGCGACTGCGGCGACGACCTCGAGGCTGAGGTCAACACCGAGGTCGAGCGGCTCGAGACGACCTATGACAAGCATCGCCTGGCCGAGCTGATCCAGACCGGCGGCGTCGCCGGTGGGCCGATCTTCCCGCCGGCCAGCGACGAGACCCAGCGCGGCATGCGCAGCGCCCCCGCCGGCGTCGAAGGAGATCCCGCTTGACCTGGACCATCATCGGATCCGCCACCCGCGAGGTCGTGATCGGCGACGACCGGCCGTTCGTGGTCATCGGCGAGCGGATCAACCCGACCGGCCGGAAGCTTCTTGCCGAGGAGATGAAGAACGGCGACTTCAGCCGGGTCGAGCGCGATGTCCTCGCCCAGGTCGAGGCCGGCGCCCACATGCTCGACGTCAACGCCGGCATCCCGCTTGCCGACGAGCCGGCCATCCTCGCGAGGACGATCCAGCTGGTCCAGTCGCTGACGGACCTGCCACTGTCCATCGACTCGTCCATCGTCGAGGCTCTCGAGGCCGGGCTCGCCGTGTATCAGGGCAAGGCCCTCGTGAACAGCGTGACCGGTGAGGATGAGCGGCTCGAGCGGGTCCTGCCGCTGGTGAAGAAGTACGGCGCGGCCGTCGTCGCCATCAGCAACGACGAGACCGGGATCAGCCAGGACCCCGACGTCCGGTTCGCCGTGGCGAAGCACATCGTCGAGCGCGCGCTGGACCACGGGATCCCGCGCGAGGACGTCATCGTCGACCCGCTCCTGATGCCGATCGGAGCGATGCCGACGGCCGGTCGGCAGGTCTTCCGGATCCTCGGCCGTCTTCGCGACGAGCTCCACGTCAACTCGACCTGTGGCGCCAGCAATGTCAGCTTCGGGCTGCCGAACCGCGAGGGGATCAACGGCGCGTTCCTCGCGATGGCGATCGCGTCCGGGCTGACGTCCGCGATCACCAATCCGATCGCCGCGGGCGTCCGGACCGCCGTCATGGCCGCCGATGTCCTCCAAGGCAACGACCAGGACGCGGCGCGCTGGATCCGGACCCACCGGGTCGGGCCGGCCGACGGCGACGTGGGTGGCCGCCGCCTGAACCGGCGCCGGGCCGGCGGCGATCCTGCGATCGAGGCGCCGCACAGAATCGCCGGGACCGAGGCCGTCGCGTCGGCCGGCGGCTGACCGGCGCAGGATGACCGGCGCGGGGACCCCGGCGATGACCGCGGAATCGCTCGTCATCTTCACGCCGTCCGGCCGCCGCGGGCAGTTCGCCACCGGGACGACGGTTCTCGACGCCGCCCGTCGGCTGGGTGTCGACATCGACTCGGTCTGCGGCGGTCGCGGCATCTGCGGTCGCTGCCAGGTCGAGCAGAGCGTCGGTGAGTTCGCGAAGCACGGGATCACCTCAGCGCCGGATCATCTGACGCCGTTCGGCCCGGTCGAGACCGAGTACCGGGAGCGCAAGGGCCTCGCCGTCGGCCGCCGGCTCGGCTGCATGGCCCACGTCCGCGGCGATGTCGTCATCGACGTCCCGCCCGAGAGCCAGGTCTACCGTCAGGTCGTGCGCAAGGGCCTCGACGTTCGCGAGTTCCACCTCGATCCCGTCGTCCGCCTCCACTACGTCGAGGTGGAGCCGCCCCAGCTCGCATCGCCGAGCGGCGACCTGTTCCGGCTGCAGACGGCGCTGGCGGCGGAATGGGACCTTCATGACCTCGAGGCGGACCTCCACGTGATCCGCGCCCTCCAGCCGGCGCTCGAGGCGGGCAAGTACGGGGTCACGGTCGCGGTCCACGACAAGCGGACGATCACGGCGGTCTGGCCGGGCCTCCAGGAGCAGGTCTTCGGTGTCGCGATCGACATCGGCTCGACGACGATCGCCGGCCATCTCGCAAACCTCGGCGATGGCGCCGTCCTGGCCAGCGCCGGGTTGATGAACCCCCAGATCCGGTTCGGCGAGGATCTGATGAGCCGGGTCAGCTACGCGATGATGAACGACGCCGGCGCAGGCGAGATGACGGTTGCCGTCCGCGGGGCGCTGAACGGCCTGCTCGCCCAGCTCGCGAACCGGGCCGGGATCAAGCGCGACGCGATCCTCGAGCTGACCATCGTCGGCAACCCGATCATGCACCACCTCGTGCTCGGGATCGACCCGATCCCGCTCGGCTCCGCGCCGTTCGCCCTGGCGACCGACCGGGCACTCACGATCCGGGCCGACGAGCTCGACCTCCTGACCCATCCGGGCGCCCGGGTCTACGCCCTGCCGTGCATCGCCGGCCACGTCGGCGCGGACACTGCCGGGGTGATCCTGGCCGAGGCGCCCCACGAGTCCGAGGTCGTCGAGCTGGTCGTCGACGTCGGCACGAACGCTGAGATCGTGCTCGGCAACAAGTACTTCCTCCTGGCTGCGTCGTCGCCGACGGGTCCCGCCTTCGAAGGCGCCCAGATCTCGTCGGGACAGCGGGCCGCCCCGGGCGCGATCGAGCGGGTCCGGATCGACCGGGAGACCCTGGAGCCGCGATTCCGCGTCATCGGCTCGGAGCTCTGGTCGGACGAGCCGGGCTTCGCCGAGGCGACCGCCGACACGGGCGTCACCGGGATCTGCGGCTCCGGTATCGTCGAGGTGGTCGCCGAGCTGTTCCTGGCGGGCGTGATCACCCACGACGGGGTCGTCGACGGCTCGCTCGCCGCCCGGACGCCGCGGATCGTGCCGGACGGCCGGACCTTCACCTATGTCGTCCACGACGGCGGACCGGACCGGCCGCGGATCGCGGTGACCCAGACCGACGTCCGGGCGATCCAGCTCGCGAAGGCGGCCCTCTACGCGGGCGTCCGGCTCCTGATGGACCACGCCGGGATCGACGCGGTCGACGAGATCCGCCTCGCGGGAGCCTTCGGCAGCCAGATCGACCCGTTCCACGCGATGGTCCTCGGCCTGGTCCCGGACGCGCCGCTCGACCACGTCAAGGCGGCCGGCAACGCGGCCGGCACCGGCGCTCTGATCGCCTTGCTGAGCGCGGCCGCCCGGCGCGAGATCGAGGGCGTCGTCCGGCGCGTCGAGAAGATCGAGACTGCGGTCGAGCCGCGGTTCCAGGAGCATTTCGTCGAGGCGATGGCGTTCCCCCATCGAACGGCACCCTCGACCCATCTCTCGCAGGTCACGACCCTGCCGCAGCGTCCTGCCGGGCCGGCCGGTGGCGCCCGGCCGGATGGTGGCGGGCGACGACGCCGGGCGGTCGCGGCCGCCGCCAAGGAGGACCGATGACCGTCGACGATTCCCCGCGTCAGCGGACCGGTGGACGGGCCGGCCGGCAGGCGGCCCGGGCCCGGACCCACATCGCCCGCGAGCCGTTCCTCACCCGCGCCCTGGAGCCGTTCGAGGTGCTGAACGAGGAGGGCCTCTCGCTCATCGAGGAGAACGCCGACACGATCCTCCAGCAGGTCGGGCTCGAGTTCCGCGGCGACGAGGACGCCCTTCGCCTCTTCCGCGAGGCTGGGGCCGACGTTCAGGGCGAGCGGGTCCGCTTCCCGCGCGGGATGTGCCGGTCCATCGTCCAGGCGACGGCTCCGCGGCAGTTCACCCAGGTTGCCCGCAACCCGGACAACAACGTCGAGATCGGCGGCCGGCACACGGTCCTCGCCCCGAACTACGGCTCACCGTTCGTCCGTGACCTGGACCGGGGCCGGCGCTACGGGACGATCGAGGACTTCCGAAATTTCGTGAAGCTGGCCTACCTCAGCCCTCATCTCCACCACAGCGGCGGAACCGTCTGCGAGCCGGTCGACGTGCCGGTCAACAAGCGCCATCTCGACATGGTCTATTCGCACATCAAGTTCAGCGACAAGCCGTTCATGGGCTCGGTCACTGCGCCCGAGCGCGCCCGCGACACGGTCGAGATGGCCCGGATCCTGTTCGGCGCCGACTTCCTCGAGACCAACATCGCGGTCCTGTCGCTGATCAACGCCAACAGCCCGCTCGTGTGGGACGCGACGATGCTCGGCGCGGCCCGAGCCTATGCCGAGGCGAACCAGGCAACGCTGATGACGCCGTTCATCCTGGCCGGGGCGATGTCGCCGGTCACGGTCGCCGGAACCGCGGCGCAGACGCTGGCCGAGGCGCTCGGCGGGATGACCTTCGTCCAGCTGATCCGGCCCGGAGCGCCGGTGGTGTTGGGGTCCTTCGCGTCGTCCATGTCGATGCAGTCGGGCGCGCCGACGTTCGGGACGCCGGAGCCGGCCCTCGTGCTGTACGTAATGGCCTCGCTGGCCCGTCGGCTCGGGGTCCCGTTCCGCTCGGGTGGCAATCTCTGCGCGTCGAAGGTCGCCGACGCCCAGGCGGCCTACGAATCGGCGGCGACGTTCCAGCCGACGATCCTCGCCGGGGTCAACTTCGTCCTCCACGCCGCGGGCTGGCTCGAGGGCGGTCTCGCTGTCGGCTACGAGAAGTTCATCCTCGACGCCGACCAGTGCGGGATGGCCGCCGTCTTCGTCAAGGGCGTCGACCTGTCCGAGAACGGCCAGGCACTTGACGCGATCGTCGGCAACCAGCCGGGCCAGCATTACCTTGGCTCCGCCCACACGCTGTCCAACTTCGAGAACGCGTTCTACCGCAGCGAGATCGCCGACAACAACAGCTTCGAGCAATGGCAGGAGGATGGCTCGCTCGACGCCAACCAGCGGGCCAACGCGATCTGGAAGCGGATGCTCCGCGAGTACGAGGCGCCGCCGCTCGACGCGGGGATCGACGAGGCGCTCAACGAGTTCATGACGAGGCGCAAGGCATCGATGCCGGATTCGGAGGTCTGATGGCCGGGATCCTCGGCCGCGTCCGGGCCGGGTACGGCACTCTCGACGATGCCGGTCGGGCGGCCCTGTCGGGCGTCCTCGCCGATCCGATCTTCGAGCTGTTGCCGCTCAAGTCGATCGGCGACCAGATCGCCCATCTGCCGGCCGGGGCGCGGGTGTCCGTGACGGCGTCGCCGAACAAGGGAATCGACGCGACGCTGGACTGGGCGATCCGGCTCCAGGGCGATGGCTTCCGGGCGATTCCCCACCTGTCGGCGCGGATGATCGCGTCGCGCGAGGTGCTGGCCGGGCTGCTCGAGCGGGCGCGGGCGGGCGGCCTCACTCACGCGTTCGTGGTCGGTGGTGATGCCGACGAGCCGGGCGACTATCTCGACGGGCTGTCGCTCCTCCAGGCGATGACCCAACTCGGCCATCCGTTCACGACGATCGGCTGCCCGGCCTATCCACAGGGCCACCCCGACATCCCGATCGAGGCGCTGGCCCAGGCGCTCGCCGACAAGGCGCCGTTCGTCGCTCACGTCACGACCCAGATGGACTTCGACACGGGCGCGATCGCGAGCTGGGTCCGGGCGCGTCGGGTCGAAGGGTTCGCGCCGGACGTGGTCGTGGGCGTTCCGGGCGTGGCCGACCCCCAGAAACTGCTGTCGATCGCCGCCCGGATCGGGGTCAAGGACGCGAAGCGATTCCTCGTGAAGAACCTCCGGTTCGTGACCGGGCTCGCGAAGAGCGGCGGCTTCTACAAGCCGACCGGGTTCGTGGAGTCGCTTGCTCCGCTGATCGCCGATCCTGCGGCGCGGGTCACGGGTCTCCATCTGTACACGTTCAACGCGGTCGAGGCGACCGAGGGCTGGCGGCAGTCGATGCTGGAGAAGCTCGGCGGCTGATGCGGCGCGGCTCCGATCACGGCCGCCGCCCTGCGGTCACCGAATTCCCACCGGGTGAACGCGGCGCGACCTGGAAGGCAGCCCCGCCGCAAGTCACGCTCGGCCCATCCGCCACGGGTCGGGTTGCGTCACCGATTGCTCCAACCGGTGAGCAATCGGCGACGTGAGCACACGAGCTGTTCACGTGGCGCACATTCCGCGATCCTGGACAATGGAGGCCGTCCGTGGCGTTCGCCCGCACGTCCCGGGTCGACGCAGCCAGATCGTCTCCGTCGTGACCAGGCCCGAGCGCGCCGAGCTGTCCGCCTTTGCCGCGCGGCTCGACCGGGCACCCTGAGCGTCCGGTCTCACAGCCGCGAGTCAGCACGTGACTCGGAACCTCACCCAGCACGCTTGGTCGTGATCGAATCGCGACACGCCCACGTTCCCTGATTGCCATTCTGAGTCGCCCCGTGACTCAAGCGGTGGCCATGCGGGGCGACCGAGTGCGGGCGTATCCTCGTGGTCATGACCAAGGTCGATCGCGCCGAACTGTCCGTCTTCTCCGCCCCGGATCCCGACACGATGCCCGAGCTCCTCGCCGCCGCCCGCGCCATTCAGGACGACGTCGTCGCGATCCGGCGGCGGATCCACCGCCGACCAGAGGTTGGGCTCGACCTTCCGCAAACCCAGTCCGTGACCATCGAGGAGCTCGCGAAGCTCGGCCTGAAGGGGACGAAGGGCCACGCACTCAGCTCCGTCGTCGCCGTCATCGCCGGCGGCCGGCCCGGTCCGACGGTCCTCCTTCGCGCTGACATGGACGCACTCCCCCTCCAGGAGGACACGGGCCTTGCCTTCGCCTCCGAGACCAACGGGACGATGCACGCCTGCGGCCACGACACCCATGTCGCGATGCTCCTCGGCGCCGCGCGCCTCCTCCAGGATCGGCGGGCCGATCTCCCCGGCAACGTCATCCTGATGTTCCAGCCCGGCGAGGAGGGGATGGGCGGGGCGCAGACGATGATCGACGAGGGCCTCCTGGACGCCGCTGCGAGCGAGAGCGGCCAACGCCCGACTGGCGCCTTCGCCCTCCACATCTCGACCCGCTATCCGAGCGGCGAGGTCCACCTGAAGCCCGGTCCGGAGATGGCTGCGACCGACGTGATCCGGATCACCGTTCGCGGCCGCGGCGGACATGCCTCGGCGCCGAGCGGCGGACTCGACCCGATCGTCGTCGCCGCCGAGATCGTCATCGCGCTGCAGACCATGGTGACCCGCCGGATCGATGTGTTCGACCCGGCCGTGGTCACGATCGCCCAGATCACGGCCGGAACCACCAACAACATCATCCCCGAGTCGGCCTTCCTGTTCGGCACGATCCGGACCTTGTCCGAGGCGACCCGGGCGGAGGTCCGGGCCGGCGTCCGGCGCGTCGCCGAGGGAATCGCCGCTGCGCACGGGGCCACTGCGGAGGTCGACCTCGAGCCGGGCTACCCGGTCCTGGTGAACGACCCCGCCTTCGCTGCGCTCGTGACCGAGACCGCCGGCCAACTGATCGGTCCGGAGCGCGTCGTGCAGCTGCAGACACCGATCATGGGCGCCGAGGACTTTGCCTACGTCCTCCAGCAGGTGTCCGGGGCAATGGCCTACCTCGGCGCCGCGCCCGCCGACGTGGACCCCGCGACCGGCCCCCAGAACCATTCGAACCTGGTGATCCACGACGAACCGGCAATGGCCATCGGGGTCGCCCTCCACGCGGCCGTCGCGATCCGCCACCTGAACCGCGGTTAGCCGCCTCCACGACCGGGTGCCCCACCTTACCGGTCGTCCCGCGATCCCGTGACGACGCCCGCCCGGAGAGGCCCGCGCTCGCCGCTCCCGAGGCGGACAATGCGCGAATGTCCGAGTCACCTGCCGTCCGGTCAAGATTGGCCACATTTCCGGTCCGGCTCGCCGGCGCGACGCGCACGGCAGCACAGACGGCGCCGACCCCGGGTGAGTGGACGCCGAGCGAGATCGTCCGCCACTTGATCGCGGTCGAGGAGCTCGTCTGGCAGGCCCGGCTCGGTCAACTCGGGACCGAGGATCATCCGCATTGGGCGTGGGTCGAACCGGGGCAATGGCTCGGCGCACCCGGCGGCAGCCTCGACGACGTGCTCGCGGCACACGATGCCGCGCGGGCCGCGACGCTTGCCCGGCTCGACGCCCTCGGGCCGGACGGCTGGGCGCGGACGGGAACCCACGACACGTTCGGCGTGCTCGATGTCGCCGGGTTGATGACCGTCGCCGCCGACCACGACGACGAGCACCTCCGGAGCTTCGGCCCGGCCGAGGCTCAGGAGATCCGGCCGAGCCTCACGAGAAGAGCGCCGAGTAGCCGTTGAGCGCCGGCTGGCCGCCGAGGTGGGCGAAGAGCACGGTCGAGCCGCGGTCGATCTCACCACGGCCGACGAGGTCGATCAGTCCCGCCATCGACTTGCCCTCGTAGACCGGGTCGGTGACGACGCCTTCGAGCCGCCCGACGAGGCGGATCGCGTCGATGGTGGTCGCGTCGGGGATGCCGTAGACCCCGGCGTGGTATCGCTCGTCGAGCTCGATCTCGTCGTCACGCAGATCGCGCCCGAGCCCGATGAGGCCCGCCGTCGCCCGGGCAATCCGGCCAACCTGATCGCGGACTTCGGCCGGCTTCGCAGAGGCGTCGATCCCGAGGACCCGCCGCCGCCGCCCGCCGGTGTCCTCGAGGGCCGCGAACCCGGCGATCATCCCGGCCTGGGTGCTGCCGGTCACCGAGCAGACGATGATCGTGTCGAAGAAGACCCCGAGCTCGGCCTCCTGGGCAGCGACCTCGAACGCCCAGTTGGCGTAGCCGAGACCGCCGAGCGGATGGTCCGACGCGCCCGCCGGGATGGCGTACGGCCTGCCGCCCCGGTCTCGGACATCGGCAAGCGCCTGCTCCCAGCTTTCCTTGAAGCCGATCCCGAAGCCCGCCTTCACCAGCCGGACGTCGGCGCCGACGAGGCGGCTGATCAGGATGTTGCCGACCCGGTCGTAGACGGCATCGGGCCAGTCCACCCAGCTCTCCTGGACGAGGACGCAGCCGAGGCCGAGATGGGCGGCGACCCCGGCGACCTGGCGGGTGTGGTTCGACTGGATACCGCCGATCGAGACGAGGGTGTCGCAGCCGGTCGCCAGCGCATCGGCGGCGAGGTACTCGAGCTTGCGCGTCTTGTTGCCGCCGAACGCGATCCCGGAGTTGACGTCGTCGCGCTTTGCCCAGACCGCTGCTCCGCCGAGATGACGGGTGAGGCGGTCCAGGCGATGGATCGGCGACGGCCCGAACAGGAGCGGTTCGCGGGCAAAGTCCTGGATCGACATGCGGGTTCCTCGACGAGCGACAGGGATGTCGATTGTGCAGTCTCCAGCGCTTGGCCCGCCGGGCGCAGGTGCGTCAGAGGATCCGGCCGCGGCCGAGGGTCCAGCCCGGCTCGGCGCCCACGCCGACCGTCGGTGGACCCGGGCGGCGGATGATGAGCTCGCCGGCGGGCGTGGCAAGATCGGTGTCGGTGTGGCTGCCGCGGAACCGGACGGCCATCACCCGGCCCGGAAGCGGTCCGCCCAGGTTCGCCCAATCGGGTCGGACGAGGAGGCGGACAGGCCCAGCGATCGGGCCGGCGCTGCCGACCGGGCCTGCCATCCCGTCGATGATCGCCCGAACGCGGACCCCCCCGAGGTCGATCTCTGTCAGTTGGCCGGCCGCTCCGACGACGTCGCCCTCGAGCTCGCTGGCCGGACCGGTCAACCGGGCGGCCCAGGCATCAACGGGGGCGTCGTAGACCTCGAGCGGCGACCCCATCTGGACAATTCGGCCGGCGCGGACCAGGGCGACCCGATCGGCGATGGCGAGCGCCTCGGCGGTGTCGTGGGTTGCGTAGATCCCGGCGGCCCCGGTTGCCTGACGAGAGGCGGCGATCTCCGCGAGCAGCCGGTCCCGGAGCGGACCGTCGAGGTGGGCGGTCGGCTCGTCGAAGAGGTGGAGGGCGGCGCCGCGCGCGACAGCCCGACCGAGCCCGACGCGCTGGCCCTCGCCACCGGACATCTCCGCCGGGCGACGGTCGGCCACGGCGCCGATCCCGAACCGCTCGAGGATCGCCCGTGCCTCGCGGCGGGCGTCAGCGGTCGAGACGCCGCGCCGGCGAAGCGGGTAGGCAACCGTGTCGAGTGCCGAGAGGTGTGGCCACAGCGCGGAACCCTGGAACACGACCGCGACATCGCGCCGCTCCGGCGGTTCGTGGTGGGCTGCGGTGGCCACCACCTGCCCTCCGATCCGGATCGCGCCGGCGCGGATCGGGACGAACCCGGCAATCGCCGCGAGGATCGTCGTCTTGCCCGAGCCCGACGGCCCGAGGAGAACGACCATCTCCCCGGGGGCGACGGCAAGATCGAGACCGTCCACGACGAGGGCCCGGTCGTAGGCGACCGCGACACCCCGGGCATCGACGGCGAGGGCGCCAGCCGCCATTGCGCCGGCCGCGGGGTCGAGGGCCGTCATGTGCGCCGCCTGCCGAGGAGAGCGAGGGGCACGGCGACGGCACCGATCATCCCCACGAGGAGCACCGCCAGCGCCGCGGAGACCGTCGGGTCGCCGAGCTGCTGGGCGTTCAGGACGACGACCGACAGGGTCCTCGAGCCAGGCCCGTAGAGCAGCGACGACATCGTCAGCTCGTGGAAGGCGAACAGGAAGACGACCAGCCAGGCGGCCGCGAGGGTCGGCCGGAGGAGCGGTGCCACGACGGTCTGGATCGCCGTCCAGGGACCGGCACCGCTGGCCCGGGCCGCCCGGACGGCATCGTCCGGCAGCCGGTCCAGCGATCCCGCAACCTGGCGCTGGCCGAGCGCCCAGAACTTCGCCACGTAGGCGACGAGGATGATCGCGAGCGTGTCGCGAAGGAAGCCGCCATAGGCGAGGAGGACCGCGATCGCGAGCGCCGATCCCGGCAAGGCAAACCCGAGAGTCGCCGCCGTCCGGATGGCGCCTCCGCCCCGTCCGTTCCGGCCAAGGGCCGCGAGCGTTGCCCCGAGGATGAGCACAATCGTGGCGGCCGCCACGGCGAGCTCGACGCTGTGCGCCAGCCCGTCCAGGAAGCGGTCGTTGATGGCCTCGCCGAAGTTTGCGAGGGTCCAGTTGGCCGGCACCGGCGCCAGTCCGACCGCCCGGGTCAGGGCCGTCAGGACAACCGCTCCAAGGGGGATGATCGTGACGAGGGCGATCACTGCGCCGAGGGCCATCGCGACCACCCGTCGCCCGCCGGCGTCGGGGCGATCCGCGCTGAACGCCCGTGGTGCGCCGGCAGTCTCGCCCGTCCGCGCCGCCGGCCGCCCCGTGAGCCACGCGTCGGCGGGCCCGATCACCGCAATCGCGAGCACGACGAGCGTCGCCGCCAGCACGCCCGCCTCCGCGAACGCCGCCGGGTCCGCAGATCGGGCGAGGTCCTGGTAGAGCCGGGTGGTGATCGTAGCGAACCCGACCGGTGTCCCGAGGATCGCCGGCACGCCGAACGCGTTGACCGCGAACACGAACGAGACCACGAGGGCGGACAGAATCGCCGGCCGGAGCAGCGGCAACGTGACCGTCCGGAGGGCGGTCCACGGCCCCGCCCCCGCCGCCCGGGCCGCCCGCTCCGCATCCGGCTCGACGCGGCTGGCGAGGGCGCTGCCGACGATCAGCCACACGAGGGGCACCGCCGACGCGGTGAGGACGAGGACGATGCCGCCGGGACCGAAGAGGCCCGGGATCTCGATCCCGAGCAGGCGGTCGCTCAGGCCGCGCGGGCCATAGGCGCGAGTCCAGCCGAACGCGGTGACGAACGGCGGGCACAGGAGCGGCAGGAGGATCCCCGCCCGGAGCCAGCCACGCGCCGGCAGGCCCGCCCGTTCCGTCGCCACGGCCGCGGCCGTCCCAGCGGCCACCGCCAGGACCGCGACGACCGCCGCCGTCCACGCGGTGTTCCAGATCGCGCCGACGATCGCCGGGTCCGTCAGAGTCGATTCGACCGAGGCGACGCCGCCGCCGACGGCCACGCCGACGAGCCGGGCGAGCGGGATCCCGATCAGGCCGACGAGGAGGCCCGCGGCAAGCAGCCGGAGCCGTCCGTCGCCCGTTCCCGCGATGGTCCGGAGCACGTCGCCCTCAGCCGCCGAAGATCGCGCGGTACGAGGCAAGCAGGTCCTTCTGCTTGCCGGACGCGGCCGCCCAGTCGGGGCTGACCTGGCTGCCGTCGGCCTTCGGCCCGCCGCTTCCGACGACCGGCTGCCAGCCCGTCCCGGCGATCAGGCCCTGGCCCTCGAGCGACAGGCTGTAGTCGACGAAGGCATCAGCCGTCGTGAGGTTCCCGGAGGCGGCAACCGCCGCGATCGGGCTGTAGATCGCGATCGCCCCGCTCGTCGGCCAGACCATCGCGATCGGCGAGCCCTTCCTGATCGCCGTGCGGGCCGAGTTGTCGAGGGTCATCCCGACCTTGAACCGGCCCTCGGCCACACCGGTCGTGACGTCGTCGGGCGCCTTGACCTGGGTGGCCCCATTGTCCTTGAGCGCCCGGTAGAACGCGGTTCCGTACCCGTCGGTCTGACTGAAGTAGCCGAGGGCCGCGAATGCCGAGCCGGCGAAGCCCGGGTCCGGCAACCCGATCGCGCCCTTCACGTCGGACGAGAGGAGGTCCTTCCAGTCAGCCGGACCGGGCGTCACGGAGGCTCCCTTTACCAGGACCATGTTCAGGAGGCGCGTCCCGAAGGAGGTGTCGGTCTTGTAGGCCGCGGCGATGGCCCCTGCGCTCGGCGGAGTCCAGGCCTGGAGGAGCTTCAGGTCCGCGTAGCCCGCGATGGAGAGCGGGTCGGTCAGCCAGAAGACGTCCGCCCGGAGCCCGCCCGACGCCAGATCGGTGGCGATCCGGGCCGCGACCTCGGCGGTCGGGGCGCGAAAGACGCTGACGTCCGTCCCCGGATGGGCGGCCTTGAACCCGCCGACGACCGCGTCGACCGTGTTCTGGGTGACCGACGTGTAGAGGGTGATGGTGCCGGTCGCGCCTGCGCCGCTCGGCGCTGCCGAGGCGCTCGCGCTAGGGATCGGGTCGATCGGGTTGCCGACCGGACTGGCCGTGGCGCCACCGGAACAGGCGGCCACGGACAGGGCGAGGGCCGCGGCGAGGGCGGCACCGGCGGGCCCGCGACCACGACGGGTCGCGGGCAGGGCGAGAGACATGAAGCGGCTCCTCGTGGCGAGGCGGACGTCATCGGGTGCGGCTGGGTGCCGAGAACCCGGCGTCCACGCTTGCCCTTGCTGGGGCTGGCTCGATCCTGCGGGTCGGATACCTCCACGTCAGCGTCCGAACGGCCCCTCGGGCGGACCTTCCGGACCGGTCGTTCTGGACGAAGGGCTCAGCCGCCCGCTTCGATCCCCTCGCGCGCTCCACTGTGGACGACCCGCCGGTTCGTGATCTCGAACTGGCGCAGGGTCGACCCTCGAAGGAGATGGAGCTGGCGGCGGCTGAGGCGATCGCAGACCCAGCCCCAGTGGAGAGACACCCATTCGCCCGGCCGGAACGGATCCAGGAAGCCGACCCCGTCGACCGACCGGCGCGCCGTCTCCAGCCGGCGCTCGCCCAGGGCGATGTCGTGGCCGTCATAGGTCAGCGGCCGCGAGAGCACCGTCACCTGGTCGCCGTCGGCCGAGACGACCTGGCCCCACCGGATCCGGCACTTGTCGAGGTGTTCGAGCGGGGTCTCGAAGCGCTTGCTCTGGAGCAGCCCGACCCACGGGTAGACGCCGAAGACGTGGAACGCGTGGTTCGGGACGGCGCCCTCGGGGATCGCTTCGGCGAGGGAGTCCCAGCCCTTGCCCGCGCGCCTCCGGAACCGGTCGATCAGGGAGTTGCCGAAGCGGACCATGTCGATCCGGTCGAGCAGCTCGCCGCCGAGCCAGTACGCCTCGACGACACGCCGGTCGAGCGGCGTCCGGATCCCTGTCTGGGCCGCGATGAATTCGAGGTAGGGCCAGGCTCCGGCAAAGCCGCGGGCGAGCTCGACCAGGCCCGGGTCGAACGCCTGCTCCGAGCCGTACTCGAGGAGGGCCTTGTGGTCCGGCGGGCCGCAGTACCCGAGCTCGTTGGGTGGGTAGGCATAGCGCGCGAACAGGATCGCCCCGTTCGTCGGGATCTCGACCTCGTCGGCGGACGGGAGCGACGGGTCGGGCAGCGCCGGGGTCACCGGGATCATCGTCGGGTCCGCCAGCGGGTTCACGATCGGGCGCCCCCGGCGACGGGTTCGGGCGCCTCGAGCTCGGCGATGGGCTCGGGAGCCGAGAGCTCGGCGATCGTGGCGATGAGGTCGTGGGCGTCGGCCTCGGTCATCTTCTCGAGCGCGAACCCGAGGTGGATCAGGATCCAGTCGCCAGGCTGAGGCGGATCGTCCTCGAGGAGGGCGAGATTGATCTCGCGGATGACGCCGTCGACATCGACCCGGGCGACCTCTGCCCCGCCGGGCGATCGCTCGATGATTCGGCCCGGGATCCCGAGGCACATCGGACAGCGCTCCTTCTGGGACGAGCCTGCCACAGTTCGCGAATCGGCGGGCACAGCCGGTTGTCACATTCGATCATGACCGGTCCCGAGTCCGACGGGACGAACCGGCACCGGTCAGGCAGGGCGCCGCGCGGCGATGCGGATCGCGGGATCCGGTACGGAGCGTGGATCACCGTTGTCCTGACGGGTTTCCGGCGAAGTCTCTTGATCTCCTGCACGATCAATCCGGGAACAGCCGAGCGTGGTGAGGTTCGGATCGCGACAGGTGGGGAGCCTGGTCGTGTCGCGTCTCGCTCGTTCGTGGCGAAATTGATCGCCCGGGACGATCACGACGGCGGGGCCGCGCGCGATACTGGAACCGAGGAGGGCCGATGGACGGAACCGAACGCGAGAATCTGATCGGGCGTTACCGGACAGGGACCGCCTCTGTCGAGGCCGCGCTCGCCGGCATCACCGACGCGGAGCTCGACAGGCTGCCGGCCACGCCCGGTGCATGGACCGCCCGCCAGGTCGTCCACCACCTCGCCGACAGCGAGGCGATGGCCTTCATCCGGCTCCGCCGATTGATCGCGGAGGATTCGCCGGTCATCGCCGGTTACGACGAGCCGGAGTGGGCTCGTCGGCTTCACTACGACCGTCCGATCGATACCTCGGTCGCGGTCCTCCGCGCGGTCCGCGCGGCGAGCCTCGCGCTCGTCGAGCGACTCACCGACGAGGAACTGGGCCGGGCCGGGATCCACACCGCCTCGGGCCCATACGCGGTCGATGACTGGCTCCGGATCTACGCCGGACACGCACACGACCACGCCGACCAGATCCGGGCCGTCCGCGCCGGTTGACCCGCCCGTCAGCGCCGGTTGGGGACCGCTGCAGCCGCGAACGCGGCCATCGATGGGAAGGTCGCGTCGGGCCGGGCGTCGGCGGGGGGCGTGGCGCCGCCACCGGGCCGGTCATGGCGGCGGTCGATCCAGACGGACCGGAACCCGAGGCGCTGCGCCGGCGCGTGATCATGGAACAGACTCTGGGCGACGTGGAGGATCTGCGGCTGTGACACCCCGTCGGCGGCGAGCCGCTCAAGGAGCGCCGCGAAGTTCCGCTCATCCGGCTTGTATGAGCCGACCTGCTGGGCCGTGACGATCCAGTCGAACGTGACGCCGAGCCGCTCGTTCGAGGCCGCGAACAGGTCGTCGTCGCAGTTGGTCAGGACGCCGAGCCGGAAGCGTGCCTTCAGGCGGCCAATCGCGTCACGCGAGTCCGCGAACGCCGGCCAGTCCACGACCGAGCCGCCAAGTCGCGCGACGTCGGCGGCTCCCGGGTCCGCGCCATTTGCTCGGGCCACGGTTGCCATCGCCTGGCCGCTGATCTCGCGGTAGCGCTGATACGGACCGGCCTCGAGGGCCGCCTCCGCGTTCGCGTACTCATCGAGGAGTGTCTCGCCGTCGATCCGGACGAGGTCCGGCAAGACGACGCGGAGCGCCGCGAGGATTCCCGCTTCCCAGTCGATGAGCGTGCCGTAGCAATCGAAGGTCAGGGCGTCGAAGGCGCCGTAGTCAAGTTCGGTCATTGTCGAATTGTGCAGAAACCCGCCGCGCCCGGGCGACGAACGTCGTCCGTGCCGCAGAATCTAGCCCTTGGCGCCGCCGGTGAAGTTCCAGCTCGCAAGATGGAGGGCCGGGACGAGGTAGATCGAGTCCCAACCCGCCAGGACCAACGCCCGCTCGGCCGCGATCCCGCGCACCGCGTCCGGCCCGAGGGCCTCGAGAAACGACTGGGTGAAGCGGAGGTTCGTCACCGGCCGGACGATCTTGCCGTCCTCGACCAGCCAGACGCCGTTCCGGGTGAGGCCCGTCACGACCTGGGTCCGCGGATCGAGGATCCGGGTGTACCAGAAGTCCGTGACCAGGACGCCGCGCTCGACACCGGCGATCAGCTCGGTGGCGGTCCGGTCGCCGGCACCGAGGACGAGGTTCGCCCCGAGCGCGCCCCACGCCGAGCCGCCTTCGACCGCATGACCGGTGCTCGCGACGCCGGCCGCCTTCCCGGTCCGGCGCGTCTGAAGCAGCCCGCGGGTCATGCCGTCGCGGACGAGATCGAGCGGCCGCTTCGGCGTTCCCTCGATGTCGAACGGGATGCCGAGCGTTCCCGGATCGGCGACGTCGTCGCGAAGCGTGATCGCCCCGTCGAATTGCGCCTCGCCGACGCGGGCGAACGAGCGGCCCTCCTCGGCGGCCTTGCCGTTGAAGCCGTGGACGAGGAGGAACGACAGGATGTTCGCGACGCAGTCGGGCTCGAGGATGACCTCGTAGCGGCCGGGCGGGAGGTCCGTCGGTTCGGACGCCGTGCGCGCCTTCCTGGCGGCTCGCTCGCCGATCGCCCGCCCGTCGAGGTCGGCCAGGCGAACGGATACCCGGCGGCTGCTCCCGTCGGCCGTCGGCGTTCGGGCGATGCCGTCGACCTCGGCGGTCGTGCCACGACCCGTGAGTCGCTGCCCCGCACTGTTGGCGAACGCGAGATGGACCGTCGTCGTGGAGCAGAAGCCGGCCGTCTCGAGTCCACCAGCGGCGTCGACGAACGCCCGGACCCGCCGCGCCCGCTCGTCGGGTGTGGCGGCGGCGGTTTCGGCGTCGAAGTGGTCCACGTCCGGCGCGGCCGCGCTCGGAGCGAGACCCGGCCAGTCCGGGTCCGGCGGCCGGACTCGCGCCGCGTCAAGGACGTTGTCGATCGCCCGGCCGAGGCTCCCGTCATCGCCCGGCCCGTCGATCGAGGTCGAGGCGTTCCGGCCGTCGAGCGCGACCCGGATCACGACGTGATTGATCTCCGACGCCACGTTCTGGTGGATGAACCCGGTGGCGAATCGGGTCAGTGCCTCCGCGCCCTGGCGGACCGTGATCTCGACCTCCGCGTCGGCGGCGCGGGCGCGGGCAAGGCCCAGGGCGCGCTCGGCCGTCTCGAGCGCGCGATCGGCGGCGGATGCGCTGGCGGACGATGCGCTGGAGTGTTCGGTCGTCGTCATGGCGGCTACCCTCGGACCCCGACCCGGATCCCGCGGAAGCGCGCTGGCACCGCGGGATGTCCGGTATGGCCGATCTGCTGGGGCTGGCCCTTGCCGCAGTTCGGCGTCCCCCAGAACGTCCATTCGTCGGGGCCGCCGAGCATGTCGAGGGCGCCCCAGAACCGCGGGCTGATCGCGGTATAGGTCGGATTCTTCAGCAGGCGTGTCTGCTTCCCGCCCTTGACCTCCCAGCCGATCTCGCAGCCGAACTGGAAGTTCAGCCGCCTGTCGTCGATCGACCACGAACGGTTCGTGTCCATGTAGATGCCGTCGTCGGTGGCGGCGATCATCGAGGCGAGGCTGTCTGATCCCGGCAGCAGCCCGACGTTCGTCATCCGGACCATCGGGATCCGATCGAATCCATCCGCCCGCACCGCGCCGCCGGACCGCTCGATCCCGGCGAGGGCCGCCGAATCGCGGCCGCTGAGCGCGCCGACCCAGATGCCGTCCTTGACGATGTCGACCGGGTGGGCGGGCGTGCCCTCGTCGTCGTAGCCGAAGCTGCCGAGGGAGCCCTTGAGCGTTGCGTCGGCGGTGATGTTCATCAGCTCCGAGCCGAAGCGGAGCGAGCCGAGCTTCGGCAGCTCCAGCCAGGACGTTCCGGCGAACGCCGCTTCCCAGCCGAGGATCCGGTCCAGCTCCGTCGCATGGCCGACCGATTCGTGGATCTGGAGCGCCATCTGCTCGCTGCCGAGGATCAGGTCCGTCGCGTCGTACGACGGGCAGACGTCGGCGGTCAGGAGAGCTCGGGCCTCCTCCGCGATCCGGGCCGCGTTCCCGGGCAGGTCCAGCTCGCGGACGAGCTCCCAGCCGCGGGTCCCGAACTGGCCGCGG
This sequence comes from Candidatus Limnocylindrales bacterium, assembly GCA_038204565.1. Lineage (GTDB taxonomy): Bacteria > Chloroflexota > Limnocylindria > Limnocylindrales > CSP1-4 > CF-46. Next base: position 34,272 of record JBBRCU010000030.1, read on the forward strand.
ATCCCGGGATAGCTCCGGCGCTGCGTCTCGTTCTCGCCCACCGCCGTGGCGCTCATCGCGGCGCCGCACTCGATGATGTGCTGATCGACTGCGGTCCCCTCCGACGACACGAACCACTTGCGGGTATCCCAGATCCGATGGCTCGCCTCGGCCAGGTCGGCGCCGTGCTCGCGCATCGTCCGGGTCACGCTTTCGAGGAGGTCGCCTTTCTCGGCCAGCCCGACGGTCCAGGGGTCCTCGCGGACCTCGTTCTCCCAATGGCCGGTCGTCGCCGCCTCCGGGGCGAGCCCGAGGTCCTTGCCGGCGACGAGCGTCGAGGCGCGGGCGACCGCGGCGGCCTGTTCACCGGCCCGCCGAGCGGCCTTCGAGCCGATGTCCGGGACGGCGTAGAACCCCCAGCTGCTGCCGATCAGGGCACGGACGCCGACGCCGGCCCGCTCCTCGCGGTCGAGCCCTTCGACGACGCCGTTGCGGGCGCTCATCGCCTCCGTCCGGATCTCCATCACCCGGGCATCGGCGTAGGTCGCGCCGGCGGCGAGGGCGGCCTCGACGGCCTGCTTCGCGATGTCTTCCATGCCTCGAAGGGTAGGCCGATCGACGGATCGACGTGCCTGGACGGGCCGGGCACGTCGATGGGTCGCGGGCCGCCCACGTCGGGTAGGCTCCGCGACGTGAGTGGGGGAAGGGCGTCGACGGGCTCGCCGGGACGAGGCCGGCCCGCGTTCGTCGGCCTCGTGCATGCCGTGGCGTTTGTCGTAGCGGCCTGGGTCTCGCTCCTGATCTCTTTCGAGTTCGCCGCAGGTCCATCCGAGGCCGGGCCCTTCTACCTCCCTCTGGTGGTGATGCTCATCGGGGCGATCCGGGTCACGGGCGGTGTCGCGGGCGGGCGAGTTCTCCTCGCCGTTGGCGATCTCGGCGTGGCGATCGAGCTCGCGGCCCGTCTGGCGTTCACCAAGGCCGATTTCCTCGAGGCCAGCCCGGCGTGGCTCGTGGCCGCGACCGGGCTGGTCCTGGCCGCGGGCGCATCGACGCTCCTCCTGCCGCCTGCGATCCACGGCCGGATCACGCGACAGTCACGCGACCGCCGGCTCCTCGTCGCCCTGGTCGTGATCGATGTCGTCGCCGTCATCGGGATCGTCGCGCTCGACGCCACCCAGGTCCAGATCGACGTCGGGCAGTACCTCGTCCAGCTCGCGTCGACGACGATCGGCTTCGACCTCGCGGTCTTCGGTGCGTGGTGGCTCGGGGTCCGCTGGCCGATCGCGCTCGGCGGCCTCGCCGCCTTGATCCAGGTCATCGCCGCCGGCGAGCGCCTGTTCGACGATCCCGTTCGTGCCACGCTGGCACTCGCGCCGAACCTTCTTGCCGTGGTCGCGTTTGCCGTCGGTCCCATGCTGGTTCTGCCGGCGCTGCAGGCCGCGGGATCGGACGCCCATGCGATCCCCCCAAGATCTCGAATCGCCGACGTCTGGATCGGCCTGGCCGCGGCGATGTGGCCGCTGCTCGCCCTGTTCGGGCAGGTCGGGATCGGGATCTCCGATCTGTGCCTCGAATGCGGCCCCGGGTTCCCGGGCGACGGGCTCCTCCAATCGGTCGGCCTGCTCACCATCTCGGTCGTCCCGCTGTCGGCGCTCGTTGTTGTTGCCCGCGGGGCGTCGCGGTCGCGGGGTGTCCGCGTCTTTCTCGGGATCCTGCTGCTGTCGGTCGCCGTGCTCGCCGTCGAGGTCGTCGCGGGCTGGGCTGGCTATAGCCGGTTCGCGCTCGTGGGTGTCGCGACGCCGGTGGTCCTCCTGATGGGGCTCGGCGCGGGCGTCGGCCTCGTCCGGCCGCGACCGCTCGCGCATGCCGGCTGGGTGGCTGCACTCGGGTCGGCGGGCCTCGTGACCGTCTGGAGCCTGGGCCTCCGCGGCGGGTCGACCTTCTCGAACGTCGAGCCGATCTTCATCGCCGCGTCGATGGGCGAGATCGCGGTCGCCAGCCTCGCGGTCGCCCGGGAGTCGAGCCGGACCCGGCGGCTGGGTCAGATGATGGCTGTCAGCGACCTGCCGGACGCCCCTGACGCGAGCGCCTGACCCGGCCGCCTTATTGGAACATCACTTGTTGCCACCACCCAGCGGCCGGGGTGGAACACCGATACTGACACCATGGACCCGGTGGCCGCCCTCGGAACGATCATCATTGGGCTCGTCGTCCTCTGGATCGTCCTGATCGCGGCGTTGTGGCTGCTCCGGCCGAAAGACGTCGGCGTGACGGATCTGGTTCGGGCGGTCCCGGACATCCTTCGCCTCGTGCGTGACCTCCTGCTCGATCGAACGACCCCGCGTGGCGTCCGCGTGGCGCTCGTCATCCTTCTCGGCTGGCTCATCAGCCCGATCGACCTGATCCCGGAGTTCATTCCGGTCCTCGGGCCGCTCGACGACGTGATCGTGGCGGTGATCGTTCTGCGCTACGTCCGTCGACGCCTGGGCCGGGATCGGCTGCGCGCCGCCTGGCGCGGGACCGATGACGGCTGGCGGTTGATGGAGCGCCTCCTCGGGGCGCGCTGACCACAGGTCACCAGCCCGCCGCGGCCATTCTCACGGGTCGGTGATGAGCTCCCAATCGGCTGGCACGCCGTCCGGCCCGAGCGCGCCCGGGGCCGGTTCGGCGGCCGCCTCGTGCAGCGCCCGTCGCGCCGCGCTCGGCATCACCGCGAGCGCGGCGGCGCGGGTCATGTAGTCGATGAGAACAACCTCGTCGATGTCGATCGTCGGCTCGAAGGTGACGTAGCGGAACTTCCGAAGCCGCTCCTGGGCGCCCTGGAGGATGCGATCGGGATCGGCGAGCAGGATCCCGTTCTCGAAGCCGAGATGGATGTGCTTCCGCTCCGGCCCGATCCAGGCGAAGTTCCGGACGCGGCCCTTCTCGGGCAGGGAGTAGGCGATCCAGCGCCAGCCCGTCCGGACGGTCTCGACGGTGCCCGGGACCGTGCCGCTGATCAGCGCCCGGAGGGTCCGGCCTGTTTCGCGGATCGCCGGCGGGAAGCCGTCGAGGAGGAACTCGGCGGGCCGATCGTCACTCATGGCGCGATCATCGTCGGGCATCGGCCCGGGGATGTCAGGAATGCCCGAGATCACGCCCTGGCGTGAGCCTCGTTCGCAACCGAGCCGGCCAGAAACTCGGCGATCACCGCGTCGAACGTCGTCGTCCCACGGCGCAGCCCATCGGTGCCTCCCGCGACCGTGCCGGCTGCGCGCCGATCGGTCGTGTCAAGGACGACGGCCGCCGCGACCTGATCGGCGAAGACGGGCTTGAACGGCCGGAGCGCGAGCGCCATCGCCCGGAGCATCGGCAGCGGGACGTGACTGGTCGGGACCGGGTGGCCGAGGGCTGTCCCAAACCGGGTGACGAGGTCGTCGAAGGCAAGGTCCTCGGGCCCGACGACCTCGATCGTCCGGCCGGCCGGCGATGCACCTTCGGCTTCGACGACCACGTCCTCGACCACCGTGGCGACGTCGGCCGCCGACACGAAGTTGATCGGGTTGCGGCCTCTGCCGAAGATCCGGGCCCGGCCCGAGGCGAGGATCGGCCCGCCGACGATCGCCGCCCAGGTCTCCATGTACGTGGTCGGGCGAACGATGAGCGGCGTCATCGTCGTTGCCCGCAGGTCCGCTTCCACGATCGCCTTGGCCCGCCCGAGCGCCAGCGGATCTGCCGCGGACGCGTCGTGGATCGAGAGCAGGACGAAGCGTCGGACCCCGGCCCGGGCCGCGGCGGCAACGAGGTTCCGGTTGCCATCGCGATCGACGGCTGCGATGCCGCCTGCGGCGCGCCCGCCGAATCCCTGGAAGGCGGCGATGACCGTATCCGCACCCGTGACAGTCGGTGCGAGGGTCGCGGGGTCGCGGACATCGGCCTCGACGAGCTCCACGCGGCCGCCGAGCTCGCCCAGAGCAGCCCGGCCGTGGGCGAGGTCGCGGGTCAGGACGCGGACGGCCAGTCCCCGACCGACGAGGCGGGCGACGACCCGCCGGCCGAGCTCGCCGGTACCGCCGACGACGACGATCATCGGGCGGCTCCGACGGCCGCAGGCGAGCCCTCGGTCATCGTTCGCACGGCAGCATCCGGCCCCGCGAGGCCGTCATCGACCGGCTCCAGGTAGAAGCGCAGCGCGGTGATCCGATCGTTTGCGACTTCGTTCACGGTGACCCCGCGCATCCGCCATGGCACGCCGTCCGGGCGATGGCCGTCGAAGGCGATCTCGGCCCACACGGTTGTCGCCCCGTCGGCCGTCGCCGGGCTGACGGCGCTCGAGAGGAGCCGCGCCTCGAGGCCGCCGATCGCGCCGAGGATCTGCTCCCAGTTGCGCCGGACCTGGTCCCGGCCGACGAAGCTGCGAGCGGGGTGGGCGGGGGTGTCGCTCCGGACGTCGTCGGCGAACAACCCGACAAGGTCGTCGAGGTCGTGCCGGTTCACCGCCGCGATGAGCCGCTCCATGACGTCGGTTGCCGCGGTCGAGTTCATGCGATCCTCCTGCAGGTGCCGGTCGCGCCGTCTCTCGCCGGCCTGTTATCATACTGTGAGTATGATCAATCGACTGTGAGTCTGACGAACAGATCCATGGCTGTCAAACGGCACTACGAATCGCCGCGCCGCGCGGCCCAGCAGCGGGCGACGCGCCGCTCGATCGTCGAGGCGGCCGCCCGGCTCTTCGCCGAGCGCGGCTACGTGGCGACCTCGTTCGATCTCGTCGCGCAGGGAGCCGCCGTCGGCCGGGCGACCGTCTTCGCCCATTTCCCGACAAAGACTGCGCTCCTGAAGGCCGCCTACGACGTGACGCTCGTCGGTGACGACGACCCGATTCCGCTGCCGGAGCGCCCAGAGTCCCTGGCCGTCCGGGCCGAGCGGGATCCTCGTCGGTTCCTCGACGGCTACGCTGGGATCTCGACCGGCGTCTCGCGCCGGCTGAGCCCGATCTACGAGGCGATCCGCGGCGCCGCCCACGCGGACC
>JBBRCU010000031.1:0-38103 GCA_038204565.1 Candidatus Limnocylindrales bacterium
GCAGGGCGCGTTCTTCAGGATGTAGGGGATGGTCCGGCCCACCGTGAAGTCCCCGCCGAAGCGACGGCGGAACGGCAGGCCGCAGATGATCAGGTCGGCCTCGCGCTCGGTCGCCTCGTCCACGATGGCCGCGCCGACGTCGCGTGCCTGGAGCAGGACCGTCTCGAGCCGGTAGCGGACCGACTCGGCGGTCGTTTCCGCGATATCCAGGACGCGCTGCGCGTCCTCGGACCGGCCGGCGACGTCCGCGTCCAGGGGCAGGGTCCAGTCGATCTCCACGACGTGGATCCCCACGAGCTCGGCACGACCCGCCTTCGCGATGTCGGCCGCGAGCGCCACGATTCTACGGTCGGTTCGGCCACCGGACAGTGCGACGACGGCACGCCGGAACGGGGGAGCCGAAGCATCGGCCACGCGCCAGGAGCCTCCAAGGTCATTCGGCGGCGACGGGGGAACCCGTGTGGCGTCCCGGCGGGTCGCCGCGCCGCGACACGATACCACCGGGTGATGAGCGCCCGGTGCCTCTCGGGTGGCGCCCGGGTGGCGCCCGGGGCGCGGTGGCGCACCGTCCGCCGGTGTCCCGACCATGGTCCGGTCCGGGCGGCGCGGCACCGTCAGAACGGGCCTGCGTCCCCTTCGGCGTCGCCGTGCGGCGCGGGCTCGTCGGGATGGAAGCGGTGCGGGTCGTCGCGCCGGTAGGGCACGTCCACCACCACGGTATGCGGCCGGCCCAGCAGCATGGTGCGCAGCCGGCGCGATGACTGGTTGTAGAGGATCCGCTCCCACCAGTGCTGGGCGACGTACTCAGGGATCACGACGAACGTGATGGGCTCTTCCTTGTCCGGCGGCCATGCGCGGTCCAGCACATCGAGGTAGGCCATGAGCGGGCCGGCCAGCGCGCGGTACGGCGACTCGACGATCACGAGCTGCACGCCGGGGACCTGGCGCTCCCAGCGCTCGCGCATCTCGCGGGATTGATCCGCGTCGTTGCTGATGTACACCGCGAGGACGTCGTCGGAGATCGACCGGGCCACGCTGACGGCTCGCACCACGGCGCGGTTGAGCGAGGGGACGGGGATGATCGCGCGCTCCTGGCGCATCGGAGGCGTCACGACGAAGTCCGCCCGGACCGCGAGCTGCTTCGCGGATGCCTGGTACTGGTGCCGGATGAACAGCATCATGCTGACGAGGGTCGGAATGAGGATCGCCACGACCCAGGCACCGCGATCGAACTTCTCGGTGAGCACGATGACCAGGACGACGAGGGTGAGCAGCGAGCCGAAGGCGTTGACGGCCATCCGCCACCACCAGCCGCTCTCATGGGTGCGGACCCAGTGCCGGACCATGCCGGCCTGCGACAGGGTGAAGCACACGAACACGCCGACCGAGTACAGGGGGATCAGGCTGGTCGTGTTGCCCTCGAAGGCGATGTACAGCGCCGCCGCGATGCCCGCCAGCAGGATGATTCCCCAGCTGTACGCGAGCCGGTCCCCGCGGAACCCGAACTGGCGCGGGAAGTAGCCGTCCTCGGCGAGGATCGCGCCCAGCCGCGGAAAGGCGTTGAAGCTGGTGTTGGCGGCGAGGAACAGGATCAGCGCGGTACCCACCTGGAACAGGTAGTAGAGCGGGTTGCTGTCGCCGAAGACGGTCTGCGCGACCATCGCGATGATCGTCGGCCCGCCGGACAGCTCGCGTGACGGGACGATGTCGTACGCGCGCGCCATGATGGTGACGCCGATGAAGATCACGCCCAGGAGCAGGGCCATCGCCAGCAGCGTGTTGCCGGCGTTCTTGGCCTCGGGCGGCTTGAACGCGGGCACGCCGTTGGCGATCGCCTCGACCCCGGTCAGGGCGACCGAGCCGCCCGCGAACGCTTTGAGCAGGAGGAAGATCGACAGTTCGCCGCCGCCGAGGACGTCGGCGTGGGGGGTCACGATCGGGTGGGCGACCCCGGTCACGATGTTGACGAGGCCGATGCCGACCATCAGCAGGGCGAGTCCGAGGAACAGGTACGTCGGAATCGCGAAGATGTTCCCGGACTCGCGCAGGCCGCGGAGGTTGGCGATCGTCATCAGGGTGATCGCGACGACCGCGATCTCGACCGTCCACTTCTCGAGGTCCGGCACGACCGACACGATCTGGGCGATCGCCGACGCGGTCGACACGGCAACCGTCATGACGTAGTCGATGAGGAGGGCCGCAGCGGCGATGAGTCCGAGCAGCGGGTTCAGGTTCTCGCGGGCGACCGCATACGCCCCGCCGCCGCCGGGGTAGGCCCGACAGACCTGGCGATAGGAAATCGCGACGACCGCGAGCAGGACCGCGATCGCGATCGACACGCTGACCGAGAAGGCGAGCGCGGTGGCCCCGGCAACCGCGAGCACCCGGATGATCTCCTGGGTCGCGTAGGCCGAGGAGCTGATCGCGTCCGAGCTGAAGATCGCGAGCGCCTTCTTCTTCGTCAGGCGCTCGCCGGCCTCTTCCTCCGACGCGAGGGGCCGGCCGATCGCGACCTTCCGGACCCGCGCCCAGGTCCGCCCGACGGCCGTCTTCGGCGTGTGGGCGGCAGCCTTCGCGACCATCTGGCCCGGGCCGGTGTAGCGGAAGTAGGGCGAGTGCGGGCGTTCGACGCGCACGCGGCGGTCCGCGGGTTTCCGGCCCTGCAACGGCCGGCGGCCTCCGATCATCCGTCTCCGATCTTTGTTGCAGGGGCCGGGTCAGTGACCGCGGCGGTAAGGCACGTCCGCGATGACCGTGTGCTCGCGCCCGACCAGCGCCGATTTGAGGCGCCTGGCCGATTGGTTATACAGCACCCGGTCCCACCAGTGGCGGGCCACGAACTCAGGCAGGACGACGATGGTCGTCGGCGCCTCCCTCTCGGGCGGCCAGGCGAGGTCGAGGACGTCGAGGTAGGCCGTGAGCGGGCCGACCAGGGCGCGGTAGGGTGATTCGACGATCACCAGCGGAACACCCGGGACCTGGCGCAGCCACTTGAGGCGAAGGGCCTCGCCGACTTCCTGGTCCTCGGTGATGAACACGGCCCGGACGTCGGAGGCGAGGGTCCGCCCGAAGATCACGGCCTGGACGACGGCCCGGTTGATCCCGTTGACCGGGATGACGACCCGCTGTTCGCGATGGGCGATTGCGACCACGTAGTCGTCGCGGACCGCGAGCTCCTGCTCCTGACCGAGGTACTGGCGGTGGATGAACGTCATCACCCCGACGAGGATCGGCACCAGGGCGAGGACGATGAACGACTGGGGCGCCTTGGCGATCGTGACGACGACGGCCACGATCGCGGTCAGGCTGCAGCCGAACGCGTTGATCGCCAGCCGCCGCCGCCAGCCTGGCGGCCGCTCGCGGCGCCAATGCCGGATCATCCCGGCCTGGCTGATCGTGAAGTCGATGAACACGCCGACCGCGTAGAGCGGGATCAGGAGATGGGTCTCGCCGTGGAACAGGACGATCAGCGATGCGGCGACGGCGGCCAGGACGACGATCCCGTAGCTGTAGGCGAGGCGGTCGCCGCGGAACGAGAACTGGCGGGGCATGTGGCCGTCGATCGCGAGGATCGCGAGCAGCCTGGGAAAGGCGTTGAAGCTGGTGTTCGCGGCGAGGACGAGGAGGAGCGCCGTGAAGCCCTGGAACAGGAAGAACGGGATGGACCCCGCGCCGTAGACCCGTCCGGCGATCTGGCTGATCACCGTCTGCTTCTCGGGCTCGTCGATGTGGGTGATCCCGAAGTTGACGGCGAGGAACGTCAGGCCGATGAACAGGATGCCGAGCAGGGCGGCCATCGCCGCGAGCGTGGCCGCGGCATTGCGCGCCTCCGGTGGTTGGAATGCCGGCACGCCGGTCGCGATCGCCTCCGTCCCGGTCAGGGCCACGGCGCCGGCCGCGAACGCTCGCAGGAGCAGGATCACCGACAGGCTCTGGAGCGCCTCACCCGTCTGCGCACCGAGGTCCGGGGCGAAGTCGCCATGCTCGCCGAACACGACGATCCGGATCGAGCCGAGGCCGATCATCAGGAGCGCCGACCCCAGGAACAAGTACGTCGGGATGGCGAACAGGTTGCCCGCCTCGCGCAGGCCGCGCAGGTTGCCGATCGTGATCAGGCCGATCGCGACGACGCCGAGGATCACCCGCTCGTCGATGAGCTCCGGCACAGCCGAGGTGACCTGCTCGATCGACGACGCCGTGGAGACGGCGACCGTCATCACGTAGTCGATCATCAGCGCCGACGCCGCGATCAGCGACATCCGCCGCCCGAAGTTCCGCTTCGAGACCGAGTAGCTCCCGCCGCCGGTCGGGTAGGCGAGGCAGATCTGGCGATAGCTGATCGCGACGGCGATGAGAAGGACCGCAATCGCGACGCTGATCCAGAGGCCCCAGGCGAGGGCGGCGATACCGCCCAGGATCAGGACGCGCAGGATCTCCTCGGTCGCGTAGGCCGACGAGCTGATCGCGTCCGAGCTGAAGATCGCGAGCGCCTTCTTCTTCGACAGGCGCTCCCCGAGCTCCTCCTCGCTGGCCAGCGGCCGGCCGAGGAGGACCGCCTTGAACCGGGCGAAGATCCGCCCGCTCGAGGTGGTCGGAGCCGACGCCGCTTCCTTGGCGGTCAGCTGGCCCGGGCCGGTCCACCGGAACAGGGTGGAATGCGGCCGCTCGACGCGGACGCGGCGGTCGCCGAGTTTGCGGCCCTGGATCGGTCGCCGGCCGCCGATCACCTGGTCAGAGCCCGAGGCGGAGCCGGTCGGCCAACCGGACCGGCAGATCGCCGTCGACCATCGCCGCGTGGACGGCCTCGACGTCGTAGGCCACCCGACGCCACGTTACGACGCCGGCATCCGTGTCGATCTCGAGCCACGACGCACTCGGGTCCCCGTCGCGCGGCTGGCCGACACTGCCCGGGTTCAGGAGGGCCGGCCGTCCGTCGAGCCGGAAGGACGATCCCGGGCCGGGTGAGATCGCGTCGATCCGCCCATCCTGGTCCGCCCATGCCATCGGCAGATGGGTGTGGCCATGCAGGCCGATCCGGGTCTCGAGGACGGCGAGGTTCGCGCGCGCGACCGGCATGGACGTGATGTATTCCCAGACCGGGTCGCGCGGGCTGCCGTGGACGAGGGTCATCCCGCCCTCGACGCGCGTTCGGGGAAGGGCGGCGAGCCAGGCCCGGGTCCCGGCGGTGATCCGGCCGCGGGTCCAGAGCATCGCGGCCCTCGCGTCCGGATTGAACAGATCGATCTCCGTGCCGCCGAGTGCCGCGAGGTCATGATTGCCGGCGACCCCGACCGCCGCGATGCCTGCGAGTCGCTCGACGACGCCATCGGGGTCCGGCCCGTAGCCCACGACGTCACCCAGGTGCCAGACCGCGTCGATCGGTCCCGCCGCCGTCAGCACCGCGTCGAGGGCGACGAGGTTGGCATGGATGTCGGACACGACGGCGATGCGCATCGAGCCAGCCTAACGGGTCACAGCAGGCCCGGCCGCCCGGCATTCGACGGGCGGTCTGGTCACCATGAGCCCCGGCTGCGGACGGATGGGTCGCGCGGCCAGCGTCGGTCGATCGCGTCCGGACCGCGCTCGACGATGACGAGGACATGGCCGCCAAGCCCGGCCAGGGCGGCCGTCGGCGGGATGGGTCCTGCCCCGGGTTCGACGGTCGTGCGGCCGCCGGGATCGACCGCCGCCAGGGCCCGCTCCGCCGCCGCCAGCTCGGCATCGAGGGCCGCGGGCTGGTCGACGTCGGTCCGCTTCCAGGCGACGAGGACGCCGCCCGGCCGGAGAAGCGGCAGCCCGATCTCGATCAGCTCGGCGAGGGGCGCGACGGCCCGGGCGGTCACGGCGGGCCACTGCCCCCGATCCCGTCCGGCGGCCAGCGCCTCGGCCCGGACCGGCTCGGCCGCCGCCCGTCCCGACAGCCCCACCGCCTCGACGACGGTCGTCAGAAACCGGACCTTCTTGCCGACCGAGTCGACGAGCAGTGCCCGGTCCGCCGGCAGGGCGGCGGCAAGCGGGATCCCGGGGAAGCCGCCGCCGCTGCCGAGGTCGGCGAACCGATCGATCCGGCGCTCGCGCAGCGGAGCCAGCCCGGTCAGGCTGTCCGCGACGTGACGGATCGCGATCGCGGCCGGATCGCGGATCGCGGTGAGGTTGATCGCCGCATTCCAGGCGAGGAGCAGCCGGACGTGGCCGTCGAGCATCGCGCGCGTCCCACCATCCAGCTCGATTCCGAGCGCCGCGAGGGCCGGCTCCAGGGCGTCCTCGAACGCGGCCGGGAGCGGGGGACAGAGATCGACGCGCGTCGGGAGCGGGTCCCGCGGACGGTCCAGGCACTTCTCCTGTCGATCGTGCCTGTGCGGGCCGTCCGGGCTCCGCTCCCGGCGTGGTCGTTCGGCGTACCGCCCTGGGCCCTCGGTCTTCGGTGGCTCGTCCGGTTCGCGGCCGGGTTTCCCCGTGCCCCTCGCGGGCCTCGTTACCCAAGGTGGGTTCGGTGCGGATGCCGGACACTAGGGGCCGTGTCGGGTGGAGTCAACCGGGTTATCCACGAATCCACCATCCCCTCGCCAGGCTGTGGAAAACTCCCCGAAGGCGGCCCTTCGATCCACTGCCCGAGGGGTTCCGGCGGGCACGGATCTGGGCAGTTGTCGGGCCGCGGCGGTGGCGCGCCGCCAGTCGCCCGGCGCGAGCTCAGGCGGGCCTCGGCGCGAGCTCAGGCGGGCGTCCGGGTCTCGCCGCGGACGCCGGGCAGGACGCGCAGCCGCCGGCTCTCGGATCGTTGCCCGGGCCACGGTCCCGGATCGACGTCCTCGGTCCAGGCGGCACGGCCGATCGCGGCGACGAAGCCGCGGCGTTCCTCGGCGTTGCCCAGCGCCTCGCGCCCCGCTTCGAGCGCCCGCTCAAGGGCCGTGGCGACGAGATCGTCCGCCACGGCCGTCGGTCCGGGCAGGGCCAGGATGAACGCCGAGCCGACCCCGACGGCCGAGGCGACGCCGAGATCGCCGTCCATCTGCCGGGCGAGATCACGGGCGATCGGCAGGCCGAGGCCGGTCCCGGTGATCCGCTCGTGGCCGGCCATCCGGTGGAATCGCTCGAAGATCCGCTCCCGGTCGTCCTCGGGGATGCCGGCGCCATCGTCGCGGATCGCGATGAGCGCAATCGGCCCGTCGAACCGGGCGTCGATCTCGACCGACCCGCCCGCCGGAGTGAACTTGAGGGCGTTTGCAACGAGGTTCGTGAGGATCTGCTCGACCCGCCGCCGGTCGCCGCGGGCGACGCGCAGACGCGGCGGGAGCGAGGTCGTCAGGCGGACGCCGTGCTCGATCCCGATCGGCAGGAGCGTGCCCGCGACCTGGCTGCAGGCCTCGGCCAGCGAGAACGGCTCGATCTGCAGCCCGAGCGTCCCGGACTCGAGCTTCGAGATCTCGAGGAGGTCGCCAACCAGCTCACCCATCGACGCCACGATCGAGCGGCTGCGATCGAGGAAGTCGCGGGTCACCGCCGGATCGTCGATCTGGTCGCCGAGGATCAGCTCGAGATATCCGCGCAGCCCGGTCAAGGGTGTGCGCAGCTCGTGGGCGACCGTCGAGACGAACGTGGAGCGCTCGGCCTCGCGGGCGCGCAGCGTCGCGAGCTCCCGCTCGGTTGAGAGCTGGGCGGTGACGAGGGCGAGCACGACGGCGGCGTGACGGGCAAGGGTCGGCGGGAGCCGCTCGGCGAGATGCTCCGCGTCGGCCGCGCGGCCGAACTCGAAGCCGAGGGCGACGTCGCCGGCGCTCGGGATCGGGAGCATCGCGTAATGACGCCCGCCGTCGCCTTCGGCTCGGGCGCCTTCAAGCGTCCGAGCCGGCAAGCCGACGGGAGCGAGACCGCGCCGGGTGGCGGTGGTCGGGTCGCGATCGAGGGTGTCGGCATGAACAGCGGCATCGGTCTCGGGTACCGCCGCGAGGATCAGCGAGATGGGCGCGCGACCCGCAGCCGCCCGCCTGGCCCGGGTCCGCGGAGCATGGACATCGAGCCAGGCTGCCAGGGCCTCGGCCAGGGCTGGATCCTCGTCGCGGTCGATCGCGACGGCGGCGCGCCTCTCGATCCCGTCGGCGACGACGGCCACCCGCCGCGCGCCAACGGTCCGGGCGAGCAGTCGGAGCAGGCCGGCGAGGCGCTCCTCGGCACTGCTGTCCGAGGCGAGGACGTCGAGGGCGCGGGCAAGAAGGACCTTCTCCTGATGGGCGACCCGATCCTCGGCGCGCCGATAGGTGACCCGGCGATCCGTGAAGGCGGGCGGCGCGGCGACGGTCGGCGGCTGGGCCGGCAGGCGGTCCGGGCGGTGGTCGATCATGGGCCCCTGGCTACATGGCGATCGGGTGCAGGCCTGACCGGACGTGGTCGGCCGCGATCATCGTCGCTGCCGATCGGGCACCCGGACATCCCCCGGCCGCCGGAAGGGGGATGTCCGGAAGTACCGGTCATCGATGGGTTCGTCGGCTGGTCCGCGACGGATGAGCGGCGGCAGGACTTCAGCTCGATCGGCTCGCGCTGCGGACCGGCCGGCCAAGCGTGCGCCGCACGACGTCGATGACCTCGTCGACATAGGCATCGGCCTCACCGTGCTCCGCGGCGGTCCGGACACACCCCTGGACATGATCTTCCAGGACCAGGATCGACAGGGCATCGACCGCTGCTCGGAGCGCCGAGGTCTGCTGCAGGATGTCGACGCAGTACTCCTCGCGCTCGATCATCCGGGCGATCCCGCGGACCTGGCCTTCCATCCGGGCAAGGTGGCGGATCAGGCCGGCCTTGTCCTTCGAATAGCTGTGGCGGAAGTTGGCCGGCGGCGGCGCGGGCGGGCGGCGGGACGTGCTGGTCGGCACGGGCAGGACTCCGATTCGGATTGGGGTGCCGACAATGATACCCCCTGGGGGTATCGTCGGGCAACGCGGGGGTATCGTGGCAGGTCACCGGACCCGGGCGCGGTTGAGCGGGCGACCGGCTAGACTTGCGGCCGATGGATCCGCGCGACGACCTCGATTCGCTCGCCGACGGCGTCGACTGTGCTGCCTGCGGCCAGTTCGTGCCGAGCGACCGGGTCCGCGTCCTCGCTCGTCGCGACGACATCGCCTTCGTCGAGATCCACTGCCCTGGTTGCCGGAGCGAATCGCTCGGGATCGTGATCGCCGCCGATGCCGACGACGGGCAGATCGCGGAGGTTACCGCCGATCTCGCCGGGAATGACGGGCTGGATGTCGTCCCCGGGCGCGTCTACGGCGAATTCGGGCCGATCGACCAGGAGCGCTTTCGCGAGGCATTGCCGATCGCGCCGGCGGACGTCGCCCTCGTCCACGACCTCCTCGCCTTGGGCGGACTCGCCGCTCTCGTCGGAGCCTCCGAGCCGCCTGCTGCGGGTCCCCGCCAGTGACGGCCAGCCCGGCGACCGGGTCCAACTCCGGGCGCCGCGGCCGGCGTCGCTCGTCGGCCGGACGGGCCGGGCACGGACCGTCCTGGGTGGCTCCCGACGCGCCCGTCTCCGGCGTCCTGCAGCCCCACCGTCCCGGGCCTCTTTCGCTCGATGCCATCAGCCCGCCCGATCGGCCGCTGCCGTCGTTCGCCCACGCCAGCGAGGCGGAGATGGCCCGGATCCTCGACTTCTACCGGATCCGCTGGGAGTACGAGCCGCACACCTTCCCCATCCTTTGGAATCTCGAGGGGGCGGTCGTCGAGAGCTTCTCGCCCGACTTCTGGCTGCCCGATCTCGACCTGTATCTCGAGATGACGACCCTTCGCCAGAAGCTTGTTCGCAAGAAGAACCGCAAGCTCCGCCGGATTCGCGAGCTGTATCCGGACATCCGGGTCAAGCTGTTCTACGCTCGCGACTTCCGGGCGTTGCTGCTCAAGTTCGGACGGCTGGCAATGGCCGACTCCCTGAGTGGCACCTCCGGGCAGGTCGTCCCTGACCGCGACACCGCAGCGATCGCGATGCTCGCTGCCGGCGACGCCATCGACCTCGAGCTCGGCGGTCCGTCCCCCGACGGCACGCCGGCCGTCCAGCCAGGAGGAACCGCGTGACCGAGGCCCGGATCGACCTCGTTGCCGATATCGGCGAGGTCCTCGTGAGCGAAGAGGCGATCGCGGCCAAGGTAACCGAGCTCGGGGCGCGGATCGGGGCAGACTACGCCGACCGCCGGCTGACGCTCGTGTCGGTCCTCAAGGGCTCGCTGCCCTTCATGGCTGACCTGATGCGAGCCATCCCCTCGCCGGTCCGGATCGACTTGATGGAGGTCTCGTCGTACGGTGGCACGACGACCGAGTCGAGCGGGCTGGTTCGGATCCTCAAGGACCTTTCGGCGTCGATCGAGGGCGAGGACGTCCTGATCGTCGAGGACATCATCGACACGGGGCTCACCCTGAACTACCTGATCCGCTACCTCCGCGGCAAGAACCCGCGGTCGCTCCGGATCTGCACCCTCCTCGACAAGCCCGCCCGCCGTCTCGTCGACATCGAGGTCGACTACACCGGTTTCACGATCCCTGACCAGTTCGTCGTCGGCTACGGGCTCGACTACGGCGAGTTCTACCGCAACCTCCGCTTCGTGGGCGTCCTCCGCCCCGAGGTCTACTCGGGCACGGACTGAAGATGCACCGCCGACCGCTCGGAGCCGGGCGCCGCCTGGCCGCCCTCGCCGCCATCCTGATCATCGTCGCCTGCTTCCTGCCGTGGTGGCAGAGCTCCGGCGATTTCGGGCTGACGCCGCTCTCGAACAACGCCTTCGACGGCGCGGGGGCGCTCGTGTTCTACGCCGCGCTCGCGATCGTCGCTCTACTTGCCCTGCCCTATGCCGCGGGCGACGTCCCGATCGCGATCGACCGGCCGCTGAGCTTCATCATCGTGACGGTCGTGGCCTGGCTGGCCCTCGCGATCCACGCGATCGGCATCGCGATCCGCGACGTCGAGGCGCTCCTGCCCCAACGTGCCTACGGCCTGTGGCTGGCGGTGCTGGGGCTCGCGGTCTTGAGCCGGGCCGTCTACGACATCGCCCGCGAGCGCCGCCACTGAGCCGCCGGTCGAGCGGTCGCCGGGTGCCGCCGGCCCCGGGTCTCGAGTCCCCGCCGGTCTGCTAGGGGAGGGCCCGGGTCAGCCCGCCGTCGACCGGCACGATCGCGCCGCTCACGTAGCTGGCGGCGGGCGACAGCAGGAACGCCCCCAGCCGCGCGAAATCCGCAGGCTCGCCACAGCGTCCGAGCGGAATCTGTCGGTCAGTCCTCGCCGAGGTATGCCTTGCGGACCATCTCGTTCTTGATCAGCTCGTCAGCGGGGCCGGTCAGGACAACCGAGCCGGTCTGGAGGACATAGCCGCGATGGGCGATCGACAGCGCCTGGAGGGCGTTCTGCTCGACGAGCAGGACGGTCATCCCCTGGGCGTTGATGTCCTTGATCTTCTCGAACACCTGCTGGACGAGGATCGGCGCGAGACCCAGGGACGGCTCGTCGAGAAGCAGGACGCGCGGCTCCGACATCAGCGCCCGGCCGATCGCGAGCATCTGCTGCTCGCCACCGGACAGCGTGCCGCCAAGCTGGAGCGTTCGCTCGCGGAGACGCGGGAACAGGTCCATGACCCTGTCGATGTCGGGCTGGATCGTCTTCTGGTCCCGGGTGAAGGCACCCATCTGGAGGTTCTCGAGGACCGTCATCCGGGAGAAGATCCGGCGACCTTCGGGGGCGTGGCCGATGCCCCGCCGGACGAGTTCATGGGCACTCGTCCGGGACACGTCGGCACCTTCGAACGTGACCTTGCCCTTGCGCGGATGGAGCATCCCGCTGATCGTCTTCAGCGTGGTCGTCTTGCCGGCGCCGTTGGCCCCGATCAGGGTCACGATCTCGCCCGCCGCCACGGTCAGCGAGATCCCCTGCAGGGCGTGGATGTTGCCGTAGTAGGTGTGGACCTCGTCGAGGACGAGGATCGTCTCGCCGGCGGCCGTCCCGGTGCTGCCACCGGGTGGGTTCGGGACTGTGGTCGTCATGCCGGCGGTGCTCCGAGGTAGGCCTCGATGACCTTGGGGTTGGCCCGGACCTCGGCGGGGGTGCCCTCGGCGATCTTCTCGCCGTGGTCGAGGACGGTGACCCGGTCGCTGATGCCCATCACGACCCGCATGTCGTGCTCGATCAGCAGGATGGTCAGGCCGAGCTCGCGGCGGAGCCGTCCGATCAGCTCCGTCAGCTCCTTTGTCTCGTTCGGGTTCATCCCGGCGGTTGGCTCGTCGAGCAGGAGGAGGGCCGGGTCGGACCCGAGGGCCCGGGCGATCTCGAGCCGGCGCTGGTCGCCGTAGGGCAGGTTCTTGGCCAGCTGGTCGCCCTCGCCCTTGAGCCCGACGAGGGTCAGGAGCTCCTCGCCGCGAAGCCGGGCGGAGATCTCTTCCTTGTTGTCCCGCGGCGTCGAGAGGAGCGCATCGACCCACGTCGTCTTGAGCCGCGAGTGCATCCCGACGAGGACATTCTCCATCGCGGTCATGTTCGGGAAGAGCCGGATGTTCTGGAACGTCCGGCCAAGCCCGGCGACGACCATGTCGTTGGGGCGGGCGCTCCGGAAGATCCCGAAGCGGCGGAGCTGCTGCTGGTAGGCGAGGGGCCGGGCCGCCCCGACGACCATGACGGTCAGGAGCGAGATGATCGTCAGGAAGAGCCCGACGATGACGATGGCCTCGGGCGCGCCCACGGAATTGAAGAGGATCGTGATCCCCGCCAGGGCGGCCGCCGGGACGAGCCACAGGATCGGCTCGAGCCAGGCCCGCCGGGCCTTTGCGATCATCGGCAGGCCGCGGAACTCGATCCGCCCGCCGGATGGGTCGTAGATGCCGGCGATGATGTTGAAGAACGTCGTCTTGCCGGCGCCGTTGGGGCCGATCAGGCTGACGATGCTCTTCTCGGGGATCGTGAAGTCGATCGTGTTGACCGCGACGAGGCCGCCGAAGCGCTTCGTGACGCCGTCGGCGCGGAGGACGTCACTCATCGATCGTGCCCCGGGCTGGACGGACCGGCGTCCTCGCCGGTCAGCTCCTCAGCGCCAGGAGTCTCGCCCATGGCCCCGATCTCACCGGGCGTCTCCTCGAGCGGGCCGGCCAGATCATCCGCGACGTGCAGCTCGCGCCGCCGGCGCTGGCTCGGAAACAGGCCTTCCGGTCGGAACAGCATCATCAGCACCAGGGCGAAGCCGAACAGGAGGAACTGGTAGTCGGTGAAGTTGATCCCGTTGACGTTGACGTGCAACGGGCCGAGGTCGAAGGCCGGCAGGTTGAGCGCCTCCTTGAATGAGTTGAGCTGCTTCAGGAAGATCACCTGGATCAGATAGACGATGAACGCGCCGACCGCAACGCCCCAGATGTTGCCCATCCCGCCGAGGATGACCATCGCCAGGACCGTGAACGACACGGTGAAGTAGAACTGGTCGGGCGAGACGATCGTCAGCTTCGATGCGCTGAAGACGCCGGCCAGGCCGGCCGTCGTCGCGCCGAGGGCGAAGGCCAGCAGCTTCGTCGTGACCGTGTTGATCCCGTTTGCGGCCGCCGCCAGCTCGTCCTCGCGGACGGCGTTCCAGGCCCGGCCCACGCGGGAATCCTGCAACCGATACAGCAGCATCATCGCGACCGCGACGATGAACGCCATGACGATCATGTAGGCGTACGGCGTGACCGCGGTGAACTCGCCGAGGAGTGGCAGCGGCTCCGGCCGGAAGATGCCACTGATCCCGTTGGTGCCCGAGGTCCAGGTGTCGAGGTTGAGGAACACGATCGGGACGATCTCGCCGAATCCGAGGGTCATGATCGCGAGGTAGTCGCCGCGCAGGCGGAGGGTCGGCGCGCCGAGGGCGATCCCGAAGACGGCCGCGACGGCCGCGCCGACGACGAGCATCGGCAGGAACGGCAGGTCGAGCCCCGAGAACGGCGAGTTCGAGTAGGCATAGGCGTAGGCGCCGATGGCGAAGAACGCGGCATAGCCGAGGTCGAGCAGGCCGGCCAGCCCGATGACGACGTTCAGACCCATCGCCAGCAGGACGTAGATCCCGGCGTTGGCGAAGGCGTCCCACCACGGCGACTCGTTCTGGATGGCCGACAGCGGCGGGAACTTGGGGAGGATCGTCATCGCGATGGCGATGAGCGTCATCGCGATGGCGATCGTGGCGGAGCGGTGGGCTTCGGCAAAGGAGCGCATCCGCGCCCGCGGTGTCAGCGTTTGGGGCGCAGGCCGGGCGCTGGCGGCGACGCTCATGCGCGATCTCCGGTGAGCTGGCCAAGGATGCCGGAAGGCTTGAAGATGAGGACGAACGTGAGGACCATGAAGACGAGAAACTCCGACCAGCGCGAATAGCCCATCGCGGACGAAAAGTTCTCGATGAACCCGATGATGAACCCGCCGAGGACGGCCCCGCTGATGTTGCCGATCCCGCCGAGGACCGCCGCGGTGAACGCCTTCAGGCCGGAGTTGAACCCGAGGTCGAAGCGGACGTACCCGAAGCGCAGGCCCCAGGCGACACCGGCGGCGGCCGCCAGCATGCCGCCGAGCAGGAACGTCAGGGCGATCGTCTGGTTGGGGTCGACGCCCATCAGCGACGCCGCGCTCTGGTCCTGGGCGGTCGCCCGCATCGCCCGGCCCATTCGCGATCTGCCGATGAAGTTCTGGAGGGCGATCATCAGCCCGAGGGAGAGGGCGAAGATGAAGATCGAGAGGACCGAGATCGACGCGCCGCCGAACGGAATCTGCCAGTCCAGCGGAAAGATCTGCGCCGCTGTCCGGTCACCTGAACCGGCGATCGCCAGGGCGATGTTCTGGAGGATGAACGAGACGCCGATGGCCGTGATCAGGGGCGCCAGCCGCGGAGCATGGCGGAGGGGCCGGTAGACGAGCCGCTCGATCGTCAGGTTGATCACTCCGACCAGGGGCATGGCGAACAGTAGCGCCCCGACCAGGAAGAAGGCGAGCGGCAGGATGTCGTGGATCGCGAGCTGCTGGCCCCAGATCCCGCTGATCCAGACGACCGACAGGAACGCCCCGATCATGAAGATGTCGCCGTGGGCGAAGTTGATCAGCTCGATGATCCCGTAGACCATCGTGTAGCCGAGGGCGATCAGGGCGTAGATCGCGCCGATCGACAGGGCGTTGACCGTCTGCTGGAGCGCCTGGCCAAGGAAGGCGTTCCCGACGTCGTCGAAGCGGGTGGCTGCCTGGAGCAGCCCCCCCCAAAAGGAGTTGCCGGCCGTGAGCTCGGCGGCGAAGAGCAGCGCCCGCCACAGGACAACGAGGTAGATCGCGACGGCCGCGACCGCCATGCCCGTGATCCGCAGCGTGCGCGTCAGGGAGCTTGATGTCGAGACCGGGGAGACGGTGGCCGTCACGTCGGGTCCTCAGGCTGCCGTGGCCGAGTCGGTAAGCGGGAGATAGGGAGAGGCCGGGGATCCGATGGGTCCCCGGCCTCTCGAGGTTCGGCTACTTCTTGGCTGCGTCGATCTGGCTGTCGAACTTCCAGTCACCCTTGCCGCCGGCGGCGGCGGCGTCGTAGGAGTAGATCGAGACGATCAGCTGGCTCGTGTCGCCGTCGCCGTTGAACGTGACATCGCCGACGATCGTCTTGTAGGTGTGGGTGGTGTCGATGGTCGCCACGCGGACGGCTTCCTTGAGCGCCGCGTAGGTCGCGGGCTTGCTGGCGCCGGCGCGGCCGATCGCGTCGAGAAGGATCTGGGCGCAGGCGAAGCCCTGGCCGGCGTAGCCGGTCGAGTCGATGCCGTACTCAGCCTTGTAGTCCGCGTCGAACTTGGTCTTGCCATCGAAGGTGCCCGGGCCGGCCAGCGTGCTGTACGAGTGAGCGGCCTTTGCGCCGGCCAGGTTCAGGAACGAGTCCTTCGTCGTGCCGGAGCCGTCGTTGATGCCATCGGGGCCGACGTACGGGACGTCGCCGAGGCCGACCTGGGCCGCCGCGAGGAGGATCCGCGCGCCGCCGGTGGCGGTGACGCCGCCGAAGTAGATCGACTCGGGATTGAGGGCCTTGGCGGCCGTCATGATCGAGACGTAGTCCTGGGTGGTCTTCGGGGCCGCGTCGTGCTTGACGACCTTGCCGCCCGCGGTGGTGAACGCCTTCTCGAAGGCATCGGCGACGCCCTTACCGAAGGTTTCGGTGTCGTCGATGATGTAGACCGACTTCTTGCCCAGGGTGTTGTAGATGTACAGGGCGGCCGCCGGGCCCTGGATGTCGTCGGTGGTGACGACGCGGACGTAGTTGTTCGGCTTGGTCCGGATGGCCGCCGCGGGCGCGCCCTTGGTCAGGTCCGGGTTCGTGTTGGCCGGCGAGCACTGGGTCAGGCCGGACGCGTTCGAGATCGGGATCTGGGCCTTCGCGACGCTCGAGTTGAGCGGGCCGATGACGCCCATGTAGGTCTCGTCCGAGACGATCTTGGTCATGTTGTTGGCGCCGGTCTGAGGATCGTGCGCGCCCGAGCTCGGAAGGGCGTCGTCGAAGATCGCCGAGTCCGGAACCGTGATCGTGTATCCGCCGGCCAGTCCGCCGGCCTGCTTCACCGCGAGCCGGATGCCGTTGATGATCGGCTGCCCCGCCGCTTTCTCACTGCCCTGGAGCGGGAGCTCGATGGCGAGCTTGATCGCCGTCGGTGCCCCACCCGCGGAGTTGCCGCATGCCCCCACGACCATGGCCAGGCTGGCCCCGGCGACGGCAAGTTTCGCGAACTTCATGAACCTTCTCCTCCTCGATCGCGTCGACCGGATGGCCCGGACGACATCGGTCAACGCCACCTGAGCCTTTCCGGCCTTGCCCGTTCCGCCCATCCGGCGCCCGATGCTGCGCTCCCGCGGTCGATCGACCGGAACGGTCGATGGATGGAGGGAGCGAGCGGCGGTACGTGACGAACGACGACGCTGGACGCTGGCTCGGACGGCGCGCAGGTTGCCGCCGAAGCGATGCCGTATCATAGACACCAGCGGACCGAATGCAACAACGGTCGGCGCGACCCGGGCGTGTGCTGTCGAGCCATCTGGCTCGCCCTCCCGCGAGGTCCCGTCGACGACGGAGCGAAACGGCCCGCTCCCGATCGGCGAAGGATGCGAATCCTATTGCTCCCGCCGTCCTCACGAGGTGCTCCGCCCGCGTGGAATACCTGATCCGCCCGGCTCGCATCACGGATATCGAACGGCTCGTCGCGCTCAGCGGCGAACCGGTCCGCTCGTCCGGAGCTGCGGCTTCGCTGGATTCAGGAGACCTGCTCCGACAGCTGGTCTATCTCCCCCAGGCGAGCATTTTCATCGCCGAGGCTCGTCGCGAAGTCGTCGGAGGCGCGGTCCTCGCCCTCCGGCCCTCCGTCCGCGCCGGCGGTTTCGTCGGCGCCGTGGACCTGATCGTGGTCGACCCCGACCACGATGCGGACCGCGTCACCGATGCGTTGCTGGAGGAACTCCTCCGGTCGGCGCGCAACAAGGGCTGCTCCATCGTGGAGGCAGACCTGCCGGACAACGAGGCGGAGCGGACCCGCCTCGAGCGTCACGGATTCGTCGAAGCAGGTCCGCGTGCTGAGTGCCGGGTGGCCACGGTCGGGGCCGCCGGGGGACGCAGCAGGAATTGACCCGGCCGTCAGGCAGCGCGTCCGCGCCGACGGCCTCGAATCGGACATCCTGAGGAGTCAGAGTGGGCAAGAACGTCGCCGTCTTCGTGGACGTGGCGAACATCTTCTATGCGGCCAAGGCGGCTGGCACCGACATCGACTACGTCACGCTGCTCAAAGCGACCACCGCCGGGCGCGACTTCGTCCGGGCCTATGCCTACACGGGGCTGGACCCGGACAACGAGAACCAGCGGAACTTCCATGCCTTCCTGGCCCGGAACCACTACAAGGTCGTCAGCAAGGACATCCGCAAGTACGGCGACGGCAAGGTCAAGGCGAACCTCGACATCGAGCTGGTCGTCGACCTGATGAAGACCGCCCGGAATCTCGACATCGCGATCGTGATCTCCGGCGACGGTGACTTCGCGCCGGCGATCCGGGCCGTCCAGGAGATGGGCGTCCGGGTCGAGGTGGTCAGCTTCCGGGGCAACACGTCGTCGGACCTGATCGAGGTCGCCGACCTGTTCACCGATATCACCCAGCTCGCCCGGGTCGACAAGACATCGTCGCGCTCCGGCCGGCGGGTAGCCGGTGACGACGAGGATCTGTCGATGACCGAGGTCCCGGACAAGCAGACCGAGGGCACCGGCCAGCGTGGTCGCGGCCGTGGTCGCGGACGGGGTCGTCCGGGCGAGGCCGAGCCGGTCGCTGCCCGCGGCCGGAGCGGCGGCCGGACGAGCCCGAGCCGGACGATCGCTGCCGAGCCCGAGCCCCTCGCGGCCGCCACGAACGGCGGGGCGATGACCGTTCTGCCGGGTGAGAAGCTGTCCCGGGTCGCCGCGGGCGCCGAGGTGCCAGTGGCTGCGCCGGTTGACCTCGACGACGAGGAGCTGACGCCGTTCGACATCGACCCCGAGTCGATGCCCGGCGGGGACGGCGATGGCGCCGCCGGCGACCAGGAGCTCGACGCCGAAGGCGAGGCGGGCCGCCGCCGCCGCCGGCGACGCGGTGGCCGCGGCCGCGGTCGCGGCCGTGGTCG
The DNA here is from genome assembly GCA_038204565.1 of Candidatus Limnocylindrales bacterium. GTDB lineage: Bacteria > Chloroflexota > Limnocylindria > Limnocylindrales > CSP1-4 > CF-46. The sequence goes on from JBBRCU010000031.1 coordinate 18,632, forward strand.
CGACGGCGAGGCGCTGCCCGCCGGTGAGGCCGCCCCGGCCGACGCCGTGGCATTCGACGAGGACGAGGACGAGGACGAAGCCGAGGAGGCGCCCGCAGCACCGCGCGGACCGCGGACGACGCCGTTCGGATCCGTCTGGGACTCCCAGCTCGGAACGCCGAAGGCACCGGCCACGATCGGTCCGGTCGCTGACGACGAGGACTTCGACGAGCCCGAGATCCCGGAGTACCTGATCGCCGAGCAGCGTCGCGGCCGCCAGGGCCAGGGCCAGGGCCGCGGCGGCCAGAGCCAGGGCCGGGGTGGCGCTCGCGGCGGCCGGAGCGCCTACAGCAGCGCGATCGAGCGCGAGCGGTTCGGCCGCGGCGGCGGGGGTGGCATCAACCGCTACCCGGATGTCAGCGGTCGGACCAACCAGGGTGGCCGCCCGAGCGGCCAGCCGGGCGGCAACTACGCCCGCCAGGACGCCAGCTACTCGCGGCCCCAGAACGCGGAGCGATTCGATCGGCCGGCGCCCCGTGCCTCGGGTGATCCGTGGAGCGAGGTTCCGCCGGAGCTCGAGGAGATGCTCCGGGCCCAGCTTGCCCAGTCGCCGAAGGGACGCCGCCCGGACCGCGGCCCGGATTCGTCACGGATTGTCGCAGCCGAGGCTGCCGGCGAGATCGAGACGATGAAGGAGCTTGTCGCAGATCCGGTCGTCGATGTCGCGGTGCCCAAGCGCCGGACGTCGACCCGCAAGAAGGCCGATGTCCCGGCTGCGGAGGCGGCATCCGCTGCCAGCGCGGTCGAACCGGCTGCGGCACCAAAGCGCCGGACCTCGACCCGAGTGAAGGCAACCGAGGCGGCTCCGATCGCGGACGCCCCGGCCGCCGAGGCGGCAGCGCCGAAGCGGCGGACGACGACCCGCAAGAAGGTCGACGCCGCCGTCACGGAGGCAGCTCCGGTCGCCGAGCCGACAGCCGAGGCCGCTGCGCCCAAGCGCCGCACCACCCGCAAGAAGGCCGAGCCGGCCTGAGCCGCGGTCGGCCCGCCCGACCACGGGGAGGAACGGTTCCGTGACCCGCCAGGCCGGTCTGGGCGACGGCGGCCCTGCGGCGCCGGAAACGCCCGGCCACGGCGGTCGGGTTGAAGGCGCCGGGGACTTGCCGAGCCCGGCCGGCAGCGCCGCGGGAACGGGCATCATGCGGACACGTGGCCATGACGGGGGGGTCGCGGCCGTCCGCCGGATGGTGGCCGGCCGGATTCCGCACGCGATCCTGATCAGCGGACCGGCCGGCGTTGGCAAGACGACCCTGGCCCTGGATCTCGCCGCAGGCCTGCTCTGCGACGACGCCGATCCGCACGCCCGACCGTGCCGCGGCTGCCGTGGCTGCCGGCTTGTCGAACGCGGCCGCCACCCGGATGTCCATCGCCTCGCGCCCACCGGTCCGGGCGACCAGATCAGGATCGGGAGCCGCGACCGGCCGGAGGACGGGACGGTCCGCCGCCTCGCCTCCGATCTCGTTCTCATGGCGGTCGAGGGCCGGGCCCGCGTTGCGATCATCGAGCGGGCCGACCGCCTCACGGACGACGCCCAGACCGCGCTCCTCAAGACGCTCGAGGAGCCGCCGGCGGGCGTTTCGATCGTCCTGTGCGCCGACGACGAGGATCGGCTCCTGCCGACCGTCCGCTCCCGCGCGGCCCGGATCCGGCTCGGTCCGGTTGCCGTCCGCGAGATCGAGTCGATCCTCGCCGACGCCGGGGCGGCCCAGCCGCCGCTGGCTGGCAGGCTCGCCCGGATCGCGGCGGGACGGCCGGGCGCGGCGAGGACCCTGGCCCGGGCACCGGGCGCCCTTGCTGCGCGCGACGAGATCGCCCGGACCCTCCTCGACCTGCTGGTTGCCACCCCCGCCGGGCGGCTCGCCGCCGTTCGCGACCTCACGAAGCTTGCGACGGATGCCTCGCGCGCCCTCGACCGGGCCGCCGCGGAACCCGATGGGCTGGCCGGGGCGGCGACGCCGGCGAAGCGAGGCCGAGCCGCGCCGTCCGCGCCGACCGCCGTGGCTACCACGGCCAGTACGGGGGCGTTGGCGACCGTCCCTGCCGAGGACAATGCATCCGGCGACGACCCCGACGCGACCGACGAGCCGGGTGCAGCGAGGACGGCGGTGCCGGCGGCCGAGCGACGCCGGGCGGCAATGGTCCTCGTCGGGCTGTGGCGGGAGCTCACCCGGGACCTGCTCGTGGTCCTCCTCGGCGAGGAACGTCAAGTCCGCGATCCCGCCTTCCTCGATGACCTGCGGACCGCGGTCGCGAACCTGGCGACACCCGCTGAGCAAGCCGGATCGCCCCGCCGTCTCGCCGATCCGGTCGGGCCTGCCGGTATCCCGGGCGCCGCCCTGGGGGCATTCCTCGGCAGGCTCGATGCCGCCGGTGAGCTGCTCGAGGCGAACGTCCGGCCCGAGCTCGTGCTCGACAGCCTCCTGCTTCGCTGGCCACGGGTGATGACTCCTTGACCGGCGAACCCGGACCCGCCGGACCGCGACAGCGGCTCGAGGCCACCGTTCGAGGCCGCGTCCAGGGCGTCGGGTTTCGCTACTTCGTGGTCAGCCAGGCGCGCGATCTGGGGCTGACCGGGTGGGTCGCGAACGATCCCGGCGGCACCGTTCGATGTCTTGCGGAGGGTTCGAACGCAGCCCTCGATCGTCTCGAGCGGGCGCTCCACGTTGGCCCAATGGGTGCTGTCGTCGACGCCGTCGACGCCGTCCGGATGCCCGCCACGGGACGCTTCGACCGGTTTGCGATCCGGTCCGGCTCGCATCCGGGCGACTGACGCGCGCCTCGGCCGCCCCCGCGGCGGCGATCGGTCGGCGGGCGGATCGGACCGGCTCGGCGCGTGCCGGAAACCGGGCTGCCATGCACCCGAATCGGTCGGTTGGTGCGTCCTGGAACCATTCCTCGCCCGATCGGGACTTTCGCCTTCGCGCGCCCGGACGAGCGGCCCGTTCCCGGCCCGCCCGGAGTGCCCCATCGTCAAGGGTGATGGAGTCCCGGCCGCCCACTGCTGTTTCCGTGTCGGTCGAGCCCGCCCTGACGCCTGCCGAGGATCTGCCCGAGCTCTATCGGGCGATCCTCGATCGTGTCGCGGAGCTCGAGCGTATCGGCGCGCGCCCCATGGCCGGCCGGATCCGGGCTGACGCGACCCGGGCCTACTCCGACGCGTGGGACGAGTCGGCGCGGCGGCTGCTCCTCTCGCTCCTCGCCCGCGCTGACCGGAGCATCGCGACCGGCGAACGGACACGCACCTGGTCCTTCCGGCGGCGGTCGATCGCCGTCCGCTGACCTGCGCCCGGCCCGCGACCGTCGGCGGATCGCCCGCTTCCCCCGCTTGCCGCGCTAGTCTTCACGGGTGGAACCCAGGCTCACGATCGGCGACGCGATCGCCGCGGCCCGGCTCGCCTACGATGACCTGGCGGCCCTGGCCGAGGACGTCGAGGACGAGTGGTCGTACGTCAACGACCTGTCGGGCACGTGGATCGAGCGGATGGACGAGGTCGCGGCTGCCCGCGGGCACGAGCCCGCACCGGCTGGCGTCGCGGACGCCGTTCCCGTGCTTGCCGCGGAGGTCGCCCTGCTCGACGACCCACATCGCGCGATCGACTGGCTCTCGACGTTTCCGCAGGTCGTCCTGATCGCCCTCGGCGAGCGGCCGTGAGGTTCCAGGACGCCTCGCCCGACGCGCGCGCCGTCGTCTACGCCGGGATCCAGGCTGATGCGCTCGTGGCGCGCGCCGCCGGTCTCCTCGCGGATGCAACCCACGACCAGCGCATCCTCGCCCGGGCGGTGATGAACGGGATGACCACGGCCCCCGCAACGTGGATCGCGATGTTCCCGAGCCTGTTCGGGCCGACGGCCCCGGCGGCGGGACCGGAGCGCGCCCAGAGCGAGGCGATCCTGGCGGCATCGCTCGAAGTTGCCGAACGCGGCGAGCAGGTCCGCTCCCAGGTCCGCGGGGCGCTCATCGAGTCGCTGACGGAGATCCTCATTAGGCGCAGGACCTCACTGGCGGTGGCGCCCCCGACGGCGGTCCGGCGCGAGCGGCGGATCCTGTTCGACGGCGTCCGAGCCGAGATCCACCCGTACGACGTCACCGTCGAGGCGCCCGGTGCCGCCGAAGCCGTCGACTGCAAATGGGGCGCTCGCGGGATCAACGCCGACGTGCTCCACCAGCTCGACGACGCCCGGACCCACGCGGTCGACGAGGACGAGCGCCTGACGTCCACGATCGTCGTGTTCGACGCCGAGCGGTCGTGCCTGGTCCGGCTCGACCGCCAGACCGCACCGCACGAGGCGACCCGGTTGATCGCCCTCGAGACGCTGGACGACCTGGCACGGCCGTGACGCAGCTGGCGGCCGGGGCCGCGCTCGACGGCGCCGCGCTGGACGGCGCCCGCTCCACCTGGCAGACGACGTATCGCGTCCGCTTCGATGAGGCGGGTCCGGACGGGGCGCTCCGAACATCCGGGTTCATGCGCTATGCCCAGGACCTGGCGTGGCAGCACTCGGCCGACCTCGGCTTCGGGCGGGCCTGGTACGCCGAACGGGGGCTGACCTGGCTGGTCCGAGCCGCGGAGCTCGTCGTCAGCGCGGCACCGGAGATGGGCTCGACGATCACCGCCCGGACCGCGATCGTCGGGCTCCGCCGCGTCTTCGCCCGGCGCCGCGGCGAGTTCACCCTCGCCGACGGGACGCCGGCCGGCTGGGTCCACACGGACTGGGTCCTGATCGACCACCGCGGTGCCCTGACCCGGATCCCGGCGATCTTTCCCGAGGTCTTCGGCGGCGCCGAGCTGACGGGCTCGGTCGGCCGGATCCCGCTGCCGCCGACCCCATCCGAGGCGGTCCACCGCCGGTTCGCGGTCCGCCCGCATGAGCTGGACCCGATGGACCACGCCAACAACGCGATCTACCTCGACTGGCTGGAGGAGAGCATCCTCGACAGCGCCGGGGCGGCCACCGGCCGGGCTGTCGCGACCGACGTGCCCCGGCGCTACCGGATGGAGTTCGCGCTCGCCTCGGAGGCGGGCGCCGAACTGGACGGGGCGGCCTGGGCCGACGACGATGGCTGGAGCTACCGGCTGGCCGGAGCAGGTGGCGGTGCCGACCGGTTCCGGGCAACGGTCCGGATCGGATCGGCCGCGATGATGATCGCGACAGCCGGCGCTGGCGCCGAGGCCGCCGAGGAGGACCGATGACCCGCACCGTGCTCAGTGGCGGCCGCGTGTTCGACGGCACCGGCAGCGATCCCGCGTTCGCCGATGTCGCGATCGAGAACGGTCGGATCGTCGGGGTCGGGACCGGACTCGACGGCGACGTCGAGGTGGACGTCCGGGAGCGGACGATCCTGCCCGGGTTGTTCGACTGCCACACCCACGTCACGCTGTCGCACGTCGATCTCTGGCGGCACGTCCAGCAGCCGTTCTCGTACCAGTTCTACGAGGCGGCAAAGAACCTCCAGCGGACCCTCGCCGTCGGGATCACGTCCGTCCGCGATGCAGGCGGCGCGGACCTCGGGATCAAGCAGGCAGTCGCCGACGGCTCGATCGCCGGACCGCGCCTCCAGATCTCGATCATCATGCTCAGCCAGACGGGCGGTCACGGCGACGACTGGTACCCGTCCGGCAGCGACGTGCCCCTCTTCGTGCAGCATCCCGGGCGGCCGGCGGGGATCGTGGACGGTGTCGATGAGGTCCGCCGCAAGGTTCGCCAGCTCCACGGCATGGGCGCCGACGTGATCAAGGTCGCGACCTCCGGCGGTGTCCTCTCGCCGCGCGACGACCCGCGCCACGCCCACTTCCGGCCGGCTGAGCTCGAGGCGTTGGTCGAGGAAGCGACCGCAGCCGGGATGTTCGTCATGGCCCACGCCCAGGGGGCCGACGGGATCAAGAACGCGGTCCGCGCGGGGATCCGCTCGATCGACCATGGGATCTATCTCGATGACGAGGCGATCGACCTGATGCTCCGGCGCGGGACGTGGTTCGTGCCGACCCTCGTCGCGCCACTCGGCGTGATCGAAGCGGTCGACGCCGGGGTCGTCCTCCCGCGGGCCGTGGTCGACAAGGCGCGGATGGTCATCGACATCCACCGGGCCGCGTTCCGCAAGGCGGTCGAGGCCGGCGTCCGGATCGCAATGGGCACCGACAGCGGCGTCACGGCCCACGGCCGGAACCTGCGTGAGTTGGAGTTGATGACCGCAGGGGGAATGGCGCCGGCAGCCGTTCTCGAGGCGACCACCCGTTCGGCGGCTGAGCTCCTCGGTGTCGACGCCGACCTCGGGACGGTCGAGGTCGGCAAGATCGCCGACCTGGTCGTGGTCGGCGGCGATCCATACGAGTTCGCCGGCCTCGACCAGCGCATCGAGCAGGTCTGGCAGGGTGGCGCGCGGGTCGTGTAGGCCCGCCGGCCGGGGCGCGTCGATCGCGTTCGCCCGCCGGCTCCCACGTCCGCGAGCCTCGCATCCGGGCAGACTCACGGAAGCCGCAACTGCCGTGCCACCCGAGCTGTCAGGATCGACGTCGATCGTGGCGGTCATGGCCCATCGCTCCGATCCCGCCCGCATCGAGACCGCGCGCCGGGCCGCGACGGTCGCCCGGCTCGTCTCGGGCGGCCGATCGGCGGCCGCGGCAGCAGCCCTCGTCGCCGAATGGGAGGCGGGTCTTGCGCTCACCGGTCACGCACCTGGGCGGGCCGACTGGGAGGGGTTAGAGCGCTGGCTCGCGTCGCGGCCCAAGGGTGCCTGAGCGACAGGCCGAGCAGGGGCAGGGCAGAGGCAGCCCGCGCCGCGCCGCGCCGCGCCGCGTCGCGCCGCAGGAATTGCGCCAGTCAGGCGCGGCCGACGGTGGGTCGGGCACGAGGTCCGCCCATGCCGAGGCCGATCGCCCGGACGACAAGCGTCGCGGTCGAGCCGAGCCCGGCGGCCAGCAGGATCGCACCGGCCACGACGAGGCCGTCAACGTGGGCGGGCCATCCGATCGCCGTGCACGCCACGCCCGCGTTGATGATCGCGAGTCGCGGCCGGGACAGTCGTCCGAGGAGCCGTCGTTGCCGGCCATGGGCCGCCGGGTCGCCAGGCCCGACCGCCGGCACGAGGTGGGTCGCCGAGCCGACGATCGCGAGCCCGATCCAGCCCGCGACCAGCGGCGCCCCGATCGCCTCGACCGAGAACGCCGCCGGCGACGCGCCCGCGACGATCACCCGCCCGGCCGCGATGCCGACGCCGATCACGAACCAGCTGATCGCCGCGATCAACGATCCGATCGCGAACCCGTGCCAGCCGGGATCGGTCGTCCAGCGGGCCCGTGCCCGCCAGGTCCGGGCGGCGTTCGCCACCAGGCCGACGGCCCCCGTGATCGTGACCACGGCCCCGAACCGCGCAATCGTGTCTGAGGGCAGGGCGAACCCGAGCGCGACGAGCGGTGCCCCGGCCGCGAGTCCCACCACAGTGATCCGCGCGCTGGGGCGCACGGTGATGCGCGCGCCGACGACGGTTGGAAAGAAGTGGAGCAAGGTCGTCGCGACGACCAGCGAGACGAACCCGACGAGGTTGAGCCATGCGTGGGCGGGCTTCACCTGGCCCCACGCCGCGAGGATGGGCGGCCAGCCGGCGACGAACAGCGTCGCAAACGTCGCCCCGACCGCGACCTCGCCGAGGGCGACGACGTAGCCCTGGGCGATGAGGCCGCGACTCGGGCCCAGAGCGCGCGCCAGGGGCCGGATCGTTGCGATTCCCGTGGCGAGGACACCGGCGATGAACGCGAAGCCGGCGCGCACCGCAATGTCCGGCTGCGACGAGACCACGCCGACCGAGACACCGATCGCACCGGCCGCCACCGCCACCACGGCGGCCATCCGGAGCCGCGCGTCGCTCGGCGGTGCGGCGGCGAACGCGGCGACGAAGAACGGCATCACCCCCGCGATCGCCGTCGTCGCTCCGCCGGCGAGGGCGAGGTGGAGCGGCAGCCACGCACCGCGGCGATCGGCCACTGGGAGAAACATCGCCGCCACGGCGGCCATGAGGAAGCCGATCGCGGCCGTGATCGCGATCACGGCAACCAGGCGGTCCGACGACCGATCGATGCTCGGCGCTCGTCGGCGAAGGGAGCTGGGGTCGATCACGTGCCCCCAAGCCTATCTTGATCCTGGGGTGGTCGCGGCTGCGTCAGCCGGCCGGCCCGGGCCGCCACGAGGTGTAGACCGGGGGCCAGTCCTCGGCCGAGCGGCGCTCGCCGAGGATGGCATGATCGATCGAGAGCTCGTACAGGACGTAGCCGTCGTCCACCTCGAACGGCCAGTCCGCCCCAGCCGCCGCTCGCAGCCCGCCGTCCGTCACCGCATCCGCCCGACCGCGGACCTGGAACTCGTGCGGGACAGCCGGATCCTGGTGGGCGTGGAGGGCATACCGCCCGTCGACGGCGAGGTCGCCGGCCTTGGCCGACCCGACGATCACGAAGGTCAGCAGGTGGCCCTCGACGATCCCGACATTCACCGGGTGGATCCGGGGCAGGCCGTCGAGGCGGACGGTCGCGAGGAGTCCTTCTCCAGCCGCGGTGCGCTCGAGAAGCCGCCGTCCTGCGGTGGCAATGGCCGAGGCGCCGGCTTCGAGATCGTTCCAGTCGGTCATTCGATCGCTCCTGGTGTGTCGGCCCATTGTCGGCGGTCGTCCACTTCAGCCAAAGGTGCCGGGCCTGATCTTCGGCTATGGCGCGATCGGAGACCGGGCGATCGATCCTGCGGTCAGCCACCTGGCCGAGGTCGTCGCGACCGTTGGCGGCCGACCCTGACCAGGCGGCTCAGCGCCGCCATTCGTCATCGAAGCCGTCGCGACTGTCCGTCCCGAACGCCAGGGCGAGGATCCCGAGGACCAGGAAGGCGATCGTGATGACGGCGTAGGTCGTCAGGGGATCCATGCGCCACCCTCGCCGCGTATCCGCGGTCGGCCGGGTCGGCCCGCCGCGCTCGACGACAGGATGACGCCGCCTCGGCCGCCTGGACAGAGGCCCCGAGGATCGAGCGCCAGCGGTCGCCCGAGCGGACCCTCCGCCGACCGACCTGCCACACTTCCTCGATGGTCGCCACGCCGCTCGTGATCGCCGTCTACGGGACCCTTCGCCGGGGCGAACGCAACCATCCGCTCCTCGCCGGCGCACGCCTCGTCGGTCAGGCCCGCGTCCATGGACGACTCCACGAGATGTCCGAATCCAGCCTGCGCGCCTACCCCTATCCGGCGCTCGTCCACGCCGGCGCCGGCGAAACGGACGAGGTCGTGGTCGAGCTGTACGAGCTGGCGGATGGTGCGGCGCTGGCCGCCATCGACCGGCTGGAGGCGTTCGATCCGGCCGACGAAGCAGGCTCCGAGTACGTCCGTCGCGAGGTCGGGATCCGGGACGGCCCGGTGCCGACCGCCTGGGTCTACATCTACAACGGCCGGTCGACCGAACTCGGGGACCCGATCGAGGACGGCGACTGGATCGCGCGCGAGGAGGGGCGGCCCCGCTGAACCGGCTCTCGCCGCGGCTCGACCGACGACATTCCCTGTATTGACAAATGGATTTGTCCGCCGCAGACTGACGCCATGCTTGACGTCACGGTCATCGAGAGCGCGGCAGCCGCCGAGGCATCACTTGACCCAATTCGATCGCGGCTTCTGGCCGAGCTCGCCACCCCCGGCTCGGCGACGACCCTCGCTCTGAAGGTCGGCCTGCCCCGCCAGCAGGTGAACTACCACCTTCGGACCCTGGAGCGGCACGGCCTCGTCGAACTGGTCGAGGAGCGCCGCCGAGGCAACATGACCGAACGGGTCATGCAGGCCACCGCCGCGTCCTACGTCATCTCGCCGGCGGCCCTGGCCGCGGTCCAGCCGGACCCCGAGCGTTCGCCCGACCGGTTGTCGGCCTTCTGGATGCTGGCCGTTGCGGCCCGTCTCGTCCGCGACGTCGGCGTGCTCCTCGTCGGCGCCCGCCGGGCCGGCAAGCGGCTGGCGACGTTCGCCCTCGACGGCGAGGTTCGCTTCGCGACAGCGGCGGATCGCGCGGCGTTCGCCGAGGAGCTGTCGCACGCCGTCGCCGCTCTGGTCGCCAAGTACCACGACGACGCCGCCGAAGGCGGGCGCCCGCACCGGATCGTCGTCGCCATCCACCCGAGCGTCGCCACCGCCACGACCGACGTGCCGGCGACCCTCGAGATCGAGGAGGAATCCTGAGATGGCTCATCCATTCGAGGTTCGCGGCGAACAGGTCGTCGACGCTCCACCCGAACAGGTCTGGGAGGCCCTCTCGAACGGGGCTCTCCTCGACGGCTGGTGGATGGGCGAGAACGAGATCGAGCCCCGGCTCGGTGGCGCGTTCCGGACCCGGTTGCCCGGCTTCACCATGGAATCGACGATCACGACCTGGGAGCCACCGCACCGGTTCGCGAACACCAGCCCAGAGGCCGACGACGGCCGGCTCATGACCTTCGCTTTCGAGATCGAAGGCCGGGCCGGTGGCACGACGACGCTCAGGTTCGTCCACAGCGGTTTCCTGCCCGGCGACGACTGGGAGCAGGAGTACGAGGCCCTCAAGGTCGGCGATCCCGCCTACGTCGCCAAGCTGGCCGAGTACGTCGAGCACTTCTTCGGCCGGACGGCCGTGCCGATCACGCTCTGGGGCCCGCAGGTCGGCAGCGACCGGGCGTGGGCCGGATTCCGTCAGGCGCTCGGCGTCGGACCCGACGTGACCGTCGGCGATCCCGCCCACTTCCGGGCCGCTGGGCTGCCCGATCTCGACGGCGAGATCGACTACCTCTCCTCTCACTTCATCGGCCTGCGCACCGCCGACGGGATGTTCCGCTTCATCCACGGGCTGGGGACCGTCGCCCTTGGCCACCACCTCTACGGGCCGCCGATGGCCCGCGCGGCGACCGAGCAGGCCTGGCAGGCCTGGCTCGACCGGACCTTCGCCTGAGCCTCGTCGATCCCAACACCGAACCAAGGAGATTTCCGATGACCGCGAACACGCTCCAGTACGTCACTTCCCGGGACGGCACAAGCATCGCCGTCGCCATCGCCGGCAGCGGCCCGGCCGTCGTCCTCGTCAGCGGTGGCTCCGTCGACCGCGGCTCCAATGCGGGCCTCGCCGGCGCTCTCCAGAACGGCTTCACGACCTACAACTACGACCGCCGCGGTCGCGGTGACAGCGGCGATACCGCGCCGTATGCCCTCGAGCGCGAGATCGACGACATCTCGGCCGTGATCGCCTTTGCTGGCGGCCATGCCCACCTCTACGGCTCGTCGTCGGGAGCGGGGCTCGCCCTCGAGGCCGCCGCGGCCGGGGCTCCCGTCGACAAGCTTGTCCTGTGGGAGCCGCCGTACAACCTCGATCCGGCCGGCCGGCCGCCGGCCGACAGCGTCGAGCAGCTCGATCGGATGATTGCCGAAGGGCGCCGTGGCGACGCTGCCACCTTCTTCATGGTCGACATGGTTCGTCTCCCGGCCGCCTTCGCGGATTTCGCGAGGACCCAGCCGTGGTGGGCTGCCCAGGAGGCCCTGGCCCACACCCTCGCCTATGACGCGCGGGCCATGGGCGATTACTCGGTTCCCGTCGCGACGGCCGCCCGGGTCACCGTCCCGACCCTGATCCTGACCGGCGGCTCGAGCTTCCCGTTTCTCCGGCCGACCGCCGAGGCTCTGGTCGCGGCGATGCCGAACGCGCGGACTGCGGTTCTCGACGGCCAGGAGCACAACGTCGACCCGGCGGTCCTCGGACCGGCGATGGCGGAGTTCCTCCGCGACTGACGACGACGGCGGTCTCGCCCACGGTAGCCTTGCCCGGCCCATGCCGATCCCGACCGAGTCGATCACCACCGCCCGCCTCGAGCTCGTCCCGCTGCGGGTCGAGGACGCGCCGGAGATGGTCGGTGTCCTTGACGACCCGGAGCTGTACGGCTTCATCGGCGGCGGCCCGCCTGCGCTCGCGGATCTCGTCCGGCGGTATCGGGTTCAGGTCGGCGGCCGCTCCGGCGATGGCCGCGAGGCATGGCACAACTGGATCGTCCGGGAGCAGAGCAGCGGGACTGCGACCGGCTTCGTCCAGGCCACGCTGGTCGGGGACGGCGCGTCGGCCCATGGCGAACCGGGTCTTGGCGAGCCGCTCCACGCCGAGGTGGCCTGGCTGATCGGAACGCCGTGGCAGGGCCGCGGCTACGCCAGCGAGGCCGCCCAGGGCGTCGTCGCCTGGCTGACCGGCGTCGGCGCGGTGGAGGTCGTCGCCCATGTCCATCCCGATCACCACGGGTCCGCGACGGTCGCCCGGCGGGCGGGCCTCGAACCGACCGAATCGTTCCTCGACGGCGAGCGCGCCTGGCGCTGGGCGGCGCCACCGGGCCGCTCCGACAGCCCCGACAGCCCGGCCTGATCCGTCAGCCCGGAGCCGACCCTCGGGCAATCGCCCCGGGCAGGCTCGGCGCCCTCCGGTGAACGTCGGCCTGCTGGGTCATCGCGTCAGGCGTCGCTCGACGCCGCCCAGAGGTTGACGCCGCTCTCGGTCGCGTGGAGGTCGATCGCGGCTAGCTCGGCGGCGCTGAAGTCGAGGTGATCGAGGGCGCCGAGCGAGTTCGTCAGCTGCTCGACGGAGCTGGCGCCGACGACCGCGGAGGTGACCCGTGGATCGCGCAGGATCCAGGCGATCGCCATCTGGGCCAGCGACTGGCCGCGGCCTGCCGCGATCTCGTTCAGTGCCCGGACCTTGGCAAGGATTCCCTCGGTCAGGAACTCCGGCCGGAATGAGCCGTCAGCCGCCGCCCGCGAGCCGGGCTGGACGCCTCCGAGATAGCGATCGGTCAGGAGTCCCTGGGCGAGCGGGGTGAAGGCGATGCAGCCGGCGCCGACGTCGCGCAGCACGTCGAGCAGGCCGCCCTCGATCCAGCGGTTCAGCATCGAATAGGACGGCTGGTGGATGAGCAGCGGCGTCCCCAGGCGGGCGAGGATCCCCGCCGCCGCCCGCGTCCGCTCGGCCGAGTATGAGGAGATCCCGGCGTACCGGGCCTTGCCCTGGCGGACGGCCGTGTCTAGGGCGCCGAGGGTCTCCTCCATCGGCGTCGCCGCGTCGACCCGGTGCGAGTAGAAGATGTCGACGTACTCGAGGCCCATCCGCCTGAGGCTCTGGTCGAGGCTGGCGAGGAGGTACTTGCGCGAGCCGCGGTCGCCGTACGGCCCCGACCACATCTCCCAGCCGGCTTTCGTGCTGATCACGAGCTCATCGCGATACGGGCGGAGGTCCGAGGCGAAGATCCGCCCGAAGGTCTCCTCTGCGGCGCCGAACGGCGGCCCATAGTTGTTGGCCAGGTCGAAGTGGGTGATCCCGCGGTCGAATGCCGTCCGGATGATCGCCCGCTGGACCGCCATCGGCCGGTCCTCGCCGAAGTTCTGCCACAGGCCGAGCGAGATGGCCGGCAGGTCGAGCCCACTCCGGCCGACGCGGCGGTACGGCATCGAGTCGTAGCGATCCGGAGCGGCGACAAACGGCGGGCGCTCGGTTGCGGGCAGGTCGGACATAGCAGCGCTGGTCCTCGCGCGGTGGATGACGTGGACCATGGTATCGATCGAGCTGGCAGAGCCGTTGCCGAGGCGTCCGAGCGGCTCCGCCGGCGCGCCCTCAGCCCGCGATCGGCGCCCCCGCAAGGAGCTCCTCGAGCCGGTCGAAGTCCTCGTCCCTGCCCTGATCGAGCTCTGCCTGCTGGTCGCGGTCGGCAACCGACAGGTAGGCGGTGATGCCCTCGATCCGGCTCCGGCCACCCGCCAGGTCGACGAAGGTCAGGACGTCGAGGTTGGGATGGCCTGGCTCGTCGTCATACTCGAACGTCTGGACAAGGCGGCTCGGCACGGTGATCTCGTGGAACGATCCGTGGAAGGGCCAGCGGCCGCCCTGGCCGACGACGACGTAGCTCCAGCTGCCCCCGGTCCGAGCATCGAAGTGGCGCATCTCGACGGTCGTCCCGCGCGGCCCGATCCAGCGTGGGATCAGCTCCGGGTCGACATGGGCCGCGAAGACGCGCGCGGCCGGCGCCTCGAACTCGCGGGTGAAGCTGATGGTCTGCTCGCCGGCAGCGATCGTGACGTGGCGCTGGTTGGTCATGTCGGCTCCTTCGTTGTCTCGAGCAGCTCGTCGAGACGGGTGTATTTCCGTTCGAGGCGGCGGCGGTGCGCCTCGAGCCAGTCGGCCGGGCGGGCGAGGGCCGCGGCCTCGAGGTGGACCGGCCGGGTCTTGCCCTCCCGGCGCCGCGAGACGACGCCGGCGGCCTCGAGCACCTGGATGTGCCGGGAGACCGCCTGGAGGGTGATCGGGAACGGCGCCGCGAGATCGTTGACCGTCAGATCCCCGCTCACGAGCCGCGTCACGATCGCCTGGCGCACCGGGTCTCCGAGGGCCGCGAACGTCGCCGCGAGATCTGGTTGCTCCATGTCCTCCGCCATCATTCAACTGATTGGTTGAATGAATCTAGCGTCGGTCAGGGACCGTGTCAAGGCGGTGAGACAGAACCGTGTGCCGTGAGCCGCCGCGGGTCCCGAGCCCGTTGCCTGATCGCAGTGGTGATCATCGAGCGACGAATGAGCGTGGCCATAGGCGAGATCGTCCTCGAATTGGCCAGTCGGGTTCCCGACCACGCTCACTCGTGAGGACACGGATCGCGGGGGCGATCAAGGGAACGGCCGTGGACCTGCTGGCCCATCGATCAGGCCATGCCTGCGCTTGAAGGGAGAGCTCGGCCACCGCGATGACCGCGTGGTGACGATCCAGCCGGGACTCGATCCGCGCCGCCGCCGTCAACTCTCGACGGCGGGCACGTCCGAGAGTTGCCGGATCCGCGGCAGCGGCGACAGCACGAGCAACACGATCGAGATCGCCATCCCGGCCCAGCCGATCGCCATCCCGCCGCGGACGCCGATCCAGCCCGCGACAGCGGCGGCGAGCAGGGCGCCGATCGGATAGGCGATCCCGTGCGAGAAGACCTCGAGAGTGGCATTGACCCGGCCGAGGATCCGGTCGGGAATCACGCCCTGGATCAGGGACAGTTCAGCAACGCCCTCGATCGTCTGGAGACCGTCGCCGATCAGTTGGGGGAGAAACACCATCACGGTCGCGACGACCAGCGGCCCGCCGGCGAGGGGCGTCAGGACGCCGATGACCGACGCGCCGGTCGCCGTCCAGATGAGGGCGGGGCCAAACCCGAGCCGGGCGATGACCTTCGCGGCGAAGAACGAGCCCACGAGCGAACCGACGCCGCCGGCCGAGACGACGACGCCCAGCAGGAGCGGGCTGAGCTGGAGGTCCTGAATCAGGTAGATCGTGTAGAGGACGCCGTAGAACGAGCCGGCGACGTGGGCGATGATCGAGCGGAGGGTGAGTGGCAGGAGAACCGGGTGGCGGAAGACGAGCCGTAGCCCGTCGAGGATCTCGTGACGCATCGGCGTCGGGGAGGGCCGGGCAGGGCGCAGCGGCTCGGGGCTCCGGATCAGGGCGACGGAGATCGCCGAGATGACAAAGGAGATCGCGTCGACGAGGATCGCGAGCGGGGCGCCGATCAGCTGGACGAGGCCGCCCGCGACGCCCGGGCCGCCGATCTCGGCGAGGGACGAGCTGGTCGCGAGCTTGCTGTTGCCGTCGACGACGCGGTCGACGCCGATGAGCGACGGGACGTAGGCCGGATAGGCGGCGTCGAACAAGGACCCGAAACAGCCTTCGAGGAAGACCACCACGTAGAGCTGCTCGATCCGGAGCACGCCGGCGATGTAGGCCGCCGGGATCGAGAAGAGCAGGATCGCCCGGATCGCGTCGGCCCAGATGAGGAGCGGCCGCCGGCGCAGCCGATCGACCCAGGCGCCGGCAAAGAACCCGACGAGCAGCACGGCGAGGCTGCCCGCCACCACGAGGAGGGCCATTTGGAACGGGCCGGCACCCAGCACGAGCAGGGCGACAAGCGGGACCGCCGTCCGGGTCACCACGGAGCCCAGCTCGGACACGGTCTGGCCCGCCCAGAGCTTCATGAAGTCGGCGTGTCGCCAGAGCGATGGACTGATCACAGCGGCACAGCCTACCCGAGCGATTCTGGGAGGATTCCTCCAATGCGCGTCGATCTCCGGCGCGCTCGGCCGGGGCGGTGGACAATCGGCGAGATGAGCCCGATCGACGTCAGCAACGCCATCCCGATCGCGACCGAGGCCGAACTCGATCGATGGCTGACCGCGCACGGCCAGTCCGAGCGCGTGGTCGTCGTCGCGATCTTCAACCGGGCCTCGGGCCGGCAGACCGTCAGCCTCGTCCCGCTCCAGGAGGTCGCCATCTGTCACGGCTGGGTGGACACCCAGACGAAGCGGATCGACGACCAGCGCTACGCGATCAAGTTCGTGCCCCGCCGGCCGGGCTCGAACTGGACGCCAAAGAATCGCCGAATGGCCAGCCGGCTCCTCGCGGCCGGCCGGGTCTCGGTCGCGGGCAGGGCGAGCCTGCCGCCGGGCCTCTGATCCATCGCCTCGGGACCGGGTCGGCCGCCAGCCCGGCGGGAGCCCGGCGGTGAGATCCGGCGACGCCTGGTTCGTGGCAGCATTCGGTCATGCCCCTTCATGGTGAGTACGAACCCAGCACCGACACCCGATCCCGCAAGCAGGCCGAGCGCTACGAGGCCTCGGGCGGCGTCGAGGAGGCCACCCTTCGCGGGCGGCCGATCATCGTCATGACGTCGGTCGGGGCGAAGACGGGCAAGCTCCGCAAGACCGCGCTGATGCGGGTCGAGCACGAGGGCGTCTACGCCGTCGTCGCGTCGCTGGGCGGCGCTCCCGAGCATCCGGTCTGGTACCGCAACCTCCAGGCCGATCCGCAGGTCGAGCTCCAGGACGGTCCGGTCCGGCGGGACTACCTCGCCCGGGAGATCGACGGCGACGAAAAGGCGACGTGGTGGGCGCGGGCGGTCGCGACCTGGCCGGACTATCAGCGCTACCAGGCGAAGACGGACCGCGCGATCCCGGTGTTCGTCCTCGAGCCGGTCGGCGAGCCGCGGAGCTGACGACAGCCCAGGTGGCCCTCGGTCAGCGGCCGACCCACCGGGCGAGGTGCTCGCCGGTCAGGGTCGAGCGGGCGGCCACCAGGTCGGCGGGCGTGCCCTCGAACACGATCCGGCCGCCGTCGTGCCCGGCCCCTGGGCCGAGGTCGATGATCCAGTCGGCGTGGGCCATGACCGCCTGGTGGTGGGCGATCACGATGACCGACTTTCCGGAGTCGACCAGGCGGTCGACGAGGCCGAGCAGTTGCGCGACGTCGGCCAGGTGGAGCCCGCTGGTCGGCTCGTCGAGAACGTAGACGGCGCCCTTCTCGGCCAGGTGGGTGGCGAGCTTGAGACGCTGGCGCTCGCCACCGGACAAGGTGGTCAGCGGCTGGCCGAGATTGAGATAGCCGAGCCCGACATCGGCAAGGCGATCGAGGATCGCCACGGCGGCCGGCGTTCGAGCCTCGGCGGAGCTGAAGAACGCCTTCGCCTCGGTCACCGACAGGGCGAGCACCTCGGCGATGTTCCGCCCGCCCACCCGGTAGCCGAGCACCTCGGCCTGGTACCGCTTGCCCTCGCACTCCTCACACGTGGTGGCGACACCGGCCATCATCGCCAGGTCCGTGAAGACGACACCGGCACCGTTGCAGTTCGGGCAGGCGCCCTCGGAGTTGGCGCTGAACAGCGCCGGCTTCACGCCGTTGGCCTTGGCGAACGCCGTACGGATCGGGTCGAGCAGGCCGGTATACGTCGCCGGGTTGCTCCGCCGGGAGCCGCGGATCGGCGCCTGATCGACGGCCACGACTCCATCCCGCCCCGCCACCGAGCCGTGGATCAACGAGCTCTTGCCTGATCCGGCGACGCCGGTCACGACGACGAGCACGCCGAGGGGGACGTCGACGTCGACCTCCTGCAGGTTGTGGGCGTTCGCGCCGCGGACCGCGAGCACGCCCGTCGGGGTCCGGACCTGCAGTTTCAGGGGCGCTCTGTCGTCGAGGTGCCGCCCGGTCAGCGTGGCGCTCCCCCGCAGCCCGTCAACCGTGCCCTCGAAGCAGACGGACCCGCCCTCGGAGCCCGCGCCCGGGCCGAGGTCGACGACGTGGTCGGCGATCTCGATCGTCTCCGGTTTGTGCTCGACGACGAGCACCGTATTGCCCTTGTCGCGCAGCCGAAGCAGCAGAGTGTTCATCCGGGCGATGTCGTGGGGATGGAGCCCGACCGTCGGCTCGTCGAAGACGTAGGTGACATCGGTGAGCGAAGACCCGAGGTGGCGGATCATCTTGACCCGCTGGGCCTCGCCGCCCGAGAGCGTCCCCGACGGGCGGTCGAGCGAGAGGTAGCCGAGACCGATCTCCACGAACGAGTCGAGTGTCGCCCGGAGGGCCGCGAGGAGCGGTTCGACCGACGGCTCGACGAGCCCGCGGACCCATCCCGCAAGATCGCTGATCTGCATGGCGCAGGCGTCGGCGATGTTGATTCCCGCGATCTTCGACGACCGGGCGGCCGCGTTGACCCGGGCGCCGCCGCAGTCCGGACAGCTCGTGAACGTCACCGCTCGCTCGACAAACGCCCGGATGTGCGGCTGCATCGCCTCGACGTCCTTGGCCAGGAACGAGCCCTGGATCCGCGGCACCAACCCTTCGTAGGTCATGTTGATGCCTTCGATCTTCATCCGGATCGGGTCGTGGTACAGGAGGTCCCGGCGCTCCTGCACGGTGTAGTCGCGGATGGGCTTGGTGGGGTCGACGAAACCTGATGAGGCGTAGAGGCGGTAATTCCAGCCGCCCGCGGTGTAGCCGGGGATCGTCAGCGCGCCCTGGGCGAGGGACCTGGAGTCGTCGTACAGCTCGGTCAGATCGAAATCCGTGACCGAACCCAGGCCCTCGCAGCGCGGGCACATCCCGCCCGCCGCGCTGAACGAGCGGACCTCGATCTTCTTGCCCCCGCCCTTCTCGATCGAGATCCGGCCGGAGCCGCTGACGGAGGCCACGTTGAAGGAGAAGGCGTTGGCCGCGCCGATGTGTGGTTGCCCGAGCCGGCTGAAGAGGATCCGGAGCATCGCATTCACGTCGGTCGCCGTGCCGACCGTCGAGCGGACGTTGGCACCCAGCCGCTCCTGGTCGACGATGATCGCCGTCGTCAGCCCTTCGAGGACGTCCACATCGGGCCTCGCCAGGGTCGACATGAAGCCCTGGATGAACGTGCTGTAGGTCTCGTTGATCAGCCGCTGTGACTCGGCGGCGATCGTGTCGAACACCAGCGAGCTCTTGCCCGAGCCGGACACGCCGGTGAACACCGTCAGGCGGCGCTTGGGGATCTCGAGGCTGATGTTCCTGAGGTTGTTCACCCGCGCGCCGTGGACCCGGATCAGGTCATGGAAGTCGGCGACATGCAGCGCGGGCGAGTCCTGGTCCGTCGCTGGG
>JBBRCU010000032.1:0-35399 GCA_038204565.1 Candidatus Limnocylindrales bacterium
ACCGGTGTCACCGCTGACGGGCGTCGTGAGGTCCTCGGCTTCGGGGTCGGTGACTCCGAGGACGGCGCGTTCTGGACGGCTTTCCTGCGCTCGCTTCGGGCGCGCGGCCTGACCGGCGTGCGGCTCGTCATCAGCGACGCCCACGAGGGTCTCAAGGGCGCCATCGGGGCGGTCCTCCTGGGCGCGGCGTGGCAGAGATGCCGGGTCCATTTCCTGCGCAACGTCCTGGCCCGCATCCCGAAGGGCAGTGCCGAGATGGTCCTCGCGGCGATCCGGACCGTCTTCGCCCAGCCCGACGCCCAGGCGGTCCGTGAGCAGCTCGACGAGATCGTCACCCGCCTCGAGCCGCGCTTCCCGGTCGCCGCGGCCATGCTCGCCGAGGCCAAGGCCGATGTGACCGCGTTCACGAGCTTCCCGGTCAGCCACTGGAAGAAGATCTGGTCGACCAACCCGTTGGAGCGGGTCAACAAGGAGATCAAGCGGCGGACCGACGTGGTCGGGATCTTTCCCAACGAGGCGGCCGTGACGAGGCTGGCCGGGGCGGTCCTGCTCGAGATCCACGACGAGTGGGCGATCGCCGAGCGACGCTACCTGTCGGAGGGTTCGATGGCCCGGCTTGACCCGGCGGGTGATGATGGCTCGACCAAGGAGGTGGAACGAGCGAAGACCGTCCTGCTGGCGTCCTGAACGACGCCACCGACACCGTTGCTGACGATCACGACGGATCGCTCATTTCCCACCACTCCACGGGACACGGCCCTCAAATCGACCCTCAGCACGCTTGGCTGGGTCGGAATTGCGACATGGTCCCACGTGCTGATCCGCATCCTGAGTCAACAGCTGAGTCATCGACCGATCGCGGGGTGCCGGTGCCGGTGCCCGCGGAGCTGACGGCACCCCGCCGATCCCGCGCAGGTCGTGAGTCGCCCGTTGCATCAAATCGACCGTCAGCACGCGCGAATGAGTCGGAATTGCGACATGGCCCCACGTGCTGATCCGCATCCTGAGTCAACAGCTGAGTCATCGATCGATCGCGGGGTGCCCGTGCCGGTGCCCGCGGAGCTGACGGGCACCCCGCCGATCCCGCGCCGGTCGTGAGTCGCCCGTTGACTCAAATCGACCGTCAGCACGCGCGAATGAGTCGGAATTGCGACGCTGCCACGCTCGGTAACGAGGATCCCGAGTCAGCTCGTGACTCACGACCCGAAGCGCCCAGTGATAAGCGGCAGTGAAGCGGCCCTTGCTATGAATGCGCGGTGCCCTCTCGAAGCCGGAATGAGCTCGACATCGGCAAGCAGATCGGCACGTCGATCAAGGACGCCCGCGAGTCCATCGGGTGGCCGCAGCGTGAACTCGCCCGGCGCCTCGCGACGAACCAGTCGAAGATCCAGCGCCTCGAGTCGGGATTCGCCCAGCACCTCGACGCTCGATTGGCGTCGGCTGCATTCGGGGTCCTCGGGATCCGGATGTCGCTCGACAACGCGACCGCGGGACTGGCCCAGCGGCGCGAACAGCGCGACTTCGTCCACGCCAGGTGTTGTGGGCACGTCGCTCACCGCTTGCCGGCCTCGGGATGGGAGGTTCTGCAGGAAGTCGAGATCGGGTCGGGCCGATATCGCGGCTGGATCGATCTTCTTGCGTTTCGGGCAGCAGATCGATGCCTACTCTGCATCGAGGTCAAGACGGAGCTGGACGATCTCGGGAGGATCCAGCGGATCATGGGCTGGTACGAGCGGGAGGCCTGGGCCGCCGCGAGGCGAGCGGGCTGGCGCCCAGCGATGGTTCGATCCGTCCTCGTGGTCCTGATGTCGGCCGAGAATGACGCGAGGATCCAGGCCAATCGATCGATGCTGCTCGGGGCGTTTCCGGGTCGTCCCGCCGACCTCGGTCCCTGGGTCGCCGACTCGACGGCGAAGCTCCCGCCGTGGCCGGCGATGGCTCTGGTTGATCCGCGCAGCCGGCGCACCGACTGGCTCCGTCCGTCGAGGACCGACGGTCGCCGGAGCCCGGCGCCATACGCCGACTATCGGGACGCGGCCGGCGCGCTTCGTGGTCGAGTCGTCAGGTCGGCGCCCGCGACGCCGCCGCGCTGACGCGCCGCCGCGCTGACGCGCCGCCGCGCCGCGCTGAGGCGGATCGCCGGAGGGGTACTCGATCGAGCCGCGGCGCGGTACTTTCGGCCGATACCGGCCCGGTCCCGGCCACACGAGAATCCGTGCATGACGTCATCGTCGCCCGGACCGCGAGCCTCCCGAGCCTTCACGGCATCCCGAGCGACGGTGTTGGCGATCGCGCTGACGCTGGCGGCCGGGGTCCCCGGCCTGGCATCCCCGTTCGGCGGCCCGGGGATCGTCTCGACCGCGAGCGCCGCGAGCTGGACGCGCGTCTCCAGCCTCAAGGTGCCCACCCGAGCCACGTCGATCTCGATCGCCCGGCTCGGGATCAGCCTCCCGATCCGGAACGGGACGATCGGCGGGACGATCTCACCTCGCTACGCCTACCACCTCATCGGCACCTCCTCGCCGGGGGGCCGGTCCAACACCTACATCTACGCTCATGCGCAGACCGGCGCGTTCCTGAGCCTCTGGCGCGCCCGGGTCGGCGACATCGTCGTCCTCCGGCTCGCGACGGGGCAACAGGTGAAGTACCGCGTGTCGATGGCCCGCAGCGTCGCCTGGAACGACATGCGCTGGATCGCGCCGACCCATTCGGACCGGATCACGCTGCAGACCTGTCTCGGCAACACGCGCACGGCTCGACGCTGGATCGTCGTCGCCGTCCCGGCGTACTGAGGACGCGCCCGTCCCGGCGAACTGACGCCCGCCGGCCCCGCTCGAACTGCGAACCCGGACGCGAATCGCGAACCCGGGCGCGAGCCCCGAAACCCCGAACCGCGAACCCCGAGCCTACCCGGTTGCGTCCTCGATGGCCGCCCCGAGGCCGTCGACCATCGTCGCGATCTCTGCTTCGCTGATCACGAACGGCGGCGACACCTGGAGGGCGTGTCCGCGCAGGACCCGCGTCGCCACCCCGTGCCGCAACGCCGCCGCGACGACCCGCTCCGGGAGCCCGGCGTCCGCGGCCAGCACGTCCGCCGAGAACGCCACGGCCGCCGTCAGGCCGACCGTCCGGATCTCCCCCACCCCGCGCACGCCCTCGAGCCGGCGGACCTCGCGGTCGAGGACCGGCTCCAGCTCGGCCACACGCGCGACCAGCCCCTCCTCTTCGAGGATGTCGAGGTTGGCCATCGCCGCGGCCGCCGCGCCGGCATGCCCCGAGTAGGTGTAGCCGTGGCGGAACACCGCGCCGGGCACGTCGCCGTCCCAGAACGGCGCCCGGACCCGCTCCCCCACGAGGACGCCGCCCAACGGCACATACCCCGACGACACGCCCTTGGCGAACGTCACGAGGTCGGGCTGGATCCCGTACCGCTGCGTCCCCCACAGGAAGCCGGTCCGCCCGAAGCCGGTGATCACCTCGTCGGCGATCAGGAGGACGTCGTGCTCGCGGCAGAGCCGGTTGACCTCGGGCCAGTAATGGTCCTCGGGCGGATAGACCCCACCCGCGCCGATCACCGGCTCGCCGACGAACGCCGCGATCTCGTGACCGCGCTCGGCGAACAGCGCACCGAGCGTCTCGACGTCCATCGCGCCGACGTTGATGACCTCGTCGATGAAGTTCCCGCCGTAGCCGGTCCGGAACGGGACGATGCCCGCCAGCGATGTTCCCCAGCCGTGCATCCCGTGGTAGCCGAACTCCCGTGACACGATGATCCGCTTCTGCGGCTGGCCGACGACGTCCCAATAGCGCCGGACGAGCTTGGCCGCGGTCTCGATCGCGTCCGAGCCGCCGGAACCGAGGAAGACGACCGCGTTCGGGATCGGCGCCAGGGCCGCGAGCCGATCGGCCAGGGCGAGCGTGACCTCCGACGTGTACGCGCCGAACGACGAGTAGGCGGGCAGGCGGACGAGCTGCTCGGCCACGGCGTCGGCGATCGCCCGCCGGCCGTAGCCGACGTTGCAGTACCACAGGGCAGCGGTCGCATCGAGCAGGCGCCGACCCTCGATGTCCTCGAGCCAGACGCCGTCGGCCGAGCGGATCACGACCTTCGCGTCGGCAACCTGATGCATGTCGGCAAACGGATGCCAGAAGCGGCTGGGGGTCATCGGGCTCCTTCCGGATCGGACGGGTGAACACCGGCCGCCGCCGGGTTGAGACCGACGGGGTCGAGACCGACGGGGTCGAGACCGACGGGGTCGAGCCGATGGTAGACGCCGACCGCCGCGATGTGGCGCTGGGAGATCCGATACAGGACATTGCCCGGGAACGGCTGCTGGCGAACCGTTGCCCGGATGACCGCGTCGCGCTCCGCTCCCCGCTCCAGCCGGCGGATCTCGAACCGCGGCCCGTGCGCTCCGGGCGGCTCGATCTCGACCCAACCGGACGCCTCGGCATTGCGGACCCAACCCGCCTCGCCGTTCGGATGGCCGACATACCAGTGGCCACCGCTGCTCAGCAGAGTGACGAGCGTCCGCCGGCTGCGCCCCGAGCGGCGCCCGACGACGCGCAGCTCGACGATCCCCTCGAGTCCCGGAAGGTCGTTCGCGATCCAGGACCGGATCAGCGGGTCCAGGACCCGGACGATCCGATAGGCCGCCCGCCAGGTCAGCGAGAGCAGCGCGGAACGTCGCGGCGGCGGCCCGTCGGGAAGGGCATTGCTGCCGGACGCCGCCCCGCCGAGCGCATCGCCCCCGGACGCCGCCCCGCCGGCGAGCTCATCGCTCACGGCCGCGGATCGCGTTCCGGCGCCTGAGCCTGCCCGCGGACCCCGGAAATCCCGGCTCCGGCCCGCCGCCGTCCGACCGAGCGGGGATCGAGCAACCCCGCGATCTCCTCGCTCGACTCGACTGCGGCGATCCGGCCCGCTTCCGCAACGATGGCGAGCTTGCGGAGCACCTCCGCCCGGCTGATCTCGTGCCCGGCCCGCAGCGGCGCGTTCGCGAGGCCGACCCGGGCCAGACCCCGGCCGGCGGACGAGGCAGCGTAGTGGGCCGCCCAGACGAGGACCTCGCGGGTCTCGTCGGCGCCCGCCTCGAGGCCCAGTGCGCCACAGATGATCCCGCGGTCGGTGGGCGCCGCGGTGATCAGCCGCCAGTTCTCGGGTCCGGCGATCAGGTCGAAGGCGTAGCTCGCATACGGCAGGTCGAAGAACGTGGCAGCGCCGGCCCCATCGAAATTCCCGCCGGTCAGGACGAGACTGAGATGGAGGCCGTCCGCCGCGGACCCGGCTCCGGCCGCGAACTCGACCCCGGCCGCGCCGGCTGCCTCGAACAGGGCTCGATGTGCCTCGACGAACCGGCGCCGCTGGCGGTCGTCAGCGGCGATCGGGAGGGCATCCGACTCGTCGATCTCGATCAGGGGGCAGCCGGCCGCGGCCAGCCTGGCGATCACCGGCCCCAGAGCCGCAGCAAGCTCCTGTGGATTCGCCCGTGGTCCCCGTCGCCCGGCCGAATACGGCCCGGCCAGGACCTGCTTGACCGGCAGCCGGGTCTGGTCCGCGACGGCTCGCCAGGCAGCGACGATCGCCTCCACGTCCGGAGCAACCCCGCCGGCCGGAAGCCCGATCGAGACCAGCTCGAGCCCGGCGGCGTCGAGATCGGCCAGGTCGTCCCGGATCGCGTCGGCAGGACTTGCCGGATCCGCCTCGGGATCGCGCGGCAGTGGGCCGAGCAGCGTCGAGAACATGGGACCTCCGTGCGGGGCGCCGATCCTAGCGCATCGGCTACGCTCGGCCGGATGCCCATGCCAGGCGACCGGCTCGCGGACCGCTATCGGATCATCGGACCCCTCGGGGCCGGCGGCATGGCGACGGTCCATCGCGCCCTCGACGAGCGTCTCGAGCGCGACGTCGCCCTCAAGGTTCTCCTGCCCAACCATGCCGCGGACCCGGCCATTGCCCTCCGCTTCGATCGGGAGGCGCGGGCGATGGCCGCGGCCACCCATCCCGGCGTCGTCGCGGTGTTCGACGTCGAGCCGGGCGACCCCGCAACCGGCCGTGAGCCGTTCTTCGTCATGGAGCTGTGCCCCGGCGGATCTCTGGCGACCCGGATCGGCGACGGCCGGCGGCTTTCTCCCGACGAGCTCATCCCGATCCTCGTCTCGGTCGCGGACGGCCTCGACGGCCTCCATCGGGCCGGCCTCGTCCACCGCGACATCAAGCCCTCGAACATCCTGTTCGCCGCCGATCGGGCGAAGCTCGGCGACCTCGGCCTCGCCCAGCCCGAGCTCGACGTCGGGTCGGCCGCAGCGACGGCGCCGGGGACCGCCGTCGGGACGCTGGCCTACCTCGCCCCGGAGTTGCTCGGCGGGGAACGGGCCGGTCCGGCGGCGGATGTCTTCGCGCTGGCCACAGTGGCCTTCCTCGGCCTCACCGGGCAGGTGCCGCGGCCCGCGTCGTCGGTCGCCGACATCGTCCGGACGAGAGACACGGCCGCTCCCCTGGTGTCGGCCGTCGCCCCCGAGCTTGGGACCGCGTTCGACGCGGCGATGGCCGCAGCCCTGTCCCCCAGTGCTGCCGACCGCCCGGATGCGCTCGGGTTCGGCGCCGCGCTGACGGGGGCCCTCGGTCGATGGGCCCGCAGCGGTCGACCCGGTGCGATTGGCTGGATCGCCGCGCCGGCGGCCGCGACGGAGATCGGGGCATCAGCCATCGGCCGACTGCCACATTCGGGTCCGACCGAAACGGGCACGATGGGCGATGCGACGACCGCGCTGGCGATGCCACTCGGCGGCACGGCCGCGATCCCGTTTCCGGACGAGGCAGCCGCATGGCCGTCCGGACCCGCTGCCGCCTTCGCCCCGGGCGCCGCCGCGCGGCCAACCTCGGCCTCGGCAGGATCGCGTCGGCTGGCCGCGGTCCTGATCCTGCTGGTCGCCGCCGCCGCGATCGCGGGGGGCGCGTTCAGCGGTCTGCTGGGCGCAGGCGGACCGCGATCGTCGTCGGCCGGGCCGTCGCGCGTTGGAGCTGGCGCCGCGTCCATCACGCCGCCGTCTGCATCCCCGGCGTCCCTGCGACCAGCCTCGGTCCGGCCGTCCCCGACCGTGGATCCGGCCCTCGCGGCGCTCGATGCGCTCGATGCGGCGATCTCGGCCGCGCGCGGCGGACCGGACGGCCTGAAGGGCAAGGAGGCGAATGATCTGTCGGCGCTCGTTGCCAAGGTTCGACGGGACGTGCAGGCCGATGACCGGGTCGCGGCTCGCAAAGACGCCGGAGCGCTGGCCGATCGGGTCCGCAAGGCGACCGAGAAGCTCCGCGCCGAGGACCGCGCCCGGCTTCGCGACGCCTCGGCTGCCGTCGTGCGAGCGGTCGGCGGCTGACCGCTTGGGTGAAGGCGGGCCCCCAGGCGTGAGCGACCGGCCTTACGCTCCCCTTACCTGGCGCGGCATCGACCGCCCGCCTGCGGCGTATCCTCCGCCGCGATGAAGACGATCCTGGTTGTCGACGACGAGCGCCACATCGTCGATCTCCTCCGGCTCTACCTCGAGAAGGAAGGGTTCGCGGTCGTCGCCGCCCACGACGGGGTTGATGCGCTCGACCGTCACGCCCGCCACGATCCGGACCTCGTGATCCTCGACCTGATGCTGCCCAAGCTCGACGGGTTCGAGGTCTGCCGCGAGATCCGTCGTCGTGGCGACACCCCGGTCCTGATGCTGACCGCCCGCGACGACGACGTTGACGCGATCGTCGGTCTCGAGCTCGGGGCGGACGATTACGTCACGAAGCCGTTCAACCCGCGAGCGCTCGTCGCCCGGGTCAAGGCGATCCTCCGCCGGACCGATGGGACGGCCCGTGGCGGGCGACCGATCGAGGTCGGCAGCCTCCGGATCGACCCCCGTCGGCGGGAAGCGCTCGTCGCCGGCCGCGATCTGGGGCTGCGCGCCCGCGAGTTCGACCTGCTTGCTGCGCTGGCCCGCGATCCCGGCGTCGTCCTGACCCGGGACATGCTCCTCGAGGACGTCTGGGGAACGGATTTCCCGGGCGAGACGCGGACGGTCGATGTCCACGTCGGCGAGGTCCGTCGCAAGCTCGGGTCCGACGGACCCGCGATCGAGACGCTCCGCGGCGTCGGCTACCGGTTGGTGCCGCCGGCCCGCGAGCCGGTGCCGGGGCCCGGCCTCACGGAGGCGTCGCCGGCGCCGGGGGACGCAAGCCCGTCCCCCGTCGACGCCGACTGACCTCGATCGAGCGATGCCGCGCAGCCTGACCGGCCGAATCGTCGGTGCCTTCGCGGTCCTGGCGATCGTGCTGTGGCTGGCGATCGGGGCCACGCTGTTCGTCGCCCTCCGAACGCTCCACGCGGAGGCGACGTCGAGCGGACTCGCCGACATCGCCCAAACGTTCGCCGTCCGGCTGCGGAGCGCCGTCGTCGACCGCGAGGTCCGCCAGGTGATCGCCCAGATCCGCAACGACGTCAGCAGCGACATCGTCACCGTCCACCTCCTGGCCGCGGACGGTTCGGTCGTCGACGTCGGGCCGTCCGATCCATCGCCCGAGCAGCTGATCCCGATCCCGGCGACGACCCGGATCGGCGACACCCAGACCGGCTCAACCCGGTTCACCGACGGAGCGATCCATGACTATGCGGCGCTCGTCCTGCGCGGCCCCAACGTCGCCGGGTCGCGGGCGATCCTGCTCTCGACGGTCGACCATGCTGGCGGCGATGCGCTCCGGGACGTGGGGCGGACCCTGCCGATCGTGATTCTGGTCAGCCTCGCCGTCGGGGCGCCCCTTGCCTTCGTCCTGTCCCGGTCGGTGGCCCGGCCGTTGGCCCGCCTCGCCGCGCGAACGAGCGAGCTGGTCGTGCCCGGAGCCCGGATCGGACCGCCACTCCCGCTCGCCGGGCCGCGCGAGGTCCGCGATGCCACGGCCCGGGTGAACCGCCTGGCCGAGGAGCTGGCCCGGTCCCGGGAGCGGGAAAGAGAGCTCCTTGCCGACCTGCGCCACGATCTGCGAACGCCGCTGACCGTGATCGCCGGCTACGCGGCGGCGCTCGCCGACGGCACGGCCACGGGTCCTGCCGCGGATCGGGCCGCGGCGGCCATTGCCGAAGAGGCATCGCGCCTGGAGCGGCTCATCGGCGAGCTCGGGGCGATCGATCGGCTGCGAGCCGGCACGGACGCACCACGGCTCGAGCCGATCGACGCCGGTCAGGTGGTCGCCGCGACCGCCGAGCGGTTCGCGGCCGCGGCCCGGTCGGCCGGGGTCACCCTCGGCGCCGATCCGGCGGTGGCGTCAACCGCGGCCGGCGGCGGCCCTCTTGCCCTCGCCGCCGATCGAATCGCGCTGGACCGGATCCTCGGCAACCTCGTCGACAACGCGCTGGCCGCGGTGGTCCCGGGCGGCACGATCCGGCTCGAGATCCGGGCCGTCGACGGGGTTGCCGGGGTCGACGGGCCCGCGGTCGCGTTCTCGGTCGTCGACGACGGACCGGGCTTCGGGCCTGGCGGCACGATCCAGGCGTTCGAGCGCTTTTACCGCGGCGACCCCTCCCGGGCGGGAAGCGGCAGCGGCCTCGGCCTCTCGATCGTCCGCGAGCTGGCCCTCGCCCACGGCGGCGTCGCGTTCGCGGAGAACCTCAGCCCGCGCGGCGCCCGGGTGAGCGTCGTCCTGCCGATCCAGCCACCCGAGCCCGAGAACCCGGAGCCGGCCCCGCCCGGTCGCTGACCGCCACGGCTCAGCCCAAGCGGCTCAACTCCAACGGCTCAACCCCGACGCGGCGGCGATCCCCATCGCCGCGACCAGGATCAGGATCGCCACGACTCGTCCGGCCAGGCTGCCAAGGAAGCCGCTCGCCACCTGGCCGGTGGATCCGGCCTGCCACATCGAACGGACTGTCGCCACGCGGCCCGGCACGAAGGCCACGCCGATCAACGCTCCGGTGATGAACCCGCCGGCGTGGGCGAAGTTGTCGATGTAGCCCGATGCCGCGATCCCGAGGACGATGTTGATCAGGAGGATCGTCCCGAGCTGGGCGATGAAGTTCCGCGACGCCCGATCCAGGGCCGGCTGATGGGTCCGGGTCGCGATCAGGAGGATCCCGAGGAAGCCGAAGATCGCGCCGGACGCACCGACGGACGGGGCCGCGCTTCCGAACCCGAAGCTGCCGAGCGACCCGCCCAGGGCGCAGACGAGGTAGAAGGTGAGGGTCAGGGTCGATCCGTACAGGCGCTCGACGATCGGCCCCGCCAGAAACAGGGCGTACATGTTGAAGAGCAGGTGGAGCAGGTTCGTTGGATCGTGGAGGAGGGTCACGGTCCACAGTCGCCAGATCTGCCCCGCGGCGATCGCCGGCTTGTCGAGCTCGAGCGCGCTGTAGATGTTCGCGCCGTCCGCGGCGAGGATCGCCGCCAGGGACACCGCCACCGTGACGCCGATGAGGGCATAGCTCATGACCGGCAGGAAGCTTCCCCGGCCCCGCGCGAAATATCGCCGCGACGCCCGGACGTTGCCGGTCTCCTTGGCGAGCCAGCCGAGGCGGTTCGCAATCTCGGGCTTGTCATCCGCGGGCGCCCGGCGGTCGGCCTCGCGGTAG
Organism: Candidatus Limnocylindrales bacterium; assembly: GCA_038204565.1. Taxonomy (GTDB): domain Bacteria; phylum Chloroflexota; class Limnocylindria; order Limnocylindrales; family CSP1-4; genus CF-46. The sequence continues at coordinate 10,593 of JBBRCU010000032.1, forward strand.
GCGGCGATCGCCCCGTTCAGATCGCCCTCGCGGACGCGGGCCGCCGCGACGTTGCGCCAGGCGTGGTACGTCGACGTCGTCTCGGGCAGCTCGAGGACGCGCTCCCAGGTCCGGACCGCGAACCCCTCGTCATCGAGCCGATAAGCCGCCTGGGCCATCCCGAGCAGGGCCGCAGCCGTGACCTCGGGATCGTCGAAGCCGACCACCCTCTGGTAGCTCGCGAAGGCCTCCCGGAAGTCGCCGCTCTCGATGTGGGCCGCGGCCTGGTCGAGGAGCCGGCCGGCGGCCTCGCGACTCAATGGCCCGGTCACCGTCCGGTCGACCGGCGGAAGGGCGTCGGGTGGCTGATCCATCACGGCCGACGATACAGGACCGGCCACTAGACTTGCCGGAATGTGCGGTCGATTCAGCCAGCAGCGCCCCGCGTCGGAGCTCGCCGAGATCTTTGCCGCGGAGCCGCTCGCCGACGATCCGGGGCCGCGCTTCAACGTGGCCCCGACCGATGATGCGCTGGTCGTGGTCCAGCGTGAGGAGCACCGCGCCGTCACCGCCTATCGCTGGGGCCTCATCCCGCACTGGGCGGACGCCGCGAAGGTCGGCTCGCGGATGTTCAATGCCCGGGCGGAGACGCTCACCTCGAGCCCGGCCTTCCGCGACGCCTTTCGGCGCAAGCGCTGCCTCGTCCCGGTCGACGGCTTCTACGAGTGGCACCGCGAGGGCGCGCGGCGGCAGCCGTTCGCGATCGCCCGCGAGGACGGGCGGCCGCTCGCCCTGGCCGGTCTGTGGTCCGGCTGGCGCGATCCGGCCGCGGATCGGGTCGTCCGGACGTTCACGATCATCACGAGCCGACCGAACGAGCAGATGATGGGCCTCCACGACCGGATGCCGGTGATCGTGCCGGAGAACCTCTGGTCGGTCTGGCTGGATCCGGCTCTGGCGGACCCGGCCGAGTTGCAGGGGCTGTTCGAGCCGAGCGACGAGGTCGAACTCAGGATCTGGCCGGTCAGCCCCCTCGTGAACAACGTCCGGAACGACGGACCGGAACTCTTCGCCGAGGTGGCCCTCGATGCGTTGCCGGCCGCCGCAGTGAGCAGCCCGGGCCTGTTCGACTGACCCGAGGCGCCAGGCCGGGGCTCCGGCCGATCAGTCGGCGACGACCGCCCAACCACCCGCTCGCTGCGCCGCGGCGAACGCGTCCGCCGGATCAGCCCCCCGATCGATCGACGCCGCATACGCCGCAACCATCGCGGCGAACGACCCGTCCGGGTCGGCAGCGGGACGGATGACCACCGTCGTCGGCTCGGGGAAGGCGTTCGTGGGGGCACTCTCCGAGACGAGAGCGATGAGTGCCGCGCCGGACCATTCGGCCGCGGCCACGACCGTCTCCGTGGCTCGAGGGTCGAGGTCTGCGGCGAGGACCAGCACGCGGTAGTCCGGAACGTAGCGCAGGGCAAGCTCCAGATCGGCCGCGTCGACGGACAGGCCGGCGGTCTCCTCCGACGGCGCCGTCGAGTCCGGATCGTCGCCCGCCTCGAGGAGGGTGTCGGCCAGCGTCGGACCGTCCGGGCTCAGCGGTTCGCTGGGCGCCGTGCTGGCAGCCGGCGTCAGCTGCCCGGATTCTCGCAGGACGGCGACGTGTCCGACTCCGCTCGCCGCCAGCGACAGCAGCACCTGATCGCCCGCCGCATCCTCGCCGACCCGGCCCACGATCTGGACCGCGGCGCCGGATGCTGCCGCCGCGCGGGCGACCCGTGCCCCCAGCCCACCCGCGCCGATCGCACCCGCGACCTGCTCCGCGATTGGACTCCCGACGACGACGATCACGGCGAGAGCCTATCAGCCTTGCTCTCGTTCGCCAGATGCCCAGCCGGAACGGTTTCGGACGACGGCGCGCCCCGACTAGCTGTCGCTGCTGGGATCCTCGGTCTGGGACGGGCTCGGCGTGTGATCGCCGCCGCCGGAGCCCGAGTCGCCACTCCCGGCGCCCGAGTCGCCGCCGCCTGAGCCACCGCCCCCGCCATCGTGGTTGGTCTCGGTCGGGGTCGCCGTCCGCGGTCGCGCCGTCTCGTGGTTGGTCTCCTGGGGCTCCGACGTGTCGCTCGCGTCGGGACCGTCCGAGGGCTCATTGCTCTGTTCCGGGGTCTGACTGGGCGTCTGGATGACGCTGGGCTCCTGCGAGGGCGACGGCCGAAGCAGGCTCGGGGGTGGACCGGACGCAGGCGGCGTGCCGGGCCCCGCCAGCAGGTTGAACCCGCCAACGGTCGCCCCGCCCACCAGCGTCAGCGAGCCGAGCAGGACCACGAGGACGAGGGCGAGCGCCTGGGCGCGAACGACCAGCGGCGCTGGCCCGCTCGAGACGACCCGCCAGGCGTCTCCGATCGCTGAACCGGCGGCGCGAAGGTGGCCCCCGAAGAATGCGATGCCGAACGCCCGAACCGGCTGGGGCAGCGGCTCGGCGGCGATCGCGAGCATGACCCGATCGGCGAAACCCTCGCTCGGCTGGATCGCGCTCGTCATCGTCATCGACTCCAGATCCCGGGCCATCGTGGCCCCGAGACGCTCCTCATCCGATTGGTGGAGGGGCAGCTCGCCGGTCACAGGGCACCCGCGTCGACGACGCCGCGCAGCCGGATCAGGCCGCGATGGAGGTGGGTCTTGACCGTGCCCAGCGGCCGGCCTGTCTGGGTCGCGATCTCGTCCAGGCTGAGATCACCGAAGAAGCGCAAGGCGATCGTCTCGCGATAGGGCTCGTCGAGCCGGGCGACGGCGGCCCGGAGGTCTGCGGCGCGCTCGGCCCGGAGCGAGCTCGACGCGGGATCGACACCGCCGGGCAGGTCCAGGGGTCGGTCTGGATTTGTCGGGTCGATCCAGGCGACGTCGCGTCGCTTCTGTGCTCGCCGCAAGGCAATCCGGACGGCGATCCGGGTCAGCCATGCGCCGAAGGGCCCATCTGCCCGCCAGCCCGCAAGGCTCCGAAACGCGATCACGAAGGCCTCCTGAGCCGCATCCTCGGCCTCATGGACGTCGCCGAGGACGCGATGGCACGCGCGGATGACGCCGGCCGACTCTCGATCGACGAGGAAGCGGAACGCGTCGCGGTCGCCGGCGAGGACGGCGTCAACCGCGGCTCGCTCATCGAGTCGGCGCGAGCTCTCACCTGTGGACGCAACTGGATCGACGGGGTCGGACGTGAGGGCACCCCCGGGGAACGGCGCTGGACTGGACGGCGGCTGAACGTTGCGTCCATGGTCCATCGTTCCGGGCGGGGGTGCTCTGCTTCGACGTGTCAGGACTTCAGTCGTTGCCGCTGCCGTCGTGGCCGCTGCCGTCGTGGCCGGAGTCACCGGACCCCGAAGTCGAGCCGGAGCCGGAGCCGTTCGAGCCGGAGCCGTTCGAGCCGGTTCCTGAGTCGCCGCCCTGGTCGTCGGCGGTCTCGGTCGGCTCGGCGGTGTCCTTGGGCTCGGCGGTGTCCTTGGGCTCGGCCGTCTCGTTGCTGTTGTCGTTCTGGTCCTGGTTCTGGGTGCCGTCGTGGCCGCTGGTCTCCGTCGGCTCGGCCGTCTCGTGCTGACCCTGCTGATCCTGCTGCGTCGCGTCGGTGCCGCTGGCATCGGGGGTCTCGCTCGGCTCGGCGGACTCGGCGGGCTCGGTCGGCGCGGCCGACTCAACGGACGCGCTCTCGCTCGGCTCGGCGGACTGGTCGCTCGTCGTCAGTGCGGCGTCGACAGGCCGGGCCGGAGCGCTCGCGATCGCGTTCGCGCCGAGCACGGCGCCAGCCACGAGGAAGAGCGCGACGCCCGATGCCGCAAGACTGCGGACGAGGCGGTTCTTGACATCCATGTTGGGCCGATCTCCCGAGACAGCGGATCGGCCGTGGGCGCCGATCTCTTCTGCCAGCCTGAGACATCGGCCGGGCGAAAGGTTTCAGGCCGGCCCCCGGGCGGCGGCCCGTGGTCGTCGCGTCCGGCCGTGCTGTCGGAACCGGGCGGGCGTCAGTCGGCGGCGGCCTCCGCCACGTCGGCGCCTGGCTCCGGATCATCAGAGCCCTCCGTCGGCCCGCCCGGCCCGGCGTCGATCGGCTGGAGATCTGCCTGGACGTCGGTCGCTCGCCCATCGTCCATCGGATTCGCGTCGCGTTCGATGTTCACCGGGCCGAAGCCCGCAGCCTCGAGCTCGACGCCGAAGGCATCCGCGTCGCCGACCAGGACGATGGCCGCCTGATCCGTCCGAATGTGCCCGGCGGCGGCCAGAACCGCCTCGATCGTGACCGCTTCGATCGCCGGCCGGTAGCGCGTCAGCTCGTCGTCGGCCAGGTCGTGGACCGCGAGGCCGGCCAGCGCGCCGACCACGGGTCCGGGTGTCTCGAACCGGAGCGGGAACACGCCGACGAGGTAATCCCGGGCTGCCTTGAGCTCGGCCGGCTCGACAGGGGTACTGCGGATGCGCTCGAGCTCGGCCAGCATGTCGCTGATGGCGGGCACCGTGACCTCGGTGTTGACCGCAGCCCGGGCGGCGAACGGGCCGGCGGCCCGGCGGAGATCGAAACCGGCCCCCGCGCCGTAGGTATAGCCCTTCTCCTCGCGGAGCTTGGCATTCAGCCGCGAGTTGAAGAGGCCGCCGAGGATCGCGCTCATGACGGACAGGGCGTGGAAGTCCGGGATCCGTCGGGCCAATCCGACGTGACCGATCCGGATCTCGGTCTGGACCGAGCCCGGACGGTGGACGACCTTGACGAACCGGCCGCGCACGGCGCTCTCGGCCACGATCGAGCCGGTCGGGCCCGCTCCGTAGCCCGCTCCCCAGCCGCCGAGCAGTCGATCCGCGATCGCCGCGACGTCGATCCCGGCCAGGTCGCCGCCGACGATCAGGGTGGACCGCGCGGGGTCGAGCCCCCGGTGATAGGCCGCCCGGAGCCGCGCGGCATCGAGCTGCTCGACCGTGGGCTTCAGCCCCCCGGACGGCCGGCGGTACGGCGAACCGCCGCTGTAGATCGTCGCGACGAACGCTTCCTCGGCGCGGCGGCGCGGGTCGGCCTCGGCCTGGAGCAGGTCATTGAGACGCTCGTCGCGGAGGCGCTCGACCTCGGCTTCCGGAAAGGTCGGGTGAAGGGCCACCTCGGCAAGGAGCTCGAGGGCCGGCTCGAAGCGGGCCGCGGGCACGTCGATGCCAATCGACATCGCGTCCCACCCGGCCTCGGCGTGGAGGCTTGCGCCGAGCCGCTCGCCGGCCTCGACCAGGGCGACCGCGTCGTATCGCTCGGTGCCCTCGGTCAGCGCCCGGGCGGCGAGGACCGTTGCCCCGCCCTCGCCGTCGGGCTCATCGGCCGCTCCGTTGCGCAGGACCAGCGAGGCGCTGATGAGCGGCCGGCCCGGCATCTGGATGAGCGCGAGAGACAGGCCGTTGGCAAGCCGGGAACGCTCGATGGTCGGAAACTCATAGGTCCGCGGGGTGCCGGGCGTCGGGCGCTCGGCCACGACCCGGACGGTCGATTCGGTCATGCCGCAACCTCCTCGTCCGCGGCGTCATCCTCGGCCCCGGACCCCGTGTCGGCTGCCTGGCCCGTCGGGTCGGCCTCGCTTGTTGCCGTGTCGGCGGGCGGCAGAGCCGGCAGGTAGGTCACGACGACCCGGTTGTCGGCCCGGAACGTTTCCGCGGCGGCGTCCCGGATCTGCTCGGCGGTCACCGCAAGGTAGCGCGGCAGCATCTGGTTGATCAGGTCTGGATCGTCGAAGAGCGTGGCGTACATCGACAGGCGATCGGCCCGTTCCTCGACCCGCGACAGACCACCGAGCTCCTCGGTCTCGATCAGGGCTCGGGCGCGGGCCAGCTCGTCGTCGCTGACGAGCTCGCGACCGAGCCGCTCGAGCTCCTCGTGGAAGGCGTTCTCGACGCGCTCGACGGGGATGCCCGGTCGGACTGTGGCCCAGCCGATGACCATCGACGCGCCGCCGACGAAGCCGAGGGGAGCCAGGACGATGTCCTGCGCGATCCGCTCGTCGCGGACCAGCCGACGATGGAGCCGCGAGCCCTTGCCCCCGGCGAGGACCTGGGCGGCGATGTCGAGCGCGTCGAGGCGCGGGTCGCCGAACGCCGGCGCCCGATAGCCGACGTGGACCCGCGGCAGGGGAACCTGGTCGTAGACCGTCTCCCGGATCTCGCCGCCCAGCGTCGGCGGCAGGGAGAGGTCGCCGAGCTTGGGGATGTCGGGGTTGGCCGGGATGCCCCCGAAGTAGCGTTCGGTCCAGGCCCGGATCTCGCCGGGCTCGACGTCGCCGACGACCGACAGAACGGCGTTGTTGGGGGCGTAATACGTCCGGAAGAAGGCACTGACATCCTCGACGGACGCCGCGTCGAGGTCCTCCATCGAGCCGATCGTCACGTGGTGGTACGGATGCCCGGGTGGGAAGATGTGGCCCTGGATCTTCTCGTAGACCGAGCCGTACGGACGGTTGTCGTACGACCAGCGCTTCTCGTTCTTCACGACCTCGCGCTGGTTGTCGAGATTCTCCTGGTTGAGGGCGTCGAGAAGGGTCCCCATCCGGTTCGCCTCGAGCCACAGGGCGAGCTCGGCCTGGTGCGACGGCAGCGTCTCGTAGTAGTTCGTCCGGTCGAGCCAGGTGCTGCCGTTCATCGTCCCGCCGGCCCCCTGGACGATGGACATGTGCTCGGCCTTGCCGACATCCCGCGAACCCTGGAACATCACGTGCTCGAAGAGATGGGCGAAACCGGTCTTGCCCTCCACCTCGTGCTTCGAGCCGACGTCGTACCAGAGGTTCACCGCCACGACCGGGGCGAGCCGGTCGACGGCGATGATCAGACGGAGGCCATTGGCTAGGCGCTCGTCGGTGAACGGCACGGTTGGTTGGTCGGGCATGGGTCGGAACGGCTCCTCGCAGCGGGTCCTCGATTGTAGGCCGGACGCGCCGATGTGGGCCGGACGCGCCGACCCGGCGATTTCCGGCCTATTGACAGCGGCCGGAGAAGGCCGTTAGATTTCCATCTAACACGAGTTAGGAGTAGTGACAAACCGATGGCAGCACGACCGGCGACCAGGCGCCCCTTGGGCCGACCGATGGACACGCCGCCCCGGGCGATCGTTCGCGATCTGACCCGAGCCGGCGCGTCGTACCGGATCGACTGGGACGTCCGCCCTGCCTACGACTTCATCTTTTCCTTGTCCGGGGACGCCGGGTCGACCGCTGACCTGCCCGCCGTGGACCGCTCCTGGCTGGTCGACACGCGCAAGGCCCTGCCATCGGACGTCCGCGAGGCGATCGCGTCGATGTTCGAGAGCGAGCTCGCGATCCACGCCGGCGTCCTGCTGGTCGACGAACCCGACGTCCGGACCTCGGCCGACGTGGTGGCCCTGGTCGAGGCGACCGAGGCGGTGCGCCTCGTCGGCGCCCTGTTCTCCGAGGACGGTCACGATGCCGACCTGGTGAGCCTGATCCATCGGGCGATCGAAGGCGACAGGAGCGTCCTGCCGTCGCTGGCAGAGAAGCTGCCGGACTGGAATCGGGAGGCTCGGATCGACCTGTTGCGCGATCCGGCCGCGGCCAAGGAGAAGATCCTCCTCGTCCTCCGCGCGTGGCAGGTTCACTTCGCCGCGATCGAGACCCGGATCCGGGGCATCCTGGAGAGGGACTACGAGGATCGTGCCCACGATCGCGAGCGACTGGCGCCGGCCGACCTGATCGAGACCACGACAGGCGGCGTCCGCTACCTGCCGGAGCCCGGGATCGCCCGGGTGATCCTCGGACCGTCGTACTTCTCGCGGCCGTACAACTTCCTGATGTCGGCTCGCGACTGGCGGTTCTTCGGCTACCCGGTCGCTGACAGCGCCCTCGGCCCGTCGGACGCGCTCACGCCGCCGCTCTCGCTGGTCCGGCTCCATCGGGCCCTCGGCGACGAGACCCGGCTGCGAATCCTGAAGCTGCTCGCGTCGCGCGATCTGTACCTGACCGAGATCGCCCACGAGCTCGATCTGTCCAAGCCGACGATCAAGCACCACCTCGCCCAGCTTCGGTCGGCCGGGCTCGTGACGATCACCGAGTCCGGGAGCGTGATGTACTACACCCTCCGGCGCAACCGCCTCGACGACGCATCTTCAGAGATCAAGTCGTTCCTCGTGGGCTAGCCCGCGACGGACGGAGCATTCCGGCCGCGGCTCGGTCCGCGGTCCATTTTTCGGCCATCGAGTTAGATGACCATCGAACATGAGAGATACAAGAACGACATGGAATCCGAGGGACCAACTGTGATGCCCGGCATGACCGACCTTCAGGCCATCCTCGTCGCGGATCGCCGCGACGCCATCTTCCGGGACGGCGCGGCCCTCCGGGCAGAGCGCGAGCGTGACCATCGCCGCGACCATCTGGCCGGGCGGACGAACGCCGTGGATCGTCGCGCCGACCCGGCGCCGACGCGGGTTCGGCTTGGCCGCTGGCTCGTCGCTGTCGGCGAGGCCGTCGCGGGTGGGCAGGCCTCGTCCCGCCGGGCCTCTCGCGCGATCCCGGCTGAAATTGCCTCGGCCGAAGGGTCCAACGACGGCGAGGACCGGCTGCCGAAGGCCGCCTGACATCGCCCGGCGGCGGGCCCGGACGGCTCTCCCGCTGTAGCCGCATCGTTTCTCTGCCGTTGGGCCGGCTCCAGCGTCCGTCTCGCGGTTGGGCAGGCACTCCCCCTGGCGTTGCGTGTAGCCGAATACCGGGCCTGCGGCGCGGCAGGGGTCGGGGCCGGGCGGCCGGGGGTGGTCGTCGCACCGTGCGGCGCTGATTTCGCCCCGGCAATGCAAATAGCCGAATACCGGCGGCGCCGCGGGGGCCAGGCGGCCGAGTGGTCGTCGCACCGTGCGGCGCTGATTTCGCCCCGGCAATGCAAATAGCCGAATATCCGCCGCGCGGGTGGGCCGGCAATCGTTGGGCATCCGCAGGCCACCCGCCATCGCTATGCGGCTACACGCAATGGCGGCGGCGCGTCGACTCCCGGGCCTCAGTCGGGGGCCCCCGGCGCCGGTCACGCGTTCGCCCGCGTTACCATCGACGGCGATGGTGCTCACGATCGCTCCAGGCCACGCCCGCTGGGCGGCCCGGGTCCGCTTCGCGGTGCTGGCGCTCCTCGCCCTCGTGCTCGGGCACACGATCGTCTACGCAGGTGAGGCGGGATCGGGCCAGCGATTCGCCGAAGCGATGTCGGCGAACGGCCACGATGGGTGGTGGCTTCAGGGTTGCGCACTGATCGTCATCGCGGCAGTGGGTCTGCTGCTCCGGAGCATCGGCCTCCTTGCCCGGCTCGGGGCCGCGGCGGCGGCCATCCAGTCCGTCGAGCGGCCGTCGACCACTGATCCGCAGGCCTCGGTCCGGGGCGAGGTCCTCGCGATCTGGCGGCGCCTGCTGCCCGCAGTCGTCGTGTTGTTCGCTCTCCAGGAGAACGTCGAGCAGGTCGCCGCGCATGGACGCCTGCCCGGCATCGACGTCCTGATCGGCCCGACGACCCTCCTGGTTGTCCCGGCGCTGGCGATCGTCACGCTCGTTCTTGCGACGCTCGGCGCGCTCGTTCGCTGGCGGATCGCCACGCTTGGCGAACGGATCCGTGAGGCTGCGAGGCTCCGCCGGCGGATCGTGCGGGCGGCGCGCATCACTCACCACCGGCGCGCGATCGGCGACCTCGCGCCGCGACGCTGGATGGTCGATCGGCTCGACGCCGGCCGAGCCCCGCCGTTCGCGGCCCGACCCTGACCACCACGGCGCCGCCGCGCGCCGCCGGATTTGGGCCCGGCTCCCGGGCACGTGCGAGGACCCCCCACGAATGTTCATCCCGTTCCCGAGCTCCGGCGCGAGCACCGATCCCGACGCCAGATTGCCACGCCACATCCGCTCGTTCGTCGCGCTGGCGCTCCTTGCCGGCTCGTTGCTCGTTCCCGCGACCGCCGTCGCCCACGCCGAGCTCGCCACCGTGACGCCAGCCGACACGGCGACCGTAGAGGGCCCGCCCGCCGAGATCGACATGACGTTCACCCAGCACCTCGATCCGGCGAAGAGCTCGATCCTGCTCGTGGATGGCGGTGGCACGGTCATCGCCCAGGGCAGCACGGTCGATGCCGACCGGACCACGATGCGGCTCCCGATCGCGACGCCGCTTGCGCCGGGAACGTACACGACGCGCTGGACGAGCTTCTCGGCCGACGACAATGAGCAGGACCGCGGCATGACGACCTTCACCGTCGTGGCAGCCCCGTCGTCGCAGCCGACGGGCGCGGCGATCCTGCCATCCCCCTCGGCGGCGCCCACGACCCCCATCGCCTCGACGGGCGACGTCGTCATCCCGGTCGTGGTGGCGCTGGTCGCGCTTGTCGGACTGGGAGCCTGGCTCCGCCGTGGCCGCGGCCGGGCGCACTGATATGCATCCATCGAGGGTCCGCCTCCGCTCGTTCGTCGCCGTCGCCCCGGTCGTGGTCGGGCTGGCCGCGGCCGGTCCGGCCATTGCCCTTGCCCACAGCCTCTCGAACACCTACCAGAGCCGGCTGCCGCTGGTGGTCTACCTCGCCGGGGCCGCGATCGCGGTCGGCCTGTCGTTCGCGTTCCTGCTGATCGCGGACGTCCGAGCCGATCCGCCGATCAGCACTCCCGGCAACGTGCCGCCACTGGCACTCCGCTTCCTGCTCCGGGCGATCGGCCTGATCGGCTGGGTCTGGATCGTCGCCCAGGGGATCGCCGGCGGGACGGGGACCGGCGACGTGACGAGCCTCTTCATCTGGGTCTACGGCTGGGTGGGGATGGCGATGCTGTCCGCCTTCGTCGGGCCGGTCTGGCACTGGCTCGACCCGTTCACGACGATCCACGATCTGGGCGCTGCCCTGGCCCGCCGCGTCGGGATCCAGGGCTGGGCGATCGCGCCGTACCCGCGCAACCTGGGGCGCTGGCCGGCGGTCGTCGGGTTGCTGTTCTTCGTCTGGCTCGAGCTCGTCGGGAACGGCGGCGGATCGCGATCGCTGTTCATCGTCCTGATCGGCTACACCGCCTTCACCCTGGCGATGATGGCCCAGTTCGGTCGCGATGCGTGGCGCGCGAACGGCGAGACCTTCAGCGTCTGGTTCGGGCTGCTCGGGCGGCTCGCCCCGCTGGCGCTTGTCGGGGATCCGGAACAGGGTCGCGTCGCCCGGCGCCCGTTCGCGTCGGGACTGCTGCTGCCCGGATGGCGGCTCGAGGACCTCATCCTCGTCGGTGTCGGCACCGCATCGATCCTGTTCGATGGGCTGTCGCAGACAAAGCCCTGGTTCGACGTGTTCGGGGCGCCGGGCGTTCCGCCAAAGACCCTCGAGCTGGCCGGGTTCCTCGGCCTGCTCGTGCTCGCCGCGCTGATCGTGTCACGCCTCGTCGGGCTGCCGGCGACAGCGGCCGGGCTGCTGCCGATCGCCGCCGGCTATCTCGTTGCCCACTATTTCACCTACCTCCTGATCGACGGCCAGCGGATCATCGTCGCGGTCGCCGACCCGCTCCAGCAGGGCTGGGACATCGGCAACTTCGGCTGGGCCTTCTACGAGCCGACCTCCGGGTTCCTTGCGCCCGGGCTCGTCTGGACGGTCCAGTTGGCCGCAGTCGTCGGAGGCCACATGCTCGGCGCGTGGGCGGGGCACGTCGTCTCGGCGCGCGAATCGGGCGCGATCCGGGGGGCCACCGGTCACCGTCGGCGCGAGGTGCCGCTGGCCGTGATCATGGTCGCGCTCACGACGCTGACCCTGTGGTCACTCGGTCAGGCGCTCGTCGTCGACACCTCGGCACCGGCCGCGGCGGCCGGAGAGGTCGCCTCGGTCGCGACCGGCTGAGGACGCTCGCGACCGGCCGACATCAACCGGCGGCGACGAGGCCCGCCAGTTGCGCCATGGCCTCGAAGACGGTCGTCCCGGAGCCCTCCAGCTGGGACGCCGGTGTCACGCTGCCGGCGAACGCGAACACCATCATTGCGGCGGCCCGGGCCGCGGCGACGCCGGCCCGTGAGTCCTCGACGACGGCACAGCGCCCGGGATCAACACCCATCGTCGCCGCGGCATGGAGAAACAGGTCCGGCGCGGGCTTGCCGTGGACGACGTCGTCGCCACTGAAGATCCGCTCACCGAACCGCTCGAGAAGGCCCGTCCTCGCCAGGTTCCGGCGGATCTTCGCGTGGTCGCCACTCGACGCGACGCAGGTCGCGAACCCGGCAGCCTGGATCGCGTCGATCGCACCGGCGACCCCGGCAACGGGCTCGAGGTCGGCGAAGGCCCGGGTGTAGTGCTTCGTGAAGGCGTTCCACTCCGTGCTGACGTCGCGCCCGAGGTGGGCCTCGATCTCGGCCTTCATCGCGGCCTCGGTCCGGCCGACGAACCGCTCGACGATCTCGGCCTTCGACAGCGGCCAGCCGAGCTCGTTGAGGAGCCTGGTGTCGAGATCGATGGACAGACGCTCGCTGTCGACGAGGATCCCGTCGCAATCGAAGATCACGAGCTCGAATCGACGATGGTCGGGCTGATTCACGCGGGGACCGCGTCCTCGATCGCCCGCGGCCTGCCCGGGTTCGGGACCCACTCGCCGAGCGAGCGGACTTCCGAGATCCGGTCCGCAATCGACGGGTCAAGCGCCTCGGCCGCCGCCACCGCCGTCTCGATGGCGGTCAGGCAGAGGATCCCCTCGGCGGTCGCCGCGAGCCGGATGTCGGCGGCGTCACGGACCGCGCCCGATCGCGGCGTCGGGGTGTTGACGACGAGACGGACCTCGCCCGACGCGATCAGCTCGAGGATCGGGACCTCGCCCGCCGGCGCGTCGGGGCCGGCTCCGAGCTTCGACACCGGCCGGACCTCCATCCCCAGGGACTCGAGGACGTTGCGGGTGCCGCCGGTCGCGGCCAGGCGGTAGCCTGCGGTGATGAGGGCCGCCGCGAGACGTGGCAGCTCGGCCTTGTCCCGATCCGCGATCGACAGGAGGGCCAGCGGAGCATCCTCGGCGGAGCCCGCCGCACCGCGCCGCCGCGGCGGCACGAGCGACGCGCCGGTGAGAGCCTTCGCCAGCGCCACCCGGGGGTCCTCGCTGATCCCGATCACCTCGCCGGTCGACTGCATCCCGGGCCCGACCGATGGATCGACCCCGCGCAGCTTCGCAGTCGAGAAGGCCGGCGCCTTGACCGCCACGAACGGCGGCGGCGGCAGGAGACCGTTCGGCCAGCCGAGGTCCGCGAGCATCTCGCCGAGCGAGATTCGGACGGCCAGCTCGACCATCGGGACACCGGTCACCTTCGACATGAACGGCACGGTCCGGGAGGCGCGCGGGTTGACCTCGATCAGGTAGACCCCATCGTCACGGACGATGAACTGGGCGTTGCACAGGCCGCGGACCCCGAGGGCCAGCACGATCCGCTCCATCGTGGCCACGATCAGGTCCTGGTCGCCGGCGCTCACGGTGCCCGGCGGGAAGACGCCAACCGAGTCGCCGCTGTGGACCCCTGCCCGCTCGACGTGTTCGAGCAGACCCGGGATCAGGACCCGCTCGCCGTCGCAGACCGCGTCGACGTCGACCTCGACACCCTCGAGATAGCGGTCGATCCGGACCGGCCGATCCGGATCGACGACGGTCGCCGCGGCCAGCTGTCGAACGAGGTCCTCCGGTGAGTAGCAGAAGTCGATCGCCAGGCCGCCGATGACGAACGACGGCCGGACGATGACCGGATAGCCGATCCGCTCGGCAAGGGTCAACGCCTCCTCGATGCTGTGGGCCATCCCGCCCTCGGGCTGGGGGATGCCGAGCCGGTCGAGGAGCGCCGAGAAGCGGGTCCGCTCCTCGGCCTGGTCGATCGTCTCGAGGTCGCTGCCGAGCAGCGGGATGCCGGTCGCCGCTAGCGGCGCAGCGAGGTTGAGCGGGGTCTGGCCGCCATAGGCGACCACGGCGGGAAGGAGGCCATCGCCCACCCCGGTCTCGGCCTCGATCACGCTGCGGACGCTCTCCGGATCGAGTGGCTCGAAGTACAGCCGCGTGCTCGCGTCGAAGTCGGTCGAGACCGTCTCCGGATTCGAGTTGATCATGACTGCGGACCAGCCCGCCTGGCGCAGCGTGTCGGCCGCCTGCACGGCGCAGTAGTCGAACTCGATCCCCTGCCCGATCCGGACCGGGCCGCTCCCGATCACGAGGGCCGCCGGCCGGTGGACCGGAGGCGCCTCCGGCTCTGCACCGGCGGCTGCATACGTTGAATAGAAATACGGGGTCTCGGCCGCGAACTCCGCGGCGCAGGTGTCGACCATCGCGTAGCCGGGGCGCAGGCCGAGCGTCCGTCGGGCATCGCGAAGCGCCGTCTCGTCGACGCCGGCCATGACCGCCAGCTCACGATCGCCGAAGCCTGCCCGCTTGACCGTGGCAAGGAGGGTCGCGGCCGCGGCATCTGCCGGATCGGCGAGACGGCCACGGAACGAGCGAACCTCGAGCTCGAGGCCGACGCTCCGGCTCATCTCAGCGAGGAACCACGGTGCGATCCCGGTCGCCTCCTGGATCGTCGCCTCTGGCACGCCGCGACGGAGCAGGCCGAGAAGGCGCCACAGGCGGCTATCGGAGGGGGCGAGGAACCGGCGGAGAACGATCGGGGCGGCAGTCCGCTGGGCGTGGCGAGTCGATTCGCAGGCCTGGCCGGTCTCGTCGATCCAGGTGATGGGCTCGTCATCGTCGCGCGGCCCGCCCTCCGCGCCCACGCCGTAGACGCCACCGAGGTAATCGAAGCTCGGCGTCCAGCTCGGATCCTCGGCCAGCGGCCCGGCACCGGCCTGCTCGAGCCCGCGGAGTGCCTTGTTGAGGGCCGAGCCGAATGTTCGATCGATCGCCATGACCTCGCCGGTCGCCTTCATCTGGCTGCCCAGGCTCCGGTCTGCGCCCGGGAACTTGTCGAACGGGAAGCGCGGCAGCTTGACGACGACGTAATCCAGAGCCGGTTCGAAGGCAGCGACGGTCGTGCCGGTCACGACGTTCGGGATCTCGGCGAGCGTTCGGCCGATCGCGATCTGGGCGGCCACCCGGGCGATCGGGTAGCCCGTCGCCTTGCTCGCCAGGGCCGACGAGCGCGAGACCCGCGGGTTGACCTCGATCACGGCGTAGTCGGTCGAGTCCGGCGACAGCGCGAACTGGACATTGCAGCCGCCCTCGACGCCGAGCGCCCGGATGATCGCCAGGGCAGCACTGCGCAGCCGCTGATGGACCGGGTCCGGCAGCGTCTGGACCGGGGCGACGACGATCGAGTCGCCGGTGTGGACCCCGAGCGGGTCGACGTTCTCCATCGAGCACACGGCGATGCACGTGTCCTCGGCGTCGCGCATCACCTCGTACTCGATCTCCTGCCAGCCGACGAGGCACTTCTCGACCATGACCTGGCCGATCGGGCTGGCCCGCAGCCCGGCCCGGATCCGCTCACGGTAGGCCGGCTCCGTCTCGACGATGCCGCCGCCGGTGCCACCGAGGGTGAACGCCGGGCGGACGATCGCCGGCAGGCCGATCGTCGCGAGCGCCTCGTCGGCCGAGGCGGTCCGGGCCTCGGCCGTCGCGCCCTCGACGATATGGCTGGCCGCATACGGCTGGCCGAGCCGGTCGAGCAGGTCGCGGAACGCCTCGCGGTCCTCGGCCATCCGGATGGCCTCGAGCGGCGTGCCGAGGAGCCGGATCGGGTGGCGCTCGAAGACGCCGGCCTCGGCCATGGCTGCGGTGAGGTTCAGCGCCGTCTGGCCGCCGAGCCCGGCGAGGAGGCCTTCCGGCTGCTCTTTCGCGATCACCGCCTCGACCGCCTCGACGGTGAGCGGCTCGAGGTAGATCGCGTCGGCGACGGACGGGTCGGTCATGATCGTCGCCGGGTTGCTGTTGATGAGGATCGTCCGAACGCCCTCGGCGCGGAGGGCGCGGCAGGCCTGGGTGCCGGCGTAGTCGAACTCGGCGGCCTGGCCGATGACGACCGGCCCGGAGCCGAGGATCAGGACGGACGCGGGCTTCACGCGCTCAGAACCTGGCGGCATCGTCAATCGCGTCGTCGCGGGTGTTGCCGGGACCGAGGTCGACGGTCCAGGCGCACGTCTCGTCGTGCCAGGCGAACCCGACAATCGGGTTCGGTCCATCGAAGCCGATGTCGAGGATCGATGCCGCGTTGGTCCGGGCCACGACGGCGACTGGGGCCGAGACCGGGACCCGGACGGCACCCGGGACGGCGACGGGGGCCCGAACAGCCTGAACCTGGCCAGATTCCCAGCCAAGGAACGGTGGGCCCGTTTCGGCCCGCGATTCTGGTCGCGACGGCTCGCCAGTTAGCCGTCAGCGGCTGATTCCCGGCCGACACGGGCCTCACCACGAACTCCGATCCGGCCCGGCGTTCCCACCGCGCACGTTTGGCCATCTGTGGCAAATCCACAGAGGTCATCGGCCGCCCGCCTCGGTTCGTGCCGCCGCCGTTCGTGCCGCCACCGTTCGTGCCGCAGCGCGCTCGCCCGCCCGGGCCACGAACCGGTCGAACACCGCCAGCGCGTCGAGCGGCCCCGGCGCGCCCTCCGGGTGGTACTGGACGGTCTCGATCGGGAGCGTCGCGTGGCGCAGGCCCTCGACCGAGCGGTCGTTGAGATTGAACTGGCTCACGTGGAAGCCGGACCCAGACGGCAGCGAGTCGCCGACCACCTGGACCTCGTGGTTCTGGGCGGTCACCTGGACGAGGCCGAGGTCCACGTCCCGCACCGGGTGGTTCGCCCCGTGATGACCGAACCGCAGCCGGCCCGTCTCGGCCCCGGCGGCCCGCGCCACGATCTGGTGGCCGAGGCAGATTCCGAGGAGGGGCCGCCCGTCGTCAATGATCGCCCGAGCGAGGGCCACCGGCCCATCGAGCCGAGCCGGGTCGCCGGGACCCGGAGAGAGGATCAGCCCGTCGATGTCGGCGGCCAGGGCCACGGCCGTCGAGATGGTGTGGGGCAGGATCCGGACCCGCGCCCCACGCGCGCGCATGCCCCGGATGATGTTCGACTTCAGTCCGAAATCGACGATCCCGATGAGCGGACCGCCATCCTCGGTCCGTCCGACGTCCAGGATCGACGAAGGCGAGACCTGGCTGACGAAATCCTGGTCCTCCCAGCGCGGAACCGCCCGGGCCCGCTCGACGGCCGCGACGCGGTCCGTGAAGCCGGGCTCCGTCACGATCGCTCGCAGCGATCCGTGGGTCCGCAGGTGGCGGGCCAGCCCACGGGTGTCGACCCCGGCGATCGCCGGGATGCCGTTGTCGCGCAGGAGCGACGACAGCTGGCGGACGTCGTCGAGCACCGCGGCCGTCGCGTTCGCCACGACGAGGGCGCGGAGCCAGGGCCGGAGGGACTGGTCGTCCTCGGCCACGCGGCCGTAGTTCCCGATGAGCGGGTAGGTCATCACGACGACCTGGCCGGCATACGACGGGTCGGTGCAGACCTCCTGGTAGCCGGTCTGGGAGGTGTTCACGACGAGGTCGCCGCCCGCGGCAAGCGCGGCTCCGAACGCGATGCCGGGAAAGACCGTCCCGTCCTCGAGCGCCAGCAGGGCCGGCCCGAGATCGCCGACGCGCGGGTCGACGATCGCGCTCGGACGGGGTTGCGGCGGAGCGGGCCGATCGATGGCGATCACGACCCTCTCACATGAAAACGCCACCGGCCCAGCGGGCTCGGTGGACGCGCGGACAGACGATCGTTGGCCTCCCTTCCGGCCTCACGGGACCGGTCCGCCGGTCTCACAGGGCCGGCCGTCAAGGATGTCCGAAGGGTAGCAGGAACGAACCGCGCTCGACGGCGCGTTCGACGGCGCGTGTCAGGACTCCACGGCGCGGCGCCGTCCGCCCCGCGGCGCGGCGCCGTCCGTCCCGCGGCGCCGCGGGCCTAGACCCTCCACGATTCTGCGATGTGGCATCGTTGGTCCTCGCGGCATACGCCGCATCCCAGCCGTCGTGTAGGTGGAGCCGTCATGTCCGTGCGGGTCTGGACCGTCCTCGCGATTGTCTTCGGGGTGGCCCTCGCCGGGCTGGCCCTCATCGTCCGCGGCGGGCCGCTGGCGATCGACACCTCGATCCGCACCGCGCTCGATGTCGGCGGCCCGATCCCGCTCCCGCTCGATGTCCTCAACTCCGCCGGTTACCCCGTGGTCTGGGACGTCGCGGTGGCGCTGCTCGCGGTCGTGATCGGGCTGGGCGGGGGGCGCCGCGAAGCCTTCGTACTGGTGGCCGCCGTCGTCGCCGGGGAGCTGTTGTCCATCGGAATGAAGCTCCTCGTCGACCGCGAGCGTCCACCGGGCCTGGCTGTCGTCGATCTCGTCACCCAGGCAAGTTTCCCGAGCGGGCACGCGACGCGGGCGACCATCACCCTCGCCGTCCTCCTCCTGATCTGGCGCGGTCCGCGAGCCTGGCGGACGTTGGCCGGGTTCCTCGCGGCCGGCGGTGCCCTGCTCATGGGTGTCGCCCGGATCCTGTCCGGCGAGCACTGGCCGACCGATGTGCTGGGCGCGTACCTGCTCGCCGGGATCGTGATCGCCGGTGCGGCGGTCGTCCTTGGGTGGCCGCGGCGGATCAATCCCCGAGGGTCGTGCCCCCGTCCCGGCTTGGCAGACGATCCTGGCGGCGGGCAACCACCAGGTTCAGCGCCCGCGAACGACACTGAGTTCGACCGGCATCGATCCGAGGTCACGAGAGTCCGCCCGCGCCGGCAGCGGCCGGTGCGCCCGGACCCGCGATGATCGACAGGTGCGGACCTTCGGCGTGTAGCGGCGGCGTCCGGCAACGATCCCCAGCGCGGTGCGTGCGGCACCTTGGGGCGCGATCTGTCACGGGCGTGTTAGGACTCAAGGCCGCCTCGGTGAGTACGATCTCAATGTGATCGTGCGCATCCTGACGGCTCGCGTCCCCGCTCGATATGCGGGCGCCTTCGAACGCGTGCTCCGCGAACAGCTACCGGTGATGCGGACGCACGCGGGTCTCGTCTACGTGAAGCTCGCTCGCCAGGCGAACGGCGCCTACGACGACGTGATCCTCTTCGAGGAATGGCGCGACGCCAAGGCGCTCTACGGGTGGACCGGGCCGAACCTCGGAACGCCCCGCCTCCTGCCCGGCGCCGAGGGCCTCGCGGACGTCATCCGGGTGACCCACTACGAAGCGCTCGACACCGAGCCCGACGCGGTCTGGGCGGGATTGCCGGCCGATCGGCCCCATGAGGACCCGTACCAGCCCCCGGAGCCGCCACCGGGTCAGGCGAGTTACTGAACCCGAGGTCGCGCGCGGCGAGGGGTATGGACCCAAAGACAGAGCCCGCCCGGGAGGCCCGGACGGGCTCGTTCGTGGTTGCTGGGGTGGTGAGCCGGGGGGGACTCGAACCCCCAACAAACTGATTAAGAGTCAGTTGCTCTGCCATTGAGCTACCGGCCCAGCGAGCCGAGAGGATACCCCATCGTCGATCGATCCGGCCCGCAGACCGATGATCGAGGTTTGGCCGGCGTGACCGGTGTCAGGCGGGGACGGGGGTGCGCAGCGGCGCGGGCCGGCGCGAGTGACTGCGCCGGACGATCCCATCCCGATTCGGGATGGCGTCGGTCGTGAGGGCGTCGAGCTCGAACACCATGCTGAGCTTGTTGACGTCGCACGGCCATGGTCTTCCACACGACCTGCAACACCGACCTGCCTCGTCTGCATCCGGCTGGTGACGATGGAAGATGGCCTCAATTTGACGCGTCGTGGTCATGCTCTGAAGCATCTGCCATCCGTCCGCAGAATCCACCAGCCGAATGGACCCTTTCCCGCGCTAAACGTCACGGCGCAGGAGGGAGGCTCCAGGGACGTCGACGTTCGCTCGATCTCGCCGTCGGACTAGCGGCTGCCCGGGTCGCGATCGGGGCCGATCGCCGACGCATCCTCCGCGCGGGCGCGGTCGGCCAGCGGCGCCGGCGCGCCGGATTGTCGATCCGCCTCGATCGCAGCCCGCGAACGCTCCGCGTCAGAGGCCAGCTCCGCGACCGCCTCATGCATGGCATCAAGCGCGGTGACGGAGTAGGCATCGAACTGGTCGAGGGTCGCGAACACGGTCTCCCAGGCCCGCCTCAGCCCGGCGAGGTCGACACCAGCCGCGATCGCCCGCCCGGCAGCCGGCGGCGCGGTCGGCGACGATGGGGCGCTCGAGGCCTTCGTCGGGTCGGATCGCATCGTGACCACCCGGCTTCCCGCCCGGACCGTCCGGAGCTGGGCGAGGATCCGGCGCTGGTCGGCCAGCGCCTGGGCGACTGCGATCGACGTCCGCATCGCGGCAGCGGTCGTCGTCGTCGCCATCCGGATCGCCCGGGCGACCTGCTGGTTGTTGTCCTGGACGACCCGCAGGGCCGCGTCGCCCTGGGTCGCGACCGCCAGCTGGATCAGGAGGTCCTGGCGACGCTGGCGGATCGCGAAGAGGACATCGGAGCGAAGCGCCGCCGCGCGATCGGGCTCGCTGTCCGCCAGCGACGCGAGCCGCGCCTCGACCCCTTCGTCGAGGACCCGCGCCAGTTCGGCGTACTGGTGGAGCGTCTCGATCTCCGTCGCGAGCGCCCGCTGCTCCTGGCCGATTGCCGCGATCTCCGCCTGGAGCGAGCCGCGGGCAACGCTCAGGTCGCCGAGGATCGCCTGGATCCTGGCCCGCGCCCGGGCGTAGCGCTCGAGCGCCTCCTGGACCGGGTCGCCGAGCGGAAAGATGCCGAGCAACTTCCGCTGCCGTCCGTCGCCGGCGGAGCCGAGCCGGGCCGGGTCGAGCTCCGCGACCGCGTCCCGCAGCTCGGCGAGCCCGCGAGCGATCGGCGACTCGCCGCTGAGCGTCGCGACGATCGACCGGATCGGTCGATCGACCAGGCGCCGACTCAACTCCGCGGTCGCGACGACCTCGCGCTCGCCGATCTCGCCGATCTCGGCAACGAGCCGACGCTGGCCCTCGGTCCGGACGTCCAAGGCGATGACACGCTCGATGAAGGCCGCGGCGAGCGCATCCACCCCGGACGTGCCGCGGAGCGCCCCGGGGGATGACGAATGCGGTCCGGTCGGTCCTGCGGACCGGCCCGGCGCCGGTCCCCCGGCGCGGTCCGGGCCGGGGTTGTCCAGCCTAGCCCTCGCCCGGTTCGCCGGTGCCGATATCGCCGCCCTTGGCCACGCCCGCATCCGCGCCGCCGGTCCGGACGGACCCCTTGCGAGCCCGGCCGGCTCCGCCCGCCGTCATCGCCGCGGCTGGCCGGTCACTCGAGCCGCTCGCGTGATCGCCCGATGTCGAGCCGTTCGAGCCGTTCGAGCCGTTCGCCCCGTTCGCGCCGTTCGCGCCGTTCGACGCCCCGATCATCGGCGCCATCGTCTGGCGGGCGACGTTGGCGAGCGCCCCGCCCTGCTGGATCAGCTCGGCGAGGACCTCGGTGATCCCGCCGGCGCCGTTGAGGACGGTGAAGTTCCCGACGTGGTCGAAGGACGACGCCGCTGCCCGGACGATCTCCGGCAGGTTCGCGGCGATCTGCTGGGCAATGACCGCTTCCTGGTTGCGGCTCAGGGCAGCGGCCCGTCGCTCGATCCCCGCGGCCTCGGCCTCCATCCGAGCCTGGACGGCGGCGGCCTCGGCCAGGCCCTTGGCCCGGATTGCATCGCCGTCGGCCTCGCCGTTGAGGCGGGTGGCGCCGGCCTGGGCTTCGGCCTGGACCTTGACCGCCTCGGCCTGGGCCTGGGCGGCGATCCGCGTCTGGGCAGCGGCGGCCTCGGCAGCGAGGCGGACCTCCTGCGCGGCGGCCTCAGCCTGGCGGATCCGGACGTCGCGGGCCGCGGCGGCCAGGGTCGTCTGGCGGTAGGCCTCGGCGTCGGCGGGCTTGCGGACGTCGACCTGGAGCTGCTGCTCGGTCTGCTGGGCCTGGAGCTCGGCGACCTTCGTCTCCTGCTCGACGACGGCCTGGCGGGCCTTTGCCTCCGACAGCGGCCCCTGCTGCTCGGCCTGCTTGGTCGCGGTGTCGATGTCCGCCTGGAAGTTGGCGCTCTTGATGTCGGCGTTGCGCGTTGATTCGGCCATGAGCGCGCGGGCCTGCTGCTCCTGGCTGACTGCCTCCCGCTCGGCGTTGGCACGGGCGATCCGGGCGTTCTGCTCGACCTCCGCCTGATGCGGCACGGCGAGGTTCTCGATATAGGCGCTCGGGCTGGTGATCGCCTGGATCTGGAAGCTGTCGATGACCAGCCCAAACGACTCCATCTCCTGGGTGCAGCGGTCGCGGACCTGCTGGGTGAACTTGTCCTGGTCGCTGATCATGTCCTCGACGGTCATCGACCCGGCGATCGCCCGGAGGTGGCCGACGAAGACGTTCTGGACCTTCGTCTCGAGCTCGGCAGCCGGCCGGTCGAGGAAGCGTCGGGCGGCGTTCGCGATCGACCGGAAGTCGTCGCCGACCTTGTAGACGACGATCCCGCGGAGGTCGACCCGGATCTTCTGCTGGCTGACGCAGGGCACGCTGATCTCGCTCTCGTGGGCCTCGAGCGACAGCCGCCGGACCTTCGTGACACCGGGCAGGATCAGCGCCCCGCGGCCGGTCACGATGTTGAAACCCATGCTCTCGCCGGTGCCCTCCTGGCGGCCGCTCGCGCGGAGCCCCGAAATGATCAGCGCCTCGTCCGGTTCGGCCACGCGCCAACTCGCGCGGAAGAGCAGAACGAGTAACAGGACGATCCCGAGAACGACGACGGCGACGATCGCCAGCCCCACCTCTGTCATCGCGGCAGCCTCATGTTGTCGGTCGGAGAGACCTCGACCGTGCGACCGCCGAGGCTGCCGACGACGAGGACCTGGGTGTGCTTCGGGATCGTCGCGTCCTTGTCTGCCGAGCGGGCCAGGAAGCGCTCCGTCCCCTGCCGGATTTCGATCAGAACCTCGCCCAGATGGCCCGGCGTGATCTCCGCCGTGACCCGCGCGAGCTTGCCGACGACGTCGAGACTCATGCCTCCCTCACCTGGCGTCCGTGCGAAAAACCGGAGCCGGATCATCGTAGCCTTCCGAGCTGGCGGGTGCCGTCGCCGGTCGGTTCGGTCGTGGGGCGACCGCAACGGCGGGCAGAGCGGGCGTCGGCGGGGCTCGCCGGTCGGTTCGGTCGTGGGGCGACCGCAACGGCGTCGGAGCCGGCGTCCCGCGGGGCTCGCCGGTCGGTTCGGTCGTGGGGCGACCGCAACGGCGTCGGAGCCGGCGTCCCGCGGGGCTCGCTGGTCGGTACGGTCGTGGGGCGACCGAAACGGCGTCAACGGCGCCGGCGTGGGGCTCGCTGGTCGTTTCGGTCGTGGGGCGACCGAAACGGCAAGAACAGCGCCGGGGCGGCCGTTGGGTCAGATCGAGGCCGGCAGCGATGCCGCAAGCTCGGTTTCATCGACGTCGCCCTCGATCGTGACGTGGGGCAGCCAGCCAAGCCATGACGGCAGCCACCAATTCCACTCCCCGAGGAGCCGCATCGTGGCCGGCAGGAGCAGGCTCCGGACGACCGTGGCGTCGAGGAACACCGCGACGGCGAGCCCGAAGCCGAGCTGCTTGATGATCGTCAGCTCGAGGGTCACGAACACTGCGAACACCACGACCATGATCGCGGCGGCGCTCGTGACGGTGCCGGACGTGATCGCGATGCCGCGGGCCACGGCCTCGTTCGACGCGAGGCCCTGGTCGCGCGCCTCCTTGACCCGGGTGAGGATGAAGACGTGGTAGTCCATCGACAGTCCGAACAGGATCGTGAAGATGAAGACCGGGATGAAGGACTCGATCGGGCCCGGTTTGAAGCCGAGCTGGTCGCGGAACCAACCGTCCTGGAAGACCAGGACGAGCAGCCCGAACGCCGCGCCGGTCGAGAGCAGGTTCAGCAGGATCGCCTTGATCGGGATGACGATGGAGCGGAACGCGACGAGCAACAGGACGAACGACAGGGCGAGGACGAAGACCATCACCTCGGGCATGCCCGTCGCGTAGAAGTCGACGACATCGAGGTCGTAGGCGGCCTCGCCGGTGACGAGCGCGCGGACCCCGGTGAGCCCCGCGAACGCACTCGGGATCACCGTCTGGCGGACCTCCCGCACGATGTCGGTGTTGCGGCCCTCGTTGGCCCCGCCGGCCATGACATAGGAGACCTCGACGACGTGGCCGTCAGCCGCCAGGCTCGTCGTCGGCGGACCGCTCAGCCCGGGGATCGCGAGGGCCGCGGCCGACATCCTGTCGATCGCCGCCTTCGTCGGCGCCTCGTCGGCCCGGGTCACGACGACCGACAGCTGGAGATCCGAGCCGCTCGGCCATTTCTCGTTGAGCAGATTGGCCGCCTGGACAACCTCGAGCCGGTCCGGAAAATCGGTGATGTCATTCAGGACGCCGAGATGGAGCCGGGTCACCGGTGAGGCGACGGCAATCAGGACGGCGGCAGCAACGACGAAGGTCGGGATCGGGCGGGCCATCACGGCTCGGACGAGACTGGCCCAAAGTCCGCTGCCCTCCTCGCGGTCGCGACTGATGAACGGCAGTCGAAGGCGGTTGACCCCATCACCGAGGATGGCCAGCGTCGCCGGCAGAAACGTCAATGAGCCGATCACCGCGACGAAGACAACCGAGATCGTGCCGACCGCCATCGACCGGAAGAGCGGGTCGTCGAGGAGGAACAGCCCGCCGATCGAGATCATCACCGCGAGCCCGGAGAAGAACACCGCCCGGCCGGCGGTGTTGCTCGCGACGTCGATCGCGGCGAGCTTCGAGCGCCTGCGCCGCCGCTCCGTCCGGAACCGGGCGAGCATGAACAGCGAGTAGTCGACCGCGACGGCCAGCCCGAT
>JBBRCU010000033.1:0-35190 GCA_038204565.1 Candidatus Limnocylindrales bacterium
GGAGGGCCGGGTCCGACATCGGCGGTACGACGAGGGCCCGGGCGGAGCAGCATCGGGCCGATGGCCGCGGGGAGGGGCGGCCTCGCGGTCAGGGTACCCGACACCCCGGGGCCTGTGCGATCCTCGGGGCCATGGATTGGCTGTTCGTCGGCTTCGTGGGGCTGCTCGCCATCGCCCTTGCGATCGCGATCGGCGTCGCGCTGGATCGGGAGCGAACCCTCGACGCGGCGCGCGCGGCGATCCTCCGGAGCTCGGCCGGCGTGATCGACGATTCGCCTGCCCTGGCGAGCTCGGACGCGGCGGCGGACATCGCGAGCCTCGTCCGACGGTTGCGTGACCGGCTCGATGCGTCGGAGTTCGAGCTTGACCAGCAGGTCCGCAACGCGTCGTACCTCGCCGACCTCATGGGCGTGGGGATCGTCCGGCTCGGCGAGCGCGGCACGGTCGAGCTGGCCAACGCCGCTGCCCACATCCTGCTCCGGCGCTCGACCGGATCGCTGCTTGGACGGACGGCGCTCGAGACCTTCCTCGACAGCCGGGTAGAGGAGCTGATCGCAACGGCCCGAGCGAGCGGCGGCGCCTTTGGTGAGTTCCGGCTGAGTGGCGAGGACGGCCCGACCCTGATCGTCCGCGCCCGCCGTTCGCCGATCAGCGGCGTGTGGGTGGTTCTCGAGGACATCTCCGAGCTCCGCCGGCTGCGGCAGATCCGGACGCAATTCGTGGACAACCTGTCGCACGAGCTCCGGACGCCGCTCACGACCGTCAGCCTTCTCGCCGAGACCCTTGCCCGCGATGCCGAGGCGGCCGGCGACGGCGTGCCGCCTCGAATGCGCGACCGGATCGCCAAGATCGAGGTCGAGACCGGGCATCTTGTCCAGATGGTCAACGAACTCCTCGACCTCGCCCGGATCGAAGGCGGTGGGCCGCTCGTCCTGCTCGACGACGTCGATCTCGGGCGAGTCGCCGTCGAGGCGTCGGAGCGCCTCCGGCTGTTCGCCGAGCGGCAGGGACTGCGCCTCGTCGTCGACGTCCCCGATCGGCTGCCACCGGTTCGCGGCGACGAGGCCCGCCTCGGGCAGGTCGTCGTGAACCTCGTCCACAACGCGCTGAAATTCGGCCGAGCCGAGGACCGCGATGGGGGAGGGGAGGCGGCTGACGAGAGGATGGCGGCGGCGCAAGGCGACGATGCCGTCAGGCCCTCCGATCCCGGGCCTGGCGATCCCGGCGCTCCCGCCGGCCCTGTCGATGTCGCCGAGGTCCGAATCACGGTCCGACAGGTCGGCGTCGAGGTGCTCCTCTCGGTGACCGACCACGGGGTCGGGATCCCGGCGGCCGATCAGGCCCGCGTCTTCGAGCGCTTCTACAAGGTCGACCGGGTCCGCGTCCGCGGCGGCGGCACGGGCCTCGGCCTGGCGATTGCCCGCCATGTCGTCGAGCAGCACGGCGGTCGGATCGGGGTCGAGTCGGTCGAGAGGCAGGGATCGACCTTCACGATCGCCCTGCCCGTGGCGCCCGCCGTCGGCCCCGTGGTGGCGCCGATCCGCTGACGGCGCGGGTCAGGATGCCCCTCATCCGGCTCCCGGATCGGCCCGCACCGCCCGATCGGAACCGGTCACACTTCGGTCATGGATCGCCTCCACGTCGCGACACTCAACATCCGCAATCTGGCTGACCGCTGGGATGAGCGCCTCCCGCTGATTCTTGCCGACATGGCCGCTCTCCAGCCGGACCTCCTCGGGCTGCAGGAGGTCGTGTACGTCCTCCAGCAGGATCGGCTGATCGGCGCCGCCGGGTCCGCCAGGTACGAGTCCACCCGAGGCTGGGCCGGGCGGCCGGAGTATGGCAACGCGCTGCTGGTGAAGGAGCCGATCGTTGCCGCCGACGCCGGGCGGCTGGACCTCGGGCTGACCCGATCGGCCATCCGCACCCGGCTCGTCCTGGCCGGAGGCGCGACCGTGACCGCCGTCGTGACTCACCTCCACCATGCGACGGCCGACGAGGCGGAGCGCGACCAGCAGACCAGGCTGCTCATCGAGTGGCTCACCGACGCGCGGCCGACGAGCGCGATCGTGGTCATCGGCGACTTCAACGCCGAGCCGGACGAGCCGACCTATGCTCGGATGCGGACCGCCGGCTACCGATCGGCGTTCTTCGAGGCGAACGAGGCCGAGCCGGAGGTGACCTGGCCATCCGGGCTCGAGGGACCGGCGATCGACACCGACGGACCACCCGGCTGCCTTGACTACATCTGGATCCACGGCGCAGTGGAGGTCGAATCGTGCCGGCTCGTGTTCGACCGGCCGGCCGTTGACGATCCCGGGCTGTATCCGTCGGATCACCTCGGGCTTGCGGCGCGCCTGACGGTCGGTTGAGCGCCACCACGCCCGTGTCGCGCTCCGGCAGGACCCCCATCCCCAACCTCGGCGCCGCCACCCACCTCGGCGTCGGTCGGGCCGCAGGGCAGGCTCTTCGCCTGGCCCACCGCGGCGACTGGCGCGCCGGCACCGAGAACACGCTCCCCGCCTTTCTCGCTGCGCTGGCGATCCCTGGCTGCGACGGTCTGGAGCTCGACGTCCGGGCTGCCCGTGATGGCGTGGCGGTGTGCTACCACGATGACACGCTGACACGCGTCCACGGGGATCCGCGGCGGATCGCGGACCTGACGGCCGACGAACTCGAGGCGGTTGGCGTGCCGACGCTTGAAACCGTCCTGACCACGATCCCGCGCCGCGCGTTCCTGGACGTCGAGCTGAAAGGGGACCCGGGGCGCGGCGCCTTCGAGGCGTTGGTGGCCGGTCGCGGCCCGGGTCTCGAGCGCGCTGTCGTCTCGTCCTTCGAGCCGGCGACCCTCGAACGGATCGGCGGGCTCGCGCCGCTCTGGCCGCGCTGGCTGAACGCCGATGACGCGTCCCCGGCGACGATTGCGATCGCCATCGAGCTCGGCTGCCGCGGCGTCTCCGCCGAGTGGCATGCCATCGACCGGGCCGCGATCGAACGGACCCGACAGGCCGATCTTGCGCTGGCCGCGTGGACAGTCCGCCGCCGCCCGACCTACGCCCGTCTCGAGCGCCTCGGTGTCGCCGCGATCTGCGTGGAGGCGGCCGCCCTCGACGGCTGATGGCTCGGGGGGATTGCCCGGCGCGTCGGGTTGCTCGGGCGAGGGACAACGCGCGATCGGGGCAGCCGAACGAGACTCCCCACTCAACCTCGGCCCGCGCCACGCGACGCCCTCACCGGCACCTCCAGCGCGGACCCTATCCTCGGGAACGATGAGCGATATCGAGCGCGCCGATCTCGTCGTCGTTGGCGCCGGCACGGTCGGCGGCTGGGCGGCGTGGTTTGCGAAGACCTCGGGCGCCGGGCTCAGCCGGGTGATCGTCCTCGATCGCGGCCTCGTCGGGCAGGGTGCGAGCAGCCGCGCCGCCGGGATCGTCCGGGCCCAGGGCGGCACCCCGACGACCGTCGCCCTCGGCCGCTGGTCGATCGACTTCTACCGCCGCCAGGCCGCCGAGATCAGCACCGATTCCGGCTTCCGTGAACTCGGCTACCTGATCCTCGCCGTCACCGACGAGGATGAGCGCGCCGCTCACGAGCGGATCGCGATGCAACGGCACGAGGGCCTGCCCGTTCGCTGGCTGACCGTGGCTGAGGCCGCCGCCGAAATCCCGACTCTCGCCCCAAACGGTCATCGCGGCGGCACGTTCCTCGAAACGGACGGCCACATCGACCCGCCGCGCAACGTCCGGGCCTACTCGCTCGCCCTCCAGCAGGCGGGGGTGGAGGTCCGCGAGCGGACGACGTTCAGCGGTCTCCGGACGGAGCCGAGCAGCGGCCGACGGCGCGTGGTCGGGATCGAGACGGACCGAGGCCCGATCGCTACCGACCGGGTCATCCTGACCGGCGGACCGGGTCTGCGCGCAGTCGGCGAGGCAGCTGGCATGCGTATTCCGGCCGGGGCGGTTCGCCACACCGTCGCGGTCCTCGAACCGCACGAAGCATTCGCCGAGCGCCAGGCAATGGTCTTCGACATCGGCGCTGGGCTGTATTGGCGTCTCGAGGAGGGCGGCCTCCTCTTCGGCTGGAGCGACCCGAACGACAAGCCCGGCGAAGCGCGCACGATCGATTGGACGATGTACGACGAGATGCGCGCTCGACTGGCGGACTTCGTCCCGCTGACCCGCGATCTCGGGCTCCGCAGGATCTGGGCCGCGACGATCGACTTCACGCCGGACCACCTGCCGATCCTTGGTCCAGGGCTCACGGCGGACGGCGAGCGGATCGACGGCGTGACCGTGGCTTCGGCGGGCGGCCACGGAATGATGTGGGGCCCAGGTGTCGCCCGGGTCGCCGCGGACCTCGCCGTCGATGGCCGGACCGAGCTGATCGACGTCGCTGATCTTGGGCTCGACCGGTTCGACGCCGAAGGTCGGAGCCGGCTCGCCGCCGACCCCATCGCGCTGCCGTTCCCGGTCAGCGCGAACAACTGAACTCCGGGCGGGTCAACCCGGACGGCGACCCGCCGGCCGGCCGGCCGGCCGATGGGAAGCTAGATCGCCTGGGTCGTCATCCGTCGACATCGCCCGGAACGGCGAGCCGCCGACCGGTCAGTCCCACCGGCTGCCCGATCGAGCCGCTCGCCGCCCGCCTGTTCCTCAGCAGCAGCCGCCCTCGCCGCCACCGCAGCCGCCCGATCCGGCGTCGAGCATCGTGATCGCCTCCGCCAGGACCGGCATCGCCGGCCGCGTCACGACGGGCTCGAGCGGCTGGACGGCCTTGATGATCGCTCCGTGGAGACCGTCGGCGACCGCGTGGGTCGGCTCGATCGAGATATCGACGAGTCCGACCGCAGCCAGACCGGCTCGGTACTCCGCGAACGACAGGGCGCCGGCGATGCAGCCGCTGTAGGAGCCGCGGTCGGCTCGCTCGGACGGAGTCAGGTGATCGTCGGCGACGACGTCGCTGACGCCGACCCGGCCGCCGGGCCGGAGCACCCGGGCGATCTCCGAGAAGACCGCAGCCTTGTCGGCGGCGAGGTTGATCACGCAGTTGCTGATGACGACATCGACCGACGCGGCCGGCAGCGGGATCGACTCGATCGTCCCGCGCACGAACTCGACGTTGTCGACCCCCGCCTCGGCGGCGTTGCGCTGGGCCAGCGCGAGCATCTCGTCGGTCATGTCCAGCCCGATCGCACGACCCGTCGGCCCGACCCGCCGCGCGGACAGGAGCACGTCGATCCCACCGCCCGAGCCGAGGTCGAGGACCCGCTCGCCGGGCCGAAGCTCGGCAACCGCGGTCGGATTGCCGCAGCCGAGGCTGGCGAGGACCGCTGCCTCGGGCAGCTCCTCCCGGTCGAGTGCGTCGTAGAGGGTCTCGCCGAAGACCGCGCCGCCATCCGGCCCGCAGCACGACGCCTGGGCGGCCGAATCGGAGCGATGCTGACCGGCCGCGAGCGCCGCTTCGGCGTATCGGGCGCGGACCTCGGCGTGGATCCGATCCTGGTCGGTCGTGACGTCCGCGGCGATGGCGGTCTGGTCGATCATCGAAGGTCCTCCTCGGGTCGGTGGCCGCGCCACCGGATGGGTCAGGCGGGGCAGCAGTCAAGGTCGGCGTCGGCCTGGCCGGTCGCCAGGATGCCGCGCAGGCGCTGGAACCACGACGGGCGGTCGGCCTGGACGACGCGCTGGCTCTCGCGGAATGCGTATAGGTTCTCGCGATCGCGTCGATCGGAGGCTCGCTCAGCGGACGAGCCGCCGTCGATCATCCAGGCTGCAAGGTTCAAGTCCATCAGGATGCTCCCATGTGGTTGGTGTCGACGCATCGTAGGATCGATATTGATACTTGTCAATATAGATGAACGTCGATACAATCGGCCCATGGCTCGCTCGAAGAACACCTTGATCGACCCTGAGGTCCAGCTCCTCCAGGCCCTCGGCCACCCGACTCGCCTGTCGATTGTCCGCGAGCTGACGGGCAACGGTGAGGTCTGCGCCTGCGACTTCACATCGTGCTGCACGGTCGGCCAGCCGACCGTCTCCCACCACCTCCGGATCCTGAAGGAGGCCGGGGTCATCGAGGCCGAGCGGCGCGGAACATCGATCTGGTACCGGATCGTGCCGTCGGCCGCGGACCGCCTGCGCGCGATCGCGGGCGAGCTCCTCGGCGAGCCGCCGGTGATCCCGGTCTCAGCCCTCCGCGGAGCGCGACCGGTCCACGAGGCCACGCCGGCCCGCCCGCAGGCGTGAACACCGGGGTCGAGATCGCGCCCGACCCGATCCTCCGGCGGCCCCCGTCGCGGCCGCTGTCCTAGCGACGTGCGCGGTCGAGGAGGTCGGGTGGGAGGAGCCAGCGCAGGTTGCCCCGGCCGTCGGCGATCGGCCCACGGACATCGACCCGGGCAAGGGCGCCCTTCTTGATCGTCACCCCGTCCGCGTTGGCGAGCCAGCCGACCAGGTGGCTGAAATCCGGATCATGTCCGACGACGAGTGGCCGAGTCGGGCCGCCTGCGTCGGCGAGGATCGCGTCGAGTGTCGCCGGGTCGAAGCCGCCGCCGAGCCGATCGTCGATCCGGACGCCGACTCCGATGGCGGCCCCGACGATCTCGGCCGTTCGGCGCGCCCGGATCTTGGGCGAGCTGATCAGTCCATCCGCCTGAAACCCGACCTCCGCGAGGAACGTCCCGAGCCGCTCGGCCTGGAGCTCGCCCTTCGCGCTGAGGGGCCGAACGGCGTCGTCTCCCGCCCAGCCCGCCGGGTCGCCGGCATCGGCATGGCGCAGGAAGCAGAGCTGGAGGTCGGGGCGGCGATCGGTCGGGCTCACCGCTCGAGGGTAGCGAGAAACGCCTCGATCCGCGCTCGGAGGTCTAAAAGGGTCGCCCGATAGGCGGCCATCTGCTCCTGGTCGGTGCCCGTCGCGCCCGCCGGGTCGGGGATGCTCCAGTGGGTCCGGACCGCCGGGCCAGGAAATACCGGACAGGCCTCGGCGGCGTCGTCGCAGACGGTCAGGACGTGGTCGAATTCACGCTCGAGGAACTCGGTCATCGGCTTGGAGCGGGCCCACGAATGGTCGATCCGGGCCTCGTCGAGCGCTCGGATCGTACGTGGGTTGACGGCGCCCGCGGGGTGGCTCCCGGCCGATTCGACCGCCACGCGCTCGCCGCCGAGCTCGCGGAAGAGGGCCTCGGCCAGGATCGAGCGGCAGCTGTTGCCGGTGCACAGGACGAGGATCCGGGTGGGTCGGGCGGCGGCGGCGGTCATCGGCTCAGGCTACTCCGGCCGTCCGCGACCGGCCCGCGAGCAGCACGAACTGGCGGATCCGCTCGGCCAGGAGGGTGAGGACGAAATGGAACGCGGCAAGTCGTTCCGCCGCAGTCCCTTCGACCGACGCCGGATCCATGTACCCCCAGTGCAGGGACTCGTCCGCGCCGGGGAAGACCGGACAGACCGCCCGGGCGTCGTCACACAGCGTGATCACGTAGTCGAACGGCTCGTCCGCGACCTCGTCGATCGCCTTGGAGCGGAGTCCGCCGGCCGGGATCCCGGCGTCGTCCAGGACCCGCACGGCGAGCGGATGGATGCACGCCGGATGGGTGCCGGCCGACCGCGCCTCGAATGCCATGCCGCCGACGTGGCGGAGGAGCGCCTCGGCGAGGATCGAGCGGGCGGAATTTCCGGTGCACACGAAGAGCACCCGGATCGGCCGGTCGGTCACGGATTGAGGTCCTCGATCTCGCCGCTGGCGAGGAACACGACGTCCTCCGCAATGTTCGTGACCCGGTCGCCGATCCGCTCGATGTAGTGGGCGGCGAACAGGATCCTCGTGCCCCGCTCGACGTTGTCGGGATCGGCCCGCATCAGGGCGACCACCTGGTCGAACGTCCGGTGATAGAGCAGGTCGATCTCGTCGTCGCGGGCAGCAACGGCCCGGGCTGCCGCGACATCGACATCGACGAGGGCCCGCAGGATCGCCCCCACGAGCGTCGCCGCCAGCTCGCCCGTCGCCGGCAGGTCGACGTACTTCTTCAGCGAGGGATGCGGGGCGAGCTTGCGGACCTGCTTCGCGACCGATGCCGCATGGTCGCCCATGCGCTCGAGCTCGTAGCCGACGTGATCGAGGGACAGGAGGAAGCGAAGGTCCCGGGCGACCGGCGACTGGGTCGCGATCGTCCGGGTGATCAGCCCCGAGACCTCTCGCTGCATCTCGTTGATCCGGCCGTCGGCGACGATCACCGCGGTCGCCGCTGCGGCATCGTGGCCTTCCAGGGCTGCGATCCCGGCGCGAATGGCATCCTCGACGTACGAGCCCATTCGGAGGATGTCGTCCTTGATCTCGCGCATCTCGTTGTCGAGCATCTCCCGCGCCGGCCGGACGCCGCCGCCGGTTGCGCTCGTCCGCGAGGCATCCGTGAGGATCTGGCCGACCTGGCGTTCCAGGTGCTCCGCCGTAGGGCGCTGTTCGTCGGTCATGGCGTGGCCTTCCTCGTCGTTCATCCGAACCGACCCGAGACGTAGTCCTCGGTGAGCTGCTGGCGGGGATTGGTGAAGATCTGGACCGTGTCGCCGACCTCGACGAGGTAGCCTGCCCGGTCTTCGCCCATCGTGAAGAATGCGGTCCGGTCGCTGACCCGCGATGCCTGCTGCATGTTGTGGGTGACGATGACGATCGTGACCGAGGAGCGGAGCTCGTTGATCAGGGCCTCGATCTTGAGGGTCGCGATCGGGTCGAGGGCCGAGCAGGGCTCGTCCATCAGGATGACCTCGGGGTCGGTCGCGAGCGTCCGCGCGATGCACAGCCGCTGCTGCTGGCCACCCGAAAGGGCGAGGCCGGACTTCTTCCGTAAGTCATCCTTGACCTCGTCCCAGATCGCCGCGCGCTTCAGGGACCTCTCGACGATCTCGTCGACGGTCGCCCGGTCCTTGGCTCCGTGGCGACGCGGGCCATAGGCGACGTTCTCGAAGATCGACATCGGGAACGGGTTCGGCTTCTGGAATACCAGCCCGATCCGCTGGCGCACGGCGACCGACTGGACGTCCGGCCCCCCGATGTCGTCGCCGTTGAACAGGACCGCGCCCTCGACCCGGGCGCCCGGGATCAGCTCGTTCATCCGGTTGAAGCAGCGCAGGATCGTGCTCTTGCCGCAGCCCGACGGGCCGATGAATGCGGTCACCGCGTTCGCCGGGATGGCCAGCTCGACGTCACGGACGGCGCGCTTCGGGCCGTAGAAGACGTTGACCCCGCGCAGCCCGAGCTTCGGCCCGGGTGGCGTCACTGCGCCTGTCGACGTCGTGGCCGCCGGCTCGACCGTGGTCCGGACCGTCAGCATCGGGACGAGCGGCCGGCCGGCCGGCGGGCTCAGTTCCGGCTCGGCGGGCGGCGGGGGAGACAGCACGGTCATCGGTTCCTCGCGATCGGTTGCGGTCAGGTCGACGGTGTCAGCCACCGGTCACCCGCCGCTGGAGAAGGCGTCCGAGGGCCCGGGCGCCGAGGTTGAAGACGAGGACCATCAGGACGAGCACAGCGGCGCTCGCATCGGCGATCTGGCGGACGAAGTCGCCGAGGCCTTCCGAGTTGATCTTCCAGATGTAGACCGAGAGCGTCGTGGCGGGGTGGAAGGGGCTCCACGGCGAGCGGGCGTCGGTGAGGTTCAGGTTGCGGAAGTCGTACAGCGTCGGCGTCGAGACCCCCGCGGTGAAGAGGAGGGCCGCGGCCTCGCCGAAGATCCGGCCGGCGGTCAGGATCACCCCGGTCACGAGGCCCGGGATTGCGATCGGTAGAACGACGTGGACGATCGTCTGCCACTTCGTCGAGCCGAGGGCCAGGCTGGCCGCCCGTTCGTCGGCGGGGACGGCCCGGATTGCCTGCTCCGCCAGACGCGCCATCAGCGGCAGGTTGAACACCGTCAGGGCGAGCGCTCCGCCGAGGGCGGTGAAGCTCCAGTGGGTCGCATTCACGAACAGCACCAGCCCGAACATCCCGACCACGATCGAGGGCACCGAGCTGATCAGCTCCTGGGAGAAGCGGATCAGGTTCGTGAGCCGCCCGTTGCCGGCGTACTCGGCCAGGTAGATCCCGCCGAGCGTTCCGAGCGGAACGGTGATGAGGAGGGTCAGGACCAGGACGTAGACGGAGTTCCAGATGAGCGGACCGATCCCGCCGACGGTCGTGTCGCTCGGGTCGCCGAACAGGAACGACGGGCTCAGGGTCCCGATGGCGGCGAGCAGGAAGTGGAGGATGATCGCAAGCAGGATCGCGACGATGAGGATCCCGATCGCCCACAGGATCGCCGTCGCGATCCGGTCGACCAGGACGGCCCGGCGGAGCGCGGTCATGACAGGGCTCCCCGCCGGCCGAGCCGCCGGGCCAGCACGACGAACGTGAACGACAGCAGGAGCAGGACGAGGCCCATCGTCCACAACGCCTCGTTCCACGGCTCGCCCGACACCGTGTTGCCCATGTCGAGGGTGATCTGGGATGTGAGCGTCGTCAGCGGAGCAGTCAGGCTGGTCGGGATGAACGGCCGGTTGCCGATGACCATCTGGACGGCCAGCGCCTCACCGGCCGCCCGCATCATCCCGAGGATCACCGCGGTCAGGAGTCCCGCTCGTGCGGCGGGCAGGAGGATGTGACGGATCGTCTGCCAGCGGGTCGTCCCGAGGGCGAGAGAGGCCGAGCGGAGTTCGGCGGGGATCGTCAGGAGGGCGTCGTAGGCGATGCTCGCGATCGTCGGCAGGATCATCAGGGCGAGGACGAGCGACCCGGCGAACCAGCTCTTGCCAAAGGTGAAGCCGATCCCGGCGAAGTTCTCGCGAAGGAACGGCACGAGAACGGTCAGGCCGAGGAAACCGTAGACGACGCTGGGGATCCCGATGAACACCTCCATCGCCGGCCGGGTGATCGCCGTCGCCCAGCTCGGTGCCACCTCCGCCATGAAGACCGCGAGGCCGATCGACAACGGCGCGGCGATCAGCGCCGCGACGACCATCACCCCGACGGTGCCCAGGATGAACGGGAGGATCCCGAAGACGCCGTCACTGGGCGCCCAGGTGGCTTCGAGGATGCCCGGGATCGTGCTCCCGCCGTCGGTGAAGATCCGGGTCCCGTTCCAGCCGATGAAGGCGAGCAGGAGCCCGACGATGACGACGATCGCCCCGGCTGCGGCCAGGGTCGTTCGACGGGGCAAATCGAGCCGACTGGCGACGCCAGGGCGTTGATGGAGGAGAGCGATCGAGGCGGCGGGCGGTGGGCTGGCCATTGGCAGGCTCCGGTGGCGGACGGCCCTCGCAAACGGGCCGTCGGCGGTCGCCCCGCACGCGCGGGGCGGCCGCCGTGGGCGATCCCTACTTGACGGGGGCGTAGAAGAGGCCGGGGATCGTGGTCCCCTGGACCGTCGATCCGAGCATGTAGTCGAGGAATGCCTTCGTCAGGCCGTCGGGCTGGCCCTTCGTGTACATGTGGCCGTCGGCCGCCAGGACGTACCTGCCGTTCTTCATGTTGTCGACGGTCGCCTCGACACCCTCGAGCTGGAGGGCGGTGACCTGGCCCTTGTTCTGCTGGTAGTAGGCGAACCCGATCACGCTCGTCGCTCCGGGCTGGCCCTTGACCCCGGTGACGGCCGCGCCATTGGAGTCTTCCGTCAGCGCCTGGCCGGCCGCCTCGGTGGCACCGTCGAGGACGATCTTCTTGAACGTCGCGCGGGTCCCCGACGACTCCGGACGGAGGACGAGGACGATCGCCTTGTCCGGCCCGCCGACGTCCTTCCAGTTCGTGATCTTGCCAGTCCAGATATCGGTCGCCTGGGCCTTCGTCAGGCCGGTGACGCCGGTCACGTCCGGGTTCACGACCATGACCCAGCCCTGCTTGGCGACGATGTGGTCGACGAGGGCCGACGCGTCCGGCGAGGCGAGCTTCGACTCCGCGGTGACGTCCGAGTCGCCGATCTGGATCGAGCCGCCGCTGACCTGCGTCAACCCGGTGCCGGAGCCGCCGCCCTGGACCTGGATCTGGGCCTGGCTGCAGCCGGCCACATAATCCTTGCCGGCCTTCTCCACGAGCGGCTGGAGGGCCGTCGAGCCGGCCGCAGTGATGCTCCCTGCCACGCAGGCACCGCCGCCAGCCGTGCCGCCGGACGCCGGCGCTCCGCCGCTGGCCGCCGGGGCGGGAGTGGACCCGGAGCTGCAACCTGCGGCAAGCAGGCCGGTCAGGGCGATCATGGCGCCGAGGCGGCGCGTGCGCTGGATCAATGGTTCCTCCTCGTGCGGCCGGGGGCATCGGCTGCCGTGCCGGATCGGGCTCCGACGGAGCCGCAGCCCGCTGCAACGCCTGCAATCTCGGCCGCTCGCGTGAACCGTGGCTTTGCCGTTCGTTAAGGGTTGATTAACGACCGAGCGGCCGCAGAACTCGTGGTCGAAAACGGGCACGAACGACGCGTCGGGCCGACATGGGCGAGAATGCCCAGGGGATGAATTTGAGGGAGACGTCATGAACGCAGCGCGGACCAGGGGCGCCGGCACGGCCGGCGACGCAGATGCCGGCTCGGGGATCGCTGCGGCGCGGACCTCGGCGGACTCAACCAGGGTCGCGCCAACGGCCGCGCTGGGTCGCCACCTCGAGTGGCTCGAGTTCGCCCTCGGCGCGGCCCGGTCGGAGGAGGCGTGGCGGGTCGGGCGCCTCGAGAAGGCCACGAAGAAGAGTCGCGACAAGCGGTCGTCGCGGCTGGCCGAGGTCCGCGAGGAGATCGCTGAGCTGGCGGCGCTGATCGCCGCCATTCGCGATCTCCAGGCTCGCGTTCCGAAGCGCGGTCGGCCCCGCTCCAGCGCGGCTGGGTCGACCCGAGGACGCAAGCCGGCGACCGGGACGCGGCGGCGGGCCACGAGATCCCCGGCAAACACCACCCCGAACGACGCCGCGGCTTCGACGTCAGCCTCCTCGACCCCGACGCCGAGGGCTGCGCGGAAGCCGCGCGCCACGCGGGCAGGCCCGTCGTCGGGCGCTCCATCGGCAACCGCCTCGAGCCCGACGCCGAGGGCTGCGCGGAAGCCGCGCGCCACGCGGGCAGGCCCGTCGTCGGGCGCTCCAGGTGCAACGTCGAAGCGGCGCGGCCGCCCGCCGAAGTCGGCCGCGACGGCGCCCGCAACGGGCGACGCTGCCGCGGCGCCCGCAATCCCGGCCGCCCCGAAGGCAACGAAGCGGGCCACGACCCCGACGCCTCGGACGAGGAAGCCGCGGGCCACCGCGGCGAAGCCGCGGGCAACGGCCGCGAAGCCGCGGGCAACGGCCGCGAAGCCCGCGCCAGCGACCACGCGCCGGAAGCGCGCGCCGGGCTCGTCCGCCACCGGCCCGGCCTGATCGCCCGCCGCTCCATTCCGCCGGCCAGAACCGCCGACATCCCGCGCCAATCCGACCGACCCGCGTGACCCGCCCGACCGGCGCCGCGATCGATCTCGGCTCGACCTCCGTCCACCTCCTCGTCGCCCGACCGGAGCTGGACGGCCTCGTCGTCCTCGATGAGGAATCGGCGTTTCTCGGGCTCGGAGCTGCGGTCGACAGTCCCGGCTCGCTCGGGTCGGCCGGCCGGGCGATCCTCGTCCAGACGGTCGCTGGCTACGTCGAGCGGGCGCGTGCGCTCGACGTCGGCCGGCCGATCCTCATCGGGACGGAGCCGCTGCGCCGGCTCACCGACGCCACCCGGATCGTGGCCGAGGTGTCGGCCGCAACCGGCGTGCCGCTCGCGATCCTCGAGCACGAGGAGGAGGCCCTCCTGACGCTCGTCGGGTTGACCGGCGGCCGGGCCGTGACCGCGGATCTCCTCGTCGTCGACATCGGTGGGGGCTCGAGCGAGATCGCCGAGATCGGTCCAGGCCGGCCCGCCCGCGCCTTTGGCGTGCAGGTCGGGGCCGGCCGGCTCACTCGGCGGTTCGTCGACCGCGACCCTCCGACCCGGGACGAGTTCGCCGCCCTCGGTCGGGCCGCCCACGAGGGGTTCGACTGGCAGCCGAGCCGTCCGCCGGGCGAGGTCGTGTTCGTCGGGGGCACCGCGTCGAACGTGCTGAAGCTGCTCCGGCGGGCAGGCAACCCGGACCGCGACGACCATCTCGATCGGGCCGCCCTGGACGCGGTCCGCGAAATCGTGGCGGCGACGCCCGCGGAATCACTCGCGGCCACGTACCTGATGCGGGAGGCCCGGATCCGGCTGCTCGCCGCCGGGGCCGCGATCATCGAGACGGTCCTGGAGCGGGCCGGCGTCGAATCCGGCAGGGTCGCTGACGCGGGGATCCGCGAGGGGGCGATCATCGTGGCCGACCGGGCCGGGGACGACTGGCGCGACCGTCTCGAGGAGCTGGCCCACGGCTGGATCGCCTGAGCAGGGCCGGTCCGCCGGCCGTTAACGCGGCGAACACATCGCCGATCGAGACTCAGCCGGTGATGAACGGAGCCCGTCGAGCCGGGGCGCTGGCGGCGCTGGCGCTCAGTGCGATGAGCATGGCCGGCGCGGCGATCTTTGCCAGCAGTCCGCTCGCGCTCTACGGAGCCGCCAGGCTGATCCTCGCCGTCCTTGCCTCGAACAGCGTCCCCCGCGACCGACGCTGGGGATCGGTCCGGCCCGGCTCGGAGGCGACCGACGGCTTCAGCCTCAGAGGCCGGCGAGGGCTCGTCCGAGCGATCGCCGGAATGCGACGCCGGCGACTCCCCGCCACGACGGTCCGACCGTCCGGTGGAGGCGGGCGACTTCCTTCTCGCGGTTGACGAGGTAGCGGGCGATCGCGCCACCCTCGAGATCGCTGACCGAGCCGGCGTGCTCGACGAGGAAGCTCCGGGCGAGGTGGGCGGCCACGTCGGCGTCCTTCATCAGCCCCAGATGGTCCTGGAGCACGGTGATTCGGGCGATCAGACCGTCGGCCTCGGGCCCGAGCGCCTCGCGGACGAACTCCATCGAATAGCGCAGCCACTTGCCATGGATCCGGAGCTCGTGGAGCGTATCGACGTCCGCCCAGCGGAGCACCGGCTCGTACGAACGGACGTGCTCGTAGGCAGCCTGGATTCGGGACGCGGCTGTGTCCCGGACCCGATGTGGCTCCGTCGGAGCGACCGGCCGTGCGGCGACCCCTTCGTGGCGGACGAACTCGGCGTAGTCGTCGAGCCAGCGCCGGTAGCCATCCGAATCGAGCTCACGCATCAGGAGAACCCGGGCGTCGTCGCGATGGAGGCGCCACGCCGCGAGAAGCGGTTCGAGCGCGCGCTGCTCGGCGACTGGCAGATCGGCCCGATACGCATCCGCCTGTTCGATGAGGACGTCCAGGTCGCGCACCGCCCCGAGTCGCGATGCGACTTCGCGGAGACGGCCGCGGTGCTTCTTCGTCCGGTCCGCCCGGAAGGCTTCACCGAAGACACGCCACGCCGCGCGCTGACGCCGGGTTGCAACCCGCATCGTGTGGAGATCCTCGGGGTCGCGGCCGTCCCGGGTTCCGGCCTCGCGGGCGATCATCCTGGCGAGGTGAAACCGGAGGACCTTGCGACCGGCCTCGGCGACGTGATCGTCGGCCAGCACCCCCGGCGTCTTGCCGACGACGAGATGCGGTCGGGTGTCCTCATCGGGTTCAGCCGTTGACGCCGCGTCCGGGCCTGGCTTCTTGGACCGCGGCTTGCGGGCGGCAAGGGGCACGTCGGGGGCATCGACACGCGGCCGCGCTGGCTCATCCTCGCCACGAGCTGGGCTGTCCGCGGCGGGTGCCGCCGCGGTCGCTGGCTCGGTGTCCGGCGTGGCCGGATCTCGCGATTCGCCGGCCGCCGCGGAAGCCCCGCCGCCCGCCGCGGCGTCCTTGTCCGCGGCCACCTCGTCTGCGTCGGTCGCCGTCGAATCGAGCTCGGCGAGGACGGCCTCCACGATGTCTGCGATCGGCGGCCGCGGGTCAGCCCGTCGGCCGTCCGGCTCGTCGAGATCGGCGAGGACCGACGCGCCGCGGCGGCCGCGTTTCGGCTCCGCGGCGGCAACGGCGCGCAGCGCCGACTGGAGCTTGGAGGTGCCCGCCGGCGCGAGTCCCGCGTCGCTCGCGAGTTCGCGGTCGATCGCCGCGAGACCGGCCTCGTCACCGCTCATCAGCTCGACCTCGAGTTCGACGAACCGTCCGACCACGCGGCTCCGGCTGACGGCGTCGACCTCGTCGAGGCTGAGCTCGACGGACGTCCCATCCAGCTCGAGGATTCGTTTGCGGCGGAGCTGGCGGATCGTGACGACCTCGACGAGCGGGGCGTCGCCGCATTGCTCGAGGATCAGCGAACGTGCGTCCGACGGCGGCCAGTCGCGGGGATGGGCGGTCCGGTCGGCGGGGCCCTCGAGCTCCTCGCGGCGGTGGACGTTGCCGGTGCCGACCCGGCGAACCGACGACTTCACGGCCACCGTCGTCGTCTTCGCGGTCTGGCGGAGACGCGCCGCGAACCCCGCCCGGGCCATCGCCCCGTCGGCCGTGTCGATGTAGCGATCCTCGACCTGCGTCGAGCGGGCCGGCGACGTCGGGCGGAAGCCGGCGATCTCGTCGGCACCGAGGTAGCGGTCGCCGGCGGCCCGATCGATCACGCGATACTTCAGTTCGATCTCGATGGGCGCGCCGCCGCCCGGGGTCGACGTCATTGCCGGGTCCCCGGTGTGACCGTCATGCCCGCGGGTCCAGCGAGCCGACACCGGCCCGGGGCCGATGCGGGACCATGGCGCTGGCCGCGGTCGCGAGAGCCCGCGCCTTGAGCTCCTCGTGCGTGTCGTGCGTGCCGAGGTGGCCCTGGATCTCCTCGGTCCGGCGCCAGCGGCCGTCCGGCCCGAGTTGCCATGAGCGGCGGTCGTCCGACAGCATCACGTCGATGATCTCGGCGATCCGGGCCCGCGCGTCGCCGTCCTCGACCGGGACCATCGCCTCGACGCGCCGGTCGAGATTGCGATCCATCAGGTCAGCGGAGCCGATGTACCACTCGCCCTGGCCGCCGTTCTCGAAGCCCCAGATCCGGGAATGCTCGAGGAACTCGCCGACGATGGAGCGGACGGCGATCCCGGTCGAGACGCCCTTGACGCCAGGCAGCAGGGAGCAGGCCGCGCGGGCGATCACGTCGACCCGAACGCCGTTCTGCGAGGCGCGGTAGAGGGCATCGATCGACGGCTGGTCGACGAGGGCGTTGAGCTTGACGACGATCCGCGCCGCGTGGCCGACGGCGGCATGGGCGATCTCACGGTCGACGAGCTCGAGGAACCGCGAGCGCAAGCTGTGCGGCGCGACCAGGAGCCGCCGGAACGTCCGCTGGCGCGACAGGCCGGTCAGGACATTGAACAGGTCGGTGACATCCGCGCCGAGCTCCGGTCGGCAGCTGAGCAGGCCGAGGTCGGTGTAGAGCCGGGCGGTCCGCTGGTTGTAGTTGCCCGTTCCGATGTGGACATACCGCCGGAGTCCCGAGCCCTCGCGGCGGACGACGAGGCAGACCTTCGAGTGGGTCTTCAGCCCGACGAGGCCGTACACGACGTGGGCTCCGGCCTGCTCCAGCTTGCGGGCCCAGACGATGTTCGCCTCCTCATCGAAGCGGGCCTTGATCTCGACGAGGACCACGACCTGTTTGCCCTGCTCCGCGGCCCGGATGAGGTCCCTCACGATCGGCGAGTCGCCCGATGTCCGGTACAGGGTCAGCTTGATCGTCAGCACCTCGGGGTCGTCGACGGCCTGGCCAAGGAACCGCTCGACCGACGCGACGAAGCTGTCATAGGGGTGGTGGACGAGGACGTCGCCGATCCGGATCGCCGCGAGGACGTCGGCCGGCTCGTCTTCGTCGAGCGGAGCGAGACGGGGCGGCGTGACGGGCGTCCAGGGCGGGCTTTTCAGATCCGATCGGTCGAGCTCGACGAGGTCATGCAGCCCCGTCAGGTCGAGCATCCCCTTTATCTCGTAGGCGTCGTCGTGCTGAAGTCCCAGGCCGCGGAGGAGGATCGCCCGGGTGGCCGCGGGCATCGAGCGCTCGACCTCGAGCCGGACGGCCTCGCCGAAGCGCCGCCGCCGGAGCTCCTCCTCGATCGCCATGAGGAGGTCGTCCGCCTCATCCTCCTCGATCGCGAGGTCAGCATTGCGGGTGACCCGGAAGAGGTGGTGATCGAGGATGTCCATCCCGCTGAAGAGCAGGTCGAGGTTGGCCTCGATGATCTGGTCGAGCAGGACGAAGCGGTGCTCCCCGACTGCGTACAGGCGAGGCAGGATCTGGGGGACCTTGACCCGGGCGAAGTGGGCCTCGCCGGTCTCGGGGTCGCGCAGCCCGACCGCGATGGAGAGGCTCAGGGTCGAGATGTACGGGAACGGGTGACCGGGGTCGACAGCGAGCGGCGTCAGGACCGGGTAGATCTCGTCGATGAACCGCTGCCGGAGCAGCGCGTGATGCTCCGGGATCGCGTTGTAGCGGACGATCTCGATGCCCTCGGCCACGAGCGCCTTGCGGATCTCGACCCATGCCGCGCTGTGCTCCGCAACGAGCTCCCGGATCCGGGCCGAAGCGGCCGCGATCTGCTCGGATGCGGTTCGCCCGTCGGGCGCCTTCGAGCCCGATCCTGTCGCAACCTGCTGGCGGAGCCCGGCAATCCGGACCTGGAAGAACTCGTCGAGGTTGGCGGCGAAAATCGTCAGGAACTTGACCCGCTCGAGCAGCGGATTGCGCTCGTCGCGGGCCTCGAAAAGAACGCGGGCGTTGAACTCGAGCCAGGACAACTCGCGATTGAGGTACGGCCGCCCGGGCGGGCGGAGGACGCGCGGCGTCCGATCCTTTCGCGACCGGCCATTCTCGAGGCGGGCGGACGCCTGTGCGGTGCGGCCCCTGGCCGGGCCGTCGACGGGTCCGGAGGCTCCGGCGGAGGCGCTCATCGGGTCGTGCTCGGCTGCCTCGCAGTGTCCGGGCGCGCAGGGGCGCTCGGGCCGCGGAGGATAGCACGCGTCACGCCGGATCCCGGCCCCTGACGGATCGATCCCCAGCCCCCGAAAGACCGCGCGCGGTCATCGGCGCCGCCCCGAATGAGGCACGGTTGTCAGCCTTCGGCGACGTAGCGCCGCTCACCGGTCGCCC
Organism: Candidatus Limnocylindrales bacterium; assembly: GCA_038204565.1. Taxonomy (GTDB): domain Bacteria; phylum Chloroflexota; class Limnocylindria; order Limnocylindrales; family CSP1-4; genus CF-46. The sequence continues at coordinate 19,075 of JBBRCU010000033.1, forward strand.
GGTCGACGAACACGCGCATCGTGACGCCGCTCGTCGGGTCGACGAACGCCTCGTCGCTCCGACGGAAGCGCGGCTCGAGTCGGTTCGAGGGCTCGCCGCCACCGGGACCGGTCGATTCGAACGATCGCTCGGCGTCTTCGGAGCGGTAGCGGTTGCGCTCGATCGCGAGGGCGATGAGGGTCCCCGCCCCGAGGACCACGAGCCACAGACCAGAGCCCGTCGCCCCACCGCCGACGGAGATCAGCCCGAGGCCTCCGATCAGGAACAGGACCGCGACCGCCGCGACCGCCAGCCGCGTCGTTGCGGTCAGCATCGCCGCTTACTCGACCGTCGGCTGCGCGCTCGCGTCGGCCTCGATCACGACCGCGGTCCCGTAGGCGACGATCTCGGTCATCGTGGTCGCCATCTCGGAACTGTCGAAGCGCATCGAGACGACGGCGTTGCCGCCCATGAGCGTGGCGTTCTTCACGAGCCGGTCGAGGGCCTGGCGACGAGTGTCCTCGAGGAGCGAGGTGTACTCCTTGATCTCGCCGCCGCCGAGCGAGCGTAGCCCGGCGATCAGGTTGCCGGAGAAGCCCCGGCTGCGGACGACGAGCCCAAAGGCCTGGCCCTTGGTCTCGACGATCCGGTGACCTGCGATGTACGGAGTGGTGGCGACGATCATGAGACTCCCTCGGTGCTGGTGGCCGGCTCGGGTCGGGCCGCATGCCCGTCCTCGTGCTGGTGGCCGGCCTGCCCGCGGCGCGCCGTGCATTCGGGGCACGGGCATCGATCGCGGAGCAGGTTGAAGGTGTAGAAACCGGTCGAGTGGCCGTCGCCCCAATGCGGTGAGACGGCGTAGTTGCCGACGAGGTGGATGTCGGTCATCCGGACCTGCTCGGCGGTCAGGGTCGGGGCGCTGTCGAGCCAGCCCGGGAGCCCGGCCTCGCCGCGACAGTAGGCGCACGGACAGAGCCAGCGCAGCGGAGTGAAGCCGTAGGTCGTGGCATGGCCGTCGGCCCAGCCGATCGCCAGCGTGGCCGCGGCGCGGTCGGCGTGGATCGTGAGCGGCGCGGTCGGCGATCCGACGGCCGTTGCCGCGGGTTGGTTGGCAGTCGCAGTTGGCGAGCCACCGGTCCGCGCCTCAATGGAATCCCGGTCCTGAGTCACGGGGTCATCATCGCACCTCCCGGGACCATCGTCCCGGCGCGACCCGGGCCGACCACCGCTATCCTCGGCCGGTGAGCCTGCTCATCGACGATCTCCACAAGACGTTCGGCCAGGTGGTCGCCCTCGATGGCCTGTCGTTCGAGGTGCCCTCGGGCGAGGTCTTCGGCTTCCTCGGGGCGAACGGCGCCGGCAAGACCACGACGATGCGGATCGCCCTCGGTGTCCTGGCGGCGAACCGCGGCCGGGTGGTCTGGAACGGCAGCGATACCCGGGCCCTGCCACGGGCCACGTGGGGCTACCTGCCGGAGGAGCGCGGGCTGTACCCCCGAATGGTCGTCCTCGATCAGCTGGTGTTCTTCGCCTCGCTCCAGGGCGTGCCGCGCGACATCGCCCGGCGCGATGCACGCGCCTGGCTCCATCGCCTCCGGATTTCCGAGCTCGCGACGCGCAAGGCCGAGGAGCTCAGCAAGGGCAACCAGCAGAAGATCCAGCTGATCTCGGCGATCCTCCACAACCCGCCGGTCCTGCTGATGGACGAGCCATTCACGGGCCTCGACCCGGTCAACGTGGCCCTCCTCCGTGAGGCGTTCCTCGAGCTCCGCGACGAGGGCCGGACGCTGATCTTCTCGACCCACCAGATGGAGACCGTCGAGGCGATGTGCGAGTCGATCGCGATCGTCGACCATGGGCGGGTCGTCGTCGGCGGTCCACTCCGCGAGATCAAGCGGGCGAGCGGGCGGCGCCTCGTCCGGCTGTCGGTCGACGGCGATCATCGGATGGCCTGGCTCGCGGCGGTGCCCGGAGCACGGATCCTCCGACCGGGGATCGACCGGACCGAGATCGAGCTCGACGAGGGGACCGAGCCCGACGCGGTCCTCACCGCAGCGATCGCGGCCGGCCTCCGGGTCAGCCATTTCGAGATCGGTGAGCCTTCGCTCGAACAGATCTTCATCGACCACGTCGGACGGCCGCCCGACGAGGAGTCGCACCTGGCCAGGCCGGGGACGCCGACCGAGGGCCGCCCCGGGGCCGCCCGGCCGGTGACGCCGAGCGCCGAGGATGCGGCGTGAGCGCCGGCGTCCCCAACGGCGAAGCGCCGCCGACCATTCCGGTCCGCCATGAGCCCGCGTTCCCGAACACGACCCACGTCGCCCGGCGCGAGTACCTCGAGCTCGTCCGCTCGCGCCTCTTCCACGTCTCGACCGTCACGCTCGCGGTGCTGGCCATCCTCGTTGCCCTGTTGCCGATCGTCGCCCGGGTCGCGGAGCGCGGCTCGGTCACCCAGGTCGCGATCGTGTCGAGCGACCCGGACCTTTCGAAGCGGACGATCTCGACCCTCGACCTGCTCCTCAACCAGAGCGGGAGCGGCAAGGCCGGTGCCTATGAGCTGACCGGCCTGACCGATGAGGCCGACGCGATCGCCGGCATTGACGCCCGGCGCTACGACGCCTACCTCGTCGCCGCACGGACCGCCGACGGCCACCTCGCGTTCCAGTTCCATCTCGGCGAGACCGCCGGCGACGCCGCCGTCCAGCAGCTCTCGATCGGCGTGTTCGGTGTGGCCGTCCTCGACTTCACCGCCCGGAACGCGGCCAGCGGTTTCCGCCTGCCCGAGCTCGACGTCCTGCGCCAGTCCGGACAGGGTGGGGCCGCGGCGCCGTACAGTGCGTCGAACTCAGCCAGCCGGCTCGTCGTCGGGCTGGTGTTCGGCATCCTGATCTTCATCACGATCGTGATCTATGGGATGTGGGTCGCGGCCGGAGTGGTCGCCGAGAAGTCGAGTCGGGTGATGGAGCTCCTCGTCAGTGCCGCGTCGCCGCGCCAGCTGGTCATCGGCAAGGCGCTCGGGATCGGATTGGCCGGCGCGACGCAATACGTCATGATCCTGGCGCCGGCGATCGCCACGCTCCTCCTAGAGGATCGGATCTCCGCGGCCGTGCTCGGACCGGGGGCTGGGATCTCGCTCTCGCTCGAGGCGCTTTCGCCGACTCTCCTGCTCGCATTCCTCGTGTTCTACACCCTCGGCTTCACGCTGTACGCCTTGATCTATGCCGCGGCCGGATCGCTCGTGAGCCGGCCCGAGGATCTCCAGATCATCGCCCTGCCGCTGAGCCTGATCGCGATCATCGGCTACCTCCAGGCGATCCTCGCCCTGACCGGCGGGATCACGGGCTTCATCCGGTTCGGGTCGTTCGTGCCGTTCTGGAGCCCGTTCGTGATGTTGACCCGACTGTCGATCGGTCGCGTCGAGCCACAGGAGCTGCTGATCTCGATCCTGCTCCTCCTCGGGACGATCGCGGTCACGGCCGTGTTCGCGATCCGGATCTACTCCGCCGGGGTGCTCCTCTACGGCCAGCGCCCCGGGCTCCGGGCGTACATCGCGGCAGCGCGGCACGGTTGATCGCACGCCTCGAGCGGCTGCCGCGGCCGGCCTGATGCGGCCCGGCCCGGCGCGGCCCGGCGTGGTCGGGCCCGGTGCCGTGGCGTGCTTTCTGACAAGCGAAATCCCAGGCGCGAAGCGACCGAGGAGGCGGGCCCGCCGTCGGGGTCGGGACGGTCGCCCCGAACGCCGCCTACTCGTCGAACAGCAGCGGCAGCCGGCTGATCAGGGCGAGGACCGGCGCGGCCGCGGTCGCACCGCCCGGCGCTCGCTCCGCTGGCGCTCGATCCTCCAGCGCCAGCGTCGCCTGGGCCGCCTGCGCCCCGGCAGCGACGGTCGGGGCGACCGGGATGAACCGCCACAGGCGAGACGTCACGCCGGCGAGATACGGGCTCGTCCGCTCGCGGGCCATGATCCCGGCGATCCCCTGGGCCGCGGCCGCCGCATGGAGCGCCCGGCCCTCGGCCGCGATCGCGGGCACGGCCACGACCTCGTCGCCAGGATGGAGTACTCGGCGAAGAAGCTCGCGCCGACGATGGAGCGCAGTCGTGAGCAGCGACTTCCCATCGAGGTGGAGCAGGTCGAACGTGAGGAAGGCGACCGCCCGTCCGGGCTCGCCGGCGATCCGCCGGCCCAGCTCTGCGTCGTCGGCCCTGCCCGCGTCGTCGACCGCCACCAGCTCGCCGTCGAGGACCGCCGAGCGGGCGTCGAGCCGGACCGCCATCCCGCCCAGCTCGGGCAGATGCGCGCCGACGTCGCGCCCCGCGCCGTCGACGATCCGGACAGCGCCGCCGCCCGGCAGGTCGGAAGGACCGACGAACGCGAGCGCGCGAAGCCCGCCCCAAGCCGGCTCGAAGACGTGCGCCGCCGAGTCGAACGGCTCGTCGGCCGGACGGGGGAGCATCGGCCGCAGGGCGTCGGGCAGGTTCGGCAGCGTCGCGATCTCGGGCTCGAGCCGCAGCGACAGCTGATCGCGCATCGTCGGGCGATGGTAGCGCTAGACTCGACGATGCGGTCGCGACCGTCCGGAATCCGGCAACCGACCCAGCCGATCCCGTGACGCTCGCCGGAACCATGTCCACGATCCTCGCTGCCGCGGAGGCCGCCTACATGACCCGCCCCTTCCGCCCGGACGACCTGTACCGGTTCCGGGTCCCCACTGATCCCCGCCTCTCGCCGGACGGCTCGCTGGCGGTCTTCACCGTCCAGACGGTCGCGCCGGGCAAGGACGGCTATCGCCACGCCCTGTGGATGGTCCCGACCGACGGCAGCGCTCCCGCGCGCCAGTTGACGCTTGGCTCGAGACACGATCGCCACCCCCGGTTCGCGCCGGACGGGCGAACCCTGGCGTTTCTCTCGGACCGCCGCGTTCACGTCGAGGATGAGCCCGCCGCCGGCGACCCGAAGGAGCGCGAGGACGGCCAGCAGGTCCATCTGCTGCCGCTCGCCGGCGGCGAGGCCCGCCGGCTGACCGATCTGCCGCGCGGGGTCGAGTCGTTCTGGTGGTCGCCCGATGGTGCCCGACTGCTGGTCACGACCTCGTCGCACGGCGCGACCCGCGACGAGGACCGCCGGCACCGGGGCAAGACCGGAGCGGTAAAGCCGGGCGACGCGCCCGAGTCCGACTACCACTTCGTGGACCGCCTCGGCTACATGGCGAACGGCGCCGGGATGGTCTACCACTCGATCAGGCAGCTCTGGATCGTCGACGTCGCGACCGGGGCGGCGACCCGTCTCACCGATGCCCCCGCCGGGGTCGGCGATGCTGCCTGGTCGCCCGACGGGACCCGGATTGCCTACACGACAAACCTCCACCGCGACCACGACCTCGAGCCCCGCTCGCACCTCGTCGTCGTCGGCGTCGATGGCGGCGGCCGGACCCGGCTGACCTCCGCCGCGGCGACCCTGTTCGGGCCTGTCTGGATGCCGGATGGAGCCTCGATCGCCGCGATCGGGGGGTACCTGCCGGCCAACTTCTACCGCTCCGACCTGTGGCTGATCGCCGCAGACGGGTCGGATGCGGTCGGACACGCTGGCCGCAACCTCACCGGCGATCGCGACCTGATGCTCGCCGCCACGATCAACAGCGACATTGTCCCCGGCGATGCCCACCGGACCGTTCCGTCGGCCGATGGCCGATCGCTGACGTTCCGCGCGCCGATTGACGGCGCTGTGGAGCTCTGGCGGGTCGCCGTCGGCGATGGCACGATCGAGCGCCTGACGACCGGCCGCCACGCGATCGGCGGCTTCGACGAGGTTCCGGTTGGCGGGCGGACCCGGACGGTCTGGCTCCGATCGTCGGCGACCGAGCTGAGCGACCTCTGGGTCCGTGACGGCGACGAGGCGAAGGCGCGGCGGCTCACCGACCTCAACCGCGACACGTTCGCCGAGATCGAGCTGGGCGAGCCGGCCGAGCGCTGGTCGACGGTCGACGGTCGGCGGATCCAGGGCTGGTTCCTCGCCGCCGGCGCGGGCGAGGCAACCACCGCTCCGGCCGGGCCGGCCCCGCTGGTGACCCAGATCCACGGCGGCCCGCACACGCTCTATGGCTGGACCCCGGTGCTCGAGTTCCAGCTTCTCGCGGCTTCCGGCATGAGTGTCTTCTGGTGCAACCCGCGCGGCTCCGAAGGCTACGGCCGGGAGTTCAACGAGGCCAACGTCCGGGACTGGGGCCCAGGGCCCATGCGCGACGTCCTCGCCGGCGTCGAGGCGCTCGTCGACGACGGCCTCGCCGACCCGGCGCGGCTCGGGGTCACCGGTGGCTCGTACGGCGGCTATTTGACGAACTGGATCGTCGGCCACGACGACCGGTTCGCGGCGGCGATGACCTGCCGCTCCGTCAGCGATATGGCCGTCCTGATGCTGACCGGCGACATCAGCACGGGCTTCTGGCCGCGCCACGAGTTCCGGACGACGCCGTGGGACGATCCGGCCTACTTCCGCGAGATCTCCCCGATCACCTACGCCGATTCGATTCGGACGCCACTCCTGATCCAGCACAGCGAGAACGACATCCGGACGACCGTCGGCCAGGCCGAGGCCCTCTTCACCGTCCTCCGCTCGAAGAAGCGGCCCGTCCGCCTCCTGCGCGTGCCCGAGGAGACCCACGAGCTGACCCGGTCCGGGACGCCGTTCCGCCGGGTGGAGAACCTGCTGGTCGTCCGGGACTGGTTCCGCCATTTCCTGGTCGACGGCCGCCGGGACCTGCCGCCACTGCCGAAGGTTCGCGGCGGCCGATAGGCGGTTCGTCACCGAGCGGAGCCGTCGGGACCCCGGTGTATCCTCAGCCTCCGATGACCACCGCCCACCGCCCTGACACGCTTGCCCGCGAACGGGCCCATGAGCTCGTTCGCTCGTGGGACGGTCGGCCCGGCGCGCTCGGCAGCCTTCTCGGGCGGGTCAGCTCGGTCGACCAGGTCGGGGTCGACGAGCGCGTCGACAGCCTGAAGAAGCGCTCGATCAAGAAGCAGTCGAAGCTCTGGGCGCTCGACCTCGCGATCCGGATGATCGACCTGACGACGCTCGAGGGCAAGGACACCCCCGGCAAGATCCGGGCCCTCTGCGCGAAGGGGATGCACCCCCAGCCGGGGGACCCCACGATCCCGTCCGTCGCCGCGATCTGCGTGTATCCGTCGCTCGTTGCCGACGCGAAGGAGGCCCTCAAGGGCTCGACCGTCAAGGTGGCCTCGGTCGCGACCGGCTTTCCTTCGGGCCAGACCTTCCGCGACATCAAGCTCGCCGAGGTCCGGGCCGCCGCCGATGCCGGCGCCGACGAGATCGACATGGTGATCGACCGCGGCGCGTTCCTGTCGGGCGACTTCCTGACCGTCTTCGAGGAGATCGTCGACGTCAAGGACGCGGCCGGTTCCGCTCATCTGAAGGTGATCCTCGAGACCGGCGAGCTCGAAACCTATGACAATGTCAGGCGGGCAAGCGTCCTCGCCATGGCCGCCGGCGCCGACTTCATCAAGACTTCGACCGGCAAGGTCGTCCCGGCGGCGACGCTCCCGGTCACGCTCGTGATGCTCGAGGCAATCCGCGATTTCGAGCGTCAGACGGGACGCCAGGTCGGGATGAAGCCGGCCGGCGGGATCCGTGTCGCCAAGGAGGCGATCCAGTACCTCGTCGTCCTGTACGAGACGCTGGGACCGCGCTGGATGAGCCCGGACTGGTTCCGCTTCGGCGCCTCGTCGCTGCTGAACGACGTCCTGATGCAGATCGAGAAGGAGCGGACCGGGCGCTACCAGGGACCGGACCACTTCACGATCGACTAGGCTTCGGGCGCCTCGTCGGGCGCCGCGAGGTCTGGATGATTGCCCCGCGACGAAGGTCGATCCGGCAAAGGTCGACGCGCTGATCGACGCGTTCCGTGGGCGGGCCGGTCGCGTCGACTGGTTCGGCGCTGGAGGTCTGGCGGTCCGATCGAGCCCCGGGGAGGTCCTGATGGTCACGATTGGCGCGACCGAGCGTCCCCCGGTGCCCCGACCTCGGCAGATCGACTCCGGTCGGAGATCGGCGCGGCCCCGGCGCCGGTCGTCGATGTCGCCGTGACCGCCAGCCTCGGCGTCGCTGCGTGGGCTCCGGGTGATGACGGCGGCGACGTCATCCGGCGCGCCGATCGCGCCCTCTACCGGGCGAAGGAGTCGGGCCGCGACCGCGTGGTCATGGACGAGGGCGACAGGGCCGGCGACAAGGCCGACGACGCGGCTGGCATCGCTGGCGGGTGACGATCTCCGACGTTAGGTCGCCGGAGCCGGTCACCCCCTGATCGCCCACGCTGGCCCGCGGCGCTATCCGAATTCGGCCAGGTAGCGCAGCAGCGGGACACCGGCGGTGAACGCGTCGCAGATCGTGTCCGGCAACGTCGCGGACTGCGCCTCGTCGTCGGACAGGCGGCGCCCGAAGATCACGTCCTTGAGCTTGAGCGTCTCGGCCTCCGGATGGTCGGGCGGGAGGCCCGAGGGGACGCGTCGGAGGGCGTGGCCGCCCCGGCTGAGTCCGCCGAACGTCTTCTGGAACGCCTTTGCATCGAGGATGGCGCGGAGCTCCGCCGGATCGTCCGCGACGCGTCGCCGGAATGCGTCGAGCCACAACTTCTCGGGCCGCCAGATCCCGCCGCCAAGGTAGATCTCGCCGGGCGAGAGGTGGAAATAGCCGCCGCCGGAATGGGCGTTCGTGCCGCCGGACCGTGGGTTTGCGCCGCTCACCGGTTCGTCGGCGACCGCGCCGGCCCACGCGAAGCTCGCCCCGATGTTTGTCTTGTACGGTGACTTGTCCTTCGCGAACCGGACGTCGCGGTAGATCCGGAATGGCGACTTTGCCGGATCGGCCCGGAGCGGGATCCCGCGCTTGCGAAATTGCTGATCAAGGGCGACGCAGAGCGCCTCGAGCGGCTCCTTCAGCAGCTGCTCGTACTCGGCCTTGCGCGGCTGGAACCAGGCGCGTTCGTTGTTGGCGGCAAGCTCGGCGAGGAACTCGACGGCCTCGGGCCGGAAGCCGGTGAATGAGGTCGGGGTGGCGACGGCCATGGCGTTGATCTCCTGGGGTGCGCGGCGGAACCCGATCCTACGCCCGCCGGCTCACCCACCGATTTCGTGGTGTCCGTGGCCCGCCGGGACCGAGACGTTGGTGGCGTTCCGCGGCTCCGAGGTTGCCAGATGTTCATGGACGGAACGCCAGGCACGCTCGGCCCGCTGATTCGCGTCCCTCGCGCTGTGATCGGCGCTGCGCCACGCTCAGCGCCGGCCGGCTGTGCCCGGACATCGGCGCCAGACGCGGCCGGACATTCCGGGGATGGGGATCTGGCCGAATCGGAGTCGGGCGACGCGGCCAGACGTTCCGGGGATGGTCACTTGGCCGAGTGTCGGGCGTCGGGCACCCTCAGTCGACGGCGCCGATCACGAGCGCCGCGTTGAGCCCGCCGAACCCGAACGACGTCGATAGGATCCGGCGATACGTGCCGTCGCGGCCGGCCCGGAGCAGGCCCGGCAGCAACTCCGCGACCGCCGGGTCGACGGTCTCGAGGTTCACCGACGCCGGAACCCACCCGTCCCGGATCGCGAGGGCGCAGATCGCGGCCTCGATCGCGCCCGACGCGCCCAGCGGGTGGCCATATAGCGCCTTTGTCCCGCTGACGGGCACGGTCGCCGCCCGCTCCCCGAGCGCCAGCGCGATCGCCCGGGCTTCGGCGATGTCGCCGAGCGGCGTCGACGAGGCATGCGCGCTGACCCAGTCGATCTCGGCGGCGGCCACATCCGCGTCGGCCATCGCCTCCGAAGCCGCCCGGCCGGCCTCACGCCCGTCGGCCCGTGGCTGGACCATATGGAATGCGTCGGACGTCGCCGCGTAGCCCATCACCTCGGCGTACGGCTCTGCGCCACGCGCCCGGGCGACGTCCTCCGCCTCGAGCACGAGCAGCGTCGCGCCCTCGCCCATGACGAACCCGTCGCGACCCGCGTCGAACGGCCGGCAGGCGTGGGCCGGATCGTCGTTGTGGCGGTCCGACAGCGCCCGGATGATGTCGAACGCCCCGAACGCGAGCGGGCTGAGTGGGATCTCGACCCCGCCGGCGATCGCCGCATCGATGTCGCCCGCCCGGATCGCGCCGAGCGCCTCGCCGATCGCGACCGCGCCCGATGCGCACGAGTTGGCCGTCGAGAGAATCGGCCCACGCAGCCCGAGCGCGATCCCGAGATTGGCCGGCGCCGCGCCGCCGAACACCGCCAAGGCGAGGTTCGGCGCGACCGCCTTGATCCCGCGCTCGAGGTACTTCTCGTGCTGCTCCTCGGCATAGACGATCCCGCCGAGCGCGCTGCCGAGGTAGATCCCGATCCGCTCCGGGGCCGCCGCGCCACCCTCGCCGGGTCGGAGGCCGGCATCCTCGAGCGCGAGCTGGCCCGCGACCAACCCGAACTGGCTGAACCGGTCCAGCTGGCGGGCGGTCTTCGGTGGCATCCAGGCGGCCGGGTCGAAGTCGTCGATCTGGGCGGCGACCTGGCTCCGGAATGGAGACGGGTCGAACCGGTCGATCCGCTTGACCGGCGAGATGCCGGCGTGGAGGCCGGCCCGGAACGCGTCACGGCCGGCGCCGATCGCGGTGATCGGGCCGACGCCCGTGATGAAGACGCGGCGATGGGCGGTGGTCATGACGGTAGGTTCGTCGACGGGGCGCCGGCGGACTGATCGTCTGCCGCGAGCGCTTCTGCGAAAGCCCGGAACGTCGCCAGGGTCCGGCCGGCGATCGGGCGCGTGAACAGGGCGTCGACCAATGCCGCCCAGCCCGGGATGCGCGGTCGGAAGTCGTGCTCGATCTCGACGCGGCAACCGCCGACCGGCCGATCCTCGATCCGCCAGGTCACGTTCATCCCGTTCGTCGCGCCGCCGCGGTGGACGAACCGCAATCGTCGCGCCGCCGGCTCCGACCACGTCGTCGAGCGCCAGGCGACGGGCAGCCCGAGCCCGAGGACCGGCGCGAGCGAGCGGCGGGCGACGAACCCGATGGTCAACCGACCGTCCGGGTCCGGGCCGGCCAGCCGCCGCGCGGCGACGTAGTGCGGCAGGAGCGCCGGCCAACGCTCCACATCACGAGCGAGGCGGAAGACCAGCTCAGCCGGCGCGTCGATGTCGATCCCGATCGTGCTCCTCATCCGGTGGACTCGGCCGGCGGGTCGACGAACGTCCCGGCCGGGGCCGACGCCACGAGACCGAGGCCGGGCATCACCAGCTCGATCGCGTGCCGGGCGACCCCCACGATCCGGAGGCCGCGGAGCTCGTCCGGCCGGAACCAGGCGCAGGTGTCGGTCGAGCCGTCGCGCTCGTCGCGGAGCGCGCCGCCGGTCACAGCGATCCGGTACAGCATGCCGAGGAAATGAAGGTCGGCGCCAGCAGCGGCTCGGGAGCGGGTGTAGACCTTCGAGAAGATCCCGACGACGTCGTCGATCCGCCCGGTGAGCCCGGCTTCTTCCTCCAGCTCGCGCAGAACGGTGTCGTTGGGATGCTCGCCGAACTCGACCCCGCCGCCGGGCAGGGTCCACGCCCCGGCTTCGACCTCATCGGCGGCGAGACGGCAGAGCAGGATCCGCCCGTCCAGATCGAGCGAGACGGCGTACGCCCCGAGGCGCGTGCGCGGCGAGGGCGAGCTCGCCTGGCCGTCCGCCGACGCGGCGGTGGCCCCGCCCGGCCCCGCGTCCCGGTCGGTCATGGCCGGAGCAGCGCGAACAGGAATCGGGGATCGAAGGCTCGCGACGCCGGAACCAGATCGCCCATCACGAGGCCCATCGTCTCACGGACGTCCGGGCGCGTCGCGAGCCGGCGCGCGGCGTACTCGAAGCCGACCGGCGCCTCCAGGAACGCCTGGACGAGGAGGCTGACAGTGTCTTTCGACCGTGTCCGTCGGGCGAGGGTCCGGTCGTAGGCGCGGAGGGCGTCCCGATCGCCGCCGAGGTGACGATCGAGGGTATCGACGGCCAATCCAGCCGAACGGAGCGCCCGGTGGAGCCCCTCGCCGGTGAACGGGTCGAGAAAGCCGGCCGCGTCGCCGACCAGGAGCCAGTCCGGACCGGCCCGCTGGGCGACGCGACTGCCGACCGGTGCGGCGCCTTCGATGGCATCGTCCAGGGTCGTCGTTGCCCAGTCGATGGGATCGTCGTCGGCCGGGGGGATCGTGGCCATCACCGCCCGGGCGATGGCGGCCGCCCCGTCGACCCGCAGCCTTGCCCGCCAGCGCCGGCTCGCCAGCACGATCCCGACGTTGACCCGCCCGCCGGGCACGGGTGCGAGGCCGACGTAGCCGCCGTCGAACACGATCATCCGGGCGTCGCGCTCGGTCACCGTCTTCGCATCGGCGACGTGGAAGGTGAGCGCCGCCCGATCGCCAAGGAACGGCCTTCGGACGACGCCTGCGTCGCGCGCGACGACGGACCGCAACCCGTCCGCACCGACGATGGCCCGGGCCTGCACGATCGTCCCGTCGCCGAGCATCGCGGCGCCGTTCGCGGTCCGGCGGACGGCGACGCCGGTTCGGACATTGACGCCGGCGGCGCGGGCAAGGTCGAGCAGAAGGGGATCGAGCGCCGAGCGATCCAGCCCGACGGGTCCGCCCGTTCCGGCGCCGTCGGCGAGGTAGGTGAGCCGGAAGCGGGTCCCGGCTCGGGTCTCGACGCGCATCGCCGGGATCCGCCGTGCGACCCGGAGCAGGTCCGCCTCTGCGACCCCCAGCCGCGCGAGCGCCAGGACGGTCGCCGGCGACGTGAACACCCCGCACGCCCGCCAGCGCCACATTGGTGCCCGCTCGACAAGGACGACGTCGCGGCCTCTCCGGGCAAGACCGATCGCGACGGCCGCACCCGCAGGCCCGCCGCCGACGACCAGGACGTCAGGTCGCGTCCTCGCGGTCCCCCGCCCGGTCATCGCGCAGCGATCGCGACGCGATGACCCGCCACACCCGCGAACGTCGCGAGCGGCTCGAGGCCCGCCGCACGGACCAGGTCTCGAAGCTCCGCGCGGCTGTAGGCGCGCCGGATGGACAGCGGTCCGTCGTGGCGGGTGTAGGGGCTTTGCCCGATGGCGTGGACCAGGAGCCAGCCGCCGAGCCAGAACGTCCGCCCGCGAACGAGATCGTTGACCACGACGCCGTGCCGGGCAACCCGCCGCAGCTCGGCGAGGAACGCGACGACCTCCTCTGGCTCGAGGTGATGGAGGACGAGCGAGGCGTGGGCGACGTCGAACGCGCCGTCGGGGTAGGGGAGACTTCGCCCGTCGGCGATTGCCAGCCCAAGGCCCGGCGTCCCGCCGACGGACGGGCGGACCGCGACCGCTGCAGCGAGGACTTCGGGTCGGCTGTCGGTTGCCGCGATCGTCAGCGGCGTCCCGGCGGCGCGCGCCCGCCCGAGGAGCGCCATCGGAATGTCTGCGCCGCCGGTGCCGACATCGAGGATCGTGGCCGGCGCACCGAGCGCCTCGATCGCCCGGATCGACAGGCGGGTGCCACCGGTCAAGCGGTTGATCCGAGCGAGGTCACGCAGGTTGGCGGCGAGCGCAGGCGGATCATCAAGCGGCCCGTCGAGCAGCTCCTTGACCCCTGTGAGGCGTTCCATCCGCGGAGCGTAGCCGCCCGGTCCGCCAGGCGGCCGGCCGCGGTGTGGGCCGGCCGGCGGCATGGGCCTGGCGGGCGGGTAGAGTGCCCCCGTGATCGTCGTCGCCGGTGAGAGCCTGATCGATCTCGTCGTCGGGCTCGACGGCCGGGTCAGTGCCACACCCGGCGGCGGCCCGTTCAACGTCGCCCGGGCGCTTGGCCGGCTCGGGGCTCCCGTCGCGTTCCTGGGTCGGCTGTCGATCGACAGGTTCGGCCGGCGGCTGCGCGATGCGCTCACCAGTGACGGCGTCGATCTCGCGCTGGTTACCTCAACCGACGACCCAACGCTGCTCGCGATCGCCGAGCTCGACGGGGCCGGGGCGGCGTCCTATCGCTTCCATACCTTCGGCACCGCCGCGGCCGGCCTGCTCGCGGATGCCGACGCCCTGCCCGATGGCACGACCGCCCTTCACGTCGGCACGCTCGGGCTTGTCCTCGAGCCGATGGCGACCACGATCGAGGACCTCGCCATCGCGGCGCCGTCGAACGTGCTCGTGATGGCCGATCCGAATTGCCGCCCGGCCGCGATCTCCGAACCTGCCGCGTATCGCGCCCGGCTCGCCCGATTGATGCCGCGGGTCGACGTGCTGAAAGTCAGTGTCGACGACCTTTCGTGGCTCGATCGGGATCGCGACCCGATCACGGCCTGTCGGCGCCTCCTCGGGCCGAGCTGGGCGGTCGGGCTGCTCACCGACGGCGGGCGACCCGTCCGCATCGTCACAGCCGAGGAGACGATGTCGGTCGCCGTCCCGGCCGTGCCCGTCGCCGACACGATCGGAGCCGGGGACGCCTTCGCTGCCGGGTTTCTGGCGGCCTGGACGGACGCGGATCTGCGCCCGACCGATCTCGCGGACCGCGCAGCCGTGGCCGCTGCGACGTCGTTCGCGATCCGGGTCGGGGCGTGGTCGGTCGGCCGGGCCGGCGCGGGATCGCCGACGGCGGCCCAGCTCCGGGAGTTCGCCGGCGGCTGATCGGCTCGGGCCCGGTCAGGGAATTGCCGCCGGGCCGGCCAGAGACCGCCCCACACCGCGCGATCTGGCTGCCGCGGGCGACTGCGCACGCGCCGCGGCCCTCCATCGTGGTGTGAAACCGCGTAGCCTGGCCGTGAGGTCGGGTTGGGACCCGGTGTCATAATGGCCCGGTGGCAACCAAGATCCCCGAGACCGATCCGGCGCTGACGGCGCTCGCCCGCGCCGCGGACCAGGCGCCCTCGAGCTGGGGCCTTGGCGACGGCGCGGCCATCCCGTGGGAGTACGCCCCGGCGCCTGAGTCGCGCGACGTCGTGACCCTCAAGGAACGCTACGGCCTGTTCATCGGCGGCAAGGATGTGGCCGCGTCCGACGGGGCAGTGTTCGCCACGGTCAACCCGGCGACCGAGGAGAAGCTGGCCGACGTGGCCCGGGCCACCGAGGTGGACATGGACAAAGCGGTCAGGGCCGCCCGAAGCGCATTCCGCCGGTCGTGGAGCACGCTGTCGGGCAAGGAGCGGGCCAAGTACCTGTTCCGGATCGCCCGGATCCTGCAGGAGCGCTCGCGCGAGTTCGCCGTCCTCGAGTCAATGGACTCCGGCAAGCCGATCAAGGAGTCGCGTGACGTCGACGTCCCCTTGGCGGCCGCCCACTTCTGGTACTACGCCGGCTGGGCCGACAAGCTCGAGTACGCCTTCCCGGGCCGGGTGGCGAAGCCGCTCGGCGTCGCGGCGCAGGTGATCCCCTGGAACTTCCCGCTGCTGATGCTGGCTTGGAAGATCGCGCCGGCCCTCGCCGCCGGAAACACGGTCGTCCTCAAGCCCGCCTCGACCACGCCGCTCAGCGCGCTGCTCTTCGCCGAGGTCTGCCAGCAGGCGGGGCTGCCCGCCGGGGTCGTGAACATCGTGCCCGGGCCGTCGGAGATCGGGATGCACCTCGTGAGCCACCCCGACGTCGACAAGGTCGCCTTCACCGGCTCGACGGGTGTCGGCAAGCTCATCCACAAGGCGATCGCGGGCACCGACAAGGCGCTGACCCTCGAGCTCGGCGGCAAGGCCGCCAACATCGTGTTCGAGGACGCGGCCCTGGATCAGGCCGTCGAGGGCATCGTCAACGGCATCTACTTCAACCAGGGCGAGGTCTGCTGTGCCGGCTCGCGGCTGCTCGTGCAGGAGTCAATCGAAGGCACGCTGATCGAGAAGCTCAAGGATCGCCTCTCGACCATCCGGGTCGGTGACCCCTTGGACAAGAACACCGACGTCGGCGCGATCAACTCGAAGGCCCAGCTGGAGAAGATCACCGAGCTGGTGGCGGCCGGTGTCGCCGAGGGCGCCGAGCTCTACCAGCCGGCCTGCGACCTGCCTGAGCGCGGCTATTTCTTCCGGCCGACGCTGTTCACGAACGTCGCGCAGAGCCACCGGATCGCGCGGGAGGAGATCTTCGGGCCGGTGCTCTCGGTGCTGACGTTCCGAACGCCCGACGAGGCG
>JBBRCU010000034.1:0-35155 GCA_038204565.1 Candidatus Limnocylindrales bacterium
CGACTCGATCCCGCGCCATCTCGAGGAGGCGGCCTGGCTCGACGGCCGCTCGAAGGTCCGGGCCCTCGTCGAGATCGTCCTGCCGCTCGCGCGGCCGGGCCTCGGGATCGCCGCCGGGCTCGCGTTCCTCAGCGCGTGGGCAGAGGTCCTGATGGTCGTGATCCTCATCGACCAGGACAGCCTGAAGACCGTCCCGCTCGCGTTCTATGAGGCGATGCGGACGCAGGGTGGCTACGTTGAGGTCCAGTACGGCGTGATCGCGGCGATGGCCGTGATCTACCTCCTGCCGGTCATGGTCGTCTTCTTCGGCGCGCGCCGGCTGATGGTCCGCGGCATGATGAGCAGCACGAGGGGTCTATAGGTGGCGGACGTCGAGTTCGACGAGGTCTGGAAGCAGTTCGCATCCCAAACGGCAGCCGCCGTGAAGGGCCTGTCCCTGTCCATTCCGGATCACGAGCTGCTCGTCCTCCTCGGGCCATCGGGCTGTGGCAAGACGACAGCGCTGCGGATGCTGGCCGGCCTCGAGGAGCCCGATGGCGGCGACATCCGGATCGGCGGCAAGAGCGTCGTCGGGCTGGAGCCGAAGGACCGCGACGTGGCGCTTGTCTTCCAGAGCTACGCCCTGTACCCGCACCTCTCGGCCCACGACAACATCGGCTACCCGCTCAAGGTCCGTAACCTCTCGAAGGCCGAGCAGGAGGCGAAGGTCCAACGCGTCGCGGAGATGCTCGGCATCGGCCACCTCCTGCCGCGCCGGCCGGGCCAGCTCTCAGGCGGCGAGCAGCAGCGGGTGGCGCTGGCTCGGGCGATCGTCCGCGAGCCGCGAGTCTTCCTCATGGACGAACCCCTCTCGAATCTCGACGCAAAGCTCCGCGTCCACACCCGGACCGAACTCAAGACCCTCCAGCGCGAGCTCGGGACGACGATGGTCTTCGTCACCCACGATCAGGCTGAGGCGATGAGCCTGGCCAACCGGATCGCGGTCCTGAACGCGGGTGAGCTCCAGCAGATCGGCACGCCGGACGAGGTCTACGACCATCCGGCCAACGTCTTCGTCGCCGAGTTCATCGGCAGCCCGCCGATGAACCTGATGGAGGCGACCCGCGACGGCGACTCGCTCGTGACCGCGGACGGCTGGCGGATGCCGGCGCCAGGCGTGGGCGTGGCTGCTGCTTCCGGGTCGACGGCGAGGTCGGCGTCCTCGGGCGCCCCGGCCGGAACCGTGACGGCCGGAACCGTGACGGTCGGATTGCGGCCGGAGGGGATCGTGGTCGTCGGCGCCGGCCAGGATGCCGGCCAGCCGGCCGCGGTTATCGCGGTCGAGCCGCTCGGCAGCGAGGTGATCGTCGACGTCCGGGTCGGATCCCAGGCGCTGAAGATCCGTGCTGCGCCCGACATCCGGCCGGAGCCGGGCAGCACGATCGGGCTTCGGGTTGACCCGGCGGCGGTGCGCCTCTTCGATCGCTCGACCGGTCTTGCGATCCATTGAAAGCCGTCGAGCCCTGAGCGCCGTCGAGTGAGCGAGACGGGGCCGCCGTTCCCGGGCGTGCCGGACATCGTCCTCGAGGGTCGGTTCGGTCGGGCCGCCGAGAAGCGCTATCACCTCGTCCCGTTCGTGGTCCCGTCGGGCTGCGGCCAGCTCGCGATCGCGTACGCCTACAGCGACCGGATCGACTCCGATCCACGCGTCGGCGGTGGCAACACCCTCGACATCGGCCTGTTCGATCCGCGCGGCACCGAGACCGGCGGCGCCGGCTTCCGGGGCTGGAGCGGCAGCCACAAGGACGCGTTCGTCGTCGGCGAGGACTGGGCCACGCCGCCCTACGCCGCCGGACCGATCCCGGCCGGGGCCTGGAACCTCCTGCTCGGGCCGTACAAGGTCGGGCCGCGCGGCTGCGACTACCGGGTCGAGATCTGGCTGGATCCGGGCCTGCCGCCAGTCGAGCGGGATCTCGTCCGCACCGGCGCGCCGATCCGGCCGAACCTGCCAGCCGCCCGCGACGGCTGGCTCCGCGGCGATCTCCACTGCCACACCCGCTACTCGGACGGCGACTCCTGGCCCTCCGAGATGCTCCACGCCGCCGCCGAGGCGGGCCTCGAGTTCCTCGGCGTCACCGACCACAACAACGTCGCCCACCATGTCGAATACGGTCCCGGCGGCGGGCTTCTGCCGATCGTCGTTCCCGGGGTCGAGGTGACCACGTACGGAGGCCACTGGAACGCCTGGGGGACGGACCGCTGGTGGGAGTTCCGCGAGCCGGAACCCGTCGCGGTCGAGCGGGCGATGCGAGCGGCAGCGGCCGCCGGCGCATTCGTCAGCGTGAACCATCCGAAGCCGTTCGGACCGCCGTGGGAATACCTGACCGCCCACGGGTTCCACGCGATCGAGGTCTGGAATGGATCATGGCCGCCCCTTAACGCGGTCGCGCTCGCATTCTGGGAGACCCGCCTCCGGGCGGGGGAGCACCTTGTCGCGGTCGGCGGCAGCGACACGCATGTCCTGCGCTCGGATGATCCCGACGAGCGCCACGGCCCGGCTCTGGGCAGCCCAACGACGTGGGTCGAGACGGGTCCGGACGCCGACGCGGCGGCCATCCTGCGCGGACTGCGGGCCGGGCGGACGTTCGTGTCGGCGTCGCCGGCCGGTCCCCAGCTCTACATTGACCGTGACGGCGACCGGATTGCGGTGACCGTTCATGACGCACCTGACGCGGCCCTCGTGATCATCGGATCGGACGGGCCAATCGCGGTCGAACCGGCGGCGCCCGGCCGCTGGTCGACAACGCTGAGCGTGCCGCACGGGACCACCTACGTCTGGGCGCAGCTCGTTGTTGGCGGCAGCGAGGTGGTCGCGCTCACGAGCCCGCTCTGGTTCGTGTGATGACGCAGTCCGCGTCCGCGGGACGTGTCGGTTCGATTGATCGGTGTCAACGACATCAAGCGCGAGAGGCGTACTGGACGTGCGCATGACTCCGTCGCCAGCATCGATCCCCCTTGCGATTTCGCCATCCTCCAACCGCGGCCCAGGAACGGCGGATCCCAGATCCGCGGAGCAGGCGAGCCAGCCCACCAGCCCGTGGCCGGGCGTCCCACGCGGATCAACCCTCGACCGACACCCGGATGTTTCGGCCTTCCCAGCGGTCCGCCTCCGGCCAGTAGAACGTCGCGTCGACGACCTGCCCGGGTCTGAACTCGGGCGAACCGGGGACGTCCGCGATCCAGACCCCGAGGCCCGTGTCGCGGGCGTCGACATCGATCGTGGTTCGCCACCCGTCGACCGAGCAGTGAACGCGACATGGCGCGAGGAGCTCGAAGCGGAGCGTTCGGCCGGGCGCCATGGTCTGCCGCGGCGCGCCGAAGCGCCAGCAGGCGCGGGTCGGCTCGGGGCGGATCCCGTGATAACGATGCCACGCTGCCTCGGGCCGGTCGATCGCGTGACCGAGGGCGATGGACCGCACCAGCTTGACGTATTCGGCATGGGCCCAGGCGAGGGGCATTGCCGAGCCGCTGGGCCGGCCGAGGGCCAGGCTGCGCTCGGGGATGTCCGGAGCGTCCCAGACCTGCTCGGGCAGCATGCCGCCTTTCGACCCCATCCGGCGCATCGCGTCGAGGTAGGGCCGGGCGTCACGGCCCGCATCGAGCTCGTAGTGCCCGCGCTCGCCGACGAGGAGCGGCCAGCCGCGCCCGATCCCCGTCCCGTCGTAGGGGCTGCCATCGGCCTGCTCGCCATAGCCGTCGCCGGTGTAGCGGTGCCAGACAGGGCCATGCGGCGTGTCGGTCCGGAGGAGCCCGTCAGTCACCTTGAGGGTTGCCAGGATGTGCGGGTCGTCGGCGCGCCGCAGGCCGAAGCGGACGAGGGCGAGAAAGTCCGTGCCGACCATCTCGTCTCCGGCAATCGTCGACTCGGACGTGATCCGGTTCCGGACCGGCACCGGGGTCGAGATGGGCGCGCCGGCGAGGACGTCGGGCGAGGCGATCCGGACATAGTGGCCGTCGACGCCGTACTCGACCGCAAGGCGGGAGCCGACGACGTAGGTCCAGTCCTCGATCGATGCGTTCCAGTCGTCGGCGAGCTCGCGGAGATACGTCGCCGACGATTCGGGCATGTGTTCCGCGGCGACCACGAGCGCCGCCACGACTGGCGCGAGGGTCGAAGGCGTCAGCCCGGCGTTCTCCTCCCAGCGGTCCTGCTCGGTGGCAGGCCCGGACCTGGCGATGAAGCCCGCGGCCGCCTGGATCATCCGATCGAGGGCCGCCTGGTCGACGAGGTGCTCGAAGGCTGAAGCCTCCGTCGCGCGTCCGTGCATATGGGTGGCTCCGGAGCTCCTCAGCGCGCCCGCGAGCAGGATCGGGTAGGCGGCCTCATCGAGCTGGACGCCCTTCCAGTACGGCACGCCGTCGACCCATTGGTTCTGGGGCCAGTGCCCGTCGGACTCCTGGGTCGCGACAAGATAGGCCAGGGTCCGGCGGGCGGAGGCGCTCGCCCCCAGCGCGACCAACGCGCCCGCGGACTCGACGAGATCGCGTGACCAGACAAGGTGGTAGCCACCAAGGTCGTTCCTGCTGTTGCCCCAGGGGATCGACAGGCTCGCGACCGTGGCCCCGGGTGTCGTCCGGTCCTGGTGCGTTCGGAGGACCGCAGCCGAGTCCAGGTAGAGCGAGCCGAGCCCCCGGCCGAGATCGTCCGGCGGTGATGTGCAGGTGCCCAGGAAGCTGGCCCAGCTGGAGATGTACTCGTCCCAGGCCACGTCGAACCTGCCGACGAGAGCCGCCGCAGCCTGGAGGGCGGCTTCCTCGGGCCGGTTGCCGAATGCGAGCGCGATCTGGACGGGCTGGTCGCCGGGGATGACCTCGAGCATGCCTGCGACGTTGCCCTCGCCCGCGGTCTCGTAGGTCCAGGTCATGCGGCCGTTGGTCGCGAAGTCGTGCCAGCCATCGGACGTGCCGACATAGCCGACGCTCATCCGCGCGGGACTGGGGTCGGAAGCGAGGACGAGTGTCGACGACTCGTGGTCGGCGAAGAGCATCGGCCGAGCCTTGTACGTGCCCGTCCGCGCTCGATTGTTGAGTCCGCTGAAGCCGAGATGGGGCGCGATCAGCAGGTAGAGCCGAAGTGGATGCTCGGCGCGCGCCGGGTCGGCCAGTTCGCGCTTGTCCTCGAGCTTCGCCTCGATCCGGACGACGTCGGCATGGTCATCCGTGCAGATCCGCAGCGTGAGGGCGTACCGGGGGTGGCGGTGCTCCGCGATCACCGCGGGGATTCCCGGCCGAACGAGCCGAACGGCGACATCGGCGTCGCGCTTGACCTCACTCCAGAACTCCGCGTCGTCCGCGACGATGAACCCAAGGTCACGGACCTGCGGGGCGTCGACGCGCGGCCAGTAGACCTCGTTTAGGATGCCGTGGCCGACCGTGAACCAGACGCGGCTCGCGTAATGGGAGGTGCCGACGGCGTCCTTGTCGCTGCTCGACCACGTTGGGGCAAAGCCGGGGGCCCCCGGCGCCGCACCGGATGTCGCCAGCTCGATCGAGGCGTCGCTCATGGTCAGGTCGGCTCGGGCGAACCAGCGGGTGCCGCGGCGGGCGCATGCCACCGCCCCGGACCGGGGAGGAGGGCCTCGGCCGCGCTCGGTCCCCAGGTCCCGCGAGGATATGGGTGCGGCGCTTCTGCCGGATCGAGGACGGGGTCGACGATCTTCCAGGCCGCCTCGACGGTGTCCTCCCGGGCGAAGAGCATCTGGTCGCCGTCAGCCGCGTCGCCGATGAGACGCTGGTAGGGTGGCTCTTCGGTCCCGCTCCGGTGGGCGGCGAAGAGCTCGACCTCTTCGCCGACCATCCGTTCGCCCGGCAGTTTGGCCCGCGCCCCGAGAGTGATCGACATGTCCGGCGTCAGCCGGAACCGGACGAAATTGGCATCGCTCGGCTCGCGTTCTGCGAACACATCGACGGGCGGTCGCTTGAGCTCGACCAGGACCTCGGTCGCGGTCACAGGCAGGCACTTGCCCGTCCGGACGACGAACGGCACGCCGCCCCAACGCCACGTTTCGACGCGGAGCCGGAGGGCCGCGTACGTCTCGACGTTGGAGTCGCGGGCCACATCGTCGACTTTCCGGTAGCCCGCGTATTGCCCCAGGACCACGTCCTCCGGGCGGAGCGGCTGGATCGAGTCGAGAACCTTGAACTGTTCGTTGCGGACCGCTTCCGCGGTATTCCCCGACGGCGATTCCATGGCCAGGATGCTCAACGTCTGAAGGAGGTGGTTCTGGACGACGTCCCGGATTGCGCCGGTGCTGTCGTAGAAGGCGCCGCGATCGGCCACGTCGAACGCCTCGGCCATCGTCACCTGGACCGAGGCGACGTGGTTCGCGTTCCAGATCGGCTCCAGGAAGCGATTGGCGAACCGGAAATAGAGCAGATTCTGCACGGGCTCCTTGCCCAGGTAGTGATCGATCCGGAAGATCTGCTCCTCGGCGAACGTGGCCAGGAGGATTGCGTTGAGCCGCTGGGCATCGGCAAGGTCCCGGCCGAACGGCTTCTCGACGATCACCCGGGCTCCCTTGGCGCAGCCCGACTCGCCGAGGTGTCCGATCGCGGTGCCGAACAACGCCGGCGGAATAGCCAGGTAATGGAGCGGATGGCGGGCTGCTCCGAGCTCGGCCCGCAGGCGGCGGAACGTGTCGGGATCGTCGTCTGAGCCGGCAACGAAGCGCAACTGGGCCTGCAGCGGCTCGACCACGGCGGGGTCCACGATCCCGTGCGCCGCCAGGCTCTCCTTGGCGCGATCGCGCAGCGCGGCAGCATCTCCATGGCGAGCGACGCCGATGATCGGAATCGACCATTCGCTCTCCCGAACCAGACCGGCAAGCGCCGGGAAGATCTGCTTGAACGCGAGATCGCCCGTTGCGCCGAAGAAGACGAACGCGTCCGAGCGGTCCCGGCCCCGGGCGTCAGGGGCTCGGGCGGCCTGGGCGTCGTGGCTCGCCATCAACGCGCCATCTGGGGGTGGCCCTCGAAGCCACGCGTTCCAAGGTCCACCATTGCCTCCTCGTCGCGAAGCGGTCCGGCGCCGCCGACGTTCAGTCTGCGCCACTCCGCCGATCGTGGCAGCGGCGGCCGGAGAAGTAGGCTGAGAGGCACGACCATGGTTGCCAGACTCACCTTGACCCGCTCCCAGATCGTCGCGTTCCGGCGCGGCATCGCAGCACTCGACAGCCGCCTCCCGCCGGGTGCCGACTCGCTCCGACGAGCGGCCTGGGCCGGCCTGTCGGACAGCATGCCGCGTGCCGCGCTCCTGTCGATCCACGCCCGGGTGACCGGAACGCCGCCGGATGTCCTCGACGATCCGGCCCTCGTCCAGCTGTGGGGCCCGCGGTTCAGCGCCTACGTCGTCGCCGAGCCTGACGCGGCCATCTTCTCGCTCGGCCGCTTTCCCGATGACGAACGAGGCCGCCGCCGGGCGGTGGCGACGGCCGACCGCCTCGAGCACTTCCTCGGGGGGCGGACGATGACCTATGGCGAGGCCGGTCGCGGAATCGGCATCCACCCGAACGCGCTGCGCTATGCGGCACCGACCGGGCGCGTCAGGATCCGTTGGGAGGGTGCCCGTCAGCCGACGATCTGGACGGTGCCGGCGCCCGAGATGACGCCGGCGGACGCGCATCGCGAGCTTGGCCGGCGCTATCTCCACGTATTCGGGCCGGCAACGGCAGCCTCGTTCTCCGACTGGGCGGGCATGAAGCCACCTGGCGCGCGGGCCACCTTCGATGGGCTGGCCCCCGAGCTGCTGGCGGTCGCGACACCGATCGGCGATGCCTGGGTCCTCGCGGCCGACGAGCCGGCCATCCGGGCCGCCGAGCCGTCGACCGACTGCGACGTCCGCCTGCTCCCGAGCGGCGACACGTGGTTTCTCCTCCAGGGCCGCGAGCGCGAACTGCTCGTCCCCGACCCGGCCCGGCGCGCGTCGCTCTGGACGCCGCGCGTGTGGCCCGGGGCCCTCCTCCTCGGCGGCGAGATCGGCGGAACCTGGCGGCGCGCCGGGCCCATGGTGTCGATCGAACCGTGGCGGCCGCTGACGGCGAGCGAGCGCGCGGCTGTGGAGGTCGAGGCAGCATCGCTGCCCCTTCCGGATATCAACGAGATCCGCGTGACCTGGGCCGGCTGAGGGCTGGCCGAAGCGATCTTCACGCCGGGCGTTTGGTATCGTCCGCCGGGTGTCCGGACCCGTCGCCCGCATCAGCGAAGCCATCGCCCCTGCCCGCCTGGGCCAGAGCTTTCGCTGGCTGCTCGCCGCGTCGATCGTCACGAACACCGGCGACGGGATCGCGATCGCGGCGGGTCCGTTGCTCGTCGCGTCGCAGACTCGCGATCCCTTCCTGGTCTCCCTGGCCCTCCTGAGCGAGTACCTGCCGCACCTGGTCTTCGGGCTGTTCGCCGGGGTCGTCGCCGACCGCCATGACCGGCGCCGGATCGTCGCCGGCGTCAACCTGTTCCGGGCGCTGGTGCTGGTCGTCCTGACGACGATGATCGTGACTGGCGCCGTGAGCATCGCGATCGTCCTGGTCGCTCTCTTCGTCCTGGGGACGGCCGAGACCTTCGCCGACGCCGCGAGCAGCACCCTGATTCCGAGCCTGGTCGCCCGCGAGGATCTCGGGGTGGCGAACGCCCGCCAGAACGGCGCGACCCTCCTCCTGAACCAGCTCGCCGCGCCGCCGATCGGGGCGTTTCTGTTCGCGCTCGGGATGGCGATCCCGTTCGGCGCCAATGCCGTCGGGTTCGCCCTGGGCGCGGTCCTCGTCTCGCGCGTGGCCACGAGCACCCGGCCGGATCGAGCACCCGGCGAGTCGCACGTGCGGCGCGAGATCGGCGATGGCATTCGCTGGCTCGTCCACCACCCGCCGATGCGGACCCTCGCCCTGACGATCCTGCTCTTCAATGTCACGTACGGTGCAGCCTGGTCGGTCCTCGTCCTGTACGCCGGCGAGCGGCTCCACATGGACGCGGTCGGTTTCGGGTTGATCACCACCGCCATCGGCCTGGGCGGGATCGTCGGCACGGTGTCCTACGGCGCCCTTGAGCGACGCTTCTCGCTGGCTCAGCTGATGCGGGTCGGCCTGCTGATCGAGACCTTCACCCATTTGATCCTGGCCCTGACCACTTCGGCCCCGGTTGCGCTCGGGACGCTCGTTGTGTTCGGCGCCCACGCCTTCGTCTGGGGGACGACCTCGACCGTCGTCCGCCAGCGGGCGGTACCGGACGCCCTGATGGGTCGGGTCGGGAGCGTCTATCGGATGGCGATCATGGGCGGGATCGTCATCGGGACTCCGATCGGCGGACTGCTCGCCCGGACCTTCGGCATCACGGCGCCGTTCTGGTTCGGATTCATCGGCTCGGCCGTGCTCGTCGCGATCCTGTGGCGCCAGTTCCGACTGATCGTTCTGGCTGGCGACACGCCGCCCGCCGAGGGTCCGGGGGCCGAGGCAGCATCGGTCGCGGACTCCTAGACGAACCATTCGTCCCGTCCGACGGGTCCGGCACGACCCGCGCCCGCTCGGTACCCTTGCCGACCATGCCTGCCGAATTCATCTACACGTCCTACAAGCTCGCCCGCCACTACCCGCCGGATCGGACGGTCCTCGAAGACATCTCGATCTCGTTCTACCCCGGCGCCAAGATCGGCGTGATCGGCCCGAACGGGGCAGGGAAGTCGAGCCTGCTCAAGATCATGGCCGGGCTGGACGACGGTTTCACCGGCGAGGCCCGCCTGACACCGGGCTTCACCGTTGGATACCTCAGCCAGGAACCGCAACTCGATCCGGCCAAGGACGTCAAGGGCAACGTCATGGACGGCCTCGGAGCCGTCGCCGGGCTGATCGAGCAGTACAACGCGGTGATGGCCCGCTGGTCCGAGCCGGACGCCGATTACGACGCGATCGGCGCTCAGCAGTCCGCTCTCGAAGACAAGATCAACGCAGCCGACGCGTGGAACCTCGAGCGCAACGTCGATATCGCGATGGATGCCCTGCGCTGTCCGCCCGACGACGCCGATGTCACGACGCTGTCCGGCGGCGAGAAGCGCCGGGTCGCGCTGTGCCGGCTCCTGCTCCAGCATCCGGACCTGCTCCTCCTCGACGAGCCGACCAACCACCTCGACGCGGAGTCCGTCGAGTGGCTCGAGCGCTTCCTCGGCGAATATGCGGGCACGGTCGTCGCGATCACTCACGACCGCTACTTCCTCGACAACGTCGCCAAGTGGATCCTGGAGCTCGACCGCGGCCGCGGCATCCCGTTCTCCGGCAACTACTCCGGCTGGCTGGAGCAGAAGCTCGATCGGATGGCGAAGGAGTCGAAGTCGGTCGACGCCCGGCAGCGGACACTCGCTCGCGAGCTCGAGTGGGTCCGGATGGGCGCCCGCGCCCGCCAGGCCAAGGGCAAGGCTCGCCTGTCGGCCTACGAGAAGCTCCTCGCCGAGGCGAACGAGACCAAGGACCAGAGCCGCGACCTCGAGATCGCGATTCCGCCCGGCCCTCGCCTCGGCGACACGGTCATCGAAGTCACGGACCTCCGCAAAGGCTATGGCGAGCGGCTCCTCGTCGAGGACCTGACCTTCTCGTTGCCGAAGGCCGGGATCGTCGGGATCATCGGGCCGAACGGGGCCGGCAAGACGACGCTCTTCCGGATGATCGTCGGCGAGGAGGCGCCCGACGCCGGCACGGTCGCGATCGGCAATACGGTCCAGCTCAGCTACGTCGACCAGAGCCGCGACGATCTCGACGCAGCCAAGACCGTGTTCCAGGAGATCACCCAGGGCGTCGAGGTGGTCACGGTCGGCAAGCGCGAGATCCCCGCCCGCGCCTACGTCGCGAGCTTCAACTTCCGCGGCACCGACCAGCAGAAGCTGGTCGGCCAGCTGTCCGGCGGCGAGCGCAACCGGGTTCACCTGGCCAAGCTCCTCCAGTCGGGTGGCAACGTACTGCTCCTGGACGAGCCGACGAACGACCTTGACGTCGACACCTTGCGGGCGCTGGAAGCCGGCCTCGAGACCTTCCCGGGCTGCGTCGTCGTCATCAGCCACGATCGCTGGTTCCTCGACCGCATCGCGACCCACATCCTCGCCTTCGAGGGCGACAGCCAGGTCCGCTGGTTCGAGGGCAACGTCAGCGACTACGAAGCGTTCCGCCACAAGGAGCTGGGAACCGCTGCGGACCAGCCGCATCGGATCCGCTACAAGAAGCTGGCCAGCTAAGGGGGCGGCGCCGCGAGAGCGCACAGCGGGAGCAGCCGTCCACTGGCCCCTTTGGGTCGGTTCCGGGTGGTCCTGACGGGTGATGGACGGGGGAGCCGCCGCTTGGGATCGTGAGTTGGCCAGAGGAGGCCAGACTTGCGATCGTCCCGGACCCACACAGCATTCGCTCCGCTCCGCGTGCGAATCGTCGTTCTCCTGATCGCGACACTGATCACCGGCCTCGGCGCGGCGAGCCAGGTCGCGGCCGCCTCGACATCGATGACGCCGGCATGCAGCCCGGTGAACCTCCGGTCATCAGCCGCGCTTGCCACCGCGATCAAGGCTCGCCTGACGATCGGGGCGACCGTGACGGTCGTAGCAACCGTGACCGGCGGGCGTTGGTCGGCGACGTGCCCGACCGCCAAATCCGGATCGACCTGGTTCCGGATCAGCGCGATCAATGGCCATTCGGTGAGCTCGCTCTACGGGGTGAGCTACGTCTACGGGGCAACTGGGATCCTCAAGGAGAGCGGGGCGAACCCGAACCTCACGCCAGCACCAAGCAGTGCCGCAGCTCCGGCAGCTCCGGCAGCGCCAACCGCGCTGCAGACCATGCTGCCCGCCTGCGCCGGAGTGAATCTCCGAACGGCCGCGACAACCAGCTCGACGCGCAAGGCGTCACTCACGACCGAGGCCGCGGTCACCGTCGTCGCGACCGTTACCGGGGCGCACTGGTCGACCGTCTGCCCGACCGCGAAGGCCGCCTCCACGTGGTATCGGATCAGTTCGATCAACGGTCGATCGGTTCGGTCTCTCTACGGCGTGAGCTACCTGTATGCGGCGACCGGGGTGTTGAAGTCGGATCCTCGGGCGGCCTCCACGCCGACGCCGACGCCCACGCCGACGCCGACCCCCACGCCGACGCCGACGCCGACCCCCACGCCGACCCCCACGACGAGAACCACCACCATGACACCCGCGTGCTCGGGCGCCAACCTGCGAACGGGCGCCTCGACGGGCGCAACCATGAAAACGAGCCTCGCCCTCGGCATGACCGTCACGGTCGTGGCGACGGTCGGCGGATCGAGCTGGTCGACGAGCTGCCCGACCGCCAAGTCCGGCTCGTCGTGGTATCGGATCAGCCAGATCAACGGCGCCTCCGTGACGACCCTCTACGGGGTCTCGTATCTCTACGCCGCGACGGGCGTCCTCAACAACGCGATCGCGCCGACGAAGCTGCCAGCCTCGGTCACGTTCTACGGGGCGGGCTGGGGACACGGCGTTGGGTTGTCGCAGTACGGGGCGCGCGGTCGGGCTCTGGCGGGCCAGAACGCCGCTGCGATCCTGGCGCACTACTACCAGGGGACGACGATCGGGACCGTGTCGGGCTCGCCGACGATCCGGGTGCTGCTCTTGAACGACTTCGCGCTCACGAACGCCATTCCGCTGAACGTGTATGGGCGAGGCGGATCCTGGACGGTCAGCGGGGTCGCCGGGACGTTCCCGGCCGATGCGCGCCTCCGGCTGATCCCGACGGCGAGCGGCTCTTCGACGACGTGGCGGCTGATCATCGACGCTGCCGGCACGACCCTCGCGGATGTGCCGGCGCCGGCCTCCGATCTGCGGGTGACGGGCACGACCGCAGCGACGACGATCCAGCTCTTCTCCAAGCCGTCCTCGTTCGACCTGTACCGCGGCAGTCTGCGGATCGTCCTCCACGCGAGCATGGCGGATGTCATCAACGAGTTGCCGCTCGAGTCGTACCTTCGTGGCGTCGTTCCGGCAGAGATGCCGTCGAACTGGCCGACGGCAGCCCTCACAGCACAGGCGATCGCGGCTCGTTCGTATGCCGCCTACCGGCTCCATCCGGCAACCGGGACGTTCGACGCCTATGACGACACCCGGTCCCAGGCCTATCTCGGAGTCCGGCGCGAGACGACGGCCACCGACGCGGTGGTCGCGGCGACCGTCGATCAGGTTCTCAGGAGCGGCTCGTCGATCGCCAATGCCGTCTTCCATTCGACCGGCGGCGGAGCCACCGAGAACAACGAGTTCTCGTTCACATCGTCAAGCGGCACGGTCACCGCGGGCCCGCTGAGCTATCTCCGCGGGTCGGCGGACGTGGACGGAGCCGGTGTCGCCTACGATGCCGCCTCGCCGTACGCACGGTGGCAGACGCGGACGTACACCCTGTCCGACCTGACCGCGATGTTCGCCGGCGACAGCCGGACGAACGTGGGGGCGTTGGTGAGCATGGACCTCGGCAATCGCGGCGTGTCAGGTCGCCTCATCAGCGTGACGCTGTTCGGAACGACTGGAACGAAGACGGTCTCCGGCAACGTCCTCGTCTCGATCTTCAACGCCCGGAAGCCGCTGGGCGACCCGGAGCTGCGGAGCACGTTCTTCGACCTCAAGCCCCTTCCCTAGGTCGGCATCGCGCGCACCGACCGCGCCCGACGGGAACCGGCGGTCCGCGAATCGACCGCGGAGGCGGATCCGGCCGATACTGTGAACTGCATGGCGACCACCGACCTTGACCCGCGCCCGAGTGCGCGCGACGACCGCACCGTTGCGACCCCGCCCACGGACGCTTCCGGCTTCCTCGGCCTCGGGCTGGACCCGCGCCTCACGGCCGCCCTGGCCGCGCTCGGCTACGAGGAGCCGACCGATGTCCAGCGCGAGGCGATCCCGAGCCTTCTCGCTGGTCGTGACGTTCTCGCCGAGGCCCCGACCGGGACGGGCAAGACCGCCGCGTTCGCCCTGCCCATGGTCCAGCGTCTCGGCGCCGTCGCCCCGCGCGACCGTTCCGGCCGGCCGCGGGCGCTCGTCCTGACCCCGACCCGCGAGCTCGCCATCCAGGTCGCCGAGGCAATCCATCGGTACGGCCAGCCATTCGCGATCAGGGTCCTGCCCGTGTACGGCGGACAGGCGATCGGACAGCAGCTGCGCGGCCTCGCCCGCGGCGTCGACGTCCTTGTCGCGACCCCAGGCAGGGCGGTCGATCACCTGACTCGGGCGAGCATCGCCCTCGATGCCGTCGAGGTCGTGGTCCTCGACGAGGCCGACGAAATGCTCGACATGGGCTTCGCCGAGGATCTCGAGGCGATCCTGAGCGCGACGCCGGCCGGCCGCCAGACCGCGCTCTTCTCGGCCACGATCTCGCCGCCGATCGCGAAGATCGCCAGGCGCCACCTCCAGGACCCCATCCGCGTCCGGATCGACCGCGAGCGGCGGAGCCGGGAGACGGCGGCCAAGGTCCGCCAGGTTGCCTACGTCGTGCGCCGCAACGACAAGCCGGTCGCGCTCGGGCGGATCCTCGATCTCGAGGACCCGACATCCGCACTCGTCTTCTGCCGGACCAGGGGCGAGGTGGACGAGCTCGCCCAGCGGCTCTCGGCCCAGGGGCACGACACGGCGGCCCTCCACGGGGGCATGGTCCAGGAGCAGCGCGATCGGGTGATGGGCCGGTTCCGCGAGGGCGCCACGGACGTCCTCGTCGCGACCGATGTGGCCGCCCGCGGCCTCGACATCGAGCACGTGTCGCACGTCGTCAACTACGACATCCCGGCCAACCCCGAGGCCTATATCCATCGGATCGGCCGGACCGGACGGGCGGGTCGTGAGGGCGTGGCGATCACCCTGGTCGAGCCGCGCGAGCATCGCCTGCTGCGGAACATCGAGGCCGCGATCCGGACCCGACTCGAGGTGGCCCAGATTCCAACGGTCGCCGACCTCCGGGAGCGCCGCCTCGAGGTCCTCCGGGGGAGCCTCCGGGAGGCGATCCTGGCCGACGGGCTCGATCGCTTCCGGGCAGTCGTCGAGCCGTTGGCCGAGGAGTTCGATGTCATGGACGTCGCGCTCGCGGCGATCAGCCTGGCCGAGGCGGCCGCCGGTCGGGACGACGCGGCCGAGACGGAGATCGCGCCGGCATCGCTGTTCGGTGAGGCGGGCCCGCGTCGTCTCGACCGGTCTGGTCCCGGCCCCCAAACCGATCGCGGGCCTGGGCCGGGGCGGGGGCCGCGGCGTGGTTCATCCGGTCCATCGGGCCCCGCGGGTCCCTCGGACCAGCGCCGCGACGGCGCGTGGACACGGCTCTGGATCGGCGCCGGGCGCGAGACGGGTGTGCGACCGGGGGATCTCGTCGGCTCGATCACGAATGAGGCAGGATTGCCGGCCCGGGCGATCGGGGCGATCCAGATCTCGGGCCGGTTCTCGATCGTCGAGGTTGACGAGCGCGCCGCCGACGACATCGTCCGGGCCATGCGCGGCGTGCTCCTCCGCGGCAAGCCGGTCCAGATCCGCCGCGACCGCGAACCGGCCGCACCGTTCGTCCGGCCGCCGCAGGATCGCGCCGCGGACTGAGACGCGGCCCATCAGGGCAACGCGTCGGCGACATCGTCAGGACGCTGGTCACGCATACTCCCGCCGACAAGCGGCGACAGGGAGGACCCATGGCCGACGATTCGCGAGCGCTCGATGGCGGAGATCCATTGGCGCTGGATGCGGACCGGATGCGGGCGATGGGCTACGCGGTCGTGGACCTGCTCGTCCGCCGGATCTCCGAGCTCGCTGACGGTCCGGTCATCAGGATGGCCACCCGGTCCGAGATGGTGGCACGGATCGATGAACCGGCGCCGGCCGCCGGCCGCGACTTCGATGGGCTGCTCGCCCGGCTCGACCGCGACGTGCTCCCATTCGTCGGGCACTTCGACCATCCACGCTTCTTCGGCTACATCCCGGGCGCCGGCACCTGGCCGGCGGCACTTGGCGATCTCATCGCCTCGGCCGTCAACATCGACTCCGGGGCATGGCGCGAGGCGGCCGGGCCGAGCCAGCTCGAACTGACCGTCCTCGACTGGTTCCGGACCTGGATGGACTACCCGCCCGAAGCCGCCGGCGTGCTCGTGTCCGGCGGATCGGCCGCCAATCTGACCGCCATCGCCTGCGCCCGCGAGGCGATCGTCGGGCCGATGTCGCCGCGGATCGTGGCCTATGCCAGCGACCAGACCCACTCGTCCCTCGCGCGGGCGGCCCGCCAGCTGGGTTTCCGTCCCGACCAGATCCGGGTCCTCCCGACCGACGAGCGGTTCCGGATGCGGCTGGACGACCTGGCCGCCGCGATCGACGCGGACAGCCGGTCGGGCCGCCTGCCGTTCCTCGTCATCGCCAACGCGGGAACGACGAACACGGGGGCGGTGGACGACCTGGTGGCAATCTCGCGCCTCTGCCGGGACCGCGGGATCTGGCTTCACGTCGATGCGGCGTACGGAGGTTTCGCGGTCCTGACCGAACGTGGCCGCGCCGCGCTGGCGGGGATCGAGTTGGCGGATTCGGTGACGCTCGATCCGCACAAGTGGCTGGCCATGCCGTTCGAAGTCGGCTGCCTCATGGTCCGCGACGGGGCGAACCTTGAACGGGCCTTCGAGCTCCATCCCGAGTATCTCCAGGAGCGGGCCACCGATGGACAGGTCGTCAACTTCGCCGACCGTGGGCTCCAGCTGACACGAGCCAGCCGGGCGATCAAGGTCTGGCTCGCGATCCAGACCTTCGGGGTCGATGCATTCCGCGCTGTCATCGACCGATCGATCGACCTGACCCTCGATGGTCAGCGGCGGATCGAGGCGGACGAGCGGCTGGAGCTGATGACGCCGGCGTCACTCGGAGTGCTGACGTTCCGGCGCCGCGGGGCGCCCGGCCAGTCGGCGGATCGTGTCGACCGCCTGAATGAGCTCGTGGTGGGCGGCCTCGCCGCGGCTGGTGACGTGATGCTGACCTCGACGGTCATCGGCGGTCGATATTCGATCCGGCTGTGCGTCCTGAACCACACCAGCCAGGTCGGCGATGTGGCGCATGCGCTGGACCGCGCCGCGTCGATCGAGGTCGATGCGGCCGATCATTCCGAGACGGTCGGCCACGAGCGCGGCGCGGTTCAAGCAGCGGTCGCGATCGACTGGCTGACGGCGCACGACATGCTCGCCGCCGACTTGCGTCGGGTCGGCCCGTTCGTCGCGGTCGGCGACGATCAGGCGGCGCGGTTCCTGGGAACCGGGCGGGAGGAGGTCTACCCGCCGGGCGAGGCAATCACCGAGCGCTGGTCACTGGCCCGGACGTTCTACATCGTCCGATCCGGCGATCTGTCAGTGCGGGTCGGCGACCGGGAGGTGAACAGGCTCGGGCCGGGCGACCATTTTGGCGAGATCTCGGCGATGGACTGGGGTCGCGACTTCAGCTACGGCCGGACAGCGACCGTCGTGGCGACCCAATCGACCCACCTCCTCGCCTTCCCGGCGGCGGCCTTGCGGGAGTTGATGCTCGACAACCCGGATATTGACCGCGCGTTCCGGCGGATCGCCCAGACGCGCCTGGGGTCGCGCTGACCGGTCAAGCGGGAGCTCCGCCTGGAAGCCGCCGGATCGGCGGCGCAGGCGGAGGAGCGACCTCGTCGATAGGGTCGCGGTCGGAGTCCACGGTGGTCAGCCCGCCGACGTGCATGATCTGGTCGTTGAGGTGGTCGAGGCGGGCCGAGGAGGCGTGCCACGGTGGCGTGTGCCGGACCTCGCCCGACCGATTCCGAGCCTCCTTGCGCTGAGCGCGCAGGAGGGCGACCAGCTTGTCGGTCGTCGTCCGTTTCACGTGGTTCCATCCTCCCCGGGGCCGGATCGACCCGTGCCCAAGGTACGCCCTGAACGGAACCGCCAGCCCGCCGTCGACCGCCCGAGACGCTACGGGCGCGCGACAGTCCGGTCCAGCACCGCCTCCAGCCGGTCCAGCACCGCCTCCAGCTGCGGCGCGTGCTCGCGCTTGTGGCCGTACATCAGGTAGACGACGAGATCGTCGAGCGCGTACTCCGGGCCGTACCACGGGATCGTCCCGGTTTCGCGCCAGCGCTCGGCTGTGATCCGCGGCAGAAGGGCCATCGCGGCCGCATGCGCGCCACGAAACTCGCCGACGATCGCGTCGACCGACCAGTCTCGGCGGAGCTCGGCCTCGTCGTCGTTGAACGTGTCGAGGGGCTGACCCAGGAGGTTCGTTGTCGGTTCCTCCCCGATGAACCGGGTCAGCACCTCGACGAAGCGGACCTCGAATGCGCCGAGATGGCCGACAAGATCCTTGGCCGTCCAGGTCCCTAGCGCAAGCGCTTCCCAGTCGCCCGGCGTCAACCGGTCGATGAGTTCGTCGATGGTCCGCTGCCCGTACATCAGGATGTCTGCCGAGTTCATCGGATGACCTCGGTCAACTGGAGGGCCTTCACGCTGGGACCGCGACGCGCTCGCCGTCGACCCAGTCGCGGATGACCCGTTCGAGGACCGGCAACGGCATCAGCCCGGAGCCGAGCACCGTGTCATGGAAGCCCTTGATCGAGAACGTGTTGCCGAGAGCCGCTTCGGCCTCGCGCCGCATCCGCTGGATCTCAAGCCTGCCGATCATGTACGCCAGCGCCTGGCCCGGCGTCACCGCGTAGCGGTCGACCTCCGGCACGATCTGGCTGACCCGCATCGGCGAGTTCTCGGTCATGTAGTCGATCGCCTTCTGGCGGCTCCAGCCGAGGGCGTGCATGCCGGTGTCGACGACGAGCCGGCAGGCCCGCATCGAGTCGGCTTCGAGCATGCCCATCCGGTCGAGCGGGGTGGAGTAGATGCCCATCTCGTCAGCGAGCCGCTCGGAGTAGAGGCCCCAGCCTTCGCCGTAAGCGGCGATGAACGCACGCTTCCGGAATTCCGGGATCGAGGTCAGCTCGCTCGAGATCGCGAGCTGGAGGTGATGGCCGGGGATGCCCTCGTGATAGGAGGTGGCCTCGATCTGGTAGCGCCCCCAGCCGGTCGGATCGGCGGTGTTCATGAAGAAGACACCGGGCCGGCTGCCGTCCTTCGCCGGCGGAAAGTAGAAGGCGATCGCGCCGGATTGGGTTTCCTCCACGTCGCAGGCGGCTTTCGGCAGGAGCCCGAACCAGTCGCCCATCGCCGCGCTTGCTTTGGCGAGGGCCGTCTTCGACGCGGCCACGATGTCGGCGCCAGTCGTGTGGTGGAGAGCTGGATCCTCGCGGAGCCGACGGAAAGTCTCCGGCACGTCGCTCGTCCCGAGGACCTCCTGGCCGAGGACGCGGTACTCCTCGGCCAGCTTCTTGATCTGCTGGAGCCCGATCTCGTGGATCTCCTCGGCCGATCGTTCGAGGGTCGTGTGGTAGCGGATCATCCGGCCGTAGGCGTCGTCGCCGTCGGCGAGCCAGGTCAGGCCGACGTGTTCATCGTCCCGGGCGACGGCGCGAACCTGGTCGCGGAGGACGTCGCGATAGGCGGCCATCGCCGGGCGGACCTCGGTCTCGACGACATGACGCAGGCGGGCCCGCCAGGCATCGGCGTCAGCGACCCCGGTCGGCTCGGCCGTGTGGAGGAGCGGGTCGACCGCGATCGGCCCCGCCAGCCAGGTGTCGATCTGGGCGACCGTGGCGTCGACCGCGAATGCGGCCGGGGTCCGGTTCCGGGCGATCCCCTCGAGCAGGCGATCGGCGCTGTCGCGGAAGTTGACGGCGATCAGGTGGACCTTCGAGAGCATCGCCTCGGCCACGTCGGCGTTGGGGATCGGCAACTTGGGCATGTAGACCGGGAGCCCCGCGACCGGACCGAAGATGGGGTCGACCCCGAACTCGGCAAAGCGGGCGTCGAGGATGTCGGCGTTGCGGCGTCCGTCGAACGCGATCATCTCGCGGGTGATCCGGTCCTGGGCCGACAGATCGTCCGGCGCGATCGCGTCGGCCCGGTCGGCGAACGCCCGTCGCCGCCGGATCTCCTCGTCCTCCCCGGCCCGGCTGGCGTCGTCGTAGAGGTCCGCGTGCTCGTAGTTGCCCATCATGTGGCCCCACGTCGGCCAGACGGTCAGGAGGTAGTCGAAGTATTCCGCCGCGAGCGCGTTGACGTCTTCGGTCATCAGGGTCTCCTGGTGGGCTGCCGGAGCTGGATGTGTGACCCCGATCGTACGCGCTCTGCCCGTTGCGGGGCCGTCCCGCGAGCGCCACACTCGGGCCATGAAGACGACGACCAACCAGCCTCCTGTCGAACAGCTCCAGTGGACTCGTCGCGAATTCCAGCGCGGCCTCGTCGGGGTCAGCGAGGCCGACGGGGCGCGACGCATCGGCCAGATGAACTCGATTGGCTGGCTCGTCGCCCACATGGCGTGGCAGGAGCAGCGCCAATGGTTGACTCGAGCCCAGGGCGTCACGCCCCATCCGGAGCTCGATGCGCTGGCGCCGAACGGCGGCCCGGCGACCACTCCCTCCCTGGCCGAGGTCCAGGCGATCTGGGCCGAGGTGACGGGTGCATCCAACGCCTGGCTGGACGGGCTGCGGGCCAAGGACCTGGCGAGCGACCTGCCGGGTGTCGGCCCGCAGCGGACCGTGGGCTCGGCGGTCCTCCGGGTCACGTACCATTGCTGGTTCCACCTTGGCGAGATCCTCGCCGTTCGCCAGCTCCTGGGCGGGACCGGGCTCCCGGAGTTCGCCGGCAACATCGACGACGAGGCCCCATACCGGGCGGACTGAGGCGGGTGTGGCGCTGCCGAGTGCGGGCGTCGCGCGGGCCGGTCGGGCGGTCAAGCGGACGCGAGTGCGCGGACCCTGCGAGCGCGCGGAATTCTCTCCACGGTGAACAGGATCTGGCTCGACCGGCCGAAGACGGCCCGTGTCGCACCCGCCGGAGCCTGGATGCGCGGACCAACTGTCTCGCGCGCGGAGATCACGCTCGGTCCCGAGAACCGGGGCGTCGATCGCCGACGGAAACGACGTCCCGGGCGGCGAATCGCGGGAAACCTGTTCGCTCCAGAGAGAAGGCCGCGTAGTTGGGCTCGGACCAGGTCCGGCGCGGCCCGCCGACCTGCTTCGGAAGTGGACCAGGCGTGCCGTCGAAGCAGGCTCCGGCGCGGGGCGTCGGGCGCCTGACCAGGTCCGAAAGGCGGCCCGGCTATCCTTCGGCCGTGACCCGCGCCTTCATTCCCGACGAGATCCTGTCCCTGGCCCATGATCGCGCCGCCGCACGGGCGGACCGCAACTGGACCGAGGCCGACCGGATCCGGGGCGAGATCGAGGCCGCGGGCTGGAAGGTCGTCGATCGCGGGACGGACTTCGCCCTGGAGCCGGCGCACGCCCCGACGGTCGCCGAGGGCGCGTCGGTCCGCTACGGCGCGACCGACGCGGTTCCGTCGCGGCTCGACGAGCCGGCTGCCGGTGTCGCGACGGTCATCCTGGTGGCCACGGACTGGCCGGACGATCTCGACCGGGCGCTGGGGCCCCTCCGGGCACACGCGCCCGGCGGCACATCGATCGTCATCGTCGCGGACGGGCCGTCGGCCGAGCAGGATGCACGATTGCCGGCAATGACCGGCGACCTGGAGGTCATTCGGACGAGCGAACGCCTCGGGACCGGCGCCGCCTGGAATATCGGCATCCGCCGGGCAACCGGACCGATCGTCGTGATCGTCGACACCTCGGTCGAGCCGACGGGCGACCTCGTGACGCCGCTTGTCGCCGCGCTCGACGACCCGGGCGTCGGCGTTGCCGGCGGGTTCGGGATCGTCAGTGACGACCTCCGCAAGTTCGAGGCCGGCCCGCCCGGCGACGTCACCGCGATCGAGGGCTATGCGATCGCGTTCCGGCGGGCCGACGCCGCCGCCCGCGGCCCGCTCGACGAGCGGTTCCGCTTCTACCGGAACCTCGACATCTGGTGGAGCCTGGTCCTGCGCGACGAGGGGGAGGGGAGTCCGCCGCGCCGCGCGGTCGCGGTCTCGCCGCCGGCGACCCGCCACGAGCACCGCGGCTGGTCAGCGGTCGCTGGGGCCGAGCGCGACCGGCTGAGCAAGCGCAACTTCTACCGGATCATCGACCGCTTCGGCTGGCGCCGCGACCTCACCGCTGGCAGTTGACCTACGGGGCGTCAGAGCCCGCCTTCCCAGAGATCACGAGTCCGCCGACGCGCTCGGGTCCCACGAGGCGGACGATCCATGAATGATCCGTCACGGACGCTCCTCGACGGTCTGGCCGGCCGGCCCGTCAGTCACGGCGTAGCCCAGGTCGGCGATCGCGGCGCGGATCGCATCGGCGGACGCGAAGTCCCGGGCTGCACGGGCCACCGCCCGGCGATCCAGCAACGCCCGCACCTCGGTGGGCACATCGGCAGTGGATCCCGCCCCGACCCGATCCAGCTCGAGTCCGAGGACGAAGTCGGCGTCGAGGATCAGCCAGCGCCGCTCGTCGGCGGAGACGTCCGCTCGAAGCGTCTCGCGGATGACGGCGAGCGCGGTCGGCAGGTCGAGATCATCGTCGACGGCGGCGACGAAGCGTTCGTGGAGTTCGCGGCCGGCTGCCGAGAGTGGCGGGGCCGGCTGGTGGGCACGATCGCTCAGCAGGCCCGCCGAGCCGTCGCCGTTGCCCGCGATCCCATCGGCGGTCCCGATCGGCCGGGCCGGGGCCGCGCCGGCCTGCAGGACAGCGGGCCCGACCCACGACCCGTCGACCGGCGCGGGTCCGAGTGCGGCGAAGGCCGCCCGTAACGAGGCGAGCCCGGCTGCCGCCGCCGCCAGGGACGCCTCCGTGTACTCGAGCTTGTGGCGGTAACGAGAGGTCAGGCACAGGTACCGGAAGGCAAGCGGATCGATCCCGCGCGCCGCCACATCGGCGATCCGTTCGATGTTGCCCGCGGACTTCGCCATCTTCTTCCCGCCGACGTTGAGGAACTCGCCATGCGCCCAGATCCGCGCCGGCGGCCCGCCGACGATCGGCGCCGACTGGGCGATCTCATCCTCGTGATGGGGGAACATGTTGTCGATCCCGCCGGTGTGGACGTCGTACCGCGGCCCGAGATGGCGGAGCGCCATGGCCGAGCACTCGAGGTGCCAGCCCGGAAAGCCCTCGCTCCAGCTGGCCGTCCTCCATTTCAGCATGCGGCCCTCGCCGGCTGTCTTCCAGAGGGCGAAATCGGCCGGATCGCGCTTGTCGGACTCGATCTCGCCGCGGTGACCCGCCCGGAGGTCGGCGAGGGTGTTTCCGGACAAGGCGCCGTAGTCGGGGAACGAGGCGACCGAGTAGTAGACGTTGCCGGCATCGCTGACATAGGCGTGCCCCGCCCTGACGAGGGCCTCGGCCAGCTCGATCATCTCGGGGATGTGCTCGGTCGCCCGGGGGAAGACGTGGGCCGGCAGCAGGTTGAGCAACGCCGCGTCGGCGTGGAATGCCGCCTCGTAGGCGTCGGCGATCTCCGCTGCGGTCTTGTGCTCCAGCCCGGCCGCGACGAGCATCCGGTCCTCGCCGCGGTCGAACCGCTCGTCCCGCAGGTGACCAACGTCGGTGATGTTCTGGACGGCCAGGACCGGAATGCCGTGGTACAGCACGACGCGCCGGATCAGGTCGGCGAGGAGGAACGTCCGGAGGTTCCCAACGTGGGCGAAGCGGTAGACCGTCGGCCCGCAGCTGTACATCCGAAGACGGCCGCCAGTCGACGGCTCCACGGGATCGACCGCCCGGGTCAGGGTGTTCCGGAGACGGAGGGTCATCCGAACTTCGCCGTGTTCACCAAGGTTCTCCCTGACTGCAACGCCCGGGCCGTGATTCTGCGCGGATCGCCCTAACGTTTCCTGTGGCGAGTCGTTACCGGAGCAGAGGCCTCGCGGCAATGCATCGTTCCCCCGGCGGTGTGTCTTGCGAGGTCTCATTTCCCGCCCGGAACATCGCGGCTGTCTGTCGACCCTCGCGCCGGGCCGGGACGACCGTCCGGGTGGCGAGACCCGCGCCGGGCCCGGAGGGCCTCCGGCGGACCCGCGCCTATACTCCTGCCATGCGCCGCTGGGTCTGCATTGTCGCCCTCCTCGCCGGCTTCACTCGGGACGACTATGTCCACGCGGTGCGCCTGC
Source organism: Candidatus Limnocylindrales bacterium (assembly GCA_038204565.1). GTDB lineage: Bacteria > Chloroflexota > Limnocylindria > Limnocylindrales > CSP1-4 > CF-46. Next base: position 24,116 of record JBBRCU010000034.1, read on the forward strand.
GCGAACCCGTGGCGATCGAGCGCCTGATCGACACTCGACAGGCTGGGGCACACGGGCTCGTGCCGACGGGGGCGTGGTGGTCGCGGCTGACCGGTTGACTCGCGCCAGCACGATCGTGCTCGGCCGCCCGAGCCGTGGCCGCCGACCCGCCAGACAGGTCCGCTGGCTCATCGCCGCGGCTGCCCTCGGCATCGCGATCCTCGCCCGCCCGGCCCTGCCGCGCCAGGTCCAGACCGCCGCGCGGGCCGCCGCCACCGACACGGTCCGGATCCTGATGGGCCCCGCCCAGGATCTCGATCCGGCGATCCAGGGCGACATCGGCAGCGCTGCGATCTCGGCCCAGCTGTTCGAGAGCCTCACCGCCATCGACGCCCAGCTCCAACCGCGCCCGGCCCTCGCCGCCTCGTGGGAGTTCCGCGATGGCGGGGCGACGGTCGTCTTCCACCTCCGTCCGGGGATCACCTTCAGCGACGGCAGTCCGATCACCGCAGACGACGTCATCCGGAGCTGGTTCCGGATCATCGATCCCGCGAACCCGTCGCCGCTCGTCAGCCTGATGGGCGACGTCAAGGGCGCCCTCACCTACGCTCGTGGGGGATCGACCGACAAGAGCAGCGTCGGCCTGGCGGTTGAGGGCGGCGACGTCGTTGCCCATCTCAGTCGGCCGGCGACGGACCTCCCGGCGATCGTCGCCGGCCCGACGTTCGCCGTCGTCCCGCCGGGCCTCGCCGCCGGCGCCCCGGCCCTCCAGCCGGGCAGCACGTTCGTCGGGAGCGGCGGCTACGTCCTGACAGCGGCGACGCCCGCGATGACGACCCTGACGGCGAACGACCACTACTGGGCCGGGAGGCCGGCGATCGCCACCGTCCAGCTCGTCCACGACATCGGTGGACGCAGCTCGGTCGCGGCGTTCGAGGCCGATGACATCGATCTGGCCGACGTGTCGCCGTTCGATGCCACGTGGCTCGCCTACGACGCCACGCTCGGGCCGCTCCTCCGCCGGACGGACGGTCTGTCCGTCGAGTACTACGGCTTCGACACCTCGCGGCCGCCGTTCAACGACGTCCGGGTCCGCCAGGCATTCGCCCGGGCCGTCGACTGGCGCCGCCTGATCAGTCTCGCCGCAGCCGGAGCGGCGACGCCGGCGACGGGGATGGTCCCGCCGGGGATCCCGGGCCGTAGCGATACGGACTTCCTGCCGGCCCACGATCCCGATGGCGCGCGGGCGCTCCTCGCCGCGGCGGGCTTTCCAGGTGGGGCCGGGTTCCCGACCGTCATCCTCCTCGGCGGCGGCGGTACGGACCGGGCGTTCGCGGCCGAGGTCAAGCGCGAACTGGGCGTCACGGTCCAGGTTGAGCTGGAAGGACCAGGGTTCTTCGATCGTCTCTCGAGCGACCCGCCCCAGATGTTCTCGATGGGCTGGGTGGCCGACTATCCCGGTCCGAACGACTTTCTCGGGATCCTCCTCGGCAGCGGAGCCTCGAACAACTACGGTCGCTGGACCTCGGCGCCGTTCGACCAGGCGGTCGGCGAAGCGCTTGCGGCAACGGACCCGGCCGCCTCCCGCGCTGCGTTCGACCGGGCCGAAGGGATCGTCCGCGACGAGGCTCCGACCATCCCGCTGACGTATGACGTGAGCTGGTCGCTCGCTCGGACGGGCCTGCTCGGGGCGTATCAGAACGGTCTCGGAATCATCCGCATGGCAGGGCTGGCATGGGATCACTGACGGGCGCGGCGCGGCGCCTCGTCAGCGTCCTCGTCGCCGCGTGGCTGGCGGGGGGCCTCTGCCTGGCCGCCGGTGCAGGAGTCGCCCGGGCCGCCGACCCGATCACCTTCGGCGGTCCCAGCGCAACCTCGACGTTCGGCAAGGCGATCGAGTTCAATCAGCCGGTGACGCTGGCGGGCGGATCCGAGCGGGTCGAGATCCTGATCGAGACGCCCGGTTCGATCGGCCCCAGCGTGTCGGCCGTGCCCGGCGGCGCGAGCGCCGGCTCGTCGACGCTCGACTACCGGTTGGACCTGTCGGACGGCAGCATTGTCCCCAACACGCCGTTCACGGCCCACTGGCGGGTGACCGATGCCGCCGGCAAGGCGTGGCTCGGGCCGGCGGTCCGTCACGTCTATGTCGACGATCGATTCGACTGGAAGACGCTCGACGGCAAGGTCGTCCGGGTGCACTGGACCGAGGGCGACTCCTCCTTCGGAAAGCGGGCGCTGAAGATCGGCGACGACGCGGTGGCCGCCACGGCGAAGCTCCTCGGCGTGACGGAGACCCAGCCGATCGACTTCTACATCTACGCCGATCAGCAATCCTTCTACGACGCGCTCGGGCCGGCCACCCGCGAGAACGTCGGCGGCCAGGCGCACCCCGACATCCGGACCCTGTTTGCGCTGATCACGCCCGCCGAGATCAACGCGAGCTGGGTGGAGAGCGTCGTCCCTCACGAACTGACCCACGTCGTGTTCCAGACCGCGGTCGACAACCCGTACCACGATCCGCCGCATTGGCTCAACGAGGGCCTGGCGGTCTACCTCTCCGACGGCTACCAGGACTCCGATCGGTCGCAGGTCAAGCAGGCCGCGGCCGACGGCTCGATCATCCCGCTCGACGGCCTCGCCGGAGCCTTCCCGACCACCCAGGAGCGCTTCTTCCTGGCGTACGCGGAGAGCGTGTCCGCCGTCGACCGGATGGTCCGGGTCAGTGGCCGTGACACGCTCGTCAAGCTGATCCGCTCGTACCACAACGGGGTGTCCGACGACGAGGCGTTCCAGGCCGCCCTCGGCACCGATGTCGCCGGGTTCGAAGCCGCCTGGCTGGCCGAGCTCGGGGCGAAGCCGCCGACGCGGCTTGGCCCGCGGCCGGCTCCCGTTGGGCCGCTGCCGTCGGGCTGGACCGGTCCCCAGCCGGATCCGTCATTCGAGATCGTGGGCCCCATCCCCCCGCTGACTCCCGCGGCCCCCAGGCCGAAACCGTCAGGCGGCCAGGATGCCCTCAGCTTCGTCGTCGCCCCCCTCGCAACGATCGGCCTCGTCGTGCTCTTTGTGATCGCTGCGGTGGCCTACAGGCGCGTCGGTCGCCGGCCCGATCCCGCGTCGTGGGCGGAGACTGGCGACAACCGCCTCTTCGGGCGACCGCCGAGCGGCGAGCCGCCGCCGGACGACGCGGCCTCGACCTCCGGGCTCTGGGGGTCGACGGGTTGGTCACTGCCGGTGGACCCCTCAGAGGCCGCACGACCACCGATCGCGTCGGACCAGTCGCCGCCGGATCCCGAGCCGCGGCCGGTGGTGGCGACCGATCCGTCGATCGTCTGGTCGCCGTGGGACCGCCCGCCAGTCGAGCCCGGCCACGATCCGGCGTTCCTCGGCGATGCGATCGGCCCCGGGCCACATCCGTCGCCCGACGAGGCGCCGGGCCAATCGGACGGGCCCGACGGGGCATGACGACGCTCGGCGCTCGGATCCGGGCAATCCCGACGTGGCAGGTCACGCTCGGAATCGCGATGCTCGCCCTCGGCTTCCTGATCGCCGCCCAGCTCTCCGCCGAGGGGCCGCGCGTCCGGTACACGACCCAGGAGCGCACGCCCCTGGTCGAGACGACGCTCGCGCTTCAGGCTCAACAGACGGACCTGAAGGCCCGGATCATCGAGCTTCGCAAGCAGGTCCAGGATACCGAGCAGACCGGCGCCGGCTCGGCAGCGGTCATCCGTGATCTCAACACCCGGCTCGACGAGGCGCGGAATGCCGCCGGCCTCATCGCCCTCACCGGGACCGGCATCGTCATCAAGCTCGAGGACTCGACGCAGCCCGTCCCGCCCGACGGCAACGATGCCGACTACCTTGCCGGTGCGGCCGACCTGCGGACCGTCGTTGCCCTGCTCTGGCAGTCGGGCGCCGAGGCGATCGCGATCAACGGCGAAAGAATCGCAGGGTCGACCGCGATCATCGACATCGGCGGATCGGTCCTGATCAACGCCGCGTACGTCGCGGGCCCCTTTCAGGTCTTCGTGATCGGCCCGAAGGAACTGTTCGCCCGGCTGTCGGCGACGACCGGCTGGCAGGAGTTCGTCCAGACCCGGCGCGGATCGTTCGGGATCGGCATTTCTTGGGCCGAGCCCGATCAGGTCGACGTCCCAGCGTTCGCTGGCTCGGTCACCCTGCGCGAATCCCATGCCGTCCCCAGCCCGATCGGGGCGCAGGCATCGGGGACGCCGGCGTCAGGTGCGCCATGACGACCGCGATGAGAGACCGCCCGAGCCAGGTCGCCCTGGCCACGGTCTCGGCGATCCTCGGCCTGCTGATCGTGGTCCAGCTCCACGGTCAGACAGGCGGCTCCGAGCTCCAGTCGAAGACCGCTCAGGAGCTGACCTCGATCGTCGCCAACCAGAACACCGAGAACGACCGGCTCCGGGCGGAGGTGTCGAGTCTTCAGGTCCAGCTCTCCGAGCTCAACGCGGACCGGGCGAACGGCGCCACCTCGGTCGACCAGCTCGCGGCCGAGCTGGGACGGATTCGCGCCTGGGCCGGCCTCGACCCGATCGCCGGCAGCGGTGTCAGGATCACGATCAGTGGCGAGATCAAAGCGGCTGCGGTCGACGACCTCCTCAACGAGCTCCACAACGCCGGCGCGGAGGCGATCGCCATCGATGACCTGCGCGTCGTCTCGCGGACATCGGTGAGTGGCGTGCCGGGCTCTCTCGACGTTGACGGCTTCCTCCTCGGCGACCCGTTCACGGTCGAGGCGATCGGCAAGCCCGAGACGCTGGTCGGGTCCCTGACGCGAGTCGGCGGGATCATCGCCCAGCTGTCGGCAACGAACCCGGCGGCGACCGTCGATGTCGAGGCCGTCGACAAGTCGATGACTCTCCCGGCCACCAAACGAAATCTTGTTCCGGATCACGGTCATCCGGGTCTTTGATACCCTCCGGCGGATGACCGACCGACCGGCGCTTACGCTGTACCTCGGCGATCTTGTTCGTCTCCGGCGACCCCACCCGTGCGGCGGTGACACCTGGCTCGTCGACCGGCTGGGCGCTGACATCGGCCTCCGCTGCCAGACCTGCGACCGGCACGTCCTGGTCGAGCGCCGCACGATCGAGCGCCGCCTCGTTGCGTTCGTCCGGCGCGGCGACCCCGTCCTGAGCGCCGCGGCCGCGCCGCGACCCAGTGCCCCGTGACGGTCGGCGGGGGCGCACCTGCGGCGGAGGCCGCCGCCGCGGGCGGCGCCCTCGATGTCTTCCGGAACCGCCCGTTCCTGCTGCTGTGGCTCGCCCAGGCCGCGACCCAGATCGGCGGCAACATGGTCATCTTCGGCCTGACCGTGATCCTGTCGCGGCCGCCGAACGGCTCGGCGACGGCGGTCAGCGCCCTGATCCTGACCTTCCTCCTGCCAGCCGTCCTGTTCTCGGCGCTGGCCGGGGTCTTCGTCGATCGGCTGGACCGGCGCCTGGTCCTGATCCTGACGAACGTCCTACGGGGGATCGCGTTCGTTGCCCTGTTCTTCGTCGGCGACCACCTCTTCCTGATCTACCTGTTGAACATCGCGATCTCGACCATCACGGTGTTCTTCGCCCCGGCCGAGGCGGCCATGATCCCGATCCTCGTCCCGCGCAAGCAGCTCCTGTCGGCGAACGGCATCTTCACGCTGACGCTCAATGCCGCGTTCGCGCTCGGGTTCACCCTGATCGGGCCGCTCATCGTGAAGATCGCCGGCGCGCCAGCCCTGATCATCGTCGTCGCCGTCCTGTACTTCGTGGCCGCCGCATTCTGCTGGACCCTGCCGCCGGCCCCGCCCGTTGCGGACAGGACCGGTCCGAGCGACGCCCGCGGTCGGGTTCGCGAGGCCGAGGATGCTGTCGGCACCGTGCTGATTCAGCTCCGCGAGGGCCTCGGCTACATCCAGGCCCACCGCGAGATCCGCTGGTCTCTGAGCTACCTCGGCATCGCGGCGTCGCTGGTCGGGGTGCTCGGCGTCCTCGGTCCGACGTTCGCCCAGAAGACGCTTGGGCTGGGGCCTGAGGACTTCGTCGTCGTCGTCCTGCCGCTTGGCGTCGGGATCGTCATGGGCATCCTCCTGCTCAACGCCTACGGCCGGCTGCTGCCGCGGCGGCGGGTCATCGAGGGCGGCCTGATCATGCTCGGCGTCTTCCTCGCGGCGATGGCCCTGTCGGGCCGGATCAGCAACTTTCTCGGCAACACCGCGACCCGGACCGGGGTCGACCTGTCGCTCCTGACTTCGCTCCTCTCGATCGTCGTCGCCGTCGCGTTCTTCGCCGGGGTCGCCTACGCCGCGGTGGCCATCCCTGCCCAGACCCAGCTCCAGGAAGACCTGCCGGAGGATGTCCGCGGCCGGGTCTTCGGGGTCCTGAACATGCTCGTCTCGGTCGCGAGCTTCCTGCCGATCCTCGTCGTGGGGCCGCTCGTCGACCTCGTCGGGACGACGATCGTCCTCGTCGCGGTGGCGCTCCTCATCTCGGCGTCGGGGATCGCCTCGATCTACATCCGCGGCCCGCTCCGGGCGATCGAGCGCGAGTCTCGGGCGACGGTGGGGGAGAATCGTGATCCGTTCGTGACTGCGCTCGGCGTGGAGGCCCGGCCGGGCGCGCTCAACGTTGACGGCGAGCCCATCGCGGATTCTGCCGGGAGCCCATGGCCGCGCCGGGCCGGTGCGGCGGCCGAGGACATGTCGCCTGCCGTGCTGCCCGCGGCCGATCCGATCACGGCCGCGACGGCGCCCCTCGACCCGGATGCCGTGACCCGAGCGATCGACATCGCCAGCGGCGACGACTCCGCGGACAGCCCGGCTGCTGGCGACGTCCCGCCGGCCGCGACCGACGCCTGACCCGGATGGCCCGTGTCGCCGTCGTCTTCACGGGGGGCACGATCAGCATGCGCCACGATCCCGTGGCTGGCGGAAACGTGCCCGTCCTCGGGGGCGACGCGCTGCTCGCGACGGTTCCCGGCCTCGCCGAGATCGCCGAGCTCGTTCCGATCGACCGCGGTCTGAGCCCGGCCAGCCATTTCACGTTCGAGGCCCTGTTCGGGATCGCCGGCGCGGTCCGCGACGCCCTCGCTGATCCCGCGATCGACGGCGCGGTCGTGGTCCAGGGCACCGACACGATCGAGGAAACGGCGTTCTTCCTCGACCTCCTTCATCCCGGGCCGAAGCCGATCGTCGTGACCGGCGCGATGCGCTCGGCCAGCGAACCCGGCTACGACGGCCCGGCCAACCTGACCGCGGCCGTTCGGGTCGCGTCCGCGGGGCGAGCCGCCCGCGATCTCGGGGTGGTCGTGGTGCTCGACGGCTCGATCGAGGCGGCCGACGACGTGACGAAGACCCACGCGTCTGCCTTCGACACGTTCCATGGCCTCAATCGCGGTCCGCTCGGCCGGGTGGCGGGAGATCGCGTGGAGATTGGCCCGCGCGGACCGCGCCGCCACATCGCGACGGACCGGGCGGCCGGCCGGGTGTACCTCGTGACCGCGACCGTGGCGACGGACGGGTCGCCGATCGCCGTCCTCCACGCGGCCGGTGCCGACGGCTTCGTCGTCGCCGCGACCGGGTCCGGCAACACGGCTCCGGCACTGCTCGCCGCGGCAGAGGCGGCGATCGCGGACGAGCTGCCGGTCGTCCTGACGACTCGCTGCCCGATTGGCGCGGCCGGGACCGGCTACGCCTTCCCCGGCGGCGGCGCGACCTGGGTCCGGGCGGGCGCGATCCTCGGCGGCCACCTCGGCGGGCCCAAGGCCCGCATCGCCCTCGCCCTCGGCCTGGGCGCCGGACTCGACCGGCCCGGTCTGGCGACGCTGCTGGCGGACCCTGCGCCGATCCACGATCCGGATCGCTGGTGGGAGGCACACTGATGCCGCTCGACATGCTGGTCACCGGCGGCCGGATCGCGACGCTGGCGGGCGACCGCGGCTTCGGCTGGGTCGAGGCGGTCGGCATCAGCGCCGGGCGGGTCGCGTTCGCCGGGACGGCGATCGAGCTCGAGACCCGGGCGGATCCACACACGTTCCGGATCGAGCTGGATCCGGACGAGGTCGCCATCCCGGGGCTCAGCGACGCCCACCTCCACCTCGCCGAGGGCGGCCTGTCGCTCGATCGAATCGACTTGACCGCAAGTCCGACCCTTGCCACCGGCCTGGAGCGGATCGCGGCGGCGCACGCGGCCCTGCCCGACGCTGACGCCTGGCTTGAAGGCCACGGCTGGCACAACGATCGCTGGGGCGTCTGGCCGACGGCGGACGATCTCGAGCGCGTCGCCGCGGGTCGTGCCGTCGCGCTGTGGGCTCACGACCACCACGCCCTCTGGGTCAGCCGGCGAGCCATGGAGATCGCCGGGATCGACGCGGACCGAGGCGACCCCGACGGCGGGATCATCCGGCGGGGCGATGACAGCAACCCGACGGGGATCCTCCACGAGGCGGCCGCACGGATCGTCACGGACCACATTCCGCCGGCGAGTGCGGAGCAGTACGAGCGCTCGATCGCTCGCCTCGCGCACGACCTCGTCCGGCTCGGGATCGTCGCGGTCCACGACCCTGGCGCCCTGTCGCTGCAGGAGGGCCTCGGGCGGGCGATTGCCGCATATCGCTCCCTCGCCGAGCGGGCTGACCTGCCGATCCGGGTCCACGCCTCGATCCGATCAGAGCAGATCCCGAGCGCCATCGCGGCCGGACTCCGGAGCGGGGATCCGCTCGGACCGCCGGGCGGCCGCGCCCGGTTTGGCTGGCTCAAGCTGTTCGCCGATGGGACGCTGGCCTCCCGGACCGCGGCCCTCCTAGACCCGATCGAACCCGAGCCGGGACGACCGCTGCCCGTGGGCACGGAACGCGGGATCTGGCTCACCCCGCCCGACGCGGTCGCCGCGTTCGCCCGGGAGGCGGCCGAGGCCGGGATCACGACCCAGATCCACGCGATCGGCGACCGCGGCTGCCGGGTCTCGCTCGACGCCCTCGAGCCGACTGCCGGCCGGACGCCGCTGATACCCCGCCTCGAGCACGTCCAGCTCCTGCACCCCGACGACCGGCCGCGGTTTGCCCGGTCGGGAATCGGAGCGTCCATCCAGCCGGTCCACGTCCGGGCCGACGCAACGATCGCCCGGACGCTCTGGGGCGACCGCGCCGAGACTCGCGGCTATCCGATGCGATCGCTTCTCGATGCCGGTGCGGTGGTCGCGTTCGGGACCGATGCGCCGGTCGAGCCGATCGACCCGTGGCCCGGCCTGTCGATGGCTGTCACCCGGGTCGACGGGACGTGGCCCCAGGACAGCGCGCCGTTCGGTCCGGACGAGCGGCTCAGCCTCGAGCAGGCGCTCCGGGCCATCTGCGTGGCGCCCGCGACGCTCGCCGCCGAAACCGACCGCGGCCGCCTGACGCCGGGTCAACGGGCCGACCTCGTCGTGTTGCCAGCCAGCGCTCTATCTCACCCGATCGAGCCGGGCGGCGCGCTCGCGACGGCTCGCCCGAGGATCGTGATCGTCGACGGCGAGCTCGCCTTCGAGCGCTGACCCGAGGGCGGCCTCCGCGCCGCAAACACGCGGTCCCCGATGCGCTCGGCCGCTCAGCGGGGCGCGAACGCCTTGGCCGCCTCGGCGAAGAGGCCGTTGAGGATCCGCGACGTCGACGGGAACGCGTGGATCGTGTCGGCAAGGACGTCGACGGAAACCCGCGCCTTGATCGCCAGGACGCACTCGTGAATGGCGGCCGAGGCATCAGCGCAGGCCATCGCAGCCCCGATCATCTGGCGCGTCTTGCGGTCGAACGTCACGGTGACATGGCCGAACGTCGCCTCGACTGCAAAGCCGCGTGACGAGGTCGCGAAGTCGGCGACGAACTCGACGGCATCGATGCCCGCCGCCTTCGCCTGGTCCAGGGTCAGCCCGACGGACGCTGCCTCGGGCTCGGTGTAGGTCGCCCGGGGCAGGGCCCGATAGTCCGGCTTGACGTCCAGCCCCAGCGCCATCCGGACCGCCATCTCGCCCTGGTAATGGCCCTGGTGGGTGTGAAGCTCGGGTCCGGCCGAATCGCCGATGATCCACAGCCCGTCCGCGACCCGCAGCCGCCCGTCGCGCGGAAATGATTCCCGTCCGCTCGTGTCGATGCCGTAGTGCTCGAGCCCGAGATCGTCGAGAGGGAACGCCCGGCCGACCGCGAGGAGCACCGCGTGGCCTTCGGCGGTCGTGCCGTCGTCGAGGTCGATCACGTCGGCGCCATCGACGCCGGCCCCGGCGCGAGCCCCGGTCGCCCGGACGCCTAGCCGGACATCGACACCGGCGCGGCGAAGGATCGTCGCGACCGCCTCCGAGTTCCGCGGATGCTCCGTTGGCATCAGCCGGTCGCCGGACTGGACGATCGTCACCGGGACGCCGAACCGGGCATAGACCTGAGCGAGCTCGCAGCCGGTCGGCCCGCCGCCGAGGACCAGGAGGCTCTGCGGCAGCTGCCGGGCGAGGGTCGCCTCGCGGTTGGTCCAGACATGGATCGTGTCGAGACCGGCGAGGGGCGGAACCTTCGAGGTCGAGCCGACCGCGATGACGACGTTTCGGGCGCCGACGACGTGGGTCGCGCCATCGTGGGCGATCTCGACCTGGCCCATGCCGACGATCCGGCCCGAACCGCGGAAGCACACCGCGCCGACGTCCTCGAGACGCCGGAGGTGTGAGGAATCGTCGGGCTCGGCTGCGTCGGCCGCCCGGTTGACCATGTAGTCCCGCGCCGCCGATGCGCGTCCCCATGAATACGACGCGGCGTTTGCGGCGTGCTCGGCCGCTCCGTGGAGGAGCGACTTGGACGGCAGGCAGCCGATGAACGGGCAGCTTCCGCCGAACCACTCGCGGTCGATGATCGCGACCGTTGCGCCGCGGGCGCGGGCTTCGTTCGCGGCGGCCTCGCCGGCCGGACCGGCGCCGATGATGACGAAGTCGAAGGTCTCCATGCGCGTCAGTGTCCTCGGTTCCGGGAAACGCCACGCTGGCGGACCGCCTCGTACAGCATGACGGCCGCCGCGATCGAGACATTGAGGCTGTCGGCGATCCCGTG
>JBBRCU010000035.1:0-33983 GCA_038204565.1 Candidatus Limnocylindrales bacterium
CGACCGGGCGGCCCTCCACGAACGCTTCGCCGACTGGCTCGAGCGGACCGCCGGGGAGCGCCTGGCCGAGCTCGAGGAGATCGTCGGCCACCACCTCGAGCAGGCCCACCGCTACCGGACCGAGCTGGGCGAGACCGGACCAGAGCTGGAGCGCCTCGGGGACCGGGCGGGCGAGCGGCTGGCTGCCGCCGCGCGTCGGATGCGACGCAACGGCGATCTGGTGGCGGCAGCAATGTTCCTCGAGCGCGCTCAGGGCTTGGCACGGGCTGACGACGCGGATCTACGACTCGAGCTGGCCAACGTCCAGGGCCCACTCGGCAGACTCGAGGCAGCGCTGGCCAACGCGGAGGGCGCCCTCGTGCTGGCAATCGGCTCGTCGGATGCTGGTCTCACTGCCCGGGCGAGGCTGCTTCGCCTGGAGATTTCCATCGCCTCAGGCACGCTCGACGATCTGGATCCGCGGGCCCATTCCGAAGCCCGCCGGGCGATGGAAGAAGCCACCACGTCCGGGGACGCAAGGGCATTGTCGGCCGCCCTTGATACGCTGGCAGGCCAGGCGTACATGGACGGCCGGTTGGGCGAATCGGAGTCGTTGTCACGTGCCGCGATCGATCAGGCCCGGGCGAGCGGGAACGAGATGCTGGCGATCGAACGAGAGGCAATATCGCTTACGTTCGCAGTCGTCGGGTGGACTTCGGCGGATCTGTTGCTCCCATCGACCAGGGCCTTCCTGGAGCGCGTCGGGTCATATCCCACAGTCCGGGCCGACGTCCTTCGCCTCCTCGCGATCGTTGAAGCCATGAACGAACAGTTCGACGATGCCGTTGCTCACGCTTCGGAGAGCATCACGATCCTGGAGGACACTGGTCAGTTGGCAGGCGCCTTGTTGTCCCGAGGGGACAAGGCCTGGGTTCTTCGTCTCGCCGATGACGACACGGCGGCGGCGGCGGAGCTTCGACTGGCGGTCAAAGGTGCACAGTCGACCGGCAATCGGACGACATCGAGCTGGGCCGCCTGCCGACTCGCCCAGCTCTTGATCGATCACCGGCGTTTCGACGAGGCGCAGCCGTTTGTCGAGGAGGCGGAGAAAATGCCCACCGCGATGAACAGGACCCGGGTGATCGGCGCCAGGGCGAGGATCCTCGCCGCGCACGGAGATGCCGCGGCTCCAGCTCTCCTCGCACGGCTGATCTCGGATCTCGATGAGGTTGCCTACCCGAACATCAAGACCGACGGTTTCATCGACGCCGCCGAAGCCAGCGCCAGCATGGGCGACCGCCCTTCCGCGCGGAAACACGCGGATCAGGCGCTCGAGCTCGCCGTCGCCAAGGGCAACCTCGCGCGGGCGAAGCAGATCAGGTCGCTGATCGATCGAATCGGCTCAATCTGACGATTCCTGAATGGATCGGCGGCGGCTGACATTCCGGATTGAACCCAGGACAAGCCGAACCTGGCCAGCGGGTCGGATCAGGGCAGGAACGTCGAGAGCCAGGCCAGGCGGTCCGCGGTATCGATCCGACTCCCGTATCCCACGCCCGTGCAGTTCGCGTTCGTCACCAGGGCGTTGATCGCGAGGACCACGTCGGACGTTCCGAGCTCGACCGGGCCACCCGAATCGTGGAAGCAGGCGCCCCCGCTGGACCCGCCTGGGCCGTTGGAATGCTTCAACAGGTCCGCGCTGTTCGATTGACTGCCGGACACGAGGGCACTTGGCGCCTTCACCCGATCGCCTCCCTGGTTCCAGCGGCCGATCGGATTGCCGCCGATCTCGTCCTGTTCCGTCGCCCCAAACCCGACCAGGGTCAAGGCCGTCTTGGTGGCCAGCGTGTCGACGACCCCGACTGCAGGCAGCTCGGCATACCGGGCCACTGGCGCGTCGGAGTCAAGGCGGACGACGGCGACGGTGCCGTCCGGACTGATCGACGGCACTCCGACGATCGATGGTGAGCTGAGGGTCACACGCTCGTCGAGCCAGACCTCGGCCACCGGCGCGACGGCGCCATTGGGCAGAACGGCGCAGTGTCCGGAGGTGAGGAAGATCCGGGCGGTCAGCAGCGACCCGCTGGAGCGGGCGGTCGGCGCGCCGACGCCATCGCGAAACACGACCAGCCCGCCATACGGATGCGCGCCGGCGTCCGGCGTTCCCCACGTGATCGCCGCGGCGGGCAACGCGAGCACGAACCGCCGAGGACAGCCCCGATCAACGGCAGCGCCAGGTTCCGCTTCATGGTCAGCCTGCCCTTCCGCTCCTTTCAGGCGCCATCGGAGCCTACGTCTGCGGTTCCACCGGGACGTGGGCGCGCCTCCCCGGACCAATCCAGGATGAAAACGATCGACACCCGTGACCGCATCTGCCGGGTCACGGGTGCCGAGGACCGATCGACGCTCAGAGGACCTTCTTGGCCGCTCCGCTCGGGCCCATCGGCTCGTCGCCTTCGGGCGTGCTCAGGGTCTTGTGGTTGAGGCTCTGGCCCTCGGTGTCGTCATCGGCCGCCAGCGTCTTGTGCGCGTCCTCGGAGCCGACTGCCAGCGTCTTGTGGTGCAGGCTCTGGCCCTCGGTGTCCTCCGTGCCCGTCGCGAGGACCTGCTTGTGCTGCGAGTCGGGGCCTGCCCCGGCCTGCTTGTCGTCGCCCATCTCGAGTCTCCTTCGAGGTCCCCCGTCCGGGGAACGTGTCCGCAGCGTAGAGCCCGGGTCAAGCGCTGGCTATCTCGCGGGCGACAGTTCGAGAGAGAACATGAATCCGCGGTCGCGGGAGGGAGATGCCATCGCCGCTACCACTGGCCACGACGGACGAGGGCGTCGAGGTCGAGGATGACGATCTCCCGGCCGTCCATCCGGATCATGCCGTCATCTGCCAGCTCGCCAAGATGGACATTAACCCGCTGGCGGCTGCCCCCGACCATCGATGCCAACTCGCTCTGGGACGGACGCCCGGGGAGGCGGATCTCGCCATCCGCTTCCCGCTCCTTGGTTGACGCCATCTGCGCCAGACGCGAGGCGATTCGCCCGCACAGGTCGAGGAAGTGGAGCTCGCCCACATAGCTCGTCGCGCGGCGCAGCTCATGGGCCAGGGCCAGGAAGACGCCATGTCGAAAGGCCGGGTCCGCGTCGAGCAGGGCGCTGAACGCGTCGCGCGGCAGGCGCAGCGTGACCGTGTCCTCGACCGCGGTCGCGGTGGCCGATCGGGCGGCGGCATCGATGAGGACCAGCTCGCCAAAGGTCTCGCCGGGGCGAACCTCCCCGATGATCGCTTCCCGTCCGTCGACCGACTCGGCGCTGATCTTGACCGCGCCGCTGACGACCACGTACAGGGCGTCCCCCTCGTCCCCCTGGGAGAAGATCACCTCGCCCCGGACATGTTTCGCCGGCCGGAGCGAGCGGGCGATCTCCTCGAGGCGGGCAGGCTCCAGGACGCGGAAGAGAGGCGATCGGCGAAGGCCGATCAGGGCGAACTCGAGCCGATCCCTCGCGATGTCGCTCGGTCCGGACGGGTGCTGCATTCAGGACGCCTCTTCGAGGCTCGCCTCCAGCGACGCCGGAGGCGTCGCGACCGAGGCGAGCACAGCCTTCAACTCGAACGCGGTGAGCTCCGCGTGCTTGCTGCGGATGAGCGCGGCCAGTCCGCTGACGTGCGGAGCGGCGAAGCTGTTGCCCGACGCCAGCACCCGGCCGCCACCAAGCCACGCGACCGGCACGTTGACGCCCCACGCCCCGAATTCGACCGGCGGTCTCGGATTGTAGAAATACGTCCACTGATCCGGGATGTCGTGCGAGGCGACCGAGACGACCGATGAGAACAGCGATGGATAGCTCGGTTGCCCGATCGTGTTCGACGCCGAGCAGACGAGGAGGCAATTGCCGAAATAGGCGCGGTCGACGAGCTCATGGAAGGTCTCGTGGAGGTCCTCGCTGCGCGACGAGAGGCTGAGGTTGGCAATCTGGACCCCCTCGCGGATCACCCAGTCGAGGGCGTGAGCGAATGCCACCCCGCTCGACTTGTTGTCGGCACCCAGGACGCGAACGGACACAAGGTCGACATCGGGAGCGATCGATCGGATGATCCCCGCGCAGGCCGTCCCGTGACCGACGACGTCGACCCGTTCGTCATCCTCGACGATGGCGAAGTCGTCTCCCCGACGCTCGACCATGACCGATCGCGAAACGTCACGGACCGCAGGATGTCCGGGATCAATCCCCGAGTCGATGACGGCCACCGTGACCCCCGCTCCGGTCGATCCGCCCCAGGCCGCTTCTCGGTCAAAACCGTCGAACGGCGACCGGTGGCCGAGCTCCGCCCGGCGATCGGCCAGGAACGGATCGCTCCAGGCCGGGACCGCCGGGTTCGACTCAGCCAAACCGAGGGCCCTTGTGCTGGCTGAAGAGGCGCGCCGCGATCGGGAGCATCTCGCGGACGAAGGAGCGCATCGCCGGGGACACCGTCGACATCGCCGCGATCGCGTCGACGAGCGACCAGAAATCGTCCTCGATCCCGTCGGTCATGGTCGACAGGGACGCCTCGAGCTCCGCGTCGCCGGCGAGCCCGTACGACGCGAGCGACTTCGCGACCAGGACCGGGAATTCGCGCTCGACTCGGAACGCGTCGACCGCGATCGCGGCCTGCCGGGCGAAGGCCGCGGCCAGCTCGAGGTCGCCGGCCGAGAATGAGCCGTCGCGGCAGTCGAGGATCTCGATGACCCCGACCGTGCGCTCGGTCGTCAGCAGCGGGACAGCGAGCAGCGATTGCGGCAGATACCCGGTCTGCTCGGCGATGGTCCGCCCGAACCTGGGGTCGCTCTCGGGGCTGGCGAGGGCCAGCGGTTGGCCCGTCTGCAGGACGTAGCCGGCGATCCCCTCCGTGATCCCGATCGACCGGCCGATCACGCCGCGGCCCTTGGCGCCGGACGCAACGGCGAATTCGAGGCTCGCGCCGTCGCGGCTCATCAGGGCGAGCGATGCCGCCTCCGCGCGGAACATCAGCACAGCGGTGTCGAGGATCACCTGGAGCAGGCGTTCCTCGGAGTCGGACCGAAGCCGCGAAGCGATCGCGGCACGGCGCGCGAGCTCGACGAGCACCGCTGGGGCCGAGGGCTGAGGTTCGTCCGTCATGACCGTGCACGCCAGCCTAACTCAACGGCCGGCACAGGCGTGGCCATGTTGGCGCAACGCGGCCGATGGATCCACCCGCTGCTTGCATCTTCCGACCTGCCCCCGCAGGATGCGCAGGCAGGCCGGAGAGCGCAAAGGGGAGATCGATGGATCCGAATTTCCGCATCGCCCAGGAATTCCGGGTCGAGCATCGCCACAGCGATGGCAGCTGGGGCTCGCTGCAGCCAGAGCACCACGATCCGGCCGCCCACGACGCGGAGCGGTCGTGGGTCCGGCGAATGGTCTTCCGCTGCGGGACGTGCGACGAGATGGTCGCCGTCACGACTGGAGGCGATCCGGAGGAGATCGTCGACGAGGGCGCGCGCTAGGAACCACCACCCGGCGACCGACCCCTCAGGAGCAGAAGCGGCGGACCACGTCGTAGAGGACCGGCAGACCCCATCGCAGGGCATCTAGGCCGACCCGCTCGTCCACGCCGTGGAACCGCTCGAGGAACGGCTCGTCTGGAGCGAGCTGGAGCGGCGAGAAGCCGTAGGTCGGCACCCCGAGCACGGCCGTGTGCTTTGCGTCGGTCGCGAACGGGACCATGAACGGCAGCGGGATGCCGGTCGGGTCGTGGTCCACGACGGTCCGGGCGAGGAGCTCGTAGAACGGGCTGTCGGCGGGGGCGGCGACCGGCGGGGCATGGATCGCAAGCTCGATCGTCACGAACTCCGCCACGTCGCCGAGACGGCTGACGACGATCTCGCGCATGTCGTCCTCGGTCGTCCCCGGCAGGAGCCGGCAGTCGAGCTCGATGGTCGCCTCGCCCGGGATGACGTTGTACTTCACCCCGGCCCGGATGATGTTCGGGCTGATCGTGTCGCGCAGGAGGGCCCGCAGGACCCGCGCCGACATCGGGTCGCAGAGCGCGTCGAGGCCGGCCTCGCCGAGCCGCGGGTCGTTGCTGCCGAGGGCCCGCAGGAGACGCACCGGATCGCCGTCGAGATGATCCGCGACACCGCCGAGGAACGCCTTCATCACCTCGGTCGGGCGCGCGGCGCCCTGGGTGTTCAGGCGGGTCACGACCGCCGCCGCCCGGACCGCGGCATTGTCGTCGCGGGGCATCGAACCGTGGCCCGACGTCCCACGGATCGTCAGGCGATACACCGCGTAGCCCTTCTCGGCGACGCCGATCGGGTAGAAGCGGCGACCGCCGAAGTCCGTCGCGACGGCCCCCGATTCGTTGATCGCGGCGGCGGCCCGGACGAGCTCGGGGCGCTCGGCGACGATCCAGCCGATGCCGTTGAGCCCGCCGGCCTCCTCGTCGGCGGTGCTGAGGAACAGGACATCGCGGGTGAGCCCCGGGATCGGGTCCGCTGCGGGGTCGCGGCCGGCGACGCGGGCCTCGGCGGCCAGCATCCGGACGACGGTCAGCTCCATCGCCACCAGGTTCTTCATGTCGACCGCGCCACGGCCCCAGATGTAGCCGTCGGCGAGGTCACCTTCGAACGGGCCGTGAGTCCAGAGCTCGTCCGGCGCCGGGACCACGTCGAGATGGCTGAGCAGCAGGAGCGGCTCGCCGCCGGTCCCGTCGCCCCGCAGTCTGGCCGCGACGGACCCCCGGCCCGGGACCATCTCCAGGATCTCGGGTTGGAGGCCGGCGTCCGTGAGCGCGGCGGCGATCCAGCGGGCGGCCCGGGTCTCGCCGTCCGGCGCATCGTCGGGCACCGGGTTGATCGAGGGGATCCTGATCAGGGCCCCGAGGCTCTCGACCAGTTCGTCTGCGGCGGCAGCGAGGACACCGTCGGCCAAGGCGTCGGACGGCAGCTCCGGTTGGCCGGCGGAGCCGTCGGCCGCGCTCAACCGGGGTCGCCGACGAGCGAGGTGAAGCCGGTCAGAAGGGCGAGCATGCCGAGGACGAACCCGGCGAAGACGATGATGAGGACCATCGCGATGAGGATCCGCATGTAGCGCCGATCCTCGGCATCGGCGCGGGCCTGATCGGGATCGCGGCCGCCGGGAATGTACGGCGTCGACAGGCCCCGTTTGCGGGCGGCGGCGCTGCGTTCGGAGTCGTAGGCCTGCGGATCGGGCGGAACGGTCACGCGGTCATCATCGCCGGAACGGGCCCGGCGTGCCGACATGAGGTGGCGCGGCTCATCCGAAGCGATCCCGGAGGGGGTGGAGGCAGTCACGGGCGACGTCGTCGAGACCGGCCGGACCGAGAGCCGCGGGCATGCCGAGGATGACGTGGCTCGCCCCGGCTGCGACAAGCTCGATCGCCGCGGTGACGGCCGCTTGGCGGCTGGCCGCGGTCGCCCCGGTCGCGATCTGGCCGACGAAGTCGAAGGCATCCGGATCGCGGCCTTCCGCGTCGAGAGCTGCAGCCAGCGCGGCGAGCTTCTCCGCGAAATAGGGGGTATTTCCGGCGTGGGTTCCGGGCAGGATCCAACCGGCCGCGGTCCGCGCAGCAAGGCGAATCCCACGGGGCCCCTGCCCGCCGAGATAGAGCGGGGGGCCACCCGGCGTCAACGGGCCCGGGGCGTTGACCGCGCCCGTGAGCGGGTAGAAGGGATCATCCCGCGTGACGCCCGGTGGTGCGGCTGCGGCAGGCGAGAACAGCACCCGGAGGACCTCGATCGTTGAGACGAGGCGGTCGATCCGGCGGCCGATCGGTGGCAGGTCGATCCCGAATGGCTCGTGCTCGCCCTTGAACCAGCCGGCGCCGAGGCCCAGGACGAACCGACCGCCCGTCGCCTGGTCGAGGACGACCGCGGCCTTGGCGACGAGCAGCGGGTGGCGGAACGTGTTCGACAGGACTGCGTGACCGACCCTCATGCCCGGGACGTGGTGGACGAGAGTCGCGAGCAGCGTCAGCGCCTCGAGGGACGGCCCCGGGGCGGCCGCGTCGAGATTCGTCAGGTGGTCGTTCAGCCAGCCGCTGTCGAATCCGCCGCCGGGCTCCCCGGCCCACTCCCCAGCGCGGGCCCAGGTGGCATCGACCGTCGCCCAATCGACGTCCTGGGGCGAGGTCTTGAAGCCGATCCGGACCGTCATCCGGCGCTGACGACCGTGTCCGCGGACAGCGCGGCGCTGTCGTACGCGCCGGCCTGGCCCAACGCGGCCGACATCCGCCGGCCCGTCGTGACCGCGCCGTCCGACGCGGACGAAACGAGAGCGGCGTACTTCGCCATGACCCCGCCTGTGTAGCGCGGCGGAGGCGGCGTCCATCGGCCGCGGCGCTGCTCCAGCGTCTCCGCGTCGACCTCGAGATCCAGGCGCCCAGCGTCGACGTCGATCACGATCTCGTCGCCCTCCTCGACCAGCCCGATCGGGCCGCCGAGCGCCGCCTCGGGCGCGATGTGGCCGATCATCAGCCCGTGGGTGCCGCCCGAGAAGCGGCCGTCGGTGATCAGGGCGACTGTGTCGCCGAGGCCCTCGCCGACGAGGGCGCCGGTGACGCTCAGCATCTCCTGCATCCCCGGCCCCCCGACCGGGCCCTCATAACGGATGACGACGACGTCGCCGGGAACGATCTGCCGGTCGCGGACGGCGGCGTAGCACGCGGCCTCGGTGTCGTAGACCCGGGCCGGGCCGCGGTGGAGGCGGCGCTCGTGGCCGGCGAGCTTCACAACGCAGCCGTCGGGCGCGAGCGAGCCGCGAAGGATCGCCAGACCGCCGGTCGCCTTGATCGGCCGGTCGAACGGCACGACCACGACCTGGCCGGCGGTCGCGACCGCCGCCGCCCCGATGGCGGCGATCGAGCGACCGTCGACGTTCGGCGTCGACCCATCGATCCTGCCGGCCGCCAGCAGCTCGCGGAAGACGAGCCCAAGGCCGCCCGCGTCGTACAGGTGGGACGCGGTGTAGCGTCCGCCGGGCTGGAGATCGGCCACGATCGGCGTCTGGTCGGCGATCGTCCCGAAGCGGTCGATCTCGAGCGGGATCCGGTACTCGTGGGCGATCGCGAGGAGATGGAGGACCGCGTTCGTCGAGCCGCCCGTCGCGGCGACGGAGGCGATCGCGTTGTCGATCGAGGTCGCCGTGACGAAGGCTGACGGACGGACGTCGTCACGGACGAGGCGCATGACCATCTCGCCGGCGCGGCGGGCGGCGTCGTCCTTGGCCGGATCCTCCGCGGGGATCCCGTTGAGGCCGGCCGGCGACAGCCCGAGCGTCTCCATGACCATGCTCATCGTGTTGGCCGTGAACTGGCCGCCGCATGCGCCCGGGCCGGGGCAGGACGCCGCTTCGACCTCGTACAGCTCGTCGAGGGTGATCTTGCCGGCCCGATATGCCCCGATGGCCTCGAAGATCGTGACCACGGTCGCGTCTCGAGACCCGTCGCCGCCCATCGGCGCGGACCGGATGCCCGGGTGAATTGTTCCGGAGTAGAGGGCGAGACCCGGGATGTCGAGCCGGCCCAGGGCCATCGCCGCGCCAGGTCCGGTCTTGTCGCAGCCGAAGATGCAGACGAGGCCGTCGAAGAGGTGGCCGCGGGCGACCAGCTCGATTGAATCGGCCACGACCTCGCGGCTGATCAGCGACGCTTTCATCCCCTCCGTCCCCATCGAGACGCCGTCGCTGACCGAGATCGTCCCGAACTCCATCGGCGTCCCCCCGGCGGCCCGGATGCCCGCCTTGACCGCCTCGGCCAGGCGGCGGTGGTTGTAGTTGCACGGCATCGTCTCGATCCAGTTCGTCCCGACGCCGATGATCGGCTTCGCGAGATCCGCGTCGGTGAACCCGATTGCCTTGAGCATCCCCCGGGCCGCGGCGCGATCCGGGCCGTCGGTGAGGGCCGCCGAATGGCGCTTGGCCGGATCGGATGGGCGGTCGTACGGATGCTGCGAGGCGGACATCGGGCGGTCTCCGGTGCGGTGAACGAGCACGGTCGGGGCGAGGCCCAAGTGTAGGTCGTGGCCCGAGCGCGTTCCGCGGGCTCCGCCGCTGGGCCCCGCCGGGCCTGGCGCCCGGACCGGCCCGAAGCCTCTTGAGCCGCCCTTCCAGTCCGCTATGCTGCGCCGACGGATTGCCGCTCGCGGGCGCACGTTTGGAGAGGGTGATGGCGACGCATACCGACCAGAAGCTCGAACTGCTCAAGCGGACGCCGCTCCTGTCGGGGCTCGGCAGGAAGGAGATCGAGGCCGTCGGCATGCTCGTCGACGAGATCGATGTCCCCGCCGGGCGGGTCCTCATGCGCGAAGGCGATTCCGGCCGCGAGTTCTTCGTTCTGGTCAACGGTGCCGTCGGGATCGATCGGGGCGGGACCCGGGTCCGGACCCTTGAGCCTGGCGATTTCTTCGGCGAGATCGCCCTCCTCGCGGAAGGCTCGCGGACCGCCACGGCGACGGCGGACAGCGCCTCCACGCTCCTGGTCCTCGGCCACCGTGAGTTCCATTCGCTCATGGACCAGTTCCCGGCCATCCGAACTTCCGTCCTCGCAACACTCGCGGAGCGGATCCGGACCCTCGAGCCCGAAGCCGTCCACTGACGGCGGGCGGTCGCGAGGCCGGATCCGAGAGAAGTCACGGCTATCGCCACGCAGTCGGGACCAGCCATGACCGAGCATTCCCCGATGCCTGACGGTCCGGCCGTCGAGACGACGGCCCGACCGGCAGTCCTGGCCGGCGACCTGCTCGAACGGCTCGGCGACCAGCGTCTGACCGTGGTCGACGCCCGGCCGCTCAGCGCCTACAACGGCTGGCGTGTCAGCGACGAGCCACGCGGTGGCCATGTCCCGGGCGCCGTGTCCCTGCCGGCTGCCTGGTTCGAGAGCCTTGACCGAGCCGAGCTCGACGGCCTCCTCGCCGGGAAGGGGATCGGGCCGAACCGTGACGTCGTCGTGTACGGGCGGGACGACGCGCAGTCGGCCGCGGTCGCCGACGCGCTCGGGGCGTTCGGCGTCGGGGCGGCGCTGACGCTCGCCGGCGGGTTCGCCGCCTGGGTCGCGGATCCGGACCGCCCGGTCGACAAGCTTCCGAAGCACGATCGCCTGGTCCACATCGAGTGGCTCGGCCAGCTCCTCGCCGGCGGCAGCCCGGAAGCCGCACCGACCGGCACGTTCCTCCTGTTCCACGTCAACTACGGCGTCCCCGAGGAGTACGCGGAGGGCCACCTGCCGGGTGCCCGGTACCTCGACACGAACTGGCTCGAGAACCCGATCGACTGGAACCGTCGGACGCCTGGCGAGCTCGAGACCGCGCTCAGCTCGCTCGGGATCACCCAGGACACGACGGTCGTCATGTACGGCCGCGACACGATCGATGACGCGAACGGCAAGTGGCCCGGCCGGCGGGCCGGCCAGATCGCGGCAACCCGGGCGCTGATGATCCTGCGCTATGCCGGCGTCCGGGATGTTCGTCTCCTCGACGGCGGCTACGACTGGTGGGTCGGCGCCGGCTACCCGGTCGAGACCACCCTCCGCGAGCCGGTGCCGGTGGCGTCGTTCGGGACGGCGATCCCGCAGCACCCCGAGGTGATCGTCGACCTGCCGGAGGTGAAGCAGATCCTGGCCGACCGCGACGGGGCCGCACTCGTCAGCGTCCGGACCTGGGGGGAGCACATCGGCGCGGTCAGTGGCTACAACGACATCGGCCCGGCGGGGCGGATCGCCGGCGACGTCTGGGGCAACTGCGGCTCGGACCCCTACCACATGCAGCACTACCGCAACGTCGACAACACGATGCGGGCGTACCCGGAGATCGCCGCCAACTGGGCCAAGGCCGGGATCACCCCGGACAAGTGGATTGCCTTCTATTGCGGCACCGGCTGGCGGGCGAGCGAGACCTGGTTCTATGCTGATCTCCAGGGCTGGGACCGGATCGCCGTGTACGACGGCGGCTGGTTCGAGTGGAGCGCGGATCCGGCGAACAACCCGATCGAGATCGGCGATCCTGGCGTGGCGTTGCCTCCGGACGCGCCCTCGGTCTGAGGGGCCTGCCGCGGGCCTGTCCCGGTGGTGGTCAGCCGACCCGGTCGGCCGTCCAGTCGCCCACGATCCGGGCGAGGGTTGTCAGACCGACGGCGCCCTGGCCGAGAACCGCGTCATGGAACGCGCGGATGTCGAACGCCGCTCCGAGGGCCGTCCGCGCCTCATCGCGGAGTCGCAGGATCTCGCGCTGGCCGAGCTTGTAGGCGAGGGCCTGGCCGGGCATCGCGAGGTAGCGGTCGACCTCGTTGCCGATGTTGTTCTCGGCGAGGGCGGTGTGGTCGACCATGTAGCCGATCGCCCGGTCGCGGCTCCAGCCGAGGGCGTGAAGGCCCGTGTCGACCACGAGTCGGCAGGCGCGCCAGGCGTCGAACGACGCGACACCGAACCGGTCGAGGTCGCCGGACAGCAGACCCATGTCGACCGACAGGCGCTCACTGTAGAGACCCCAGCCCTCGACGTAGGCCGTCGGCCCGGCGAGGCGCCGGAACGCCGGCAGGCCGTCGAGCTCCTGGGCGATCGCGATCTGGAGGTGATGGCCCGGGACCGCCTCGTGGAAGGCCAGGACCTCGGCCTCGTAGCGAGGCCGCGTCTCGGGCGCGGTGGTGTTGATGTAGTAGCTCCCTGGCCGGCTGCCGTCGGCGGCGGGCTGGCGGTAGTAGGCGATCGTCGAGTACTTCGCCTCGTGCGGCGCCATCTCGATCACTACGCACGGCGCCTGCGGGAGGCGCCCGAACCAGTCGGGGATCGCGGAATTGGCCCGAGCCAGCGATGCCTCCGCGACGGCGTACACGTCCTCGGGCGTCGCGAAATGGAGATCTGGATCGGACCGCAGCCGGGCGAGGATCTCTGGCAACTCGGCGGTCCCGAGGAGGCGGCTGCCGAGTTCCCGGAACTCTCCGTCGATCCGGGCGATCTCCTCGACCCCGATCGCATGGATCGCGTCGGGGGTCAGGTCAAGGGTGGTGTGGGCTCGCACGAGCCGGGTGTATGCCTGGTCGCCACCCGGAACATGTGACAGACCGGGTCGATCGTCGTCGCGCGCCGCTCGGCGGAGCTCGTCAGCAAGGAGCGCCCGGTAGCGGCTGAACGCCGGCCGGATCCCGCTCGCGACCGCGGTCCGGATGTCCTTTGCGAACGCCTGGCGAACCGCTTCGGGCCAATCCTCGGGGGCGGCGTCGGCCGGATCGTTGAGTGGCCAGCCTTCGACGTCCGCGGCGAGGAGGTCGTCGAGCTCGGCGATGACGCTCCGGACGTTGGCGTCGGGGGCGACAGTGCCCTGCGTCAGCGCGTCCCGGGTCGTTTCGGTCAGGCGGTCGACCCACGGCCCGATGTCGCGCCAACGGGCCACGAGCGCCTCGCCTTCGGCGACCGTCCGGACCGGCTGGAACGACGGAACATTGAGATAGGTGACCTGCGGGCCGTCCAGCGGATCGACCGACCAGGCGTCGAGACCGGCCGCCGCCAGGTCGAGCTCGGCGGTGAGGAAGTCGAGGAGAGCGGCATGGGTGACGCGGTCGCCAGCGGGCAAGGCCGCAGCGTCGATCGCCGTCGCCCGATCGCGAAGGGCCCGGAGCCGGGCGACGTCGTTCTCGATTGCCCCAGGCCCGTTTGCCCGGAGGCGGTCATCGAAGCGGCGGTCGCCGAGCGACGTCGCGTAGAGCGGGTGGGCCGCCATCTGGCTGTCCCAGGCCTCGGTGGCGAGGGTCGCGAGACGGACGACCGGGTCCACGGCCGGGTCCGCGGCGGGTTCGTCGGGCACGGTCGGATCGGTCATCGGTCGATCCTACGATCCGCGGCGGTTGGCGGTGCGGCGCCAAGGGCACTCGTCGCCGGTCGTCAGTGGATGCACGCTCCGAGATCGGCCGGCCCGGTTCGTCCGATCGCCGGGCGGACCGCCGCCGCGATCGACGTCGGGGTCAGGGCGTAGCCCACGTTCTCGTCGGTGCGGGCCTGGGCGAAGACGACGCCGCCAACCGTGCCGTCGGTCAGGATCAGCGGGCCGCCGCTGTCGCCCTGTTGTACGACCGCGCGGAGCTCGAGGATCCGGCGCGTCACCCGGCGGGCACCGTAGATGTCGAGGCCCTGCGCCGCATAGGCGCCGGAGACCGCGGCGGGCTCGATGGCCAGCCCGCCACCGTGCGGAAAGCCGAGCGTTGCGCCGAGGGTGCCGCGAGCTGGATCGTCCGTCGCGAACCGGAGGGGCGGCGCCGCGAGGCTGCGGACCCACAGGACCGCGATGTCGAGTTGCGGGTCGTCATAGACCGCGACCGCGTCGAGCAGTCGGCCGCCGGGACCCTGGACGCGGATCTTGGTCGCTCCCGCGATGACGTGGGCATTTGTCGCGACATAACCGTCGGCGACGGCGAACCCGGAACCTGACGACTGGAACTGGCAGGTCGCGGCCGACACCCGGACCACGCTCCGGATCGCGGCGTCGGCGATCGCCCTGGCCGCCGGATCGGTCGGTCGCTCGACGGCCGGCGCCGGCAGGGGATCGAGTCCGACGAAGAGATCCGGGATGCCGGTTCCGCCGAGGAGCTGGCCGAGCTCGGCGGCGATCTCGGTGGGCGCGGGCAGGACCGCGGTCAGGCTCCGGACCACCAGCGACGTCTCGGCCTGGACGGCGAGATAGCGCATCGGCCCGGCCGCGAGGAGGCCGCCCACGAGCCACACGACGAGCAGCGCCTGGGCTGCCCCGACGAACCCACCGAGGATCCGGTCGACGCCGTCGAGGGCGCCGCCCCGAAGGCGGAACGCCACGGCCCGCCCAACGGCGGCCCCGATCGCCTCGCCGATACCGACGAGGAACAGGATCCCGGCGAGGACGACGATCGGGCGGATCTCCGGGGCGAGGAGGTTGAGCGGTTGCTGGACCCACGAAACGCCGGCGATGGCCAGCGCGCCGCCCGCGAACGCCCCGAGCAATCCGCCGAGTTGGGGCAGGGCCCCGGACCGGATTCCGATCAGGACGGCCGCAACGAGCAGGGCGAGCACGACGACGTCGAACAGATTCACCGCCCCGAGTATGGCCGAGTGCGGCCGACGGAGGGCGCGTCAGGCGAGGGTGAAGACGGCCGGCGTTGCGTTGCTGCCCGGCGACGAGATCCGGTAGGTCCCGGGATCGAGTTCGCCGAGATCGACGATCGTCGCCTTGAACACGGCGATGTCGATGCAGGCGACGGCCCCGGCCTCGGCGCTCGAGCCCTCGATCGGGGTCAGCGCGATGTCGTTGGCCGTCCGCTCGATCCGGACCGAATCGAGGACCGAACAGGGCTCGACGCCGCCGTACCAGCTGAGTTTCACGAGGATGTGTCGGCCGTCGATCGAAGTCTCGATCCGGATCGGAACCACCGGGTGCGGGTTGGCCCGCCCTGGAGCAGGTCGGACGATCAGCGGCGCGCCTGGACCGGGATCCACGGGTAGCGGATCGATCGGGGTCGTGCCGACGCCGCTGCCCGGATCCCCGGGAACGCGACCGCCACTGCTCCCGCCAGCGCCACCTCCCGGATCTGTTCCGCCGACTGATGCGCCGACCGTGGGCGGGCCCGCCGGCGGGTCGCTCGCCATCGGCGCGGTCACGGCGCCCGAACAGGCCGCCACGCCGAGCACCGCGGCGACGACGAGGACGGTGAGGGCCGGAAGCTTCCGAGGGATCAACATGGCCGCGTGACGATCGCCCTTGCCGAGCGGTTCCCGACGACCCCGCGACCGAGGACGATCAGGCGGCGCCGGCGGTGGTGTCGACGCGTGCCGGATGGGCCGTCTCCCAGGCCTCGATGGCGGGGAGCTTGCCGAGGAGGTACCCCATCTCATCGGTCCCGTGGAGGAGCATCAGGCGGGCGAAGGGGTCGACCTCGAATGGCAGATCCTCGTCGCCCGGGAGGTGGATCACCTGGGCCTCGAGGTCGACCGTCAGCTCGGCCAGCGGATCCGTGGCGACGAGCTCGAACAGCTGACGGTGCTTCTCTGCCTCGACGACGATCGGGAGGAGGCCGTTCTTCAGGGCGTTGTTCCGGAAGATGTCCGCGAATGAGGTCGAGAGGATGGCCCGGATGCCCCACGCCGTCAGGGCCCATGGCGCGTGCTCGCGCGAGGAGCCGGTGCCGAAGTTGTCGCCGACGAGGAGGATCTTCCGATCCAGCATCGCGACCCGATCCATGACGAACAGGGGCTCCTTGAGGCCGCCGTCCTCGTCATACCGCCAGTCCCGGAAGAGAGCCTCGCGGAGGCCATCCTTGTCGGTCACCTTGAGGTACCGAGCGGGGACGATCTGATCGGTGTCGACGTTCTCCGCGGGCAGCGGAATGACCGCGCTCGTGAAGCTCTGGAATCGCGCAGCCATCGTCAGCGTCCTCCGACCGCGGCCAGCGACTCGATCCCGGGGAGGGCCCGCGGATCGCTGACTTCGCCCTTGATCGCCGAGGCGGCGGCGGTCAGTGGCGACGCCAGGAACGTCCGGCCGCCCTTGCCTTGGCGCCCCTCGAAATTCCGGTTCGACGTGCTGATGGCGTATTGGCCGGGCGACAGCTGGTCGCCGTTCATGGCGATGCACATCGAGCAGCCGGCCTCGCGCCATTCCGCTCCAGCGGCCCGGAAGATCTCGTGGAGGCCCTCGGCCTCGGCCTCGCGCTTCACCTCGTCGGAGCCCGGGACGACCATCATCCGGACGCCGGCCGCGACGTGCCGGTCGCGGAGGACCTCGGCGGCGAGGCGGAGGTCGCTGATCCGGCCGTTCGTGCACGACCCGATGAAGACGACATCGACCTTCTGGCCGAGGATCGCCTGGCCGGGCTCGAGATCCATGTACTCGAGCGCCCGCTCCAGGGCCCGCCGCGACGAGCCCACGGCAAGGTCCGCCGGGGCGGGGACGCGCGAGGTGATCGGGATGCCCATCCCCGGGTTCGTGCCATACGTGACCATCGGCTCGAGGGCCGCGGCATCGATCAGGATCGATTTGTCGTACGTGGCGCCGGCGTCGCTCGGCAGCGATCGCCAGCGCTCGACGGCCGCGTCCCAAGCCGCGCCTTGCGGTGCGTACGGTCGGCCCGCGACATACTCGAACGTCGTGTCATCCGGGGCGATCAGGCCGGCCTTGGCGCCGCCCTCGATCGACATGTTGCAGATCGTCATCCGCTGCTCCATCGTCAGCGCCCCGATTGCGCTGCCGGTGTACTCGAAGACGTGGCCGGTCCCGCCGCCGATCCCGATCCGGGCGATCAACGCCAGGATCACGTCCTTGCTGCTGACGCCAGCCGCGAGCCGGCCGTCGACCCGGACCTCGTACGTCTTCGGCTGGCGCTGGAGGAGCGTCTGGGTGGCGAGGACCATTTCGACCTCGCTCGTCCCGATCCCGAACGCGAGCGACCCGAACGCGCCGTGAGTCGCGGTGTGCGAATCGCCGCAGACGATCGTCATGCCCGGCTGGGTCAGACCGAGCTGGGGGCCGATCACGTGGACGATCCCCTGGCCGGGGTCGCCCATGCCGTGGAGAGGGATGCCGAACTCAGCGCAGTTGCGGGTCAGCTGGTCGACCTGCGCCGCGGCCATCGGATCGGCGATCGGCAGGCTCCGCGGATGGGTCGGGATCGAATGGTCCGCCGTCGCGACGGTCCGCTCCGGATGGCGGACGGTCAGGCCGCGCTCGCGGAGTCCGCTGAACGCCTGGGGCGAGGTCACTTCGTGGACCAGGTGAAGGTCGACGGCCAGGATTGCCGGTGCGCCCTCGTCCTGGCTGACGACGTGGTCGTCCCAGATCTTCTCGACGATCGTGCGGGGCGGGGCTGGGTTCATGGGGTGATGGCTCACTCGCGTGCTGGGTCGGTGGATGGCAGAGGGTAGCGCAGGGCGGTCGAACCCGGCATGCCGGCGCCCGGAATCGGCGGGCGGAGCGACGGCGATACTGGTCCGGTGTTCATCCTCTACGCGATCCCGCTCGGAATCGTGACGGGCTACGCGATCGGCGGCCGGCTCGAGCATCTCGCGTCGGTCCGGTTCCGCCTGGCGGCCCTCGCCGGCGTCGCCCTGGCGATTCAGCTGATCCTCTTCTCGCCGCTCGCCGACGGCCTGTCGCAGTCGATCGTCCGACCGGTCTATGTCCTGTCGACCGTGGCCGTCGTGGCGGTTGTCCTGGCCAACGTCCGGCTGACGGGCGTCCTGCTGATCGTGGTCGGGGCGGGCCTCAACCTCGCGGCCGTGGTGGCCAACGGCGGGGCGATGCCGGCTGCTCCCGGGGCGCTCGCGACGCTCGGATTCGGGGTCGGCGGCCACACCAGCAGCATCCTGGTCGACCATCCCGCGTTGGAGCCGCTGACCGACATCTTCGCCTTGCCCAGCTGGCTCCCGATGGCGAACGTCTTCAGCGTTGGCGATGTGGTCATCGGGTTCGGGGTCGCGATCGCGATCGCCGCAGCGATGCGGCGTCGACCCGCGGCGGACCTGTCGGACTGAATCCCGGGCCAGGGCGGCACGAGCGGTGCGCTGCCCGAAGACCGACATCGCCGGGGCGGTGGTGCACCGGTGCAACTCGGACCGTTGGCGATTGCAGTCGGTACTGCCAGCCCATGGTTCCCTCGGCCGTTCACCCGCAACGTGGCGAATGAGGACGCACGTTCTCCGCTGGCGCTTTCGTCCAGGGCAAACCCGTCGCGAGGCGGGGACGCAAAGCCAGGGATCTCCCAATGCGGGAGGCCGCCCGGCCGCCGATCGCGCCGACGCAGACGGCTCAAGGAGTCAATCACACCATGAAGACGAACCTGGCGTTCTTCAAGGGCCAGGGTTTCCGGATCCTGCTCGCCCTGTCCGCTCTTGCCAGCTCCGCGCTGGTCCTGCAGGCGGGCCAGCGCTGGACCCACTGAGACCTGCCAGCGTCGGGCCGCCGGCGTGGGGGTGACGAGACCGTCGGGTGACCGGCGGTCTCGTGGTGTCCGGCCCGGAATCGTCGGCATCGGCCGACCGCGACAGCGGTCGTGAGGGCGGCGCCGGGCGCACGTTCGGCGGCACAGAACGTTGCAACCCGGGATCGGTGGGGTCCGGGTGGTTGCGCGATCACCATGCGACTCGTAGACTGCGCGAACCGCCCGGGTCACCGGGCTTGTCC
This sequence comes from Candidatus Limnocylindrales bacterium, assembly GCA_038204565.1. Classification (GTDB taxonomy): domain Bacteria; phylum Chloroflexota; class Limnocylindria; order Limnocylindrales; family CSP1-4; genus CF-46. The sequence goes on from JBBRCU010000035.1 coordinate 19,120, forward strand.
GGGAGACCGACCTTGGGTCTGTTCGATGGTCGCAATCGACGCCACGTCGCCATCGCGATTCGCGCGGATGGTCGGCGTGTCCAGATGCCCCTGAACGATAGCGGCCTGTCGGACGGCTCCCTTCTCGGTCTTCTTCGCTCGCTCGTTGTCGGGCTTGAGAGCCTTCTTGGGCTCCTCATTACCGGCTCCCGGCGGGAGAACGGAGGAACGCGGAGGAACGGGCGCTAGACGCGAACGAACCCCGACAACCGAAGGGACCCTCGCCGGGTGGCGAGGGTTTTTTGTTGTCACGAAGGATCGACCGGTCGGCGCAGGGCATCGCCGGCGATCACCTCCAGGCAGTGACGAGGGCAGGCAGGGATCGATGACGATGACGAAGGGCCAACCGGCGCGATCGCCGAGTCCGACCGAGGACCGACCGGCGCGACGCAGCCACGTGCCCGCGGATGGGACCCCTGGCGCGGCGGCCGTCGAGGCAGCCCGGCGGGCGATGCTCGACGACTCGCGGCCGCGTCATCGGACGCGGATCGGCGCCGACGTCGTGTGCGAGGCGCTCCTCCTCCAGGGGGCGGACGTCTTCTTCAGCTATCCGGGCGGGGTCATCCTGCCGCTCTACGACGTCCTCGGCGACTATCCCCAGCTCCGCCACGTCCTCGTCCGCCACGAGCAGGGCGGCGCGCATGCAGCGGATGGCTACGCCCGCGTCACCGGCGAGGTCGGGGTCTGCATGGGCACCTCCGGCCCGGGCGCGACGAATCTCGTGACCGGGATCGGGACCGCCCTCCTCGACTCGATCCCGATGGTCGCGATCACCGGCAACGTGCCGTCGGCCCTGATCGGCAAGGACGCCTTCCAGGAGATCGACATCAACGGCATCACCCTGCCGATGACGAAGCACAACTATCTCGTCCGGGACGCGAACGACCTGCCGCGGGTCCTGGCCGAGGCGTTCCACATCGCCCGGAGCGGCCGGCCGGGGCCGGTCCACGTCGACATCACCAAGGACGCCCTCCAGCAGGAGACGTCGGCGCCGCACCCGACCCACGACGAGGTCGTCGCCGGCCTGCCCGGCTTCCGCCCGAACATGGAAGCCAACGGTCGTCAGCTCAAGCTTGCCGCCACGGAGCTGGCGAAGGCCAAGCGGCCGGTCATCCTCGCCGGCCACGGTGTCCTCCACGCCCGGGCCTGGGACGAGTTGCTCGCCTTCGCCGAGAAGGCCCAGATCCCGGTGGCCCATACCCTCCTCGGGATCGGCACGATCGATGAGTCGCATCCGCTCAGCTACGGCTACATGGGGATGCACGGCTGGAAGCACGTCAACAAGGCGATCCAGTCGGCCGACCTCCTGTTCGCGATCGGGATGCGGTTCGACGACCGGGTCACCGGCAACGTCCGGACCTACGCCCCATACGCCCGGATCGTCCACGTCGACATCGACCCGGCCGAGATCGGCAAGAATGTCGCGGTCGAGGTCCCGATCGTGGGCGACGCGAAGCGCGTCCTCCAGGCGCTCCTGCCGATGATCGAAGCAGTCGACCCGGCCACCCGCGCGGACTACTTCGCGGAGCTGGCGGCCTGGCGCGCCGAGTCTGAAGGCTCGTCGTGGCACGGCTCGGGAGCCTGGCGCGACGGGCTGCTGTCGGCCGACTACGTGATCGAGCGGATCGGTGAGCTGACCGATCACGAGGCGACGTACGTTGCGGACGTCGGCCAGAACCAGATGTGGCTCGCCCGGTACGCCGGCTTTCGTCACCCGAATACCCACGTCTCGTCGGGCGGGCTCGGGACGATGGGCTTCAGCGTTCCCGCGGCCATGGGCGCTGCGCTCGGCCGGCCCGATCGCGAGACCTGGGCGGTCACCGGCGACGGTGGGTTCCAGATGACCAGCCAGGAGCTGATGACCCTGGCCGCCGACCGGATCCCGGTGAAGATCGCGCTCCTCGACAACAAGAAGCTCGGGATGATCCGCCAGTGGCAGGAGATCATCTACGGTGGGAACTTCCATTCCTCGACCCTGCCCGGGCCTGACTTCGCCAAGCTCGCCGACGCCTATGGCATCCCCGCCTTCCGGGCCCGGACGCCTGCTGAGGTCGACGACGCGATCCGGGCCGCCCAGGCGGTCGACGGGCCGGCCCTCGTCTGGTTCGAGATCGCCGAGGAACAGAACATCTTCCCGATGATGCCCGCCGGCAAGGGCCTGTCCGACCTGATCGAGAAGTGGGGAGGGGCGGACGAGTGAGTGCCGATGCCAGCTCGAACGGCGTCGCCCCCGCGCCACCAACCGCACCTGCCCCGGCCCACGCCGCCCCGCCGCCGCGCGCCCTGCCCGGCGGCGGCGAGACCCGCCGTCACACCCTGATCGCGATCGTCCTCGACAAGCCCGGCGTCCTCAATCGCGTCGCATCGCTGATGCGGGCCCGCAACTTCAACATCGATTCGCTGGCCGTCAGCCGGACCGACCAGCCGGACACGAGCCGGATGACGATCACCCTTCACGGCGACGACGTCGCGGTCGAGCAGGCCGCCAAGCAGCTCTACCGCCTGATCGACGTCCTGAAGGTCCAGGACGTCACCTCGGACCCGGTCGTCGCCCAGGAGCTGGCCCTCGTCAAGATCCGGGCGACGGACAGCAACCGGGCCGAGATCCTGAAGCTGGTCGAGCTGTCGAAGGGCCGGGTCGTCGACCTGGCCGGCGAGGCCGTCATCGTCGAGGTGACAGGGCCCGAGCACGAGATCGACGGTTTCGTCGCCCTCGTCCGGACCTACGGCATCAAGGAGATTGTTCGGACCGGCGCCGTCGTCATGTCGCGCGGTTCCTCGTCCATCGAAGAGGCCATCAAGCGCTGAGCGCAGCACGGCGGACCCGTCACCCCGTCACGCCGACCATCCGAACCGAGGAGGATCCCACCCGATGACCGCGAAGATGTACTACGACAACGATGCGAATCCGGCGGCGCTCGACGGCCAGACGGTTGCGATCATCGGCTACGGGTCGCAGGGCCATGCCCACGCCCGGAATCTCCACGAGTCGGGCGTCGACGTCGTCGTCGGCCTGAAGCCGGGCTCCAAGAGCCGCGCCGTCGCCGAGGAGGCCGGTCTCCGGGTGGCCGACGTCGCCGACGCCGTCAAGGCAGCCGACGTGATCATGATCGCCGTCCCGGACACGCTCCAGAAGGCGGTCTACGACGCCGAGATCGAGCCGAACCTGCGGCCGGGCCAGCTCCTCATGTTCGCCCACGGCTTCAACATCCGGTTCGGCCGGATCAGCCCGCCCGACACGATCGATGTCGGGATGGTCGCGCCGAAGGGCCCGGGCCATCTCCTCCGCTCGGTCTACGAGGCGGGCGGTGGCGTCCCGGCCCTGTTCGCGATCGAGAACGACGCGTCGGGTACCGCTCGGGCGCGGGTCCTCGCCTACGCCCGCGGGATCGGCTCGACCCGCGCCGGCGTCCTCGAAACGACGTTCAAGGAGGAGACGGAGACCGACCTCTTCGGCGAGCAGGCGCTCCTGTGCGGCGGTGTGTCGGCCCTGATCAAGGCGGCGTTCGAGACGCTCGTCGAGGCCGGCTACCAGCCCGAACTCGCCTACTTCGAGACGATGCACGAGCTCAAGCTCATCGTCGACCTGATGTACCGCGGCGGCCTGAACTTCATGCGGTTCAGCGTCAGCGACACCGCGGAGTACGGCGACTACGTGTCCGGCCCGCGGATCACGGAAGGCGTGAAGACCGCCATGCAGGACGTCCTCAGCGACATCCAGAGCGGCTCCTTCGCCAGCCGCTGGATCGCCGAGCAGGAATCGGGCGGGGCGGAGTTCGCGCGGCTCCGGCAGCAGGACAAGGAGCACCAGATCGAGCAGGTCGGGCGCGACCTGCGGGCGCAGATGACGTTCCTCAATCCGGTCGTCGTCGAGGCCGGCGAGGCCCAGGGCTCCGTCGGGGCGGGGGCGAAGGCGTGAGTGGCACTGCGGTCGAGGTCGGCATCGTCCGGATCTTCGACACGACCCTCCGGGACGGCGAGCAGGCGCCCGGCGCCGGGCTGACCGCGGCCGAGAAGCTGGAGGTCGCCCGCCAGCTCGTCCGGCTCAAGGTCGACGTGATCGAGGCCGGCTTTCCGGCCGCCTCGCCCGGCGACTTCGATGCCGTCCACCGGATCGCGAAGGAGACCCGCGGCGGGATCGCGATCGCGGCCCTCGCCCGCTGTCGCGATGGCGACCCGCAGCGAGCGGTCGAGGCCATCCGGGTCGCCGAGCGGCCGCACCTCCACGTGTTCATCGCCACGAGCGACATCCACCTCAAGCACAAGCTCCGGATCACCCGCGAGGAGGCGCTGGCCGAGGCGGTCCGCTGGGTCCGCTACGGCCGGGAGGCGCTCGGCGCCGACGCTGAGATCGAGTTCAGCGCCGAGGACGCCTCGCGGACCGATACGGACTTCCTCCTCCATGTCTATGAGTCGGTCGTCGCCGCGGGGGCGTCGACCGTGAACATCCCGGACACGGTCGGCTACGCGATTCCGTCGGAGTTCGGGGCTCTCGTCGGCCGCGTGGTCGACCTCGTCGGCCGGGACGCAACCGTCAGCGTTCACTGCCACAACGACCTCGGTCTCGCCACGGCCAACACCCTCGCCGCGGTCCAGGCCGGCGCCCGCCAGGTCGAGGTCACGATCAACGGCCTCGGCGAGCGGGCCGGTAACGCGTCGCTCGAGGAGGTCGTCATGGGCCTCCGGACCCGGCCGACGCAGTTCCCCGACCTCGTCAGCGGCGTCCAGACCGAGCAGATCACGGCGGCGTCGCGGCTGGTCAGCTATCTGACCGGGTTCGCGGTCCAGCCGAACAAGGCGATCGTCGGCGGCAACGCCTTCGCCCACGAGTCCGGGATCCACCAGGATGGCGTGATCAAGAATCCGCTGACCTACGAGATCATGACTCCGCAGTCGGTCGGGCTGACCGGCAGCCAGTTGACCATCGGCAAGCTCTCGGGCCGGCGCGGGCTCCAGGGCAAGCTCCGCGAGCTCGGCCACGAGGTCGAGGGCGAGGCGCTCGATACGATCTACCGCCAGGCGATCGCCCTCGCCGACGCGAAGAAAGAGGTCACCGACGGCGACCTGCTCGCGCTCGTCGAGCAGCGTGCCTCGGAGGTCCCGGCCTCGGTCGAGCTCGTCGGCTGGAGCGTCACCTCATCGCACGGCGGGAACGCCACGGGCTCGGTGACGCTGACCGTGTCGGGCCAGGACCGGACCGCGGAGGCAACCGGCAACGGCCCGGTCGACGCCCTCTACTCGGCGGTCGACGAGGCGCTCCAGGGCGTCCTCGGCTGGCATCCCGTGCTCACCGAGTGGGAGATCAAGGCGGTGTCGGCCGGCGAGGACGCCCAGGGCCAGGTCCTGTGTCGTTGCCGGCGCTCGTCGGAGGAGGGTCCGGGTGCGCTCGTCGTGTCCGGCCACGGACTATCCACGAACATCATCGAGGCCTCCCTCGACGGGTATCTCGCGGCGGTCAACAAGCTCCACGGTGCGGAGATCAACGGGGTCGACGTCGCGTTCATCGGACGGCAGACCGCCGAGGAGCTGCCCTGATGGCAGATGCCGCGGCGCCGCGCTACGGGATCGCCACGATCCCGGGCGACGGGGTGGGGCCGGACGTCGTCGCGGCTGCCCGGCGCGTCGTCGATGTGGCCGGGTCGGTCTTCGGTTTCTCGGTCGACTGGTCCGAGTTCCTCGTCGGCGGAGCGGCGATCGACGCGTACGGGGTCGCGATCCGGCCAGCGGACGTCGCGTCCTGCGGATCGGCCGACGCGATCCTCCTCGGCGCGGTCGGCGGTCCGAACTGGTCCGATCCGTCGGCCGCCGTCCGCCCGGAGCAGGCCCTGTTCGCCCTGCGTGGCGGGCTCGGCCTGTACGCGAACCTGCGGCCCGTGAGCGTCCACCCGGCCCTGATCGCGTCCTCGCCCGTTCGGCCGGAGCTGCTCGCCGGCGTCGATCTCCTGATCGTCCGCGAGCTGACCGGCGGGGTGTACTTCGGTGAGCGTCGGGAGCCGGGGGCCGCCGGCGGGTCCGCCGAGCGGACGGCCCTGGACACCCTGCCGTATTCCGAGCACGAGGTCCGGCGGGTCGTCGAGCTCGCATTCGATCTGGCAAAGGGCCGCCGCGGCCGCGTGACCTCGGTCGACAAGGCCAACGTCCTCGCAACCTCGCGGCTGTGGCGGACGGTCGCGACGGAGATCGGCGCAGCAAACCCGGCCGTAAGGCTCGCCCATCAGCTCGTCGATTCGTGCGCGATGCTCCTCGTCCGAAGGCCCGCCGACTTCGATGTCATCGTCACCGAGAACCTGTTCGGCGACATTCTGTCGGACGAGGCGGCGGTCCTGGCCGGCAGCCTCGGGATGCTCCCGTCGGCGTCGCTCGGCGAGCGCCGGACCGACCACGGCACGTTCGGGCTGTACGAGCCGATCCACGGGTCCGCCCCGGATATCGCAGGGCGCGACCTGGCCAACCCGATCGGGACGATCCTGTCGGCGGCGATGCTCCTTCGCCTGTCGCTCGGGCGAGAGGACGTCGCCGGCGCAATCGAGTCTGCCGTGAGCCGGACCCTGGACGACGGCTTCCGGACCGCCGACCTCGTTCCGCCGAACGGCGACGAGACGGGCCTGCGCCGCGTCGGCACGACCGGCATGACCGAGGCGATCCTCGCCCGGATCGCGATTCCGGAGGCCGCGCGGGAGTCCGGCCCCGTCGTGATCCAATCCGAGCCTGCTCGTATGACAGGGACGCGCCGATGACCCCGAACCAGCCGGTCGACCGACCGGTCACGCTCTACGACACGACCCTTCGCGACGGCACCCAGGGCGAGAACGTCACGCTCAGCCTCGCCGACAAGCTCCGGATCGCCCGGATGCTCGACGAGTACGGGATGCCCTACATCGAGGGTGGCTGGCCGGGCTCGAACCCCAAGGACATCGAGTTCTTCAAGGCCGCCAGGACGATGACCTGGCAGACCGCCAAACTTGCCGCGTTCGGCTCGACCCGCCATCGGGCGAACACAGCCGCGACCGACCCGAACATTCGCGAACTCGTCGCCGCCGAGACGCCGGTCGTGACGATCTTCGGCAAGAGCTGGCTGCTCCACGTCACCGAGGTCCTCGGGGCAACGCCCCAGGAGAACCTCGACATGATCGCGGATTCGGTCCGGTTCATCGTCGACCACGGGCGCGAACTCGTGTACGACGCCGAGCACTTCTTCGATGGCTACCGGGCCGACCCTGACTACGCCCTGGCCACGCTCCGCGCGGCGCGGGAAGCCGGGGCGACGACCCTCGTCCTGTGCGACACCAACGGCGGGACGCTGACGGCGAAACTGGCCGAGGTCGTGACCGATGTCCGGACGGTGCTCGAGGCCGATCCCGCGGCAGCCTCGGTCGTGTGGGGGATCCACGCCCATAACGACGCCGACCTCGCCGTCGCCAACTCGATGGCCGCGGTGGGTGCCGGGGTCCGCCACGTCCAGGCCACCATCAATGGCTACGGCGAGCGCACCGGCAACGCGAACATGGTCTCGATTCTCGCCAACCTCGCCTTGAAGACGGAGCATCGGCTCGTGCCGGAGGGCGGCGGGCAGCTGTCCGGGTTGACCGAGCTGAGCCGCTCGGTCGCCGAGATCGCCAACCTCAACCCGAACGACTGGCAGCCCTACGTCGGTCGGTCGGCGTTCGCTCACAAGGGCGGCGTCCACGGGGCCGCCGTGGCCAAGGTCGAGCGGAGCTACCAGCACATCGACCCGACCGTCGTCGGCAACCAGGGCCGCCTCGTCGTCTCCGAGCTCGGCGGTCGGGCGAATACCCGGATCCGGGCTGAGCAGCTCGGCCATCAGCTCGAGGGCGTCGTCGACGCCAAGGTCCTGAGCGAGCTCGTGAAGAAGCTCGAGAGCGAGGGTCTCGCCTTCGAAGGCGCCGAGGCCAGCTTCGAGCTCCTGATCCGGCGCCACCAGGCCGACTATGCCGCGCCCTTCCGGATCGTCGACTACACCTGTCTCGTCGAGCAGCGCTCCGGGCGGGAGCTGCTGTCGGAGGCGACGGTCAAGGTCGAGGTGGACGGCGAGATCCTTCATACGGCGGCTGATGGCAACGGCCCGGTCAACGCCCTCGACGCGGCGCTTCGGAAAGCGCTCCGGGCGTTCTACCCCCAGCTCGACGATGTCCACCTGTACGACTACAAGGTCCGGATCCTCGACGGGGATTCGGCAACGGCCGCCCGAACCCGGGTGATCATCGATTCGTCGGACGGGACCCTCGAGTGGTCAACGATGGGCAGCGACACGAACATCATCGCGGCGTCCGCCGCCGCGCTCGCGGACTCGCTCGAGTACGCGATCTGGAAGTCGGGGGCGGAGCTCCGCCGCCGCGACGAACGCCACTTCACGACGACGCCGGCGACTCCCGCGGCACCGTCGGGGACCAGGAGGTAAGCATGGCCGCCGACACGAGCACCACCACACAGGCACCCACCGACGACGTCGCGGAGACGGTCCACCTGACGCGCTGGACGGTGACGTCGGGCTCGAACGCCAATAGCCGCGGCGCCGTCGTCCTCTCGGCGGGGGACCACCAGTGGCAGGCCTCAGCCGATGGCAACGGCGCGGTCGATGCCCTGTTCCGCGCCGTCGACAAGGCCCTCGCCGAAGTCCTGACCGGGCATCCGCGGTTGCTCTCCTATGACGTCCATGCGGTCGCCGAAGGCCCGGACGCCGCAGGCAAGGTCACCGTGGCGATCGCGCCGCCGTCGGACGCGTCCGGTCCCCGCGCCAGCGGCCGCTACGTCGGCGAGATCACCTCGACGAACATCATCGCGGCCTCGATCGAGGCGTACATCGACGCGATCAACGAGCTGCTCGCCGAAGAGCACTGGCAGGGCGCCGCCGACGCCGCAGGAAACCGGAAGGGCGCCCGGGTCAGCGAGCCCGCGGCGAAGGCCCAGCGGGCCGAGCTCGACGAAGAGGCCGGCCGGATCGACACCACGGACTGGTTCAATCACTAGGCCGGCCGAGCAGCGGCGATCAGGCCGCGGCCGGACGGTCGCGATCGGCGACCCTGCCCCGATGAGCGACTCCGGATCCGTCGTCTACCAGGGTGAGCCGGGCGCCTTCTCCGAGGAGGCGGCGATCGGCTTCTTCGGCGAGGCGCACGAGCGATCGGCCGTCCCGAACTGGCGGGCCGTCTTCGAAGCGGTGGCGGACGGCTCGGCAACCGCCGGGGTGATCGCGATCGAGAGCTCGCTGGCGGGGACGATCCGCGAGACGTACGACCTCCTCGCCGAGTTCTTCGAGCGCGACGTCCGGATCATCGGCGAGGTCACGGTCCCGGTCCGGCTGGCCCTCCTCGCCCTGCCCGGCCAGAGCCTTGACTGGATCGAGCGGGTCTACAGCCACGGCCAGGCCCTCGTCCAGGCCGACGCCTTCCTGCGTTCGCGCGACTGGCAGGTGATGACGACCTACAACACTGCGGGCGCCGCCCGGATGATTGCCGAGCGCCACGAGCGCCACGCCGCAGCCGTCGCGTCACCCCGGGTCGCCGACCTGTACGGCCTGGAAATCCTCGCCGCCGAAATCCAATCCGGCGAGGAGAACCGGACCCGGTTCGCCGTGCTGGCCCGGCGCGCCCCGGGCGCACACTCCGATGGCGCCACACCTGAGGACCCGGCCGCGCCCCGCCGGACGACGCTTGTCTTCGCGGTCCGCAACGTCCCCGGCTCGCTCCATCGCTGTCTCGGCGTGTTCGCCGCCCGCGGCGTCAACCTCTCATCGCTCGAATCGCGACCGGCCCGGCGCGCCCGTTGGGAGTACGTCTTCTGGGTCGACATCGACGCAGCCGTAGACGACCCGGCCTGCGCCGCGGCCCTCGACGACCTCCGCGCGGAGACGGAGATGGTCCGGGTCCTCGGGTCGTACCCGCGCGCCCGCGAGGCCTAGCCCGGGCTGCGCCCGGCGGTCGTCGTCAGATCGCGCTCGTCAGATCGCGCTGGCGCAGGCTCGGCACTTGGTTGCGTCGACCGCGTTGGCTTCCTTGCAGAAGGGGCACGTTCTGGCCTCGGCCGGCGGCGGCTCCTTGATGAACATCTTCGAGATCTGCCAGACGACAAAGGCGATCACGACGAACGCGATGATCGCGTTGACGAACGCGCCCCAGCGGATGGCGACCTCCGTAGCCGGGTCGGCTCCCGGCGCGGCTGCCTTGAGGACGATCTTCAGGCTGCTGAAGTCGACGCCGCCGAGGAGCATCCCGACCGGCGGCATGATGATGTCGTTGACGAGTGAGGTGACGACCGTCCCGAGGGCGGTCCCGATGATCACGCCGATGGCGAGGGCCAGGGCGTTGGTCTTGAGCAGAAACTCGCGGAATTGGCCGACCATCAGTGGCTGACGATCTTGGCGAGGCCCTTCGCCTGGGTGATCCAGCCGGCGATCGTGGCCTCGCCGGGGACCTGGCGGACCACGTTCGGCCGCGCCGCATCGAGCTCCTGGAACGTCGTGGCGAGGTTGACCGCGTTGCGCTGGGCCAGCTCGGCGGGGGAATCGACGCCGGCGGCCTCGAGCAGGTCGGCGTATTCCGATCCGACGCCCTTGATCCGCATGAGGTCCGCATGGTTGACCCACTCGAGGATGAGCTTTCCCGAGATCCCGGTCGCCTCGGACAGCTTGTCGCGCCCACCCGCCGTCGCGCCGTGATCGAGCAGGGCGTCGGTGGTCCCGACACCCGCAGCCGAGAGCTTCGCGGCGAACGACGGGCCGATGCCCTCGACGTCTTCGATCTTCATTCCGATCCCTCCTCCACTTGGTTGGCGTCCACGAGCCGATGATACCCTTCGAACCCGCCGCCATCCGCCACACCTGCCGCCGGAGAGACCAATGGACCAGGCGTTCCGCGACGAGATGACACGGGGCTACGGCCTGACCGAGCCGAGCCTGATCCTGGGCAGCCCGATGCTCGATGGCGAGGTCGACAACGACGCCCGCGTCCAGATCGCGCTGTCGATGATGAACCGCCACGGCCTGATTGCTGGCGCGACGGGAACTGGCAAGACGAAGACCCTCCAGATCCTCGCCGGCGAGCTCTCCAGGGCGGGCGTCCCGGTCTTCGTGGCCGACATCAAGGGCGACGTGACCGGGATCGCCGCGCCGGGCGATGCGACGAATCCGAGGGTCATCGAGCGGTCGACATCGCTGGCCTGGACGTTCGAGCCCGCCGGACACCCGGTCGAGTTCCTGTCGCTGTCGGGCAAGCTCGGCGCCCAGGTCCGGGCCACCGTCCATTCCTTCGGGCCGCTCCTCCTCGGCCGGGTCCTCGGCCTGAACGACACCCAGACCGAGATCCTCTCGCTGATCTTCAAGTACTGCGACGACAACGACCTGCCGCTGCTCGACCTCAAGGACCTCGAGGCGACCCTGAAGTTCCTCGCGTCGGACGACGGCAAGGCGATCCTCGCCGACTACGGCGGAATGTCGGCGGCGTCGGTCGGGGTCCTTCTCCGCTCGATCGTCGTCCTCGAGCAGGAGGGCGCCGATGTCTTCTTCGGCGAGCCGGAGTTCGAGGTCGCCGACCTGCTCCGGACCACGTCGGACGGGTTCGGGATCATCTCGGTCCTCGAGCTCCGCGACGTCATGGACAAGCCGAGCCTGTTCAGCACGTTCATGCTCTGGATGCTCGCCCAGCTGTACGAGACGCTGCCGGAGGTCGGCGACCTCCCGAAGCCGAAGTTGTGCTTCTTCTTCGACGAGGCGCATCTCCTGTTCGACAACGCGTCCGACGCGCTGCTCGCCCAGATCGAGCGGACTGCCCGCCTGATCCGCTCCAAGGGGGTCGGCGTCTACTTCGTGACCCAGGCCCCGACCGACGTCCCGTCGTCCGTCCTCGCCCAGCTCGGCAACCGCGTCCAGCACGCCCTGCGGGCCTTCACGCCGGACGACGCCGACGCGCTCCGGAAGACCGCCCGGACGTTCCCGATGACCGCCCATTACGACGTCGAGAAGACCATCACTTCGCTCGGCACCGGAGAGGCCCTCGTGACGGTCCTTTCGCCGAAGGGGATCCCGACGCCGCTGGCCGCGACCCGCCTCGTCCCGCCGGATTCACTGATGGCGGCCCTCCCCGATGCGGATCTCCAGGCCCGGATTGCCGCGAGCTCCTTCGCCACGAAATACGGCCAGACGATCGATCGCCAGAGCGCCTACGAGATGATCACCGCGCGACTGGCCTCGGCCAGGGCCGCCGCCGATGCCGCGGCCCAGCAGGCCGGAGCGGTCGGCGCGGCAGGGGCGAGCGCGAGCGGCCTCAGCCCGATGACGCCGGCCCAGCAGCAGCGCGAGATCGCCCGTCAGGCGCGCGAGATGGCCGTTGCTCAGCGCGCCGCCGATCGGGAACGCGCCGCCGCCGAACGGCAGGCTCGGGCCGACGCCCGGGCACGCGACCGTATGGTTCAGACCGGCGTCCGGACCGCCGGTCGGGTGTTCACGTCGCGGGCCGGCCAGAGCCTGATCCGGGGCGTGTTCGGGACGCTGTTCGGGAAGAAGTAGTCCGCTGGGCGGGTGGGCCCGGACTCAGCCCAGGTACTCGCCCAAGAGTCGCTCAATCTCCCCGAAGTGCTCGTCGCGGACGTGGTACTGGTGATAGTCCGCGTCATTGACCCGGACCGTGATGAGGTCGGCATCGCGGAGGATCCGGAGATGGTGGAGGAGGCTGGTCCGCGGGATCCCCATCCGGTCGGCTAGATCGGGCGGGGTCGCCGGCCGAGTCGCAAGCTCGCGCAGGATCCGGAGCCGGGTCTCGTCGCCGATCGCCTTGCCGAGCGCCACCAGCCTCATGGGCGGCCGGACGAGCTCGCCCGGGTCGGCTGGCGCCGGGACCACGAACACGTTCGCATTGCGATGGTCCGTCACCGTCCAGATCGGCCGGATCACGACCGACGGCACGAGCACGACGCTGGTCTGGCCGGCCTCAGGGACGAACGTCAGCCCGGGCGCGGCGCGCTCGACGACCTGCTCGGGCGGCAACCCCTCGACCGTCCTCCGGAAGCCCGCGAGCGACCGCTCGGCGAGGTCCTCGAACGCCGCTTCGCCCGGGCCGTGGACGTCGAGCTGCCAGCGCCCGACGAGATCGCAGAATTCGGCCTGGATGTCGGCCGGCTCGCGGCTGAGGAGATGGCGGAGGGTATCGCGGACGTAGCCGATGTGGGGGAACGACGTCCGGCGGAACTTCCGCCTGGCGGCCACGTCGCCGTTGAGGGCAGCATCCATCACCGCGGCCGGAGTCTCCCGCCGATAGACCCGCCGGTAATAACCCGACAAATACCGCAGGAGCTCGACGGGCTCCATCGCCCGAGCCGACTCGACGAAGCCTGCGCCGGTCCGCGCGGCAGGAACGTCAAGCAGGAGACCGACGAGGTTGATCCACGTCTCCCGGCCATATTGATCGAGGGTCGCGAGGTAGGTCCCGCCGAGGGCAGCCGCCCGATCCCGCCATTCGTGTCGCGCCGCAAGTGTCCGCTGGACGGGCTTGTCGACGACGGCGAGGACCGACATCAACATGTCCGCCGCCGGCCAGACTCCGAGCTTCAGGTCGAAGGCTGCGCCGGGCGGGAGGTCCGCCGCCCTTCGAGTGGTGTCGATATTTTTCGACATGGTTGACAATCCTCGACGGAAGCGGTCATCATCGGCGGCGCGCAACGCACCATACCGCACCGTCGTCGGCCGACGGACGAAACGGCGACCACCCAGGGCCTCCGGGGTCGGTTCGCGGATGAACGGCCTCCCGAGCCGCCATCCATTTCGTTCCCGTCTGACGCGCCCGCGAGGTTCGCGGATGGCACGGCGCCGGGTCATCGCTGCAAGGCGATGGACCCGACACAGCCGCGAGCCCCGGGGCGCATCCCCCGGGGCTCGTTGGCGTCCGCGACGAACGCAGTCTCCTGGCTGGCGCGGCTGAACGACGCTGGCGGCGTTGCCGCCTGCGGTCCTCGCTCACGTCCATCCGAGGTCGCTCGCTGCGGTCCTCGACGGCGCCTACTCGATGACGACACCGGTCAGGTCGTCAGGCGACGGCGGGTAGGTCGGGTTCAGTTGGTCGAGAGCGTCGGCGACGATATCGGCAAGGGCGAGGTTCCGGAACCAGTTGCGGTTGGCCGGGATGACATACCACGGCGCCGCCGTCGTCGAGGTCCGCCGCAGCATTTCCTCGTCCGCGGCCACGTAGGAATCCCAGAGCTTCCGCTCGGCCAGGTCTCGGAGGCGGAACTTCCAGTGCTTGTCGGGGTCGTCCAGCCGATCCTGGAGCCGCGCCTTCTGCTCGTCCTGGTCGATCCAGAGGAAGAACTTCAGGATCGTCGTCCCGCTCGAGGTCAGCAGTTCCTCGAACGCGTTGATCTGGTCGTACCGCTTCGACCAGACCTTCCTCGGGACGAGGTCGTGGACCCGGACGACGAGGACGTCCTCGTAGTGGGAGCGGTTGAAGATTGCGATCTCGCCCTTGCCCGGGACCCGCTGATGAACGCGCCAGAGATAGTCATGGGCAAGTTCGATCGGGGTTGGCGCCTTGAACGACGTCACCAGGCAGCCCATCGGGTTGAACGCGCTCATCACGTGCTTGACCGAGCCGTCCTTGCCGGCGGCGTCGATCCCCTGGAGGACGATCAGCACCGGGTGCTTCTGCTCGGCCCAGAGTCGGTCCTGGAGGTCGGTCAGACGGGCGAGCCCCTTCTCGAGCTCCGTCGCGGAGCCCTGCTTGGTCAGTCCATGGGTCGCGTTCGGGTCGATGCCGGAGAGGCGGATCCGCGAACCTGGCTTGACCCTGAGGATGTCGCGGAGGGGGGTCGATCTCGATGGG
>JBBRCU010000036.1:0-33672 GCA_038204565.1 Candidatus Limnocylindrales bacterium
CTCCTCGTCATCTTCGGCGGCATCTTCGACCTCTTCGATGGGGCACTTGCCCGGGCGACGAACCAGGTCAGCCGTCTCGGGGCGTTCCTCGACTCGGTGTTCGACCGAGCCGGAGAGGCGGCTCTGTACATCGGCATCGCGTTCGGGTTCCTGGTGGCGGGCCACGAGCGGGCGGTGATCCTTTCGGCGAGCGCAATGGCGGCGTCCTTCATGGTCAGCTACACCCGGGCCAAGTCGGAGAGCCTCGGCTTCACTTCCGGAACCGGCATGGCCAACGTCGGGGTCGCCCCCCGTGAAGTCCGGCTCGTGCTGCTGGCGCTCGGCATGCTGATCGGGCCTGCAGTCGATCCCGAGCCGACGATGTCCGTCACCCTCGGCCTCATCACCATTCTCGCCACGATCACCGCCGTCCAGCGAATCGTCCACGTCACCCGGCAGGCATCGCCGGAACCAACCAGCGCCACCCCAGGAGGAGAGCAGCACCCGTGAGCACCACGAACGGCAGCAATGGCGCGAACGCCAATGGTCACAAGCCCGCCAGGAAGATCCGGGTCGCGATCGTCGGCGTCGGCAACTGCGCGAGCAGCCTCGTCCAGGGTCGCTACTACTACGAGAACGCGAAGGTCGAGGACAAGGTCCCTGGCCTGATGCACGTCGAGCTTGGCGGTTACCACGTCCGCGACATCGAGTTCGTCGCCGCGTTCGACATCGACAAGAACAAGGTCGGCAAGGACCTGTCCGAGGCGATCTACCAGAAGCCGAACAACACCTACGTCTTCCAGCAGGTCCCGAAGCTCGACGTCAAGGTCGAACGGGGGATGGTCCACGACGGTCTCGGCAAGTACCTCAGCCAGATCATCGAGAAGGCGCCGGGCGAGACCGCCGACGTCGTCGGCATCCTCAAGGAGCGCCAGGTCGATGTCGTCGTGTCCTATCTGCCGGTCGGCAGCGAGGAGGCGACGAAGTGGTACGTCGAGCAGGCCCTCAAGGCGGGCGTCGGCTTCGTCAACGCGATCCCGGTCTTCATCGGCCGTGAGCCGTACTGGCAACGTCGGTTCGCCGAGGAGGGCCTCCCGGTCATCGGCGACGACATCAAGAGCCAGGTCGGCGCGACGATCAGCCACCGCGTCCTGACCCGCCTGTTCATGGACCGCGGCGTCCGCCTCGACCGGACCTATCAGCTGAACTTCGGCGGTAACACGGACTTCCTGAACATGCTTGAGCGCGAGCGGCTGGAGTCCAAGAAGATCAGCAAGACAAACGCGGTCACCTCGATGCTCGACTACGAGATCGACCCGAACAACGTCCACGTCGGTCCGAGCGACCACGTGCCGTGGCTCGAGGACCGTAAGTGGTGCTACATCC
The DNA here is from genome assembly GCA_038204565.1 of Candidatus Limnocylindrales bacterium. GTDB lineage: Bacteria > Chloroflexota > Limnocylindria > Limnocylindrales > CSP1-4 > CF-46. The sequence goes on from JBBRCU010000036.1 coordinate 1,366, forward strand.
GGATGGAAGGCACGACCTTCGGCGACGTCCCGCTCAACGCTGAGCTGAAGCTCGAGGTCTGGGACAGTCCGAACAGCGCCGGCGTCATCACCGACGCGATCCGCTGTCTGAAGCTCGGCCTCGACCGCGGGCTCAAGGGCACGCTGGTGGCGCCGTCGAGCTACTTCATGAAGAGCCCGCCGATCCAGATTCACGACGACATCTCGCACAACCGCCTCGAGGCGTTCATCCGGGGCGAGGACAACGAGACCCTCGTCGGGACCGAGAACCTGACGAAGGCCCAGCTCCGCAAGGCCGCCTCGACCGCGCCGGTCGCATCGGCGGCGGTCAAGAAGGCAGCCGCCGCGGCCCGATGACGGACGACGAGACCGCGGCGAAGGTCGCGCCGAAAGCACGCGGCCTCGAAGCTCCCCACAAGAGGCGCGAGCAGGGCCCCCGGATCGTCGAGAAGGCCACGGTCGCCGCCTATGCGGCAGCGGTCTGGCTCGTGGCGCACGTGCCTGCCGGCCTCGCCCGCGCCGTCATCGGCACGGTCAGCCAGGTCGGCTATCTCGGGTGGTCGACGAAGCGGACCTGGTCGAACCAGAACTTCGGCCGGGTCCTCGGCAAGGATCCTGACGACCGTGCGGTCCGGCGCCTCGCCCTGCGCGCCTACCGTGAATACGCGACCTACCTCGTCGAGGTGATGCGCCTCGAATCGCTCCCGATCGAGCAGGCGATCGCCAAGGTCGCCCAGAACGACCTGGACCGGATCCAGGAAGTCTGGCACGCGTCACCGGGCGGCTTGATCTTCGCCCTGGCACATGTCGGCAACACCGACGCTGTCGCCGCCGGGGTCGCCGATCGCGGATGGCCGATTGCCGTCGTCGCCGACGACTCCAGCTTCCCCGAAATGTTCGCCCGCTTCCGTCGCCTGCGCGAGGCGTGGGGCGTCCAGGTCATTCCGTGGCGGAATCTGCGCGACATCTTCGCGGTGTTGCGAAACCGCGGCATGCTCGGCCTGCTCGTCGACTGGGGCTATCACGCCGACGGCATCCCCGTTCGCCTGTTCGGGGCCTGGACCACCCTTCCGGCGGGGCCGGCCACCCTGGCCGCGAAGACGCGCTCGGTGATCCTCCCGGTCGCGATCCGGCGTGCACCTGACGAGACCTTCCGGGTGTCGTTCGCCCCGTTGATCACGGTCCCCTCCAGCGCCGACGCCGACATCGCGCGGGCGACCCAAGAGATCGCGACGGCTCTCGAGGCGACGATCGCGGCAGCCCCCGAGCAGTGGTACAGCTTCAAGCCGATGTGGCCACCGACCGACGAAGAGGCCGCCGAGCTCGAGGCGCGGGCCGTGCGGATGCTCTCCGGCGAGACTAGCCGGCCGGCCAGGGAGCGGGCGACCCCGGGCGAGCCGGGGGACCGGCCCGCGCAGACCAGCACCGACGCCCCGGAAGTCGGTAACCCCGACCCGATCGCGGCGGCGGAAGCGGAGCCGTCGTGACCGTCGCCCCGCCTGAGGAGAAGGGTCCGGCGGAACGGCCTGCCGCGACTGGCGGCCGGGGCACGCCGACCCAGCGGCTCCGCGTCCAGGGCCTGAGAACCCTCTCGTGGATCGCGTGCCACCTCCCCGAGCGACTGACCCTGACCCTCGCCGATGTCGTCGGCTGGACCTGGTACAAGCTCGCGCCAGGGCGCGCGGGGCAGGCCCGCCGGAACCTCGGACGGGTCGTGGCCGCGCTCGACGCGAGCGGCCGGGGCACTCCGCGAGCCCGCGCGGCCGCAGGTGATCCGGGCGCGCTCGAGCGGCTCGTCGTCGCCGCGTTCCGCCACGACACCCGCTACTACCTCGAGGTCCTCCGCGTCCCGAGCCTGACCCCCGCGATCTTCGAGGACCGGGTCGTCGTTGAAACGCCCGAGGCGGTCGAGCAGGCGTTCGCCGGCGGGCCGGTCATCTTCGTCTCGCCTCACTTCGGGTCGATCGAGCTGCCGGCCCTGTATCTCGCAAACCGCACGGGCAAGACGTTCATCGCGCCGATGGAAACCGTCGACGATCCGCCGCTTCAGGCCTGGTTCGAGGAGACCCGCGGCTCGCTGGGCGTCCGGATCGTCGGGCTGCGTGAGGCTCGCCGGGCGCTTCAGGCAGAGCTCAAGGCGGGCGGCTACGCCGGGATCGTCGGCGACCGCGACATCGGCGGCGGCGGCATCGCGGTGCCGTTCTTCGGGTCGCCGGCGCCGCTTCCCATCGGCCCGGCCCTGCTGGCGCTGGAGACCGGGGCGGCGATCGCGGCCGTAGGCGTGCGCCGCCTCGCCGACGGTCGGGCCGCGGGCCGGCTGATCCCGGTCGAGGTCGCTGCCTCGGGTTCGCGCCGGGAGCGGATCGTCGCGACGCTGACGGGCCTGGCCGCCGCGTTCGAGTCGCTCGTCGCCGATGCCCCAGAGCAGTGGTCGGGCGCGTTCTTCCCGATCTGGCCCGACCTCGCCGAACCTGCCAGCGCCGACCCCGGCCCCAAGCGGCCATGACCGCCCGCCTCGGCCGGGCCGATCTCCACATCCACACCCTCGCCTCGGACGGGATCGACCCGATCACGGCGATCCTTGACCACGTCGAGACGACGACCGATCTCGATGTCGTCGCGATCACCGACCATGAGCGGATCGACGCCGCCCTCGCGGCGCGGCGGATGGCTGGGGAGCTCGGGCACCGCGCCGAGATTGTCGTCGGCGAAGAGGTTTCGACCCTCGGCGGCCATCTTCTCGCCCTGTTCATCGAGGAGCGGGTCCGGCCGCTCCGCAGCCTGCGCACCACGATCGCCGAGATCCATGAGCAGGGCGGCCTGGCAATCCCCGCCCACCCGCTCGTCCCGTACCCGCTCTGCGCCCAGGGTTGGGTCCTCCGGCGGCTCCTCGCCGACCCCGACCCGCGCGTCCGGCCCGACGCGATCGAAGCGTTCAACCCGACGATGTTTGGCCGGCCGGCGCATGGCCGGGTTGTCCAATTTGCCGCCGAGCACGGGCTGGCCACGGTCGGCAACAGCGACAGCCACGAGGCGGTCACGATCGGGACCGGCTGGACGACCTTCCCGGGCCGGACCGCGGCGGACCTGCGGGCGGCGATCCTCGCCGGCGCGACCAATCACCACGGCTCGTTCCACCCGACCGGCGGCCAGGTCGCCACGTTCGGGCGGCAACTCCGAAAGTATGGCCGGGACGCTCGAGCCGTCGTCGGCGGCAAGGTCCGCCGCGACGGCACCGGCCGGGACCTCGGTTACCCGGGTGGCCACCTCCGGCCGCCGCGCTTCGAGGAGGCATGGATGGACCGCCGGACCGCGGCCGGTGCCACGGACCCCCGGGACACGGCGCAGAATCGCAGCCGATGAAGATCGGCCTGGTCACGCCGTACGTCTACCCGCTGCCGGGCGGGGTGACCCAGCACGTCCGGTTCCTCTACGAGAATCTGCGGCTGCGCGGTCATGACGTCCGGATCATCTCGTCGTCGCACGGCCTCCAGCGCGCGTCCGAGGGCGACATCATCCGGATCGGCAAGGGCTTCTCCCTGCCGGTCAACGGCTCGGTCGGGACGATCACCCTGTCACCACGGTTCGTTTCCCAGGTCCGGGCGATGCTCGAGCGCGAGCAGTTCGACCTCCTCCACTTCCACGAGCCGTTCGTGCCGTTCCTGTCGCCGATCATCCTCCGCCTGTCGACGAGCGTGAACATCGCGACCTTCCACGCCTACGGCGGCTTCTCGCCGTCGTACGAGTTCGGGAGCAAGGTGATGAAGGGCGAGGCGGCCCGGCTCCATGGCCGGATCGCCGTGAGCGGCGCAGCAAAGCACTTCATCGATCGCTACTTCCCGGGTGACTACAAGGTGATCCCGAACGGGGTCGACGTCCACGACTTCCAGCGGGCCGTGCCGCTGGCGCGCTGGCAGGACGGCACGAGGAACCTGTTCTTCGTGGGCCGGTTCGAGCCGCGCAAGGGCCTCCTCGAGCTCCTCAAGGCGTACCGCATTCTGCGCAAGACCGGCTGCGATTGCCGCCTCCTCGTCGCCGGAGCCGGGCCGCTCGGCCGCGAAGCCCGGCGCTATGTCGCGACCCGCCGGCTCAAGGGGGTCGAGTTCCTCGGCCGGGTCAGCGACGAGGAGAAGGCCCAGCTCTTCCGGACCGCCGACGTCTACGTCTCACCGGCAACGGGCGGCGAGTCGTTCGGGATCGTCCTCCTCGAGGCGATGGCGGCTGGCACGGCGATCGTCGCCTCCGACATCCACGGCTACAAGGGCGTCGTCCGGCGTGGCCGAGAGGGCCTCCTCGTGCCACCACGAGAACCGAAGGCGATTGCCGCCGCGATCGGGCGGCTCCTCCGTGACGACGAGTTGCGGGCGGCGATCGGCGCCGCGGGACGGGAGCGGGCCGAGGAGTTCAGCTGGGAACGGGTGACCGCCAAGGTCGACGCGTACTACGGCTTCGTCATCCGCCGCCTCGCCGCCCGCGGCGAGCTCCCGCCGGGCTTTCACGCCCCGATTCCGCCGTCCCCACGGCTATCGTCGCCGGCCCTGACCGGCAGCAGTCTCGAACCTGATTTCGAGCTCGAGTCGGAGCCTGAGCCGGTGGCCATCGACATCGAGTGAGGGTGGGCCTCAGTCGCCCGCGGACCCGCCGCCGGCCCCGCTCAGCTCCGGACCGAGATCGAGGCGGTCCTGCTCATCGGCGAGCCGCTCGGCGAGCGTCAGCCGCCAGACCCAGGCCGAGTAGCCGACAACGAGCGAGAGGAACACGACCGACGCCCCGAGGAGCAGCGGGACGGGCCCGAAGAGCTCGGGCTTGACGGTCGCGGCGACGTTGTTCACCGGGAACTGGAACGCATACAAGTAGGTCGGCAGGACGCCCTGGTAGACGTTGGCGATCGCGGTCGGGAGGGGCAGGGCGCTGAAGTTCGGGTAGACGATGACGAACCAGGAGACGACCGCGACCACGGCGCCGATGACGAACCGCCGGCCGTCGCGGGCGGTCGCGACGAACACAGCGATCAGGACCGCCGGCAGGGCGAGGACGATCGCGACGGGCTCGACGGGGATCCTGGGGATATCGATCAGCACTCCGTCGCCGAGGATGCGCGTGACGAGCGAGCTCGCCAGGATCGCCCCGAGCGCCGTCGCTCCGAGCCAGAGGAGCGTCACGCTCGACCCGCTGAGGACCCGCCCGCCGAGCACGACTGAGCGATCGCGGTCGTCGGCATTCTCGCCGAGCTGGCCGAACAGGCGGACGACGATGAGCACGGCGATCCCGACGATCGCCGCCAGGGCGGCCGTCTGGGTCGTGAGCAGGAACTGGGGGATGATCGGCGGGCAGGCCTGCGAGTTCGGGTTGGCCTTGTCGACGCCGACGAACCCGCACAACGGCCGATCGAGGATCCAGAAGATTGCCGGGCCGAGGATCGCCACCGCGGCCGCGATCCGGGCGAGGACCCACGTTCTCCACGACGCCCCGTGCCAGATCTCGGCCAGGAAGTAGCCGAGGGCGAGGATCAGGAACGGCAGGCTCGTGTAGTAGTGGTACTGGAACGCCGCTCGGTCGATCCGGGCCCAGGCCACCCACTGAAAGGCATAGCCGATCGTGACCAGCGTCAGCGGCAGGCTCCGCCGGGCGAATGCCTGCCACGCCGCGAACCCGAGAGCCGGCAGGCCGAGCCACCAGACGACGATGTTGCCGGCGTCGTAGATCGCGGCTGTGGTGTTGCCGGCGAAGCTTTCCTGATAGAACCAGACCGGTTTGAGGTCGAACAGCCAGGCCCACCACGGCGACGAGGCAGCATGGGGCGCCGTCAGCCCGTTGTGGTAGTTGTACATCGCGCCCGTCAGATCGACGAGGTTCTGGCCGGTGTGGCCGAGCGGCCAACCGCTGAACAGGACGTGGTTGTCGATGAGGGCCCACGGGACGTAGGACGCGATGTAGATCGCGACCGGCAGCGCCAGCAGGCAGGCGAACATCCACACGACGGGCAGGCCGAGCTGGGCCCCGGGCCGGAGCCAGGCCGCGGCCGGCGGCGGTGACGGCGGCGGGAGGAGGGCCGCCGGCTCGTCCGCCGCCGGCGCGGGCGCGAACGGCCCGAAGCCGAGGCGCGACGCGCCGGCGAACGCCAGCCAGACGAGGCCGCCGACGAGGGCGAGGGCAGCGGCGATCTCGATCGGGGTCACGGCCGCCGGGCCGAGCTTGAGGGTCGTCGAAGCCTTGCCGATCCCGATCGCGCCGAGGGCGACGAGCCCGCCGAGCGCGACCGGTCCGCCGATGGCGAAGCGGACCTCGTCCAGCGACCAGCGCAGCGGGTGGAGGACGTTGGCGACGACGGCGACGACCGTCAAGGCGACCATGATCGCGACGAACGGCAGGTTCCCGAATCCCGTGCCCTGGGGGACGTTGATGGCGAGATAGCCGAGGACGGCGGTCATCAGGACGAGAGCGGCGATCGCGAGCAGCCGGCCCAGGGCGCTTCGGACGAGGACGAGGAAGCCCATCCCGACGATCGCGTACAGCCCGACCCACTTCGAGGCGAGGGCCAGCCCGAGGAATGCGCCGATCAGGGGCATCCCGATCCAGAAGGCGCCACGGTGCCGCCAGACCCCGGTCCACAGCGCGGCGAAGATGGTGTAGGCGGCAACGATCCCGAGCCCGACGTAGGCGTCGTTCATCCCGATCCGGGACTGGACGAAGAGCATCCCGTCGGCGAGGCACAGGACAGCCACGAACAGCCCGACCGTCCGTCGCCGGAACAGGATCCGGGCAAGAACGTAGAGGAATCCGGCCATCAGGACGCCGGCCAGGACACCCGGCAGGCGCCAGGCGAATTCGTGCTCGCCGATGTCGATGCTGGCGGTCTCGCCGGTCCCGTCGAAGACGAGGATCTGCTGGCGGTCGTCGGTCGGGTAGGGTCGGTTGACATCGATCGCCCAGGCGGTCGGATCGAACGGCAGGCGGGCGTCGGCGTAGACCGCGTTCGCGTGCGGCTCGATCACGTAGATCGTCGCGGCCGTGCCATCCGGCGTCCGGCCCAGGACATGGACCATCTCGGTCGCGTCGTCGTAGGCGACTCGCGTCACCGGGCCGGGCATCGCCATGGTTGCGGTGACCGTCGGACCGTTCTTGGCGGCGTCGCCACCGATGGCGACGATCGCCATTCGGCCCTGCTCGGCGACCGCTGGGTCCGGGTCGACCGAAACGTACAGGCGCGCATCGTCGACGGTCGAGAGCGCCAACCCATGGGCCGCGCCCCCGAGATCGACGGTCGAGGTCTTCGTGCCATCGGCCGGGTTGATCAGCTCCAGGCCGTTCGCGTCGGCGACGGCGACCTGCGGCAGTGCCGTGATCGACAGGCCGGCGAGGCGGCCGTCGTCGATGGCTTTCTGGATCGTGGTCTGCTGGGTGCTCCCGGCGATCCCGGCGATGACGAGCCGGTCGCCTGTCCCGGTCAGGCGGGTTTCGTAGGTCGCGGCCGGGCCGCCGAACAGCTTGGCGAGCACCGCCGCCACCGCGTGCGGATCTCCGACGGCGCCTGGCGTCCCGACCAGGGTCGGTGCGGTACCGCCTGGCCCGACATCGGCGACCTTCTCGAGCTGGACCGTCCCGAGGACCTCGCCCGACACCGGGTCGAGCGTGCGGACCTTGTCGTCGGCGGTGACGACGACCAGGGCGGAGCCATCGACGGGGACGTACATCCGGGTGACCGTGCCGTCGACCTGGCCGAACGCGACCGGCTCGGGCAGGAGCGTCGCCGCGGCACCGCCCCGGAGGGCGTCGAGGGTCGTGGTGTCGAAGGTCCAGATCGCGCCACCCGCGCCCGCAACGAAGAGCTGGCTGGCGCTCGGGTCGACTGCGATGCTCGAGGCCCCCTCGATTGGCACGGTCGCGACGAGATCGCGGGTGACGAGGTCGTAGGCGCGGAGCTCGCTGCCGGTCACGACGTCCACTCGATCGCCGTCGCGCCGTCCGCTGATCACCGTGTCGTTCGTGCGCTTCTCGAATGCCGCATCGAGGACGGGCACGCCGACGGAGCTCGTCGCTGTGACCCGATCGTCGCCCCACGCGATCAGCCCGCCGGCCATCGCGTACTTGGCCAGGTGCGGGTGCGTCCACTCGTAGATGTCGTGATCGATCCCATAGCGCCAGCTCTGGAGGAATTCGGTCGCCGTCCGGGCGTGGTAGACCTCGTCGAAGTGCATCTGGTACGGCTCGCCGAGCCGGAACATCCGGATGCCGAGGATCGAGACGACGAGGACGACGAGGATCCAGGCGTCGAGACCGTCGAACCGGCCGGTCGGCTCGTCATGGAGAGCTCGCGAGCGGTCGGCGCGGATGGGTCGTTGGTTGAAACGGGTCCGGAACCAGCCGATCAGGCCGAGCTCCCCGAAGGAGCCGGGTTCGGTCCACGTCGGATACGCAACCGGCGCGGGCGCCGCAGCGACAGCCGCAGCCATGGGCCCCGGCGCAGCGGCACCTGCGCTGAGGCCGCGGCCGGGCGTCATGGCGAACGCGGATCCGGCCGCAGCCGCGCCGGAAGCAGCGCCCGCCATGTCCAGGGCCGTAGCCGTCCCGAACCGACCAGACCGGTCGAAAGGGTCCGGCCCGAGATCGTCGGTCCCGTCATCGGCCCAGCCATCGTCGTCGGCCGAACGGGCCAGGTCGCGTTCGATCGCGAGCTCGGCTGCCGGGCGCAGCTGAGTGAACGCCCACAACGCTGCCGCCAGCCCGGCCAGAGCGATCAGGGTGACTCCGGGTGTGCTCCGGAGCGCGTCGGCGACGTGGAGCCAGTCGGAGATCCCGGGGTTCTTGTAGAAGGGCAGGGTGAGGATCGCGTACAGGTTCAGGATCATTGCGACCGACAGGACGATATACGCCGCCCGCCAGCGGACCGAGATCCCCGCCAGGATTGCTCCGATCGCGATCAGCGGGAAGAGGTACCGTTCATGGACGCGGGTGGGCAGCACGAAGAAGGCGATCGCGAGGATCGTGACCCCGGTCACGATGAGGAGGGGGGTCGGCCGCCGGGCGACGATCAGCGCCACCGCGAGGAACGCTGCGGCCATCAGCGCCGCGCCGACCACGACTGCTGCCACGGGCCCGATCATCACCGCCTCCGGGCAGGACGTCTGGCCCTCGCCCGCGTTCACGATCAGGGTGTCACACGCCCAGCGCCCGTCGGCCGCGACGCCTGCGCCGCCGACGGAGGCAAGGGCCCAGGGGTTGTAGGCGTTGACGCTCGCATAGGGATAACCGCCGGCCGTCTTGAAGATCTGCTCGATCAGACCGGAGTGGACGATCTGACCGTCGGTGCCGGGCTCGATGACCGACAGGCCGAACGGAAAGCACAGGACCACGGCGGTGAGGAAGCCGGCCAGACCGGTCGTGAGAATCCGGATCGGATGGCCGGTCTGCCGCTCCCATGCCCGCAACCGGGCCAGCGGGCCGGGCGAGTCCGCATCCTCGTCGACGTCGTCGAGAGCAGCGGCCAACGCGGCGGGCTCGCCGACCGGCCACAGGGCGCGCCGGATGGTGACCGCAGCGACGATCGGGACGAGGATCGCGAGCTGGGGCTTGATCAGGGCGGCGACCACCGTGAAGATCGCCGCCCGCTCGGGTTGGTCGCGGTACACGGCGCGGGTGCCGAGGAGCAGGAAGATGACGCCGAACGAGTCGACCTGGCCCCACAGGATCGAGTCGAACCAGCTGACCGGGTTGGCGACGACGAGGAACGCGCCGATCAGCGCGGCGCGGCGGCCGCCGCCGAGCTCGCGGACCATCGACCAGACGAGCCAGCCGAGGCCGATGTCGGCGAGGGCCGGCGGGATCTTGATCAGGTCACCGATGCTGCCCATGGCGTTCCCGACCAGCCCGACCACGTACAGCACGTACAGGTAGCCAGGGGTGTAGTCGATGAACGACTGCCGCCCGTAGAAGCCCGACAGGCCGTTCCTGGCGAGATCGCCGGCCCAGGCCTGGAATGAGCTCAGGTCGGTTCCGAAGCCCGAGCCTGGGTTGAGCTGTGCGATGATGAAGCGGAAGACGAGACCGAGCGCGAGGACAGCGACGATGCCATCCCGCGTCCAGGAGGTCCACGTCGGCGCGTCCAGGTCCCGGCTCGACCCGCCCGACACAGGGCCGGACGTCAAGGGTTGGATCTCCCCGAACGAGCGTTGAGGTGGATCGCAGGGTAGCACAGGGTCGTTCGCCGCTGGCCTTCGCGACGCCGCCGTCGACCCTGTTCGTGTCCGTCGCAATCGGGGCCGCCCTTGTGGCGATCGCCCTGGTCGTCTATCCGCTCAGCCATCCGTACCGCTTCTACAACCACTTCGAATGGCAGGCCTTCGCGTTCCTCCAGGGCCAGACCTCCATCCCGTATCCGGTCGAGGCGACGGCGACGTCGCCGGGGAACGCGTTCTTCCAGGACGTCCTGCCCGCGCCCGGCTCGACGACGCGCGGCACGATTCCGTTCCCACCCCTGCCGGCCGTCGTCCTCATGCCCTTCGTGGCGCTGTGGGGCCTCGCCGCGAACGGCCAGCTCGTGTTCGCGATCGTCGGCGGGCTCGACGTCGGCATCGCCTGGTGGATGCTCGGCCGGCTGCCGATCCGGACGTGGGTTCGGGTGGCGGCGACGGTCTTTCTCGGCTTCGGGACGGTCTTCTGGTACGCCGCCCAGATCGGAACGACGTGGTACCAGGCGCACGTCCTGGCAGTGGGCCTGGCCCTGGCGGCCATCGCCGTCTCGATCGGTGCCGATCCGGACGCGGCGCAGAGCGAGGACGACCTGCCGGATCTCGCCGTCGTCGTCGGTGCCGGCCGCAGCGGCAGGGGGGTCCACAGCCGCGAGATGCTGCCGGACCGCCGCCAGTTCATCGCCGGGTTGCTGTTCGGGCTGGCCTGCACGTCGCGGCTCACGATCCTGTTCGCGGCGCCGTTCTTCCTGCTCGTCGGCGGCGGCGGATCGTGGCGGCGGCGGGGCTGGTCGGCCGCCCTTGGCGCGGGGATCCCGCTCGGCCTCCTCGTCGTCTACAACGTCGTGTCGACGGGAACCATCTTCAACCCGGGCTATCAGCACCTGTATGAGCTCGAGGCAGGCTTCTACACTCCGCTGAACTACCACTTGGACTGGATGATCGCGGATCCTCGCTACCTCCCCCAGAATTTCGGGATCATGTTCCTCTCAACCCCGGCCTGGCTGCCGAGCGCGGTTCCGTCGGCGCTCGGCCTCGGCGGTCCGCTCTGCACCGACCCCGGGGCGGTCCGCGGCCTGTTCAACCCGGACTGTCCGCTGGTCCTGCCGAAGGACATCGGGATGAGCATCCTGCTCACCAGCCCGGCGTACCTGCTGGGCCTCCCGGCGATCCGCTGGGGCTTCGGGCGGAGCCGGCTGGTCACCGCCGCCGGCCTCGCGGTGCTGATCGTCGCCGTGGTCAACCTCATGCATTTCAGCCAGGGCTGGGTCCAGTTCGGCTACCGGTTCAGCCTGGACTTCGCGCCATGGGCCCTGCTGCTGGTCGCGATCGGCCTGGAACGGCTCGCCCGACGGACGGCGGCCTCACGGCCCGCCACAGGGCGTCTGCCAGCCTCCACGAGCCCCTCGTGGCCCGGCGAGCTCGACGCCGCCAGGGTCCCCGCGCTGACGACCGGCGGCGGAGCAGCTGCGGCCAATCGGAGCGCCCGCATCGGCGCGTGGGCGGTGGTCGGGCTTGGGCTCGCCCTCGTCGCCGTGTCGGTCCTCGTCAACTTCTGGGGCGTCGTCTGGGGCGATGCGCTCGGATGGTGATGCCGATCCGGCTCCGCGCGAGACACCAAGCGGCCGATGTCCCCTCGGACGGCCGGCCGCGTCCGGGCCCGTCCCGTTTCGTCGCCTGGCTCGCGGCCGTGGCGGTCGGACTGATCGCCCTCGGTCTGTCGCTATGGCGGCTCATGCCTGGTCTCGGATTCTGGGACACTGCCGAGTTCCAGACCGTTCTCCCGGTGATGGGCACCGCCCACCCGACCGGTTACCCGAGCTACGTCCTGATCGGCTGGCTCGCGTCGGTGATTCTCCAGCCGCTGGGCGAGGCGGCCCTTCGGGTGAACGTGCTGTCGGCGATCCTCGTCGCGGTCGGCGCGGCATTCACGGTCGATCTCGCCCGCCGGCTCAGCGGCTCGCTGCTCCTCGGCGTTGCAGCCGGGATCGGAATCGCCTTGACCCCGATCGTCTGGGCGATCGGCACCCACGCCGACCCGCACGCTCTCCATTTCGCCCTCATCGCGATCATTCTCTGGTTGCTCGTCCGCTGGGAGCACGCCCGTCTCGGCACCCCGATGGATCCGGACGGCTGGGACTTCGTCGACCCGGAGGGCGAAGCAGACCCGCACGCCACCGCCTCCGGGCCCGCGGGGCCGGCGGCCGCGACGACCGCGACGACCGCGAACCTGCCCGCCGACCGCCTCCTCCTGGCGGCTGCGGTCGTCGTCGGGATCTCGATGGGCAACCACTCGCTGACGATCCTGCTCGGTCTGCCGATCATCCTGTACGTCCTTGCCGTCGATCGCGGGATCGTTCGACGCAGCCGATTCGTCCTCGCCAACATCGTGGCCTTCGCGATCCCGACCGTTCTGATCCGATTCGAGATGGTTCTCCGCGGCGGCTGGTTCCGGGCGCCGTTCGTCTACGCCGATCCCAGCACGTTCACCGGGTTCTGGTACGTCACCCTCGGCGCCCAGTTCCACGGCTGGCTGACGGACCCGTTCAGCAACGCCCCGGGCCGCTTCGCCGACCTCGTATCGACGGCGGTCGGCCAGTTCGGCCCGCTGGCGGCGATCCTCCTGGTGGCGTTCGTCGTCAGCGCGATCCGTCAGCCGCGCTACGCCCTCCTCAGCGGCACGGCCGTGGTCCTGACCTGCTTCTTCAATTCGGTCTACCCGGATGGCGCGATCGATCGCTACTACATCGGGCCGGCCCTGATCGCCTGGACGTGGCTGGCCATCCTCGGCGCCGCGGTGGTCGATGCGGTCGTCGCGCGGCCATTTGCGCCGCGCCTCGCCAACACCGGCCCAGCCGGCGGCGCACCGTGGTCGCGGCCCGACTTCGCCCGGCCGATCGGCCTCGCCGCGATGGCGGTTGCCCTGCTGGCGCCCAGTCTGCTGGCCCTGCCGGGCCGGGCGGCACTCGTCGACCAGACCGGCAACCGGGCGGCCCAGGCCTGGACGGCCGACGTTCTCAGCAGCGTCGAACCGAATGCGGTGATCGTGTCGTGGTGGAGCTACTCGACACCCCTCTGGTATGCCACGATCGTCGACGGACAGCGGCCCGACATCTGCGTCATCGATGATCGCAACCGCCTCGACTACGTCCTCGGAGACCTGGACCAGGTGATCGACCGCTATCTCGCGACCCGCCCGGTGTACCTCGTTCGGAACGGGACGAGCGAGCTCGGCGCCCTCGCCGGCCGCTACACCCTGACCAGCCTCGGCGCGGCGCATGCCGGCAACGTCCTCGTGGTCCGCGCGACCGCAAGTCACGGGGCCCCGGTCGCGCCGCCCACCGGCTCGAGCGAGCCCTGCCGATGACCGAGCGGCTCGCCGCCCTCTCATACTTCTTTCCGGCCCACAACGAGGAGGCGAACCTTGCGGGGCTCGTCGCCGAGGCACTCGAGACCCTCCCCCGCCTGGCCGAAACGTTCGAGATCGTCATCGTCGACGACGGCTCCCGCGACGCCACCGGACGGATCGCCGACGAGCTCGCGGCCGCCAACCCGGGCGTCGTCGGCGCTGTCCACCACCCCGTCAACCTCGGCTATGGCGCCGCGCTCCGCTCCGGGTTCCGGGCCGCCCGCCACGAATTCGTGGCGTTCACCGACGGCGATCGCCAGTTCCATGTCGAGGACGTCGGGCGGCTCATCGACCGGATGGCCGGCGCGGACCACCCCGACGTCGTCGTCGGGTTTCGGATCAAGCGCGCCGATCCGCTCGTCCGGACGCTCTATGCCCGGGCCTACCGGCTCGCGAACCGGATCTTCTTCGGCCTCCGGATCCGCGACGTGGACTGCGCCTGCAAGCTGTTCCGGCGCGACGCGCTGGAGGGCATTGCGGTGGCATCGGGCGGCGCGTTCTTCTCGGCCGAGTTGCTGATCAAGCTGCACGCCGCCGGCCGCTCGATCTGCGAGGTCGGCGTGCCCCATTTCCCGCGAACCGCGGGCTCGGCGACCGGGGCCAAGCCGAGCGTGGTGTTCCGGGCGGTCCGCGACTTCTGGCTCCTCCGCCTCCGGATGTGGGCCAACGCCCGGCGGGCGCTCGGCCGCGGCGAGGCGATGCTCGGCCGGCCGTCGGCGACGGATCCCGGAGCCTGACGCCGCGCTGCCCTCGAACGCCTCCGCCTGAAGCCGCGACGCCTGCCTAGCTGTCGGAGCTGCGCGTCCGGCCCTCGCCCGTGTTCGGGTCCACATCAAGCGAGTTGACGAAGTCGCGGAACACGTCGAGTCGTGGGTCGACGATCTTCTCGCCAGTCGATTCGAGCGGCGATCCTTCGGTCACGATGTCGCCGGAGTCCTCGCTGCTGGCCAGGTCGCCGCCGAGGGCCGCCTGCTCGAGAACCGCCTCGCTGGCGAAGATCCGGCCGCCGGTCCGGACCGCGAGGGCCAGCGCGTCGGACGGCCGCGAATCGATCTCGAAGATGGTGCCGTCGCGCTCGAGGTGGAGCCGGGCGTGGTACGTCTCCTCGGCCAGGGTCGAGATCACGACCCGGTCAACCCGGACACCGAGCTGCTCCAGGGCGCTGGCGAATAGGTCGTGGGTGAGCGGCCGGTCTGCGGTCAGGCCCTGGAGCTTCATCGCGATCGCGCTTGCCTCCCACGGTCCGATCCAGATCGGAAGGTACCGATCGTGCTCGGTCTCCTTGAGGATCACGACGTGGCGGCTCGACAGCATGTGGACGCGGACACTCTCGACCACCATCTCGACGAGTCCGCTGCGCGCGCTCGGCTCCTCGCTGGCCATGGCCCGGATTATCCCACGCCGAACCTGTCGGACGGGCGGAGCGAGCGCGTGCTGTCGCCGCTTCCAGCGCCCCGCAGGATCAGCCCCACGACCAGTCCGAGAACGAACCCGCCGATGTGGGCGAACAGCGCCACGCCGCCGCCGCCGACCGAACCCGATGTCTGGATCGCGCCGACGACCTGAACGAGGAACCACAATCCGAGGAGGGCGACCGCCGGCACCTGGAGCAGTTGGAAGAAGAGGCCGAAGTAGACGAGCGAGAGGACCCGCGCGCCGGGGTAGAGGACGACGTACGCCCCCAGCACGGCCGCGATCGCTCCGCTGGCCCCGATCAGGGGGATCGGCGAATCGGGCGCGGCGAGAACCTGGGCCGCGGTGGCGACGACCCCGCCAGCGAGGTAGAAGACGAGGAAGACCGGCCGCCCGAGGCGATCCTCGACGTTGTTCCCGAAGATCCACAGGAAGAGCATGTTGAAGCCGATGTGGAGCGGGTCGGCGTGGACGAAGAGGCTGCTCACGACCGGGAACAGGGCAGTGGGCAGCGAGCCGCCGCGGCCGGCAAGCCCGGCTGTGAGGGTCGCCGGCATCAGGCCGAACTCCCGGAAGAACCGGGCAAGGCCGGCCTCCCCGTCACTCGACTGGATCGCGAGCTCGGCGACGAAGACGGCGACGCAGGCCGCGATCAGGCCGATCGTCACTACCGGCTGGCGGCGCGTCGGATTTACATCGCGGAGCGGGATCACGGCGCGCGCGAGGCCTTGCCCGACGGTCGGGCCGACGGCTTGGCCGAGGTCGACGGCTTGGCCGAGGTCAACGGCGACGGCTGGGGCGAGCCAGAAGCGCCGGGCCTCACGACTGGTTCGTCCGGGACCCCTTCCAGGATCGCCGACATCACCCCGTCCTTGGTCGCCCAGAAGAGCGTGCTCGGTGCGCTCGGGTCGGCCCCCAGGACGACATACATCCCGCGCACGTCCTGCCAGGCCGGGCTGCCGCCGGCCAGCCGGAACTGCTCGACGAACGTGCCTTTGGCCTTGTCGAAGGCGACGACCCGGCCACTGACCTGGTCCCAGGCGTACAGGAGGCCGGTCCGCTTGTCGCTTGCCGAGGCGATCAGGGTGTAGACCGGCGCCGGCCGCAGCAGCGTATCCCCGTTCGAGGCAAACGCGGCGGTTCCGGGCGGCTGGACCGCCCAACCCTCGCTCTGGCCCCCCACGAAGCGGGTGATCGTCCCGCCGTCGACCGCAAAGATGTCGCCATCGATCAGGAGCTCGCTGATCTTCGAGACGTCGCGGTCGACGGTGAGCCGGGGCTGGGCGTTCGAGGGGAAGCCGTTGCCGTCGCTGGCCGGCGGGTAGTAGAAGATGTTCCGCCGCGATGGGTCGACGATGTAGAAGTTGTACAGCCCGGCGCTCGCGTCGCGGAGGAACGTGCCGACCGCGGTGATGTCGTCACCCCAGCCCGCGGCGCCCGCAACCTTGACCTTGACCGTCGTCCCGTTGCCCAGATCGTCGGCGGGACGCCAGCGCCAGACGACGTTCTTCGTGTCGACGATGACGAGATCGCGAGCGGCCGTCGTGATCAGCCGGGGGATGCCTTCCGTGCCGGCGCTGACCTTGAGCTTGTTGCGATAGACGACGGTCGCCTTCTTCGTCCGGAGATCGACCCGGTAGACCGACTGGGTGGCCGTGTCCAGGACGAACGGCATGCCCTGCGGCCCCAGGATCATCGACCCGATGTCGAGCGGCGTCTTGGCCGTCGCGGTCGCGAGGATCGTCGCCGCCGCAACGGGGACAACCTTGAAGAGACGATTGAGGCCACCGAGGGTCGTCGCCCGGAGGGGTCCGAGGGTCGCCTCGGGCAGCTTCGACTGCGTCGCGACCGACAGCTCGTCCCACGCCGCAGACAGGTATTGGTAGGCCTTCGACGGATCATCCGCGACGAGGTCGATGCCGGGACCGAAGACCTGGGCGAGGTTGGTGTTGATCTTGCGGAGGGCGTCCTCGCCGGCGGCGGCGGAGCTCAGGGCCTGGGGCGTGCCGCCGCCCCCGCCAACCGCCCAGAGCGCGGTCCCGAGGGTGACCATGACGAGGACGAAGGCGAGGATCGCCAAGGCCGCCCGACGCTGCGTCTCGCGCTTGGCTGCGGCCGGGGTCACCCGGCGATACGACGTGCGGCGGTGCGGCAGGATGTCCTGGAGACGCAGGACGAGCCGGCCGAAGATCCCGCCGACAGCGCTCCGAGCCCGGGTCGCCGACGCCTGAACGGCGGCGACTCCATCGGTGACGTTGTCGGCGAGCGGAATTGGCGAGCGATCCGGAGCGCCGGCCAGCGGCTCGGCCGGCCGGACCGGGACCAGCGTCCGGGACCGATGGGTCGCCGCGACCTCGGTCGCCTCGAACGCGATCATCGCGTCGCTGCCGTTGCCGTCGCCGGCGAAGAAGCGGTGGTGAAGGTGCTCCATCGCCGGCTGCGGGTGGAGCGTGACCATCGCGTCCTTCAGTTCGTCGGGACCGAGCCGGCTCATCACGTTTGGCGAGATGAGAACGAGCGAGTCGCCAACCGAGATCTCGCCGCGCCACACGTCCGGCTCGAGCTCCCCGGTCGGAAGGCCGCGCTCCCGATGCGGGTCAGGCAGGGTCGAGAGGCGGGCCTGCCGGATCAGGTACGCCTCGGCCGGGCCGATCGTCGCGACGTACAGCTCATTGCCGCGGACGACGGCGATCGCGATCCCGATCGGTCCGTTGTCGCCCTGGCCGTGGAGCCCGAGACGCTCTCGCTGGTGGTTCAGCCGCTTGTTGGCGGACGCGATCGCCTTCTCGATGCAGACCCGGATCCCGGCGGACTCGTCGTAGTAGTACTCGCCCCGGATCGTCTCGGCCGCCAGCTGGGTCGCCTCCTGGGCCCGGGCCGAGGCGATCATCGAGGTCACGATCAGGTAGAGATGGCCCTTCGAGCGGGCAATCGCCCCGATCGAAGGTTCGACGACGACGACCGTGTCGGGCGAGTTCGGGGAGCGGTCCAGCTCGGCGATCACGCCGAGCTTCATCTGCAATCGGACGGCCAAGTCAGGGTCTCTCGTGGCTGTTGGCGCCGGGACAGGACAAGGACGGCGCGGAACGCCGAGGCGGGCCCGGTTCGTTCGGGACGCGCGCCCCGAGATTGGCTGGCAGGTCCGCGCAGTATACGCGGCGGCACCGCCGGAACGGGCCGGTCGGCGCGACGAGGCGGGTCAGCCGCGGGCAGGAGACGGGCCATGGGATCCCTCGGGCGGGTCATCGGGACGGCCGGGCCGCGGGCCGGGATGGCGGGCGACCACGACCCGCAACTCGCGTGCCCCGATGCCGGCCGGCGCGGTGGCAAAGGCGGCCAGGAGCTCCGGTCCGCGCAGGCGCAGCTCCTGGCCGACGATCGGGGCGTCCGCCTCCACGACGATCGCGAATCCGTCGATCCGGATGACCCGACAGGCTCCCGCCGCGGCCGGCACGCGTTCCGCGACGAGCTGCTCGAAGGTCGCCATCGCCCGCGACAGGCGGAGCTCGTCCTCGAGGCCCAGGCCGCGGGCGGCATCCGGGAGCAGGTCGCCGATCCGGACCATCGGCCGCCGTCGCGCGCTCATCGCGGATCCACTGCGGAACCGACCGTTGCCGCTGCTCTCAGTCCCGCCCCGCCGCCGCCGTCGGGCACCACCTCCCAGGCAGTCGCGGCACGGACGAGTGCCGGATCGAGGTCATCGACGGTCGTCGTCGTCACAAATGCCTGGGGCAGGGCCGCGATCCGTCGGACGAGATGGGACCGGCGGTCCGGGTCGAGCTCGGAGAAGACGTCGTCGAGCAGGAGCAGCGGCGGGCGCCCATCCTGCTCGGTGAGGAGGTCCAGCTCCGCCAGCTTGAAGGCGAGGATCGCGGTCCGCTGCTGGCCGCGCGAAGCGAACCCGGACATGTCCCGGCCATCGAGGGTGAACACGAGATCGTCGCGATGCGGGCCGACGAGGGTGGTCCCGTTCCAGACCTCCTTGTCGGCCGTCTCGGCAAGGCGGCGGGCCAGGGCGTCCCGTGGCGCTTCCCCGGGGAGAGCCGGCGCATTGGTGGCGTACTCGATTGCCAGCCGGGCCGCGCCGGCCTCGTCTGGGGCAATCTCGGCATGGGCCCGGGCGAGCGGCGCCGTAAGGTCCTCGAGGAGCCGCAGCCGCTCCGCGACGATCGCGCCGGCGGCGTCGAGAAACGAGCCGTCCCAGAACCGGAGCTCGTCGCGCCCCGCCTGCTCCTCGCGGATCGCCCGGAGCAGGCTGTTCCGTTGTTGCAGCGTCCGGCCATAGGCGGCGAGGTCGCGGCCGTACGCCGCGGACCTCTGGGTCGCCAGCTGGTCGAGGGCCGCCCGGCGGAGCCCCGGCGAGCCGATCACCAGGAGCATCTCCTCCGGCGCGAATACGACGGTGCGGAGGAGGCCGACGAGGCCGGCCGCGCGGCGCGGGACGCCGTTCACCCGGACTCGCTTCCGGGCGCCCGTGCTGGCTGCCGTCCGGACGAGGGCGACCTCGATGGTCTCGGGCCCGCTGACGCCCTCGATCCGGGCGAGATCACTGCCCCAGCGAACGAGCTCGCCGTCGGACGACGTCCGGTGGGACCGTCCCCAGGCGAGCAGGACGATCGCCTCGAGGAGCGTCGTCTTGCCGGCGGCGTTGGGCCCGACGATCAGGTGCGGACCGGGCCCGAACCGCGCCTCGAGCGAGACATAGGAGCGAAGACCCTGGACCGTGATCGAGCTGAGCGTCCCGTCAGGGTTCACGCCGGGTCACCGACCGGCCTCGTCAGGAGGTCGTCCGGAGGGGCATGACGACGTGGACGTAACGGTCGTCGCCGATCGGCTTGAAGACGCCCGGGGAGAGCGGTCCGTTCAACTCGAGCGCGAACTGCTCGGCATCGACGTTCGTCAGCACGTCGGCGAGGAAGCGGGCATTGAAGGCGATCGTCGTCGCGTCGCCCTCGACCGCGGCCTCGACCCGGCCGACGTGATCGCCGACCTCGGCGTTGGCGCTGACCGTGATCGCGCCATCGCCGTCGAGCCCGACCCCGAGCTTGACGATATTCGCCGATTCGTGGGCGATGAGCGCCGCCGGGCGGACTGCCCGGAGGAGCTCCTCGCGGTCGAGGATCGCCCGGGTCGTATGGCTGGCCGGCAGCACGGACTGGTAGTTCGGGTACTGGCCGTCGATCAACCTGGTCACGAGGTCGATTCCGTCGACGTGGAACAGAAGCTGGTTGCGCGAATGGGCCAGAACGATCGCGACCGGCTCGTCCGTGTCGGCCAGGATCCGGGCAAGCTCGTGCAGCGCCCGGGCCGGGATCACGACGCTCGTCTCCTCGACCGGATCAAGGACCGTGATCGTCTTGACCGCGATCCGGTAGTTGTCGGCCGCAGCCAGGGTCAACTGGTCGCCCTCGAACTTGGCGAGGACGCCGGTCAGGATCGGCCGGGCCTCGTCGCTCGCGGCCGCGAACGCCGTCTCGTCGAGCGCCTGGCGGAGGATCTTCTGGGCGACCCGCGTGATCGGCCGCTCGCCCGCGGTCTGGACCGTCGGGAAGTCCTCGGCCGGGATGCCCTTGATGTTCGACTCGAACCGGCCGGCCCGGATGTGGAGTGTCTCGCCCTCGCCGAGCTCGAGCGTGATCGGCTCGCTGCCAGGCAGGGAGCCGACGAGGTCGGTCAGGAGGCGGGCTGGTACGGACGTGGCACCGTCGACCTCGATCTTGCCCGGAACCCAGTAGGTGATCCCGATCTCGAGGTTCGTCGCGGTCAGCTTCAGGCCACCGTCCTCAGTCTTGAGCAGGACGTTGGTGAGGACCGGCAGCGAGCGATTGGAGACCGCCCGGCTCACGACCGACAGGCCGCGAGCGAGGTTCTCCTGCATGACCGATAGCTTCACGTTGGGTTCACTCCTAAAGGGCCGATGCTGATCCGGGCACCCTCGAGGCGAAGCCGCTGTCGGCTCGCCGGGCTCCTGGGGGGCCGGGCTCCGGGATGACGAGGGTCCCGGAGGACCCGCGTTCGGCACCCTGCGTCCAGGTTGACAGACCGTGGGTATCTCTTCCTTATCTTAGTCCCGTCATCACCGTCATCATGGTGTGGATCACGTGGACAGCCCCTCGTCGTCGTGCGGCGCGACCTGGTGGACGACTCTCCGGAACCGGTGGACGGCCGAGCGCGATCCCGGGCCGCGACAGTGGACGGAGCGGTGGACAGCATCGGGGCCGCGCTGGGCGGTGGCCGGTGAGCCGCCAGATCGTCCACGGACGGTGGGCGGTTGTCCGGCAGAGGCCCGTCCGGATGTCCACATTGACCCCCGGTTCTCCACCGTTTGGGGCCGGTTGTCCACACGGACGGGCGCCTGAACGGTTCACGGCCGGCCCGCTGGGCCGTGGTGACCGGGCGGCGGGCGAGGGTCTGGACCCAGGCGATGCGCCTACTCGGCGTAGATCAGCTCGCGGACGGCCGCGAGCTCGCGGCGCAACTCGTCATTCACGGCGCTCTCGCGGGTGATCTTGTCGCAGGCGTGGAGGACGGTCGAGTGGTCCCGCCCGCCGAGCTCGGCACCTATCCGGAGGAGCGAGACGTCGGTCTCCTCGCGCATCAGGAACATCGCGATCTGGCGGGGCATGACGATCGCCTTGTCCCGCTTCTGGCCCTTGAGCTGGTCCATCTGGACGCCGTAATAGTCCGAGACGGCCTTGGCGATCCGCTCCGGTGTCACCTGGCGCTTCTTCGGGTTGTAGAGGACGTTCGAGAGCACGGCCTGGGCCAGCTCGATCGAGATCGGCATCGCGCCCATCGAGGCGTACGCCACGATCCGATTCAGTGCGCCCTCCAGCTCGCGGATGTTGCTGACGACCTTGCGGGCAACGAACTCGACGACGTCCGACGTGATCGGGACCGCGCCTTCCTCGGCCTTGGCCCGCAGGATCGCGATCCTGGTCTCGAGATCCGGTGCCGTGAGGTCGGCGATCAGGCCCCACTCGAAGCGCGATCGGAGCCGCTCCTCGAGGGTCAGGATCGCCTTCGGCGGCCGATCCGAGCTCAGGACGATCTGCTTGCCGTCCTCGTGGATCGCGTTGAAGGTGTGGAAGAACTCTTCCTGGGTCCGTTCCTTGTCGGCGATGAACTGGATGTCATCGATCAGGAGCAGATCGATCCGGCGGTAGCGGGCCCGGAACTCGTCGATCTTGCCCTGCTGGATCGAGGTGATGAACTCGTTGGTGAACTTCTCGCTCGTCGCATAGACGATCCGCTTGCGCGGGAAGCGAGCAGCGACCTGGCTGCCGATCGCGTGCATCAGGTGGGTCGTGCCGAGGCCGACGCCGCCGTACAGGAACAGCGGGTTGTAGGCGTGGCCCGGGCGTTCGGCGACCGACAGGCTGGCCGCGTGAGCGAGGCGATTGGCCGAGCCGACGATGAAGTTGGCGAAGGTGTAGCGGGGGTTCAGGTTGGCGGCTGCGCCCTCGCCACCGACGCGCCCGGGCTCCAGCCGGACCTGCGGCGACGGGACAGCGGGACCGACCGGCGCCGCGTCGGCCGCCGGTGCCTCGACGGCGACGATCGTGAACTCGACCTGGACGCTGTAGCCGACGATCCGGGCGAGGGTCTGGCTGATGAGCGAGCGATAGCGGTTCTCGAGCCAGTCCTTGGCGAACCCGTTGGGGACGGCGATCCGGAAACGCTGCTCGTCGACGTCGATCAGCTGCGTGTCGCGCAGCCAGGTCTCGAAGTTCGCCGGCGACAATGACACCTGGAGCTCGCCGAGCGCGGCGCGCCAGACCTGCTTGGCATCCATTCGGTCGATGATGTCCCGATTCCGTGGTGGTTGAAACGAATGTCTCGGCTCGTTCGGGAAAGCCGCGCGCGAGGCCGCTGAGGACGAAGCACACTGGCTCCGGAAGGGTCGCCGACACGAGCGGACGACGCTCCAGGATCCATCCCGCACGGGGAGAATGGGGCTGACCCGCGAGCGTCCCGGCGCCGAAGGCCCGGTGAGAATAGCACCGGCCCGGCGGGCGTCGCAAGGCGATTCCGACATACTCCCAGGGGGTATCGCAACTGAGCTGCCGGACAAGCCGGGCCGAGCGCTCGCAGACGGTCCGTCGGCCGTTTGACACCCTCGAAGAGCCGGGCATATCATCGGCCGGACGACGAACGCGCCAACGCGCTCATGTGGGCGCATGGCGCGTTTGTGTGCCTTCAGGGGTCGGATGTCGACCCGGGGCCCAGCGGAGAGGATCGCGCACAGTCCCGATGAAGCAGACCTATCAGCCCAAGAAGCGGCATCGCGCGAAGGAGCACGGCTTCCGCGCCCGGATGAGGACGCCCGGCGGGCGTCGCATCGTCGCCGCTAGGCGGGCCAGGGGTCGAAAGCGACTGACGGCCTGACGAACGAGCGCGGCCCGCATCCGCCGCGGCTCGTGATGCTCTCCCGTCCGCAGGAGTTCGCGGCGCTGCAGGCCGGGACCATCCGGTCCCACCCGATCCTCACCGCCAGGTTCCTGCGAACGGACCTCGAGACGACCCGGTTCGGTCTGGCGACAGGCCGGAAGTTGGGCGGTGCCGTGGTCCGCAACCGCGTCCGGCGCCGGCTCCGCGAGGGTCTCAGGGCGATGGCGCCCTCGTTCCAGCCCGGCTGGGACGTCCTGATCATCGCCCGTCCGGCGATCGTCGAGACCGACTACCGGAGCCTGGTGGAGACGTTGCGACGGATCCTCCGGCGTGGCGGTGTCGTGGAAGGTCAGGCGGACACGTGAAGCGGATCGGGATCGGCGCCATCAGGGTCTACCGGATCCTGTTCGGGTGGTTGCCCTCGAGCTGCCGCTACGAGCCCTCCTGTTCGCGCTACACCGAGCAGGCGATCGACAAGTACGGCCTCATCCGCGGCAGCTGGATGGGAATGCGCAGGATCGCTCGCTGCCATCCGGGTCACCCCGGCGGTTACGACCCGGTTCGCTAGGCAACCAGACGAGGACCACGTGACACTCCGGCGCCTCCGTTCGAGCTTCGTCCGGCTCCTTCCGCTCCTCGGCCTCGTCGCGCTCGCTGTCCTCCTCGCCGCCTGCGCCGGTGGCCCTGTCGGATCTCCGGGGGCCAGCGGCGCACCCGCGGTGACCCCGACCCCGCAGGCCGCGATTCCGCTCGAGCCGGCCCGCCCGGACAATCCGCTAAACCTCCTCGCCTGGGCGTTCACGCCGCTGTACCAGGCGTTCTTCATCCTGCTCACCGTCCTCGACAAGGTCACGGGCAACATCGCCGTCGCCATCATCCTGATGACGATCATCATCCGGATCGTCCTGATCCCGGTCTTCCGCCGCCAGACCGTCTCCACGAAGCGGACCCAGATGCTGGCGCCCGAGGTCAAGGAGATCCAGCGCCGCTTCAAGGGCGACCGCCTGAAGCAGCAGGAGGCGCAACGCCAGCTCTACGCCGAGCGTGGGATCAACCCGGCCTCGGGCTGCCTGCCGGCCATCCTCCAGATCTTCCTGCTGATCCCGATGTACCAGGTGTTCAGTCAGGGCCTCCAGAACTTCAACCCGCAGGCCATGCTCGACCTGTTCGGCTTCCGGATCATCGACCTGCATTGCCAGGCGACGGCCATCGTCGATGCCGCCGGCCACGTCCTGAATCCGTGCCTCGACCCGAAGGCGTTCGGCTTCGACTGGGGCAAGCCCGAGGTCATCATCGGAACGACCGGGTCGATGCTGTCCGGCTTGAGCGCCTTCGCGGTCGTCTCGTCGCTCGTCCAACTCGTCCAGTCGCGGATGACCCTGCCGCCGCACGATCCGGCGATGGCCGACGACCCCCAGTACAAGATCCAGCGTCAGATGGCCTACATCTTCCCGTTCATCTCGCTGATCTATGGCAGCTTCCTGCCGGCCGGCCTGTTCCTCTACTGGATCACGTCGACCGTCTTCTCGATCATCCAGCAGTACCTGATCATCGGCTGGGGCGGGATGTTCCCGTTGTTCGGCTGGAGGCCAGGATTCGCCGATGGGCACAAGCCCCGCTTCCCGGTCACGATGCCGCCGCCGGTCGATCCGAAGACCCGACCGCCGACCTCGCCCCTGGGCGGGAGCGCCGGCCGGGCCGCCCAGGTCGACAAGACCATTCGCCACAAGGAACGCGGCCGCCAAGGCCGCCGAGGGAGACGCCGCTGATGAGTGCGTACCGAGAGTTCACGGGCAAGAGCGTGGAAGAGGCGCTCAAGGTCGCCCGGGAGGAGTTCGGCGTCGAGTTGAACGACCTCGACTTCGAGATCCTGACCGCGGGCAGCCGCGGAGTCCTCGGGATGGGCGCCGAGCCCGCCCGGATCGTCGCCGCGCCGCGGGCCGCGCTCGGTGGCACGGCCCCGAAGCGCGAGGCCGCTGCGGCGACTCCGCTTCCGCCGGCCCCACCCCGAGAGGATCGCGGGTTCGCTGATCGAGGCCCGCGCCGGGACGACCGCGCAGGCTCCGGCGATCGAGCCGGTTTCCGGGGCGGCGACCGCGACCGTGGCGGCGATCGAGCGCCGCGCCGGGACGACGGCCCGCGCCGGGACGACGGCCCGCGCCGGGACGACCGTGGCTCCGGTGGGCCTGCCGGCCCCCGTCGTGATTCGGCGCCGCGCGATCTCACGCCGACCGCCGAGGCCGGTGCGCCGATGGTCGAGAGCGCCGACCGAGCGCCCCGGCCCGATCGCCCCGAGCGCGGCCCACGGCCCGATCGTGCCCCGCGCGGCGACCGCCCCGAACGCGGACCTCGAGAGGGCGCCGGTGGCTCTGGCCTGAACGCAACCGAGGCCGCCGAAGTCCAGGCCGCGCGCGGCTCCCTCGCCGCCGAGCGGGCGGATCTCGAAGCGGCCGAGGCGTCGCCCGAGGCGCTCGCCGCCGGCAAGGAGATCCTCGAGGAGCTGATGCGCCACATCGGCTTCGCCGTCAAGGTCGACGTCGAGACCGGCGACACGAGCCGTCTCAACGTCGTCGCCGACCCGGATGGCCGGGAGGCCCTCGGTTCGCTGATCGGCCGCAAGGGCGAGCGGCTGTCTGCGCTCCAGCATCTCGTCAACCTGATGCTGTCGCGGCGGATGGGCGAATGGACCCGGGTGCTCGTCGACGTCGAGGACTACCGTGGACGGCGCGAGCGCCAGCTGCGTGATCTCGCGAACCGGGCCGCCGCCCGCGTCGAGGAGACCGGCAAGATGGTCCAGCTCGAGCCGATGCCGGCCCTCGAGCGACGCTGGATCCACCTCGCCCTGCGCGATCATCAGCAGGTCGCCACCCAGTCGATCGGCGAGGAGCCGAACCGGCGGATCGTCGTCCTTCCGCGCGGCGCCTGATGCGGGCCGGGGGACGCCGCGTCACGTCGGGCCTGCATCGATCGTCTCGAACGAGCCCAGGCCAGCGTCGCGCTTCCCTCGGCCGCGTAGGATGTCCAGCCTTGATGCGGCAAGTCCCGCAGCCGGCTTACCGAGTATGAACCTCAGATGACAGACCTCCCGAACTCCGCCGCCGACCGGGCCCCCGAAGCCTCCACACCTGGCATCGAGACGCCCGCCGGTGACCCAGAGCTCGCGGCGCTCGTCCGGCGTGACGAGCCGAGCGACCGCCCGGTTGCCGACGAGCCGGGCCCGTTGGCGGCTGATGCCGGCACAGCCGGATCGTCAACCGCTGACCGCACCCGACCTGATTCGACCGCCGCCGATGCGCCTGCACGTGGCGACCTGATCGAGACCACCCCGGCGGACGCAGCGCCGACCGAGGAGCCCGGGGTCGATGCCGTGCCGGTGCTGCCCCTCGCTGCTGCCGTGACCGTCGCCGGACCCCCGGCGCGGCCTCGGCGCCGCGGGTCGCTTGCCCTCCGCTTCGGCGTCTCGGTCGTGTTGGGCGTCCTGCTCGCCTTGGGCGTCGGCGTCGGCGCCCTGTACGCCTGGGCCCAGCAGTACGACGGCCGGATCCTGCCCGGTGTCCGGGTCGGCAGCACGGAGCTCGGCGGGCTCACCCGCGAGCAGGCGGAGGCGAAGATCGCGAGTACCGATGGGTGGCTGGGCGCCGGGCAGATCACTCTCAGCGGGCCGGACGGCCAGTTCACGTCCATCAGCTACGCCGACCTTCGCCGTCGCCCCGACACCGCGGCGCTGCTGGACGCCGCATTCGCGGCAGGCCACCACCGCGAGCCTCTCGCAAACCTCATCGGCGCACCGCGGGCCGCGATCAACGGCGTGACCCTCGGCTCAGCCGTTGTATACGATCGCGACAAGCTGGTGGCCGCCGTCGAGACTCTCGCCGCGAAGATCGACCAGACCTCCACGGACGCTTCCGTGTCCGCCAGCCGGGACGGGACGTTCAGCGTCTCCCCCGCATCGGTCGGTCGCGCCGTGGACAAGGCGGCCCTGCTCGCCGCGCTTGACGAACAGCTCCTGGCGCGCGGCACGCCGGCGTCGATCACGATGGCCGTGCCGATCGAGTCGCTGACCCCCGCAGTCGCGACCGCCTCGGCCGAGGCAGCGCAGGCGGCCGCGAATCGAATGGCAGCCGACGTGGTCGTCAACCGGGGCAACGACAGCTGGACGATCGCGCGGCGGAGCCTCGCGCCGCTGATCTCCTTCTCGACCGCGGGCGACGGGAGCATCACCCCGGTCGTTCAGGAGTCGGGCCTCGACCCGATCCTCGAGACCGTGGCCGGGAAGGTCAACCAGACCGCGCAGGACGCGGGCCTGGAACTGGTCGGCCGACACGTCGTCGTCCGCGGCACCAGCCGCGAGGGTCGAACGCTCAACGCTGCCGGCATGAAGGCCGCGATCGTCAGCGAGATCGGGGCCCGCCGGGCAGGCGCGGCAGCCTGGCCTGTCGCGGCCGTCGTCAAGGCCGTCAACCCGAAGCTGACCACGGCCGCGGCCACGGCGTTCGCCGCCAAGATGGTGCCCATCAGCTGGTTCAGCGTCTACTACTTCGTCCTCGTCAACAACCACTGGGGCGGGAACATCGAGGCGCCGGCCACGAAGATCAACGGCACGGTCGTGCCGGCCGGCGGAGTCTTCGACTTCTGGAAAGTCGTCGGCGACCTGCGCAAGCTCCCGGGCACCGGCCCGGGAAATGCGATCGAGGGCGGAAAGATCACCGTCACCGGCGCGTTCGGCGGCGGCATCTGCACCACCTCCACGACGCTGTTCAACGCCGCATTCCGGGCAGGCATGGTGCCGCTGGCCCGACAGAACCACAACGAGTACATCAACCGGTACCCGCCGGGCCTCGACGCCACGGTCTGGATCGTCGGTTCGGCCAAGCAGACCATGAGCTTCAGGAACGACACGAAGTACCCGATCCTGATCCAGCGGATCATCACCAACGCCGGCGGCAAGCGCTGGATCACGTTCAGGATCTGGAGTGTGCCGAACGGCCGGACCTACAAGATCAGCGACCAGGTCATCCAGCCTGGCCCGATCGCGATTGACACCGTCGTGAAGGATCCGACCAAGCCTGTGGGCTACTTCTTCCGAAACAACGGTCCGGCGGACGGCGCCAAGGTGTGGGTGACCGTGACCATCTACGACCACGGCAAGCTCCATTGGACGGAGCGGTACTACTCGAGCTACCCAGCGGTCAAGGGCGTCCTCGTGGTCGGGACCAAGACCTGACCTGGGCCTGATCTCGCGCAGAGCCCGAGCGGCCGGTCGACGCAGGTTCGCCAGCTCCGGGCCTCAGACCAGACGCGTCTCCTCGGCACCGCTGATCTCGGCGTCGCCAACCGCGACAGCACAGGTCGGGCAGAACCAGCGGGCCTCGATCGGTGTTCCGCAGCGGTCGTGCCGGAGCGGCTCGCCGCCGGTCCGGCGGCTGCCCCAGTCGGCCAGGAGTCGCAGCGCCGACGCGAGGTCGCGGCCGTCACCCGTGAGGCGGTACTCCATCCGTGGCGGCCGGGTGCTGTACGGCGTCGATTGAAGGATTCGCTCGCGCTCGAGACGGCGAAGCCGATCCGTGAGGATGTTCGGGGCGATCCCGGGCAAGGCCTCGCGGAGCTCGCCAAATCGGCGCGGACCGTCGAGCAGGGCGTCGACGACCAGGAGTGACCAGCGGTCAGCGACCCGGTCGAGGGCGGCCTCGAGGCCTGTCGGAGACGGGGTCGTCGGCGGGCCGGCTGCGGTCATCCCGGCATCGTATCGCAGGGGCTTGCGCCGTTGCTGAGTCAGTTGTATGTTGCGCATTGCAACTGACTACTGACCGCCGGCGAGAACGCCACCTCGGCCGTCACTTCCCGCGCGAACCGGAGCACCAACCCCCGATGTCCGTCCTCGACGATCTGTCCACCGCCATCCGCAGCGTTCACGAGTCGGCCGGGCCCGGCGTCGTGGGCATCGGTCAGCACCATCGTGGTAGCGGCGTCGTCATCGCCGCCGGCCGCGTCCTCACGAACGCCCACAACCTCCGCGGCGACGAGGTCACCGTCACGTTCCGTGATGGCCGCTCCGAACGCGGCAAGGTCCGGGCCGTGGACCCCGACGGTGACCTCGCGGTGATCGAGATCGACACGATCGGAGCGACCGCCCTCGTCTGGTCCGACGGCGAGGCGGCGATCGGCGATGTCGTGTTCGGGCTGGCGTCGACCGGTGCCGGTCCGGCCCGCGTCACCGCCGGTACGGTGTCCGCGATCGAGCAGACGTTCCGCGGCCCCGGCGGAAGCCGGATCGGGGGCAGCCTCGAGCACACGGCGCCCCTCGCATCGGGCTCGTCGGGCGGCCCGCTCGTCGATGGCGACGGCCGGCTCGTTGCCCTGAACACGAACCGGATCGGCGAGGGCTTCTATCTGGCCCGGCCGGCCGATGCCGCCTTCCGGGAGCGAGTCGACGCCCTTGCCCGGGGCGAGTCCGTCAGCCGGCCCCGACTCGGGATCGCAGTCGCTCCGTCGGCAGTCGCCCAGCGGCTCCGCCGGTCGGTGGGCCTGGCCGACCGCGAGGGCCTGCTCGTCCGCGGAGTCGAGGACGGCAGCCCGGCCGACCGGGCCGGAATCCGCGAGGGCGACCTGCTCGTCGAGGCGGCCGGGAAGCCGCTGGCGGACGTCGACAGCCTGCCGGCGATCCTGGCCGAGGCCGGGATGCCCATCGCCCTCAAGATCGTTCGCGGCGACGAGGAGCGGACCGTCAGCGTCGGCGGCGCGACGGACGCGTCGGGCGAGGCCTGAGGCGATGGTCGCGCTGCGCGAGCTCGAACCCGAGGACCTCGCGGCGGCCGTCGCGGCCGACCCACCGGCGATGGATTCCGCCGATGAGGTCCTGACCGCGGCGAGCGAGGACGAGGCGCTCGACGCGTATTCGACGGCTGTGAGCACGGCCGCCGCCCGCCTGATCCCGTCCGTCGCGAGCCTCCGGGTCGCTCGGCGGAACGGCGGCTGGGGCGGTGGCAGCGGCTCGGCCGTCGCCTTGACCCCGGACGGCTTCCTCGTCACGAACGCCCACGTCGTCGCCGGCGCGGACCGGGGAACCGCCACGTTCGTCGACGGCGACGAGCTCTCGTTCGAGGTCGTCGGGCGCGACCCTCTCTCGGATCTCGCGATCGTCCGGGCATCGGGCAGCGGGCTCGTCGCCGCGCCGTTCGGTGACGCCGCTCGCCTCCGGGTCGGCCAGCTGGTCGTCGCGATCGGAAATCCCCTCGGCTTCGGCGGCTCTGTGACCGCCGGCGTCGTCAGCGCCCTCGGCCGGTCGCTCGCGGCCCGCGACGGCCAGGCCAGCCGCCTGGTCGAGAACGTCATCCAGACCGATGCTGCGCTCAATCCGGGCAACTCGGGCGGCGCCCTCGCCGACGTCCGTGGCCGGGTGGTCGGGATCAACACCGCGGTCGCCGGTGTCGGTCTCGGGCTGGCGGTGCCGATCGACGCGGCGACCCGCCATATCCTCGCCGCGCTGATCCGGGACGGCCGCGTCCGTCGAGCCTATCTTGGGATCGTCGGCGGGACCCGGCGTCTGGCGGCCGCCCTTGCCGAGCAGCTCGGCCGCACGGCCGGCCTCGAAGTCGTCCAGCTCCTCGACGGCAGTCCGGCGGCCGCCGCCGGCGTCCGGGCGGGCGACCTGATCGTGTCGCTCGACGGCCGCCCGATCGCCGGTGTCGGCGACCTCCAGCGGTGGCTGGTCGGGGACCTCGTCGGGCGCTCCATCGAAGTCACGATCGAGCGCGACGGGGTGCTCGCGGAGCTCCACCTGACGCCGGCGGAGTTGTCAGCCTGAGGCGCCGCAGGCAAGGGGCGCCGATCCGTGGCATCGTTGCGTCGGCAACGACCACCGGCAACTTCGCGGACGGAGACGACACGAACCATGACTGATTGGGATCCCGCGGCTTGGACCCGGAACCTCATCGCCGACATGCGCGAGCACGGCGGCCGGCCCACGTCGGGCCCGATGGCCGGCAAGCCGCTCATCATCCTGACCTCGATCGGCGCCAAGAGCGGCGAGCCGCGCACCGCGATCGTGACATACCACCGGGACGGCGACCGTTGGGCGATCGCGGCCTCGAAAGGCGGCGATCCGAAGGACCCGTCGTGGTTCCGCAACCTCGAGGCCCACCCCGAGGTGACGATCGAGGTCGACAACAAGACGGTTCCGGTCCACGCGGTGATCACCAGCGGCGCCGAGCGAGACCGCCTCTGGATCGAACATGTGGCTCACCTGCCGGAGTTCGGCGAGTACCCGAAGAAGACCGACCGGGTGATCCCGATGGTCCTCCTCGAGCGGATCGACTGACCGAAGGCGCCGGGCGGTGGGCGCCGCCGGATCGTTCGATCCTCCCGACCGACCCTCGTCCTGCCGGACGAGGGTCGTTTCGTGACCGAGCGCCGGCGCTGGTCAGGCCTGGGCCAGCGCCGCGTCGGTAAGGCGGACGACCGCGTCAACCGTGCGATCCGGGTCACCGCCATGGCCGAACCGGATCGCCGTTGCGCCAAAGCCGGCGATCGGCCCGGCCCGGGCGATCGTCAGGACGGCGGCGATCGCCGTCTCGAGCGACATCCCATTGGGTTCGGGCATGGCAAGGGCCCAGTCGCCGGCTGCGTCGAGGGCGTCGAGATCGAACGCGATGTAGAACGCCTCGACGCGTCGGGCGACCGTCCGCGCCCAGCCCTCGAGCGCAGCGAGGCCGGCGTCGGTCCCCAGCATCCCGGCGCCGAAATGGGCCACTCGGCTTGCGGCGAGCATCCGCGACTCCTGCTCGTCGAGGACCTGCCCACCGAGGAGGGCCGCATCGCCGGCCTCGGCGGTGGGTCCATCACACGCCGCGACGAGGTCATCGTCGCCGTGGCCCAGGATCATCGCGAAGGGCATCCCCCAGACGTTGCC
>JBBRCU010000037.1:0-33148 GCA_038204565.1 Candidatus Limnocylindrales bacterium
GCGCCGCGTTTGCCGAACGCTGGTCGATCCCCGAGCACACCACCGACCTGAAGGCGGCGATCGAGCACGGCGACACCGACACGGTCGTCATCGGGCTGCCGAACTTCCTCCACGAGGAGGCGGTGGCGCTCACCGCGGCGGCCGGCAAGGCCGTCCTCTGCACGAAGCCGCTCGGCCGGACGGCCGAGGAGGCGCGCCGGATCCTGGAGTCCGTCGAGAAGGCCGGCGTGTTCGGCGGGTACCTCGAGGATCTGTGCTACACCCCGAAGACCCTGAAGGCGGTCCGCTCGGTGGAGCAGGGCGCGCTCGGAGACGTCACGTGGGTCCGCTCGCGGGAGACCCATCCCGGCCCGCACAGCGCGTGGTTCTGGGACGGCCGCCTGACGGGCGGCGGGGCGATCATCGACCTCGGCTGCCATTGCATCGAGATCATCCGGAACTTCGTCGGCAAGGAGAACCGGCCGGTCGAGGTCATGTGCACGACCGATACCCTCGTCCACCCGATCGACGACGAGGACAACGCGATCGCCCTGATCCGGTTCGAGTCCGGCGCGATCGGCCAGTTCGAAGTCAGCTGGACGTTCCGCGGTGGGATGGATCTGCGCGACGAGGTTGCCGGCACGCATGGCACGATCTGGCTGAATCACTTCCTGCGGACCGGGTTCGAGATGTTCACCGCCGGTGGTGGCGCGGGCTACGTGGCGGAGAAGGCCGAGACGTCCGCCGGCTGGCTCTTCCCAGTCGGCGACGAGATCGCGGAGCTCGGCTATGTCGACATGTTCAGCGACATGTTCGAT
Organism: Candidatus Limnocylindrales bacterium; assembly: GCA_038204565.1. Classification (GTDB taxonomy): domain Bacteria; phylum Chloroflexota; class Limnocylindria; order Limnocylindrales; family CSP1-4; genus CF-46. The sequence continues at coordinate 798 of JBBRCU010000037.1, forward strand.
TCCATGGAGGCCGGCCGCGCGCCGCGCGAGACGCTCTACGACGGCTACGTCGTCAACGCGGTGATGGACGCCTGCTTCCGCTCGGCGAAGACCCGGGCCTGGGTCCCCGTCGAGCTCTTCGAGTGGCGCGGCGGCACGACGCCGCGGATCGCCAGGACGCCCGAGACCTACGAGGGCCAGACCGTGATCAAGCGCGAGCTCCTGCCGGACGGCCGGACCAAGCTGATCCTCAAGAACCCCGCAACGGGCGACTTCAGCGACCGGGTCGTGGCGGGCGGCTGACGTCGATTCACCCGGCCGGCGCCAGCTCGGTCGGATCGCCGGACGCCAGCCAATGGCCGATCGCGCCGCGCGAGAAGAGCTCGTCGACGACCATCGACGAGGCCCCGATCACGCCGGCCAGCCCGCCCAGCGACGAGCGCTGGATCAACAGGTCACGCGTGGCGAGGGGCAGCGAGCGGCGGTAGACGGACTCGCGGATCGAGGCGAGGAACTGGTCCGGGCTGTTCGCGACGCCGCCGCCGATCACGACCAGCGACGGGTTGAAGAAGTTGACGATGCTCGCGAGCATCGATCCGATCCTGTGACCTGCGTCCAGGAGCAGCGCGACCGCGACCGGGTCGCCCGCCGACGCTGCGCGGGCGACATCCTGGGCGGTCACGGCACCGCGCTGGTCGAGCGCGATCCGGAGCCGGCTCGAGCGTCCCTCGCGGGCAGCTGCCTCCCCCGCACCGCCGAGCGCCGCGCCGCCGGCGAGCGCCTCGAGGCAGCCGATGTTGCCGCAGCGGCAGATGACGGCTGGATCGTCGGTCACCTGGATGTGGCCGACGTCGCCGGCGCTGCCCTGGGCGCCGCGGTGGAGCCGGCCAGCGCTGATGATCCCGGCGCCGATCCCGGTCCCGATCTTCACGACGACGACGTCCTGGTGGCCGCCGGCGACACCCGACCGCCATTCACCGAGAGCCAGGACGTTGACGTCGTTGTCGACCCAGACCGGGGCGCCGTGGCGGGCGGCGAACCGCTCCCGGATCGGGTAGCCGTCCCAGCCGGGCATGATCGGCGGCGAGATCGGCCGGCCCGTGGCGAACTCGACCGGACCCGGGACGGCGATCCCGATCCCCCACAGCCGGCCCGGCACGAGCTGGGTGGTCGCAACCAGCTGGTCGAAGAGTGCCTCGACCCGATCGAGGCCGGCGTCCGGACCGGCCTCGATCGCGGCCGGCTCGTCGCGGTGCCCGAGGATCCGGCCGTCGAGCGTGGTCAGGGCGACGTCGACGCTGGTGGCGCCGAGGTCCGCGACGAGGAGGTACCCGGCATCGGCGCGGAACGTGAGCTGGCGCGGCGGACGGCCGCCGGTCGACGGCCCGAGGTCGCCTTCCAGCACCAGGCCCCGCTCGATCAGCTGCCCGACGCGCTGGGCGACGATCGCCCGGCCGAGCCCCGTCCGCTCGACGAGCTCGGATCGCGATCTCGAGCGGCCAAGACGGATTTCGTCGAGGACGAGGACCAGGGCGTCGAGGGCTTCGTCAGGAAACGGGCTGGCCATCGCTCCGATGATACGGCGTGGCGCTCGCGGATCCAGCCACTTTTGCACCGGACGAGCCGAAGTGCGATGATCGTCGTTCGAATGGGCCGTGCCCGGCGACCCTTGACCGCCGCCAAATCGACTCGATACCATCCGAGTTCGCTCTAGAACGTCTAGACAACCCGCCGCCTGTCGTGAGGCAGCCGGTCATCGTCAGGAGCTGGATGAGCAGGTTCGCCGACATCGGTGCCGCCGTCATCGGGACGGGCTTCATCGGGACCGTCCACGTGGAGCAGCTGCGCCGGATCGGCGTCGACGTGCGCGGCGTCCTCGGCAGCACGCCGGAGCGCGGCGCGGCGCGGGCCGAGGCCCTCAGTGTCGGCCACGCCTACCGATCGCTCGAGGACGTGCTCGCGGACCCCGCCGTCCAGGTCGTCCACGTCACCTCCCCGAACCATCTCCACGTCCCCCAGGCGGCGGCGATCCTCGCCGCCGGCAAGCATGTGGTCTGCGAGAAGCCGCTGGCGATGACGGCCGGCGAATCGGCCGGGCTCGTCGAGCAGGCTGCGGCCAGCGGACTCGTCAATGCCGTCAACTTCAACATCCGGTTCTACCCGCTTCACCAGCACATGCGCGAGCGCGTGGCGGCCGGCGACCTCGGCGACGTTCGCTTCGTCACCGGCCACTACTTCCAGGACTGGCTCCTGCATGACACCGACTGGAACTGGCGCCTCGACCCGGACCAGGGCGGCTCGCTCCGGGCCATCGGGGACATCGGCTCACACTGGCTGGATCTCATGGCATTCGTGACCGGTCAGCCGATCGTCTCGGTCATGGCCGACCTCGCGACGTTCGTGACGGCCCGCCAGGAGCCGTCCGGACGGGTCGCGACGTTCTCCACCGATCGATCTGCGGACACGGTCACCCGGCCGATGGGCACCGAAGATGTGGCGACGCTCCTCCTCCGCTTTGCCAACGGTGCTCGCGGCTCGGTGGCCGTGTCGCAGATCAGTGCCGGCCGGAAGAACTCCCTGCAGTGGGAGATCGACGGGTCCGCGGACGCGGCATGGTGGGATTCCGAGACGCCGGACCATCTGTGGCTCGGCCACCGCGATCGGCCGAACGAGCTGCTGCTGCGCAACCCGGCCCTGATGGGCGAGGCGGGCCGAGCGGCCGCGGCGTTGCCCGGCGGCCACGTCGAGGGCTTCGGCGACACGTTCGGCGCCCTGTTCCGGGCGATCTACGCCGACGTCCTCGCCGGCCGGCCGAACCCCGACCCTCCCTATGCCGACTTCGCGGCCGGCCACGACGAGATGCTCGTCAATGACGCGATCGCGATCAGCGCCGCCGAACGGCGCTGGATCGATGTCGCCCGGTCACCCGTCCTCGCGGAGGCACGCCCATGAGACTCGGTCTGCTGACTGCTCCGTTCCCAAAAACGCCCCTCGCCGAGGTGGTCGACTGGACCGTCGCAAACGGCTTCAAGTCGATCGAGATCGCGTGCTGGCCGCGGACCTCCGGCCCCAGCCGGCGGTACGCCGGGACGTCTCACATCGACGTCGATCACCTGTCGGTGTCCGAGGCCGCGCATCTCGCCGCCGACATCCGCGGCAAGGGCCTGGTCATCTCCGGTCTCGGCTTCTACCCGAACCCGCTCCACCCGGATCCGGATCATCGGGCCGCCGTCATCGGTCACCTCCAGCGGGTGATCCTCGCGGCCGAGAAGATGGACGTCCCGCTCGTGAACACCTTCATGGGTGCCGACGCCTCGAAAAACCAGGACCAGAACTGGGAGGAAGCGCTCCGCGTCTGGCCCGCCATCGTGTCGTTCGCCGCGGATCACGGCCGGAAGATCACGATCGAGAACTGCCCGATGCTCTTCAGCAACGACGAATGGCCGGGCGGGCACAACCTCGCGACGACGCCCCGGATCTGGCGCCGGATCCTCGAGCAGTGGGGCGGCACGATCGGGCTCAACTTCGACCCGAGCCACCTGATCCTCCAGATGATCGACATCCCTTGCTTCATCCGCGAGTTCGGGCCGCACATCCTGCACGTCCAGGCGAAGGACCTCTGGATCGACCGCGAGGGCCTCTACGAGCGCGGCGTGTTCTCGCTGGGGATCGGCTGGCAGGTCCCGCGCCTGCCGGGTCTCGGTGACGTCGAATGGGCGCCCCTGTTCGCCGCCCTCTGGCGGGCCGGCTACGACGGCGACGTGATCATCGAGCACGAGGACCGCGACTTCGAGAAGACCGACGAGCTGATCAAGCGCGGCTTTCTCCTGGCCCGGGACGTGCTCCAGCCCTACATCAAGTGAGTGACATGCCCTTCAGCGTCGACAACCTGACCGAACGACAGATCGCCAAGACGATCGATCACTCGCTGCTCCGGCCGGAGCTCGATGACGCCTTCGTCGAGGCCGGCTGCCGGCTGGCGGCCGAACACGACGTCGCGTCGGTCTGCGTCCGGCCGGTCGACGTCCGGCGGGCTGTCGCGATCCTCGCGGGGACGGACGTCAAGGTCGGGACCGTCATCGGATTCCCCCACGGCAGCTCGACGACGTCCACCAAGGTGTTCGAGGCCCACCAGGCTCTCGACGACGGAGCCGCCGAGCTCGACATGGTCATCGACATCGGCGCCCTGAAATCCGGCCGCGACCGGGACGTCCAGGCCGACATCGCCGCGGTCGTCGAGGCTGCCCACGCGGGCGGCGCGATCGTCAAGGTGATCTTCGAGAATCACTATCTGACCGATGCCGAGATCGTCCGGGCGTGCCACCTCGCGGAGGCCGCCGGCGCGGAGTTCGTGAAGACCTCGACCGGGTTCGCCGCGACCGGCGCGACCCACGCGGATCTCGCCCTGATGCGCCGGAGCGTTTCAGATCACATCCAGGTCAAGGCAGCCGGCGGCGTCCGGACGCTCGACGCCCTGATCGAGGTGATGAACCTCGGGGTGACCCGGATCGGGGCGACCGCGACCAAGGCGATCCTCGACGACTTCCGGGCCCGGCAGGCCGGCGCGGCGCCGGTCGCGGCGGCGGTCGGCGAGTCCGGCTACTGATCGCGGCCCGATGACCATGGCCCCGTCCCCCACCCGCAGCCTGCCCTGGCTGGCAGCCGCCGCCGAGCTGCTGCAGCGCCTCGGCGACACCCAGGCCGACGCGATCGAGACCGCCAGCCAGTGGGCCGCCGACGCGATCGCGGCCGACGGCCTCGTCCACCTCTTCGGAACCGGCCACTCGCGAATCCCGGTCGAGGAGATGTTTCCGCGCTATGGCTCGTACCCGGGTTTCAACCCGATGGTCGAGCTGTCGATGACGTTCCACACCCAGGTCGTCGGGGCGAACGGCCAGCGCCAGGCGATGTTCATCGAGCGGATGCCGGGACTGGCCGAGGTCATCCTCTCCAACTTCACGTTCGGCCCGAAGGACGTGATGATGGTCTTCTCGGCCGGCGGCACGACCGCGGTCCCGGTCGAGATCGCGCGCGGTGCGCGGCGACGCGGCCTGCGCGTCATCGCGGTCACGTCGATCAGCCAGTCGATGTCATCGCCAGTCGACCCTGCGGTCGGCTCGCGACTGCTCGACGAGGCGGACCTCGTCATCGACCTGTGCTCGCCCGCGGCGGACGCGATGGTCGATGTGCCCGGTCTGGACACGCCGGTCGGCCCTGGCTCCACGGTCACGGCCGTCGCAATCGTCAACTCCATCAAGGTGCGTACCGCCGAGCTGCTCACCGAGCGCGGAGCGATGCCACCGGTCATCACCCGAGCCTCGGTCGTAGGCGCCGAGCGCTCGCAGGACCTCTTCGACGGCGCCTACCAAGAGCACGCGCGGCGGATCGCCCGGGCCATCACGAGGGAGGGTTGATGGTGCCGAGGATCACGCGCAGGAGGTGCCGCCGATAGTCGACGTGGAGCGGCCCCCGACGCGTCGGGGGCAGAGACACTGGTCGACGCGACCCATTCGGGCGCGTCGTTCGCAAGGAGGAGAACGAATGGACAAGGCATCGACTCGGGCGCGGCTGCTCGTCGGGATGGCGGCGCTCGCCGTCGTCGCGGCAGCGTGCAGCTCCAGCCCCGGGGCATCGGGCGGCGCGGCCGCGAAGGCGCCGTACTCGGTTGGGTACTCCAACGGCGGCGGCGTCGGCAACGGCTTCCGCGAGGAGCAGGTCTGCACCGCCAAGGCGGAAGGCACGGCCCTGGGCAAGGACAAGATTTCCGGGATCAACGTTATCCATCGCAACACCGACGCTGCGGGCCAGCTGTCGGACCTGCGCACCCTGATCTCGCAGAACGTCAACGCGATCGTGTTCAACCCCAACGACCCCGACGCGCTCAACCCGGCCCTCGCCGAGGCGCACGCCAAGGGAATCGTGACCGTCTCGGTTGACGCCTACGTCACCGACCCGAACACCTGGAATCTCTACAACAACCAGATCAAGTACGCCGAGCTCGGTGCCGAGTGGCTGTTCAAGACGATGGGCGGCAAGGGCACCGTCTGGTACACCCGCGGTCTCGCCGGCCACCCGGCCGACTCCGATCGCGACATCGGCTTCAACAACATGCTGAAGAAGTACCCGGACATCAAGGTCGCCAACCCGGGCGGCACGTTCACAAGCTGGGATCCCGCCGTGGCCACCCAGATCACCAACGACTTCATCGCCAGCGGCGGCTATGACAAGGTGCAGGGCATCTGGGCGTCCGGCATGGGCGCGCAGATCGTCGACGCCATCAAGGCCGCCAACAAGAAGTTCGTGCCGATCGCGGACGCCGACATCGGCGCCTTCGTGAAGCAGCTTCTCGATCCGACCGGCTATGCGGGCCTCGTGGGCGCCGCGGTGACCAACACCGCGTCCGTCGGCGGCGCCGGCGTGAACATGGCCTACAAGCTCCTGTCGGGTGCGACCGTCACGGCGAGCGCCGGCGCCGGCCGCCCGAACACCGTCCTGCTCGACCCGCAGATCCTGGACAACTCCACCGATACCGGCAAGGCCGACCTCCAGAAGTGGATCGCCGTCCCCGGCATGGACCTGCTCTGGCCGCTCAGCCTGTCGATCCCGAACTGGACCGACTACGATCCGAACGGAGTGCCCGCGTCCTGCAAGGGCGCATAGCTCCATCGCGACCCAGTGGAGGGACGCCGGCACCGCCGGCGTCCCTCCACCCCCTGCACCTTCACCAGGACCGATGACTGCCACCACCCTCACCACCACCGGCCTGTTGCTCGAGGCGACCGACGTCTCCAGGACCTACGGCGCCGTCGTCGCGCTCCACAACGCCTCGCTCTCGGTCCGGCCGGGCGAGGTCCACGCCCTGATGGGCGCCAACGGTGCCGGCAAGAGCACGTTCGTCAAGATCCTGACGGGCGCGGTCAGTCCTGACACGGGCCGGATCGTCGTCCGCGGCCGCGAGCGCACATCGCACTCGCCCGCCGAGGCCCGCCGCAACGGGATCGTCTCGGTCTACCAGGAACCCGCCGTCATTCCCGATCTCGACATCCGCGACAACCTGCGGCTGACCCTGACACCGCTGGAGCCGTTCCGCCACTGGCTCAGTGAGCTGGGGCTGGAGAACCTGAACCTGTCGACGCTTGCCCGGCGGCTGCCGCTGGCGTCGCGGCGGATCGTCGACCTGGCCCGCGCGCTGGCGATCGAGCCCGACGTCCTGCTGCTCGACGAGATCACCGCCGCGCTGCCCGCGAACCTGACCGAACGCGTCCTCCAGGTCATCCAGCGGCATGGCCCGGATCGATCTGTCATCTTCATCTCGCACCGACTCATCGAGATCGCCGCGGTCTGCAATCGCGCCACCGTGCTGCGCAACGGCGAGACCGTCGGCGTGGTCGATATCACCCCCGGCTCCGAAGACCGGATGGTCGAGCTGATGCTCGGTGAGGTCGTCGCGGCGCTCGGCCCGCCCGGGGATCCCACAGCGACGTCGGCCGGCCGGAGCGACCATGTTCCGCGCGTCGCGGCCCGTCAGCTCAGCGACGATCGCCGGCTCCACGACGCGACCTTCGACCTCTACCCGGGCGAGGTCCTCGGGGTCGTCGCGCTCGAAGGCCAGGGCCAGGACGAGCTGTTCGACATCCTGTCGGGTGCCGAGCGACCGGCGAGCGGCTCGCTCCTCGTCGACGACACGCTCGTCTCGTTCCACCACCCGGCGGATGCGATCCGGATCGGCATGGTCTACGTCGCCGCCGACCGGGCCGAGGCCCTGCTGATGCAGCGCTCCGTTCGCGAGAACATCTCGCTCCCGTTCTCGGCCCGCGTCTCGACCTGGGGCTGGATCAATCGGGGCCGGGAGGGGCGCAAGGTCGATGAGGCCGTGAAGACCCTCCAAATCGACGCCCGTGCCGGGAGCGAGGTTCGACGCCTGTCCGGCGGCAACCAGCAGAAGGTGACGATCGCCCGCTGGGTGGCGAGAGGCGTCAAGACGATGCTGTGCTTCGATCCGACCCGCGGCATCGACATCCGGACGAAGAGCCAGATCTACGTGCTGCTGCGCGACCTGGCCGCCGCCGGAGCGGCGGTCCTGCTGTACACCTCGGAGCTGAAGGAGATCCAGCTCGCCTGCGATCGGGTCATCGTCATCTTCGGCGGCCGGGTGGTGGCCGAGATGCCTGCCGCCGGCGCGGATGAGGCGGCCCTGCTGCGCGCCGCCCACAACCTCAGGCCGGGCGCCGACCTGCCGGAGGAAGTGGTCGCGGCAGCGGCGGCGGACGCCGGCCCGGTGGAGACCGTCGTCGATCCCGCGCCCGATCAGCTGCCCGCGCCCGATCAGCTGCCCGCGCCGACGTCGGAGCGGCCATGAGCGCCTCCGCCGCACGCCTGACCGGGCCGCGACCCGGCGCCAGGGATCTGATCAGGTCCTTCGGGCGCGACAACACGTGGACGCTGGGTCTGCTCGCGTTGCTCGCGGCGCTGCTCGTGTTCACGAAGTTCGTGAATTCCAACTACGGCCTCGACAGCCTGTCGACCACGGCAACCTCGGTGCTGCCGCTGGCCCTCGCCGCCGTGGCCCAGGCGGTGGTCGTCATTTCCGGCGGCATCGACCTCTCGATCAGCGCCCAGATGGCCCTCACCAGCTGCGTGGCGGCGACGATGATGAAGGACTACCCGGGCGATGGAACGGCCGCGGCAATCGTCATCGGCGTGCTCCTGCTCGGGGTTCTGCTGGGCGCGATCAACGGCGCGCTCGTCGTCGTGACGAAGGTGCCCGACATCATCGTCACGCTGGCGACCTCGTTCGTGTTCGCCGGCATGGCCCTGCTCGTCCGGCCGGCGCCGGGTGGCGGCGCCGCACAGTGGCTCAAGGATCTGGTCGTCGGACCGGCGGGCATCGACGTGCTGCCCAAGGCGGCCGTCGTGCTGGTCGTCATCGTCGCGGTCGTCTGGATCCCGCTCTCGCGCTCGCGCCTGGGTCTGTCGCTCTACGCGATCGGCAGCAATCCCCTGGCCGCGTTCCGGAGCGGCGTGGCGGTCAACCGGACGAAGCTCGTCTCGTACGTCATCACCGGCTTCATCGGCGCGTTCGCCGGGCTGTCCCTGACGGCCAGCACTGGGATCGGGAGTCCCGTCCCGGAACCGACGTACGTGCTGATCAGCATCGGCGCGGTCGTGCTGGGCGGGGTCAGCATGGCGGGCGGCATCGGTGGCGTGTTCGGCCCGCTGATCGCGGTGGTCGTCCTCCAGCTGATCCGCGACGACATGACGTTCATGCGGGTGAATTCCAACTACGGCCTCGTCGCCCAGGGCTTCATCCTGATCGGCGTGCTGATGGCCGGCACCTTCATCCAGATGCGGAGGAGCCGGACGTGACCGCGGCCACCGAAACCCCCAGGAACCGGGCGCGGGTCCGGCCGGCCGCGTGGCGCAACCTGCCGCGCGACTACCCGCTCATCCCGCTGACCGTCCTGCTCGTCCTGCTCGTCACGATCGTCGAGCTGGCCCGGCCGGGCACGGTCAGCCCGAACTGGGCCGCGATCACCGTGCGGCAGGCGGCCGTCCTGGCGATCCTGGGCGCCTGCCAGACCGTGACGATGCTGACCGGCGGGATCGACCTGTCCGTCGGGTACATCGCGTCGATGGCCGGGTTCGTCACGGCGACCTTCGTCCACCAGCCGGGCGGCTGGGTCTTCGGGATCGTCGTCGCGCTCGCCGCCTCGGCCCTGGCCGGGCTCGTGAGCGGGGTCGGCATCGGCATTTTCCGCGTCCACCCGCTGATCATGACGCTGGGGATGGGCCTGATCGTGTTCGGCTTCTCCAACGTCTGGCAGCTCCAGAGCGTCCAGACGGGGGCCGGCGTGCCGGCGGAGATCCGGACGATCGGCACGGGCCTGACCGCCGAGGTGATCCCCAACAACCTCGCCGTGTTCGTGCCCGTCGCGGTGCTCCTCATCCTGATGCTCAGACGGACCGGATACGGCCGGATGCTCTACGCGATCGGCGACAACCCGGTGGCCGCCCGCCTGTCCGGCGTCCGCTCCTGGCAGGTCCTGGTCGTGCTGTACATGCTCTCTGGTCTGCTGGCGGCCGTCGCCGGGCTGCTCCAGTCGGGTCTGTCGAACACGGCCAGCGTCACCCTCGTCACGCCGTACCTGCTGCCGTCGGTCGCCGCCGCGGTCATCGGCGGGACCTCGATCCTGGGCGGTCGCGGCGGCTACTCGGGCACGATCGTCGGCGCCCTGATCCTGACCGTGCTGGCCGGCTTCCTGAGCATCATCCTGCCGGAGCCGTGGCGCCAGATCGTCTTCGGCTCGATCGTGGTGCTGGTCGCAGCCGCGTACACGCGCGTCACCGGAGAGACATGATCCCGGTGCCCGACCGACGCGCAGCGAGCCGACATCTCGGCCTCGACCTCGGGGGCACGAACATCAAGTGGGTCGTCGTCGAGCATGACGGCGGCACCTGGCGCTCGCTCGGGCACGACCAGGTCCCGACGCTGGCCGGCGGCGGACCAGACACCGTGGTCCCGCGGCTCGCCGAGGTCGGCGCTGCAGCGATCGCGGCGTGGCCGGGGGTGACCTCGGTCGGGATCGGGATCCCGGGCCTGTACGACCCGCTCGCGGGCACCGTCCGCTTCCTGGTGAACCTGCCCGGGCCGTGGGCCGGGCGACCGGTCGCGGGTCCCGTAGGCGCGGGGCTCGGCCTGGCGGCGGCGCTGATCAACGACGCCCGGGCATTCGGCCTCGCGGAGCTGCGCCTCGGGGCGGGGCGCGGCGCGTCGTCGATGATCGGGTTCACGCTCGGGACCGGGATCGGCGGCGTGATCGCGATCGACGGCCGGGTCCTCCTCGGCCACGACGGCACGACCGGTGAGCTGGGCCACCAGACGATCGATCCGGACGGGCCGTGGTGCGGCTGCGGCAACCGCGGCTGTCTCGAGGCATTTGCCCGGGCCGACCAGATCGCGGCCGCCTGCGGGACCTCGACAGCGGAGGAGGGCATCGCCCGGGCTCGAGCCGGCGACGCCCGGGCGGTCGAAGGCATCGCCCAGATCGGGCGTTACCTCGGGATCGGGATCGGGAACATGATCGTGGCCCTGACCCCGGACCGGGTCGTCCTCGGCGGCGGCATCGCCCCGGCGACGGACCTCCTGATCGAACCGATCCGGGCCGAGCTCCGGCAGCGCGTCCGAACGACGTCCCTTGACGCGGTCCAGATCGTCGCGGCCGAGCTCGGGACGTGGGCCGGAGCCGTCGGGGCGGCGATCCACGGCGCGGAGCACGCGGAACGCGGCACGGCCCGGACGGGCGGCGCGGCCGGCGGGGGATCATGACCGCCCCCAGCTACCTCCCCCAGTACCGCCAGATCGAGCAGGCGCTCCGCGAGCGCGTCTCCTCGCTCCACCCGGGCGAGCGCCTGCCGTCCGACGCCGACCTGTGCGCGGAGTTCGGCGTCAGCCGGATGACCGCCCGGAACGCGATGGAGCGGCTCGCGGCGGACGGCCTGATCCGGCGCGAGCCCGGACGGGGCAGCTTCGTCGCCAACCCGCCCGCACATCGCCGGGCGAACCGCCTGATGACCTTCACCCAGGAGATGCTCCGGGCTGGACGGGTCCCGACCTCGCGACTCCTGGCCCGGGTCATCCGGCCGTCGACCGACACGGAGGCGGCCCGGCTCGACATCCCGGTCCACCAGCCGGTCGTCGGCCTCCGCCGGCTGCGGCTCGCCGACGGCGAGCCGGTCGCTCTGGAATCGGCGGTTCTCGTCGGGGCCTGCGCGACCGCGGTCATGCAGGCTGACCTGACGAGTGGCTCGCTCCACGAGGCCCTCCGGCTCGGCGGCTTCACCCTCGCCCGCGGTACCGGCACGATCGGCGCCGCGGCGGCCACGGCCGAGGAAGCGCGCCTGCTCGGGCTGCGCGCCGGAGATCCCCTGCTCGTCGAGCGGCGGGTCGTCGTCGACGGCCATGGTCGCCCGATCGAGGCGACCAATTCGGTCTACCGGGCCGACCGCTACGCGCTCGACGTCACCTTCGAGGTCGAGGGCCGGTGCCCGCCGGCGGCGCCGGCCTCCGGGTCATGACGAGCCGCCGGACCGTTCGCGGCCGGCTCGTCCTGGACGATCGGATCGCGACAGGAACGATCGAGATCGCGGACGGCGTGATCGTCTCGGTCGACCTCGGCTCCGATGTCGTGGGCGACAGCTCGTTCATCGCCCCGGGTTTCGTCGACATCCACGTCCACGGCGGCGGCGGCCACGATGCGATGGGCGGCCAGGGCGCGCTCGACGGAATGGCCCGCCATCTCCTCCGCCACGGCGTGACGTCCTTCCTGCCGACCGCGGTCAGCGCGCCGATGGCGGCCCTCGCCGAATTTGCCGATCGGGTCCGGGCATGGATGCCGCTGGCCCCGGCGGATGGCGCGGCGCCGCTCGGGTTCAACCTCGAGGGCCCGTTCCTCGCGCCGTCCCGGCACGGCGCCCACGATCCGGCCGTCCTGCGGACCCCGGCCGAGGTTGGCGAGGACGAGCTGGCCCTGCTCCACGAGGACCTCCGGGTGATCACGATCGCACCGGAGCTGCGGGGCGCCCTCGCCCTGATCGCGAGGCTCCGCGAGCGTGGCATCGTTGTCTCGATCGGGCACTCCGCGGCGACGCTCGCGGAGGCCCGGGCGGGAATCGCGGCGGGCGCGACCTCCACGACGCACCTCTTCAACGCGATGACCGGGGTCGACCACCACGAGCCGGGTCTCGCGGTTGCCGCCCTGGTCGATGACCGGCTCTGGGTCGAGCTCATTGCGGACGGCGAACACGTCCACCCGGCGCTGTGGCCGATCGTCGCCCGGACGAAGCCCGAGGGACGAGTGGTCCTCGTGAGCGACGGAATCCCGATGGCGGGTCTGGGCGACGGCCGCGGTACGATCGGCGGCCTCGCCATCGAGGTCGTCGCCGCCCGCGCGACCCTTCTCGGAACCGCGACCCTCGCGGGCTCGGTCATCGCGCTCGACAGTGCCGTCCGCAATCTCGTCGCGGCCGGCTTCGCGCTGCCGTTTGCCGTCGCGGCGGCAAGCCGCAATCCCCTCGCCCTGCTCGGCGTGACGGATCGGGGTCGGCTGGCTCCGGGTCAGCGGGCCGACCTCGTCGAGCTGGATGGCGGGCTGGGGGTCCGGCGGGTCATGCGCGCCGGCACCTGGTCCGCGGGCGTCGCCGGCTGAGCCGGGCCGCAGGTCAGCGAGCCGGCATCGCCGCGAACGTCCGCTCGATGTCGTCCAGCGTCCGGATCGTCGCCGCCTCGACGACGTCGAGATAGCGCCGCCCGAACTCGACGTTCGACTCGCGGGCGTCGCCCCAGGTCCCCGAATGGGTCGCCCGATGGACCGAGCCCGGCGTCGCGAAGAAGAACGCGGTGTGGACCGCGGCGCCGTTCGTGACGTCGGGGAATGGCGGCATCTCGGCGTTCGCCGCGTCGAGATCGACAAGATCCGGGTCGATCGCCATGACCGCTGACGTCTCGCCCTTGTTCGCATGGAGGCCGTTGGCCGGGTCGAAGAACTCGGCCGCTTCCGCTGCGGTCATCCCGTCCCAGTAGTTGACCGGAAACGCCCGGACGCCATCAGGCAGGCGTGGCGCCCCGTTGGCACAGGCGTAGGCGATCGCGAGGGTGTTGTCGTAGTGGCCGTTGAGGAACACGATCCTCCGGAAGCCGGCCGTCGCGAGCGACACGGCGACGTCCTCGATCAGGGCCATGAACGTCGGGATCCGGATCTGGACGAGCCCGACGAAGCCCGTGTGCGGGTACGACAGGCCGTAATTGATCGCGGGGGCAATGAGCGCGCCGATCCGCGGGGCGACCCGGCGGGCGACCTCGGTCGGGACGAGGACGTCGGTCAGGAGCGGCCCGTGCGGCCCGTGCTGCTCGGTCGAGCCGGTCGGGACGAGGACGGTGTCGTAGCCGGCGGCCAGGAACGTCTCGACCTCGGGGCTGGTCATGTCGCCCAGGAACACGGTCGGCGGCTTCATCGATGCGGTCCTCCTCGCTCGTCGGGGTCAGGTCACGGTGGTGGTCAAGTCTCGGTGGTGGTCAGGTCACGGTGGTGGTCAGCTGGCCGATCCCCTCGATCCAGCAGATCACGACGTCGCCGGGCTGGAGATGGCGATCGGGGCCGGGCGGGGTGGCCAGGCGAGCAGGGGTGCCGGTCGCGACCAGGTCGCCAGGGCGGAGCACCAGGTGACGGCTCAGGTAGGCGACGATCTCGGCGATCGGGAATCGCATCTGCGAAGTCCGGCCGTCCTGGATCGGCTCGCCGTTGATCGTGCAGCCCAGCCGCAGGTCGGCGGGGTCGAGGTCGTCGCGGGCGACGAGCCGCGGGCCGACCGGACAGAATCCGGGGAGCGACTTGCCGATCAGCCACTGATCGCCGTCGAGCCACCCGTCGCGCGACGACACATCGTTCACGATCGTCCAGCCGGCCACGTGGTCGAGCGCAGCGGCCGGACTCACGTTCCAGGCCTCGCGGCCGATCACGACCCCGAGTTCCACCTCGGCGTCGACGTTGGCCGTGACCGTCCGATCCCAGTCGAGCGGGCCGCCGCCGATCTGGACAGAAGCGGGCGCCTTGCCGTAGATCAGGGGCCGCTCGGACCGGCTCCCGGGTGATTCGTCGGGCGCAACATAGTTCAGGCCGACCGTATAGATGGCACCGGGTTCGGGCACGAGAAGCGGCATCGAATCAGGCCGTCGTCGTCGGATCGGCAAGGAGCGGAGCGACGGCGGCCCGCATGATCTCGGTCATGCCGCCGACGCCGGTCCAGCGCTCGAACGCGATCACTGCCTGGGCAATCAGCATCTCGGAGCCGTTCGCCGCCCGAAGGCCGCGCGCCCGGGCGGCCGCGACGAGCGGCGTCTCGGCGGGGACGTAGACGAGATCGAAGACGGTCGCACCCTGCGGCAGCAGCTCGACGTTGAATGCCGCTCCTGGATCGACCATGCCAACGGTCGTGGCATTGACCGCGAGATCGGCGGACTGCAGCGCGTCGACGCTCTCGGCGCCGTTGAGCGGGACGGCCGCCCGCTCCGCCTCGCCGACGCCCGCGAACCGCGTGAGGAGCCTCGCCCCGCTCGCCGCGGTCCGGTTGCCGACGACGACCCGCCGGGCGCCCGCGTTCAGGCAGGCGTACACGACCGCGTGAGCGGCCCCGCCGGCGCCCGCAACGAAGATGTCCGCTCCGGCCAGTGGCCGGCCCATCGCCAGCTCGGCGGCGGTCCGGAACCCGGACGCGTCGGTGTTGATCCCGACGAGGCGGCCGTCATCGGTCCGGATGACGTTGTTGACCGCGCCGATCACCCGCGCGTCATCCTCCACCTCGTCCACGAGGCGCGCGGCGAGCGGCTTGTACGGCGCGGTCACCCCGAGCCCCAGAAACCCGGGCCCGCGGGCCGCGTCGACCGCCGCCGCCACGCCCGCCTCGTCGAGCTCGAGCAGCTCGTACCGTCCGTCGATGCCGGCGGCGGCGAACGCGGCGTTGTGCATGACGACGGAATGGCGGCGCCGGAGCGGCTTGCCGAGGAGAACGACCCGGCGGGTCACGACCGCCTCACGAGGGGACGGCGACCGCGCTCCGGTTCGGCTTGCGGGCCGGTCCGGCACTCGGCGGGAACGTCACGTTCGGGATGATCTCGCGAACCCAGTCCTCGAGCTGCTTCGGGTCCGGCGTCATCGTGTGCAGGATGAACTGCTCGACTCCGGCGTCGACCCGCGCCTGGAGCGACACGACGATCTCGTCGGGCGTCCCGAACAGGTAGACCGTCTCGAGGTAGTCGGGGCCGCGTTCGCCGCTCATCACCTTGAGGAACGCACGGTGTTGCTCCTCGCGGGCTTTCGCCGGATCACTTGTCAGCACGAGGTGGAGGAAGTTCTCATGGGCGACGGACAGCTCCGCCGGGTCCTGGCCGTTCTCACGGAAGGTCGTCTGCAGCTCGTCCCAGTCGCGGGCGATATCCGGCGGCGGACAGGTCGGTCGCGGGATCCAGCCGTCGGCCCGTAGGGTCCGGGCCTTGACCGACTCCACGAACTTCGGCACGTCCGGGGACTTCGGGTTCGCGAGCTGCGATCCGCCGCCGACCCACAGCGCCGGCCGGACGCCGGTCCGCGGCTCGATGAACACGTCGTCGACCGTGTAGTAGCGGCCGTGGTACGTGACGGTCTCACCGGCCAGGAGGGGCAGCATGATGTCGAGCATCTCGTCGGTCCGCTTGCCACGCTCCGACTTATGGACGCCGACGGCCTCGTACTCGGCGTCGTTCCAGCCGACACCGGCACCCAGCACGACCCGGTTGTCACTGAGGAACTGGAGTGTGCCGAGCTCCTTGGCCAGGAGAACCGGGTTGCGCAGCGGCATGATCAGGATCGAGGTCCCGAGCCGGACCCGCTCGGTCACCCCGGCCGCGACCGCCAGCGAGAGGATCGGCTCGAGCCAGTTCACCGAGTAGAACCGCTTCCCGACGAGGAGGTGGTCGGTCACGAACAGCGAGTCGAACCCGAGCTCCTCGACCGTCCGGGCGAAGGCCTTGATCCCGCGGGCACGCTCCGGTCCGTCGCCCTCCCAGACATACGAGGGCAGGAAGACCCCGAACCGACCGACATCGCTCACTGGCTCATCCTCTCGCTCGTTGCCGTCTCAGCGGCCGTGGTAATCCGGTTGGCGTTTCTCGACAAAGGACCGGGCGCCCTCGAGGAGATCGTCGGTCGCGAAGATCCGGACCGAGGTCTCGACCTCGGCGCGGTGGCCGTCGGCCAGCGGTCGATCCAGTGCGTCGTCGACGAGGGCCTTGACCGCCCGGACCGCGAGCGGGCCCCGGTCGGCGATCTCCGCGCCGATCGCGCGGGCGCGGGCGACGGCCGCGCCCGCCGGGACGACCTCGTTGACGAGGCCGATCCGCTCCGCCTCGGCGGCTTCGATGACGCGACCGGTCAGGAGGAGCTCCTTCGCCCGGGCAATGCCCACGATCCGCGGCAGGCGCTGCGTCCCGCCCGTGCTCGGGGTGACCGCCAGGCGGACCTCGGGCAGGCCGAGCTTCGCCCGTTCGGAAGCGACCCGCAGGTCGCAGCAGAGAGCCAGCTCGAGCCCGCCGCCGAGCGCATTCCCCTCGATCGCCGCGATCGTCGGCATCGGCAGGCCAGCCAGCCGCTGGGCGACCCGCGCCTCGAGCTCGAAGCGCTCGCGCCCGCCCGACGGCGACCCGCGATGGGCCTCGAACTCCTTGACGTCCGAGCCGACCGAGAACGCCCGCTCGCCGCGGCCCGCGACGACCACCGCTCGAACGTCGCCGGGCGCGGCACGCTCCAGCTGCTGGAGCGCGGCATCGAGGTCCGCGAGAAGCTCGCCGTCGACGATGTTCAGGGACGGGTGGTCGAGCTCGAGGAGCGCGACCCGGTTCAGCGCGAGATGGACCCGACCGCTCACGGCGCCGCTCCGAAGTCCGCCGCCAGACCCATCGGCCCGGCCGCATAGATCCTGGTGTCCATCGTCCGGAGGTCGGCGGCGACTCGCGGCCGGAAGCCCATCTGGCCGAGGACGTCCCGCTCGAGGTCGATGCCGGGCGCGATCTCGGCCAGGACCAGACCGTCGTCGGCCAGGGCGAACACCGCCCGATCCGTGACATAGCGGACCTGCTGGCCGCGCTCGCGGGCGAGCCGGCCGTTGAACGAGATCTGGCGGACCTCCGGGACGAACTTGGCGAGGCTGCCCTCATGGACAATGCGGACGCCGTCGCCGTCGATCGCGAGCTCCAGCCCCTGGGCCGTCAGCGTCCCGACGAAGTTGATCTTCGGGGTGCGGGCGCTGATGTTCGGGAAGCCGCCCGGGCCCCGGACTCGGCCCTCGAAGGCGTGGACGTTGACGTTGCCCTCGGCGTCGATCTCGGCGAAGGACAGGCTCGCGATGTCGAGCCCGCCGCCGTCGTAGAAGTCGAACATGTAGGGCTGGTCGATCATTGCCTGATAGTTGAACCCGGCGCCGCCCTCGTTGCCGGCCACGGGCACCCCGCCGAAGATTCCCTGCTCGACGGTCAGGACGAGCTGATCGGTGATCCCCTCTTCCCATGCGACCCGGCCGATCAGCTGGCTGATCCCGAAGCCGAGATTGCAGATCGCGCCGCGCGGGAACTCGAGGAGGGAGCGACGGGCGATGATCTTGCGGACGTCGAGCGGCAGCGGCGGCTCGGGCCGGACCGGGCGGCGCTGGGCACCGGCGTAGTACGGCGAATCGCGGGTGATGTAGGTCTGCCACTGGTCAGGCTCGACGTAGACGTGGTCGACGAGCGCCGCCGGGACCTTCACATCACGCATCCGGAGGCTGCCCCGCGTCGCGAGCTGGCGGACCTGGGCAATGACGATCCCGCCACTGTTCCGAGCGGCCATCGCCATCGCGAGCATCTCGCCCTGGACGGCCTCGCCTTCCATCGTGAGATTGCCGTCTTCGTCGGCGGTCGTGCCGCGAATGATCGCCACGTCGATCGGGAAGGCGTGGAAGAGGAGCCACTCCCGGCCGCGGAGGGTGACGACCTCGACGAGATCCTCGGTCGTCCGGGCGTTCTGCTTGCCGCCGGTCTGGCGTGGATCGACATACGTCCCGAGCCCGACGTGGGTCACGAGGCCGGGCCGCCCGGCCGCGATCTCGCGCATCAGCTGCGACAGGACGCCCTGCGGGAACGAGTAGCTCTCGATCTCGTTGGCCTCGACCAGCGCGCCGAGGCGGGGCTCGTTGCCGATGTTGCTGCCGATCGTCCGGCGCTGGAGCCCGGGCAGCCCGAGCTGCGAGAACCCGCGATCCGCAAAGTCGCCGATCCCGACCACCCGGACGGTCGTGAGGTCGCGCGGTCGACCCTCGGCCGCGAACACCGCCGCCAGCTCGTCGATGAACCGCTGCGGCAGGGCGTGCCCGGCCCCCGATCCGCCGACGACGACCGTC
This sequence comes from Candidatus Limnocylindrales bacterium, assembly GCA_038204565.1. GTDB lineage: Bacteria > Chloroflexota > Limnocylindria > Limnocylindrales > CSP1-4 > CF-46. Next base: position 19,737 of record JBBRCU010000037.1, read on the forward strand.
GCTCCATCGCCGACGAGACCGACGGCGTCGCGGACCTCGATGACCTTGCTCACTTCTGGCATCTCATGGCATGTAGCCCCCGCCATTCGGATTGAGGGTCTGACCGGTGAACAGGCTCGCCGCGTCAGAGAGGAGGAAGATCACCGCGTCGGCGACCTCGTCGGCTCGGCCGAAGCGCCCCAGCGCCATGTCGCGGAGCCGCCGCCGACCCTCGTCGCTGTCGACGAGATCGGTCGTCATCGCGGTGATCGTCACGCCCGGGGCCACGGCATTGACTCGGATGCCGCGCGGGCCGAACTCCCGGGCGAGGGACCGCGTCAGCCCGATCAGGCCCGCTTTCGCGGCGCTGTAGGCGGCGGTCTCGCCGATCCCCATCTGGCCGAGCCGGGAGGCGACGTTGACGATCGCACCGCTGCCCCGCTCGACCATCGACGGGAGGGTCGCGCGGCAGGTGTGGAAGGCGGCGCTCAGGTCGGTCGCGATGACCGCGTCCCACTCGGCGACCTCGAGCTCGAGGAACGGCCCGACCTGGGTCAGCCCGGCGTTGTTGACGAGGGCGTCGAGCTGTCCGAACCGCTCGATGACCCGGCCGACGAGGGCCTCCGCCTCGGCGCCGACCGCGACATCTGCGGCGAACGCATCCGCCATTCCACCGAGGTTGCGGATCCGGGCCAGGGTTGCGGCGGCCGCTGATCCGCCGGTCCGCGAGTGGATCGCGACCCGGGCCCCGGCGGCGGCCGCCTTCACGGCGACCTCGGCGCCGATGCCGCGGCTGCTGCCGGTGACGAGGACCACCCGATCGGCGAGGACGCCGCTCATCGGGCGGCCGCGTCGAGGGCGGGCAAGGCGGCAGGCGAGGCGGAGGAGGCGGGAACGGTCGACGTGCCCTCGACGACCAGCGCCTCAATCGGCGGCGCTCCGGTCGAACCGCGGAGGATCACCTCCGTCGGCAGGACCACCCGCTCCGGCTCCTCGCCGGCCAGCCGTCGATCGGCCTGCTCGAAGCCGCGCCGGCCGAGCTCGCGGAGCGGCAGCCGGACGGTCGAGAGGCTGGGCGCGGTCAGGGACGCCGTCGAGATATCGTCGAAGCCGGCCACCGACACGGCGCCCGGGACGGCGATCCTGAGCTCCGCCAGGCGGCCCAGGACGCCGAGCGCAAGAAGATCGTTCGCGCACGAGACCGCGGTGAACGGCGTCCCGGCGTCGAGCAGCGTGTCGACACCGAGCGCCCCGCCCTCCCGGTCGAAGCTCGTCCGGACGACCAGCTGCTCGTCAAACGGGATGGCGGCCGCCTCGAGCCCGCGGCGGTAGCCTGCCAGCCGCTCCCGCGCGACGAACAGGGACCGCGGCCCGGCCAGGAAGGCGATCCGGCGATGCCCCAGGCCGACGAGGGCAGCAATCATCGCAGCGACACCGGCGGCGTTGTCGACGCTGACCTCGGGCTCACCGAGCGCATGCGGCGAGAGATGGACGATCGCCGCTCCGTCGGCCTGCATCGCGGCGAGGTGGCGCTCGATCTCGACATTCAGGGCCGGATCGTCGAGACCGCTCCCGGCGAAGACCACCGCCGCCGCCTGGATCGAGCGGAGCAGCCGGACGTAGGACCGCTCGCGCTCGGCGTTGCGCTCGGAGCTGCAGGTGATCACGAGGAAGCCCGCGGCCGAGGCGCCGTCCTCGACGCCGCGGACGACCTCCGCGAAATACGGGTCGGTGATGTCGTGGACGATGACCGCGACGACCGGGACTCGGCTCTTCAACAGCCCCCGGGCGAGGGCGTTCGGGACGTAGTCGAGCGTCCGCGCCGCCTCGAGGACCCGCTCCCGGGTCGCCGGGCTGACCGGGTAATCGGAGGCCGACACGACCCGCGACGCCGTCGCGGTCGACACGCCCGCGAGCCGGGCCACCTCGATGATCGATGCCACGTCGCCGCTCAGTACGGGTACGGGAAGGACTTGGGCTCGTCGCGGACGGTGACCCATTGCCACTCGGTGAACTCGTCCCAGTTGGCCGCCCCGCCGAAGCGCGTCCCGTTGCCTGACGCGCCCATCCCACCGAACGGGATCGTGGCTTCGTCGTTGACCGTCTGGTCATTGACGTGAACCATCCCCGAGCGCATTCGCTGGGCGAGGGCGAGCCCGCGGGAGATCGAGCGCGAGTAGACAGCACCCGTCAAGCCATACTCGCTGTCATTGGCGAGGGCGAGCGCCTCCTCGTCGGTGTCGAAGACGACGACCGGGGCCACGGGTCCGAAGATCTCCTCGCGCCAGACCGCGTGGTCGGCGGTCACGTCGGTCAGGACAGTCGGCCGGTAGAACAGGCCCTCGTGCGTCCCGCCGGCGACGACGGTGGCGCCGGCGTCGACCGAGCGCTGGACGATCCCGTCGACCCGCTCGAGCTGGCGCTGGTTGACGATCGGACCGAGGTCGACGTCCTCCCGATACGGGTCGCCGAGACGGAGCCGCTCCGCCTTCTCGGCGAGGAGGCCGACGTACGCCTCGGCCACGCTGCGGTGGACGATGTGGCGACCGGTGGCGAAGCAGACCTGCCCCTGGAACTGGAACGTGGCGAAGGCGCCGGCAGACGCGGCCGCCTCGACGTCGGCGTCATCGAGGACGACGAATGCGTTATTCCCGCCGAGCTCGAGGCTGACCCGCTTGAGCAACCCGCCGGCGAGCGTGCCGACCCGCCGGCCGGCGCTCGTCGAACCGGTGAACGAGACCCGGGTGACGTTCGGATCGGTGACGATCGCCTCGCCGACGTCGGCCCCGCCGAGGACGACCTGGAGCAGCCCCTCGGGCAGGCCGGCCTCGCGGAGGATCGCGGCAAAGACCGCGCCGCCGCAGACCGCCGTCTGCGGATCCGGCTTCAGGATGACCGCGTTGCCGACCGCCAGGGCCGGGCCGACCACCCGCATCGCAAGGACCGTCGGCGAGTTCCACGGGGTGATCACCCCGATGACCCCGGCCGGGACGCGCCGGAGCATCGAGAGGCGGCCCGGGACCACGCTCGGGACGAGCTGGCCGTACGGCTGGAACGGCATCGTCGCGGCTGCGTTCAGCTCGCCGACGGCGAAGTTCTGCTCGTGGTGCATCTTGCTGTGGACCGCCCCGGTCTCGCGCTGGGTCCACGCCCCGAACTCGGGCCGATGCGCCTCGTAGATCAAGGCGGCACGGCGGAGGATCGCGGCCCGCTCGTCGTAGCTCGTCGCGGCCCAGGCCGGTTGGGCGGCGGCCGCGGCGGCGGCGGCCCCGGCGACGTCGTCGGCCGTGGACTGGGGCAGCGTCAGGAGCGGCCGTCCGGTGGCGGGCTCGCGCGTCTCGCGCGGCTCGCCGGTCCCCGGCTGCCAGTCCGCAAGGAATGAATCGAGCCAGCCGACTTGCTCGGCGGCATGGGTCTCAGGCGCGGTCGTGGCCATCGGTCTCTCCTTCGCGCGGCTCGGCGAACCGCTCCGCGTACGTGCGCGGCGCATCTGCGACGACCGCTCGCTGGCCGGTCGCCGGATCGCGCCACACCGGACCCCGGGCAAGGACCACGTCGATCAGGCCCTCCTCGAGGTACGGCGGCAGCTCCCACGATTTGATCGTGAGCGCCTCCTGGCCCGGGTAGCCGATCAGCTCCCGGACCCGCTTGTCGGTGTAGTAGCCGGCGACGATCGCCAGCTGGAGGGCGCCGAGCGCCACGGGGTTCTCGGTGGCGAGCTCCGCGAGGCGCTCGGCCGGGTCGGTCGCGAGACCGGCTCGGAGGGCGGCCTTGATCGGCTCCGCGAGGTCCGGCCGGGCGGCCAGGACGAACCGCAGCCGGTCATCGGTCAGGATCTCCGCTGCCGAGGGCATCCCGTGCGCCGCTGGGATCAGGCGGCCGGCAACCCCCTCGAGGACCGCCAGCTCGGCGTCGCTCAGGGTGGCCGACGCAATCGCATCCGCGTTCACACCGGCACCTGCTGCTCGAAGCGGGTCTCGATCATGTGATCGGCCGCGCGGAGGGCGATCGCCACGATCGTCGATGTCGGATTGACGCCGGACGAGGTGACGAAGCACGAGCCGTCGACGACATACAGGTTGGGGACGTCGTGGGAACGGTTCCAGCGATCCAGCACCGAGGTCGTCGGGTCGTTGCCCATTCGGGCGGTCCCGAGAAGATGCCAGCCGGAGTATCGCATCAACCGGTCGACCTCGATCTTGTAGGCGCCTGCCGCGTCCATCGATTCCTTGGCTCGCTCGATGTGGAAGTCGAGCATCCGGCGCGAGTTGTCCGACATCCGGTAGTGGATCTCGGGCGCCGCGATCCCCGACGAGTCGGTCACGCTCGACGAGAGGGTGATGTGGTTCGCCTCGTCAGGCAGGTCCTCGGCGAACAGGCCCCAGTTGGCGCCGTGACCGAGATGGGTCCGGACGTGGGTGTGGTGCTCCGGACCCCACGCCTGCTCGCCGGCCCGGCTCGGAAGGGCGGTGTTGATCGGGCCGCCGGTTGGGGCGAGGCCCCAGCGCGCGCCGCGGACGAAGCCGCGCTTCTCGTCGGTCTCGTAGAACTCGAGGCTCTCGATCAGGTCGCCGAACTGGCCGGCCCAGCTCATGAGCGGCTCCTCGAACAGCCCGGCGACGTTCGCGAAAGGGTGCATCATCAGCCGCTTCCCGACGAGCCCCGATGAGTTCGCGAGGCCGTCGGGATGGCCGGTGCCGGCGGAGAGCAGCAGCAGCCTGGGCGTCCCGATCGCGTTCGCGGCGACGACGACGACACGCGCCGCCTGGAAGTGCTCGGCGCCGTCGCGATCGATCCACGTGGCCCCGGTCGCGAGGCCGCGTTCGTTCATCTCGATCCGGCTGACCCGGGCACCTGCGATCAGCTTCGCGCCGAGCCCGATGGCCTTCGGCCAGTGGGTCAGGTCGGTCGACGCCTTGGCGCCCTCGTTGCAGCCGGACTGGCAGGTGCTCCGCTGGACGCACGGCCGGCGCCCGTCGTAGGCAACCGAGTTGATCGAGTTGAACTCAGGCCACCAGTGCCAGCCGAGCTTTGTCATCCCGCGGGCGACCTTCAGCCCGGCCGCGCCGATCGGCAACGGCGGCATCGGCGCGTCCTCGGTGTCAGCCGGGTAGGCCGGGTCGCCGGGCAGCCCACTGATCCCGAACTGGCGGTCGGTCCGGTAGAAGTACGGCAGGAGCTCGAAATAGTCGATCGGCCAGTCGTCGGCGATGCCGTCGAGCGAGCGGACCCGAAAGTCCGACGGGAGCGCCCGCGGCCAGGCGCCGGCGAAGATGATCGTCGAGCCGCCGACGGCGTTGTACATCAGGGGCGAGACGGGGGTGTCGTCCTCGACGATCGGGTAGTCGCGCTCGAGGCCGCGGATATTCGGGCTGGTCGCCCAGTCCTTGCGGGCCTTCAGCTCCCAATCGAGCTTGTTGCCGGGATAGTCGGCGCGATCGAGCCAGTCGCCCTGCTCGAGGCAGACGACCTTGAATCCCGCCTCGGCCAGCCGGAGGGCGACGACACCGCCGGACGCGCCGGCGCCGATGACGAGGACGTCTGCGGGTTCGCTGGCCACGGACGACTCCTTCCGGAATGCCGATCAGGGACGACGAGACGGGCGGCTTCTCGCAGAATAGCAAACGTTTGCTGTCGTTGTTCTGGCCCGAACCGTCGTCGCCGTCCGTCGCCCCGTCGCCGTCCGTCGCTTGCTTGTGAGCGGGAGTCGGCACGTGACTCAAATCGCGCCTCAGCGTGCGCGGCTGCGCCTCAATTGCGACCCTGCCACGCTCGCAGTTTGCCTTTCTGAGTCGCTCGGTGACTCAGCGGCCGCGGGACCCCGATACGACGCTCAGACCGGCAGGCCCTCGCGCAGCCCGACCTCGGCCAGGACGTCGGCGAGCATCGCCCGCTCCCCGTCACCGAGCGGCATCAGCGGCTGCCGGACGTGAGCCGCCTCGATGACCCCAAGAATCCGGAGGCATTCCTTGAGCCGGACCCGGTAATCCCCGACCGGCGCGGCAAACACGACATCGGCCAGGCGCTGGACCCGCTGCCCGAGCGCCCGGGCCTCGTCGATCCGGCCCGCCTGCCAGGCCTCGATCATCTCGACCTGTTCGCGCGTCATCACCGCCCCGAAGCCGATCAGCGCGCCCGTCGCGCCGAGCATGAACGACTCCAGGATGAAGTTGTCGTTGCCGGTCAGCAGGGTGATCGGACGGGGCAGATTGGCGATGAGGCGGGCCGTGTCGACGAACCGGCGGGCATCGAACGACGCCTCCTTGATCGCGACGACGCCATCGACCGCGGCCATCGCCCGGAGCGTGTCCGGCGCGAAGTTCAGCCCGGCGAGGGCCGGCTGGAGCTGGAAGAGGATCAGCGGCAGGCCGACTGCGGCGATCGCCTCGTGGTACCGGACCGGCACCCGGACATCGAGGGGCTCGCTCAGGTACGCGGGGATCGGGAACACCAGCAGGGCGTCCGCGCCGGCGGCCTGGAAATCGCGGGCCTGACGGACCGCGGCGTCCGTCGATGGGCCGGCGAGCCCCGCGACGATCGGCAGATTGGTCACGTCGCGGACGATCCCCAGGATCCGGACCTTCTCGTCGTGGGTCAGGTGGGGGCCCTCGCCCGTGTCCACATTGATCGCGAGCGCCACCGGCCCCTGGGCGACGACCCAACCGATGTACGAGCGCAGGCCCGGCTCGTCGATCGACCCGTCGGGGTGCATCGGGAGGACCGTCGCGGGGATCAGGCCGTTGAGGTTCAGGGTCATGTCGCTGCGCATCCTCGAAGTTGCGGGCTGCCTGGCTGGCGACCATCGTAGGGCTGACCGGGGGCTCGGCGCGACCGGCCCCGGACCGGATCACGACCAGCCCCGGACCCGCTCCGAGCTTTGACGTCAGCCGTTGACGCGGGCTATCATCGATGATCGATCATACGCGAACGGCCCGTCCGTGGGCCGCTCCGGCGGGACGGCAGAGGGAGCCCGATGAGCCAGCTCGACATCTTCAGCCTCGAAGGCCGGGTCGCCCTGATCGGCGGCGGCGGCGGCGCCATCGGGGCGGCGATGGCCGAAGCGTTCGCCGGCGCGGGAGCCCGGGTTGCCGTGGCCGGCCGGACTGCTGACACGCTGGATGCGGCCGTCGCCCGCGTCGAGGCGGCCGGATCGGAGGGGCTGGCCATCGTCGCCGACGCGACCGTCGAGGCCGACTGCGAGCGGATGGTCGGAGAGACCGTCGCGCGCTTCGGCAAGGTCGACATCGTCGTCAACGCCGTGGGCGGTGGCGCCGGGGCGGCCCTCCATGCGGCGGAGGAGTATCCGCGCGATCGCTGGGATTGGATCATGGAACTCAACGTCCGAAGCACGATCCTGCCGACCCAGGCGGCCGTCCGCTCGATGATCGCGAACGGCCACGGCGGGACCGTCCTGAACCTGTCGTCGGTCCGATCGGTGCTCGGGATCAATGCCGGCTACTCGGCCTACGTCGCCGCGAAGGGCGCGATCAGCGCGCTGACCCGGCAATGGGCGACCGAGTGGGCGAAGCACGCGATCCGGGTCAACGCGATCATGCCGACGTTCGTCGATACGCCCCAGGTCGCGACGCTTCTCTCGGACCCGGCGTTCAAGTCCGGCATCGTCAACCGGATCCCGTTGCGCCGGATCGGCGAGCTCGACGACCTTGTCGGACCGGCGATCTTCCTCTGCTCGGACGCCGCGTCGTTCGTCACAGGCCACGTCCTCGGGATCGACGGCGGCCTCACGGCAACCCAGTAAAGGACAGCCGATGACCGAGACCGCATCGATGATGGAACGCGTCACCGACCATGTGTTCACGAACACGAACCTGCGCGGCTGCAATCCGAGCTTCGTGACCACGTCCGCGGGCGTCGTCGTGATCGACACCCCACAGCTGCCGACCAGGGCGGTCACGATGCGCGCCGAGGCCGAGACGCACGGCCCGATCCGCTACCTGATCAACACCGAGAACCACGTCGACCACATCTTCGGCAACTGGTGGTTCCGGGGCGCCGGCGAGGTCGTCAACCATCAGGCGCTGTGGGACATCTTCATGGACCCGAACGCGGCCCTCGACCCGTTCAATTACGCGCTCGAGGCGATCCCGACCGATGACCCCGAGGCGGCGCCGCTGATCCCGGACCGCGACGATTACTACGCCAACCTCCCGCGCGGAACCGTGGTGTTCACCGGCGACCTGACCCTCAAGGTCGGCGATCACACGTTCCACTGCCTGTGGACGCCCGGCCACACGCCCGGCCAGCTTGCGGTCCACGTGCCGGAGGAGCGCGTCGTCTTTACCGGCGACACGATCTTCAGCGAGGTCCAGACCTGGCTGATGACCTCGAACGTCGACCAGTGGCTCGAGGCGCTCGAGCGGATCCGGGCGCTCGACGTCGACCACGTCGTGCCCGGCCACGGCCCGGTCCAGACGATCGACTACGTCATGACCCAGCGCACCGTGCTGATGACCTGGAAGGCGGCCGTCGCCGACGCCGTGGCGAAGGGCTGGTCACGCGACGAGACGATCGCCAAGGTCCGGTTCGACCACAAGTTCGGCCCGGTCGATGTCGGGCAGGGCTACATGATGGATCACATCCAGAACAACAACGCCGGCTCGCTCTGGGACAAGCTCACCGCGACGGGGTATTCGAAGGGCCGCTGACGGAGCGTCGGGTCGGCCACGCCGAAGGTCGAGTCAGGCGCTCGCGTCATTTCGGGGGCGCGATCCGCGACACCGTCCCCAGCGCGTTGTTCACCAGCCATACGGATCCGAATCCGGTCGTCAGGCAGTCGCCGCCAGGACCCGAGAACTGCTCCGTCACGGACATGGACGTGGCATCAACCCGGGTCAGGGGAAGATCGGGCACCGTCACCCACGATGAGCCGAGCCCCGCGCCGATGCAGCCGACGTCGCGACCCTTCGAGTCCGCGCCGATCGATCGGACGCTCCCGGCAGCGGCGTCGATCCGCGACACTGTGCCATCGTCCTGGTTCAACACCCAGACCGCGGTCGAGTCCGCGGCGATGAACTGCGGGTGTGGGCCGACCTTCACGCGCCAGCTGACCTTGTTCGCGGCCGGATCGATCCGGAGGACATCATTCCCCTCGGGATCGGTGATCCAAATGGAGTCCCTGCCGGCGACGATCGCATCGGCACCCATCGGCACCGCGAGCGACGCGACGAAGCGGTTGGACGCGGGATCGAGCCGTCGGAGCCGACCGTCGCCACCGGCGATCCAGATGGACCCGAAGGCGGCCGCGACCTGGCCCTCGCCGTCGGCGGCGATCGCGGTCGGGATCGTCTTCGCGAGCACGTTCCGGGTCGGGTCGATCCGGACCAGAGCCTGATCGTGGCAGCTGGCCGTCCAGACGGAGCCAAATCCGAACGCGAACCCGTTGCACGGTTCGGCAACGGGCACCGACCCGACGATGGCGTTGCGCGTCGGGTCGATGCGTTGGACGCTCCCGAGAGCGCGGTTGGTCACCCAGATCGCGTCCGTCCCGGCGCCGACCCACTCGGGCACGCCGCCGACGTCGATCGTCGCCACCAGCCGCCGGCCCAGCTGATCGATAGGCTGTCGGAGGAGAGCGAGTGCGTCCGGCGACGCCGAGACCGGAGCGATCGATGGAGAGGCGAGCCCGGCTGCTGGCACGGACGCCGTGGGGGCTGCGCTGGGGGATCTGGGGCCGCCTGCGCCCGTCGATGGTGTTGCCGAAGCGGCGGCGGATCCGCAGCCGGCGACAACGAGAATCGCGATCGCGACCGGCGAGGTCGTGGACCAGACGTTCGCCGAAATCCGCCGTCCGAGCATGGTCCTACCAGGTCCGCCCATTCACCAGCTCCTCGATCACCATGGCACGACGAACCCACGCGCAACCGCGCCAGCGTGTGCCTGCAGGCTGTATGAGCGGTCGGGCCGCTGGATCGTTCAGCCGTTCGGTCCCATTGGGCGCGGCTACCTCCAGGGCGCCGGCAGGTGCGTGATCGGCTCGTGGTTCGGGCGAACGTCGGGTTGGAGCGACGGATCGGCCGCAGCGACGTAGCGCGGTTCCAACCCGAGCTCGTTCAGGACGATGTTTCGGCCCTGGGCGATCCCCGCGGCCTTGTACGACGAGATCGTCCGGTTGAACCCCTGGCGTCCGAAGCCGCAGTCGCTCGACAGGATGAGCTTGTCGGCCGGGATCACCTCGAGCGCGCGCCGGGCGCGGCCGGCCACGACGGACGGCAGATCGGCCTGGAGCTGGCGATGGCTGACGACGCCGACGGCGAGCTTCTTCGACAGGTTTGACGCATACGGCTTGAACAGGTCGATCTGGGCGAGCTCGTTCTCGGTCGCCTCGATCGTCCAGACGTCGCCCTTGAGCCGGTTCAGGTAGATGTCGATCGAGTTCTCGTACGACTCGCCCGAATACACCTTCTGCATATTCGGGTTGCCCCAGCAGGTGTGGATCCAGAGCTCGACGTCGTCGAGGCCCTCCACCTCGTGGTTGAACGCCTCGACCATGAAGTCGAGCAGCTCCTTCTGCTCCGGGTGGAAGCAGGCGGTGAAGTGGATCGTCGGCTCCTCGATCTGGATGACCTTCGCACCGGCGGCGGCGAGCTGACGGAGCTCCTTGTTCATCGCGGTCGACATGTCCCAGATCAGCTGCCTCTTGTCGTTCTGGTCGTATTCCGACGTGTGGCTGTCGAGGAAGATCGCGAGGACCTGCGACGAGCACGTCCCGAACTTCACTGGCTTGCCGGACGCGGCGCGGGCCTGGGCGATCCGCCAGAGCTTGGCGTATTCGAGCGGGTTCTTTGGGTCGTGCTCGACCTTGCCGACGACCCGCGGCCAGCGCCAGGTCGTCTCGATCTCGTTCATGAGCGTGCCGGGCATGAAGTCCAGGAGGCCGTCGCGCGAGTCGTCGTACTGGAGCTCCTCGTGCTCGAGGCCCTTCCAACGCTGGAGCGGGTAGTGGTGCCACGACCGGCCGGCGAAGTCCTCGTCGAGGTGGTAGTCGCCGTTGGTCAGGATGTCGAGGCCGGCGCGCTCCTGGTCGGCGATGACCGTGGCGTGGGCGTCGAGGAACTGCTCACGAAAGCGGACGTCGAGGAGCGCGGTGTCGAGCGGGCGTCCCCACAGGCCCTGGTCATACCAGCGCGGCCGCGGCCACGAGCCGGTCACGGTCGCGGGGAGCATCAGGTCCTTGGTGGCCGTGAGCATCGGGGGTGGACCTCCTCAGGTGATCCGGGTCGTGCGCCGATCCTACGTCTCCGACATGCTCGCGGGCCGGTACTGACCGCACGCCAAATCAGGGGATGGCCTTGTCGCAATGTGTCCGCGAATGTCACCCGAAAGACGTGCTCGTCCTTCAACCGTCCAAAACCCTCAGGACGAAGTGCTCGGGGCATTGCCGATGATCCACGTATCCCCCTTGCAGATTTGGCCAGTTCGGCGTGCGATCTCGGCGCCGGCCGCGTCTCGGGCGATCAGGATGCCCAGGTCCGAGCAGGGATCGCCTGGGTAGACGTCGCTCCGCGTCGTGGACGTCGTGCCCGACCGAATTTCTGGTTCCATCACGTACTCGGACCCGGTCGCGGGGTTTAGCAGGACGACCTCGACCGCGCCGTTGGTGTCATTTGTGAAATGGAGGTACCTGACCCCTTGATCGGTGCAGGCCACGATCAAGGCGACGAGCACAACCGTGGCGAGGCGTCCCGCGATCGATCGATGCACGCCGCCAAGTCTCTTCGATCGTTGGCGGTCGCGCCACCGGCACGAGGGTAGGAAACAACGTCGTCGCTCAGCGTGCGTCAATCACCCTTGAGGGGGTTGTCCGGCGAATTCACCCGAGACCTCAATATCCGCCACCGATGCAGGGGAGGACGTCATCGGGAAAGTCGCCACCGAATTGCACATGGCCATCTGGGTCGATCTGAACGCCGACACCGTCGGCCGAAGATGTCGCGATCGTCTCATATGTCACCGGGGCGTTGATGTTCGACCCGGAGATGGTGACCTTGATGTGGCCGGGATAGAGCCCGAGGCGTGCATAGCACTGGCCTTTCGTCCACGGCTGAATGACATGGCGGCCGGTGTCCGAGAACAGAAAGGGCCCGGGTTCCTCGGTGACGAGGGTGATGGCCTCGGGCGAGAGGTTGCGCACGTCGACGATGACGTTCCCCCCACTCGCACGGCATCCCGCGAGGATAAGGGCTCCAGCGAGAACGACAAGCCGCAGTCTCATCAACTCATCATCTACCAACTGGGTGAGAGCGCCGCACGGTCGCAAAGGCCGCCTGTCCAAGATCCGTGATCTGCACGCGACCTCGCGCGGGGCGTGACAGTAGGCCAGCCTTGCTCAAGTAGGTGGTTGCCCAGTGCGTTCTGTTAACGAAGGTGGACTGGACTCCAGAAAGGAGCTTCTGAGCGTGATCCTCGGGCGTCAGGTGAAATCGCTCGCCGATCGGGTCCGTTACCTCGGGCACGACGCGTCGCACCTGGCCATTGGATAGGAGCTCCAGGACGGGCAGCATCAAGGTTTGGTAGTCCAGGATAGCCAGTGCTGCCGAGTATGCCCGAGTCAACATCCACCGGAGCCGGTCAAGGGCCGCGAAGCGGGCGCCGAAGGCGCGAACCCTTGACGGGCGGCCGGACGCGCGCACGATTGAAGGATCGGCGGCGAAGCCGCCGCTCCAGGGCCCGCGCGTCGAGCCTGTTGCGCGATCCCCTGAAGCCCCGTAGATTCGCCGAACGCGGCCGCTACCGATAGACGACGCGAACCTAAGCGCACGTGATAGGTAATGGGTGTCCGCCTCTAAATCCTAAGAGTGGACCCGGGGTAGATGAAGAGTGCGCCCCCGGACCGCCGAGGCGAAGGCCGTCCTCGGAGGCGACAAGAAGTGGCGACTGATTGTGGCGGGCCCGTCCGCTGATAAAACGGGCCAGCAGGGTGTCGTCCCCCTGACAAGAGAATGGCCAGCCGTGTGCTGGCGCCTCGCGTCAGGAGCCTCGCCGCAATGGAGCCGCGTTCTTCACTTGAATATGGGACGAAACTCGTGGGTCAGAATCAGGCCCGCTGGAGCTTCACCCTGTATCCCGGAGCCGCAGAGGGCGGCGGTTCATTCCGGGCGACATCACGCGAGGGATCGGCCGGCGACTCCCCTGCTCCCGACCCACGGCGGAGCGCTGCCGATGCCGTTCGGCGGGCCAAGGCGAACGTCCGCCGGTACTGCGCGGACAACCGTCTCAACCGCCTCGGGACGCTGACGTACGGGCCGCCGTACTGCACCGATCCACGGGAACTGAGGAGTGTCCCCCCGAGTGGTGGGAATTGAGCGAGGCTCCTGACCTGCGCTGATACCGCGCAGGGTCAGGGCCACCGGTGTGATTCTCAGCGTGTTCCTTCCGAGAGCACGAAGAGGAGACCGAACCGATGGCCCTGTCAC
>JBBRCU010000038.1:0-33128 GCA_038204565.1 Candidatus Limnocylindrales bacterium
TTCGCAATCGCTACCTCGTTCTCGGGGTCAAGCTCCACAGCGCGGCGGGCGTGCTCGTTGACCAGATCGACGTCTCCGTCGACGCTCGCTCTCCGCGAGAGCACGACCTCGATCGCGGCCGATCTCGGCGGGTCCGGAAACATCCGGACATAGTCCTCGGCAGCGGTGAACGCGCCCGACGCGACGATCGTCTGAAGGTGCTCCTCGAGGACGCGCTGGAGGTCCGGCCAGCGGCCGCTGACTGAGTAGTGATGGGCCGCGGTCCGCCAGTCCGAAGCTTCTGCCCAGCGGGCCACCGTCAGGTGCAGCTCGTCGACGCCGGCAGGGGCGATCTCCCGCCGGAGCCGATCCTCGAGGAACTCGCGAACGAGCGGGTGGTAGCGCTGCTCGGAGGCGCGGCCCCTCGTCCGCCGCCCGAGCATGCCGAGCCGCTCCGCCTCGCCGACCATCGCCTGGACCTCGACGGCACTCAGGCCGGTCGCCACCTGGGCAAGCTCGGCGGTGACGCGTTGGAGGATCGAGGTCCGCATCAGGAACTGTTGCTGAGCGGTCGGCAGCTCGCCCACGACCTCTTCGGCCAGATAGTCGTGCAGCTCATCGCGTGCCCCCGACAGCCCGCGAACGAACGAGCGTGTCTCCGCAGGCGACCGCTCACGAAGGGCCGCCTGGACGAGGGTCAGGGATGCCGCCCAGCCCTCCGTGCGCTTGGCGAGCTCGGCCAGGACGTCGGGCTCGAGCGGCCGGCCGTATGTCTCGCGGAACAGCTGCTCCATCTCGGCATCCGAGAACCGCAGGTCGGCGATCCCGATCTCGGCCAGCTCGCCCAGCGAGCGCAGCTTCGCGACCGGCACCGACGGCACGCGCCGGCTGGCGAACACGACCGACAGGCGCTCCGGTCCGCGCGCAACGATCTCGCGGGCGATCAGGCGGATGTCCGGCGATTCCTCGGCCAGGTGGAAGTCATCGAGGATGAGGGCCGCTCCGTCCCGGGCGATCGACGGCAGTTCCTCGAGAAACGTCTCGATCGCGTCCTCCCGCGTCGGGCCGCCCGGCTCGAGCGAGCGCAGGATGGTGGCCGTCCGCGGCGCGAACTCGGGCTCGAATTCTCGACCCGCCGAGACGAGGTGTGCCAGGAATCCGACCCAGTCGCGATCTTCCTCATCGATTCGATACCAGATCGTGCGGAGGCGCGTTCGACGCGAGAAGTCCGCAAGGAGAGTCGTCTTGCCATAGCCGGCGTCGGCGATGACGAACACGACCCGGCGGTGGATCTTGACGTCCAGCCAGTCGAGGAGGCGGACCCGCGCCAGGGTCTCGTCGCGAAGCGCCGGCGCCTGGATCTTGCCGGGCTGGATCGGGTAGGTCACGCCGCCCTCTGGCTCAGCGCGGACGCGGTTGGGCTCCGCGATCATCGCGCGGCCCGGGCCGACCGCGATCGGCGCACGCGTGGACGTCCTCCCTCGTGGACCGAGCGTGACCGGATCGGGCGGCGCGAACGATACGGACGCCGATCGGCGCCTGTCAACGAGGCGGAGCGGAGGATGCTCGGGCATGAGTGGCAGGATGCCGATGCCCTCTCACCCCCGGCTTAGCTGCCGCATCTTCCCGGCTTCCCTCGGCGGGGTTCGCTACTCCTGTTCGTCGACGAGCAGCGGCCTGAGGATGAAGGCGTACGTCTTGCTGTCGGGGCCGGTGAGGACGAGGCCCTGGACGCCGCCCTCGATCCCGGAGAGCTTCAGGGCAGCGACCTCACCGGGCGTCATTGTCCGATGCGGCAGGGTCGGACCGTCGCCACCACCTGCGGGACCGGACCGGAAGTCCGCCGGCTCGAGCCCCGGCCATGGCCAATCGATCGGGACGCCGCCAGCAGATGCCGCATCGCGCGGCATCAGGATGCCGCGCTCACGTTCGGCGACGTACACGTCGGACGGGATGGATCCGCCACGATCGATGTCCCCGAGCCGCGACGCCAGCTGACTGAACGCGGAGCGAGCAGCCACGTCGGTGGCGCCTGCTGCATCAATGCCGAGGGCATTGACCACGACGCGCTTGTTCAGCCCGCCGGCGTTGACCGTGAAGATCGTGTCAGGGGCGTCGGCCACCCCGGCAGCTGAGTAGGAGCCGCGCGCCGCGCCGAGCCCGCCAGGCCCCAGGGCGAACCCGAGCAGCTCCTGGATCTGGTCTTCGTCGAGCTTGGCTGTCCGCCACGGAATGCCCCGGATCAGGCCGTTGGCATCTGGGCCCGGGAACGTCGTCGTCTTCGGTTGGAACACCATGATCCCGTCGCCGTAGAGGGTGAAGAGCGGTGCCTGGGCCGCCGAGAACTCCATCGGCACGAAGCCGCCGCCCTGCTCGAGACGGAGAATCACGTCGGCGGACCCGGTCCGATGGTCGATCGTTTCGCCGATCGGGCCGACGGACGGGCTCGGGCTCGGGCTGCCGATGGGGTCGCCGGACGACGGCGGGAGGGTCGGTGACTGGGTTGGGGCCGCACTCGTGCACGCCGCGGCGATCAGCGCGATGAATGCGATGAACGTCATTTTGAGTGGCGCTCGCGGACCGGAGACGCGAAAACCGGGGGTGAGGTCAGGCATTCCGCCCCGACGACGATCGGCCCGCGCCGGTTCCGGCGGGCGTGGAATCGCCGTTGCGGCGCCCCCCGGCCCCGGTCGAATCAGGGCGGAGCGGGGCATTTCCCCGCATTCGTTCGAATGTCGTCGTCACAGCGGGCCGTTCCTGCGAGATTCGATGCGTCGATCCCCTTGACGTCGAGGTTATTGTGCCCTTCATGAGTTCCGGGTTCGAGCCGGAAGTGACCCGTTCGTGCGCTCCTCCTGTCGGCGCCAACGGTTCGACCGACTCGGCGCGGGGGGCGGCGACACAAACCGGGGCGACCGCGCCTAACAGGAGGGCACCGGCATCGTGTTTCAGGATCGCACCCTCACCTGCCGCGATTGCGCCGGGGAGTTCACGTTCTCGAGTGGGGAGCAGACGTTCTTTTCGACCAAGGGTCTTCTCAACGATCCTCAACGCTGCCCGTCCTGCCGCGCCGTGGCCAAACGGGCTCGAACCGACGGCGGTCCGCGCGAGTTCCACGCGGCGATCTGCGGCAGATGCGGCGGCCAGGCGATGGTCCCGTTCGCGCCGCGCAACGATCGACCCGTCTATTGCAGCACCTGCTTCGACAAGGTCCGAGCCGGGACAGAGGCAGCGGCGACCGTCACCGCCTGAACGCACCGCACTCGTTCGCGCCACCGTCACGGCGCACCAGGGACCGGTCCGCGTGGACCGGTCTCGGCTTGTCCGGGTCTAGACTTCCGGCCACCGCACCGTTGGAGGACCTCGATCGCATGGGTGTCATCATCATTCGGGAGATGGTCGGGCGTAGCCCGAATTCATGGAGCGACGCGGCCCGCCGAGCGGTCGAGACCGCCTCGAAGACCGTCCGCAACATCCAGACCGTCGAAGTCGTGAAGTCGACGGCCGAGGTCCGTGACGGCGAGATCGTCGAGTTCCGCGTCGAGGTCAAGATCGGCTTCGAGTACGAGGGCTGAGCTACGAGGGCTGAGTGCGGCACCGGCCGCGGCTGACTACCCGGCGTTGGCGAAGCGCTCGCCCGCATAAGAGACGAACCGGGTCTGGCTCTTCTTGAACCACAGATCGACGCTGCCGGTCGGCCCGTTGCGATGCTTGGCGAGCTTGAGGTGGATGATCTCGCCGTCATTCTCCGCATCGTCGGCGGCCCGCTCCTTCTCGCGGTAGAGGAACATCACCAGGTCGGCGTCCTGCTCGATCGCCCCCGACTCGCGAAGGTCCGATAGGCGCGGCTCGTTCTCGTTGCGCATCTCCGGTTGGCGGCTGAGCTGGCTCAGGGCGATGACCGGCACGCTCAGCTCCCGGGCGAGAGCCTTGAGCCCGCGCGAGATCTCGGACACCTCCTGGACGCGATTGCTGTCGCGGTTGGTCGTGCCGGACTGCATGAGCTGGAGGTAGTCGACGATCACGAGATCGAGCCCGGCCTCTGCGTGCAGGCGACGAGCCTTTGTCCGAAGCTCCATGGTGCTGATGCTCGGCGTATCGTCGATGTAGAGCGGGGCCTCCGACAGGGCGTTCATCGCCGGGGCGATGCGGGCGAAGTCCATCTCCTCGAGGAATCCACTCCGAAGGCGCTGGCTGTCGATGTTCGCGACGCTCGAGAGAAGGCGCAGGACCAGCTGCTCCTTGCTCATCTCCAGGCTGAAGACGCCGACGCTCTTCTTCTCCTTGACCGCCGCGTGCTCGGCGATGTTCAGCGCGAAGCTCGTCTTCCCGACGCTGGGCCGCGCGGCGAGGATCACGAGGTCGCTCTTCTGGAGGCCCGTCGTCAGCCCGTCGAGATCGATGAACCCGGTCCGGACGCCGCTGATCTCACCGCGGTGGGCATGGAGGTAGTCCAGCCGGTCGTACGCCTGGTGGAGGAGCGAGTCGAGCTTCTGGAAGCCCGAATCAACCCGCTTCTGGCTGACGGCGAACAGCTCCGCCTCGGCCCGGTCGATCGACTCCTGGATCTCCGGCGAGTCCTCGTAGCCGATGCCGGCGATCCGGCCGGCCGCTCCGATCAGGTTCCGGAGGACCGCCTTGCGCTCCACGATCCGGGCGTACTGGACCGCGTGGACGGCAGTCGGCGTGGAGTTCGAGAGGCTCGAGAGATAGGCCCGCCCGCCGACACCCTCGAGTTCATTGCTGCGCTCCAGCGCCTCCGAGACGGTGACGATGTCGATCGGCTCGCGGCGTTCGAACAGCTCGAGAACCGCTTCGAAGATCTTCCCGTTCGCCTGCCGATAAAAGTCCGGAGGACGCAGGAACTCGGCGACCTCGACGACCGCGTCACGGTCGATGAGGATCGCGCCGAGGACCGATTGCTCGGCCTCGAGACTCTGGGGCGGCAGGCGATCGATCACGGGCACCTCGAACGATGGCGGTTGGCTGTGACATGTTCA
The DNA here is from genome assembly GCA_038204565.1 of Candidatus Limnocylindrales bacterium. Taxonomy (GTDB): domain Bacteria; phylum Chloroflexota; class Limnocylindria; order Limnocylindrales; family CSP1-4; genus CF-46. The sequence continues at coordinate 4,980 of JBBRCU010000038.1, forward strand.
GTGTCACGGCCCGGCCGGCGTGCCCGGTAGGGAGTTGTCCCCCAACTGCGTCCACAACCTGAGGCCGACGTGGCAAGTGCTGTGGACAACCTGTGGACGATCCGATTCGAGCCTCAGGGCGCCCTCAGTCGAGGCGCCGGATCACACCAATGAGCTTGCCCTGGATGCGGACGTCGTCGTAGAACTGCGGCGGGTAGGCCGGGTTCGCCGGCTGGAGGCGAACGCGGTCCTTCTCCTTGAAGAAGCGCTTGAGGGTGACCGCGTTCTCCTCGACCTGGGCCACGACGATGTCGCCGTTGCGGGCGGTGTTCTGCGGCCGGATCAGCACGAAATCCCCATCGGCGATCAGCGCCTCGATCATCGAATCGCCACGAACCTTGAGGACGTAGGCGTCGCCTGACGGAGCCAGCATGTCCGGGATCCCGATCGTCTCCGATGCGTCGGCGTATGCCTCGATCGGTCCGCCGGCTGCGATCTCGCCGACCACCGGCAGCACATGGGCCTCCATCGTGACTGACTGCGGGACCAGCTCCGCCGCGAGCCCGAGGCGCAACGCCGCAAAGGGCGTCAGACGGATCGCGCGCGACTGGGCGGCGCCCCGCTCCAGGTATCCTTCCCGCTCGAGGATCAGGAGGTGATGGTGGACCGCCGACGTCGATGCGAGCCCGACCGCCTTCGCGATCTCGCGGACCGACGGCGGGAACCCCCGGGAACGCAGCGTCGCCGCGATATAGTCGAGGATCCTGACCTTGCGGTCGGCATCGTGTTTGGTCACCTGTTCCTCCTTGTCTCTGCATCATACCGAACGGGTGTTCGATGTCAAGGGTGACCCGGGCGGCAGTTCCTGGGTGAGGTGATCCGGAAGACCCGGTCTCGGCCTCGAAGAGGCGCCGTCGAGTATCTGCCAGAGGAATCTCACCCGGTCGTTCGCCAAGCTCCGATGGTCGGGCTGACCGGTCGTGAGCGTGGCTGTGGGCCCCGGTCCTGACAGATGTTCCTCGACGGGCGCAGTTGGCAGGAACCGTCCCGCTAACGACCGCCTGGAATTCGGATGACAAATGTCGAACCGGCGGGCTACGTCTGCGAGCCGTTGGGTCGTCGAGGCCGGGGCTGATAGACTCCCGATCCCCGGACCCGGTCGCGCGCGTGCGCGCCGTCGCCGGAGGTTCCGGACGTGAGGTCGCATGGCGCGCGATTCGAAGGACAGCAAGCAGAAGAGCCGGCGTTCGAGTGCGCTCGGACGCGCCCTCGGCCTGATGGCGTTCATGCCGCTGGCGAGCCGGGCGCCGCTGTATGCGCGGCTGATGCTGGCGCTGCTCACGGACGAGCGGACGCCGGCGACGCGCAAGGTGCTCCTCGCCGGGGCTGCCGGCTACCTCCTCGTTGGGCGGGACCTCATCCCCGACGAAATCCCGGTCCTCGGCCAGCTCGACGATCTCGTGGTTGTCGTCCTCGCTGTCGACCTATTCCTCGACGGCGTGCCCAACGAGATCCTCGACGAGAAGCTCGCCGAGCTTGACATCGATCGGGTCGCCTTCGACCAGGACATCGCCCGGATCCGGCGGTTGACGCCCGGTCCGGTCCGCAAGACGATCCGGCGGATCCCGGAACTGCTCGGCCAGGCCAGTGCAGCGCTCCAGCAATCGGGCGTCGGCCCGCGGGTCCGTGATTGGATCAACAGGGAGGAACGAACCGCGTGAAGGTCATCCTGACCAAGGACGTCGAAAAGCTCGGCAAGAGCGGCGAGATGAAGCAGGTGGCCGACGGCTACGCCACGAACTTCCTGATCCCGCAGGGGGTCGCCGTGCCGGCTGCCGGTGGGGCCTACCGCGCCTGGCAGCACGACATCGCCAGCCGCGAGGACAAGCGCGTCCGCGAGCGGGCCGATGCCGACATTGCGGCCACCCGGATCGCCTCGACGACCCTCACGATGGGCGTCAAGGTCGGCGAGGGCGGCAAGCTGTATGGCTCGATCACGTCCAAGGACATCGCCGACGCGCTCGGCCGGCGCGGGATCGAGGTCGACCGCCACAAGATCGACCTCGACGAGCCGCTGAAGTCGCTCGGGACGTACAAGGTCGCGATCAAGGTCTACGGCGGGTTGTCGCCCGAGGTCACGATCGTCGTCGAGCCAAAGGGCTAGGGTTCCGGCCCAGCCCCAGCTTCTCTCCATCCGCTGAGCGCGTCCTCAGCCGACAGACGGCCACGCGTCCACCCCGGCCGGGTCCGACGCGCCGGGCGGCTTGACAACGAACCGAACATCCGGTCGAATTCCTCGACCGCGAGTGCGATCATCGTCGGGTGACGCAGACGCCGCCCCCGGCCTGGACCCGGATCATCCTCCACGTCGACCTCGACGCGTTCTTCGCCGCCGTCGAGCAGCGCGATCATCCCGAGCTGCGCGGCAAACCGGTGATCGTCGGCGGCGGGGGACCTCACGACCGCGGTGTCGTCTCGACGGCCAGCTACGAGGCGCGGGTGTTCGGCGTCCACTCCGCGATGTCGCTTCGCGAGGCCGGCCGGCGCTGCCCCCACGGGATCTTCCTGGCGGTCGACGGGGCGCGCTACCAGGAGGCGAGCAAGGCCGTCATGACGGTCCTCCGGCGGTTCACGCCGCTGGTCGAGCCGATCTCGATCGACGAGGCGTTCCTCGATGTGACGGGTTCGCGGGCCCTGTTCGGCGACGGCGAGACGATCGGCCGGCGGATCAAGGATGAGGTCAAGGCCGTCGTCGGCCTGACGATCTCCGTCGGGGTCGCGACGACGAAGCTCGTCGCCAAGGTCGCGTCCGATCTCCAGAAACCGGACGGCCTCGTCGTGGTCCAGCCCGGCGACGAGGCGGCGTTCCTCGCGCCGCTCGGGATCAGCCGGCTGTGGGGCGTCGGCGAGAAGTCCGCGATTGCGCTGCGGGAATACGGCGTGCGGACCATCGGCGACCTGGCTGCCCTGCCGGCCGACCTCCTCGTTCGTCGGTTCGGGAAGCACGGCGGGTCCCTCGCCCATCGGGCGAAGGGCATCGACGATGACCCCGTTGGTGACCGCGATGCGGCGAAGTCGATCGGCCACGAGCACACCTTCGACGTCGACACGGCCGACCGCGAGATCATCGAGCGGACGCTGCTCGGAATGGCCGAGGGCGTCGCTGGCCGCCTCCGCGACAGCGGCGTCCGAGCCACGACGATCACCGTCAAGATCCGCGACACGACGTTCCGGACGATCACCCGCCAGAGGACGCTGCCCGATCCGACCGACCTGACCGAGCCGATCTTCCGGACCGCCCTCGAGCTGGCTCGTCCCGAGGTCCGTGGCGTCCGGATCCGCCTCCTCGGCGTGACCGCCAGCGGTCTCGGCGAGCGGGAGCAGCTGTCGCTGTTCGCGGACGACGCGCGCAAGCGCCAGGTCACAGCCGCTGCGGACGAGGTTCGCCATCGGTTCGGCGAGCGAGCGATCACCCGGGCGCGACTCGTCGGGTCGCGCCTCCCGGCGCCATTCGAGCGCGATCCGATGACCCCGGTCGACCCCCGGTCGCTCGATACCGGGACCTCACCGGGCGAAGGCAATACGGACGACGGCGGCGACCGCGATCGTGACAGCCTAGATGTCACAGGCGACGCCGATGATCGCTTCGATGGGGCTTGACATCGAACAGGTGTTCGATGCAGGATCACCTCAGAACCGAACAGACGTTCCAGTCGCCGTTGTGCCCGCGACGACGAATGCGTCCCCAGCGATTCCGCCGCGAAGGAGCCTGGAATGGCAATGATCAGAGTCGAACCGGTCGAGGTCCACGTCCGGACCGGCTGGCTGGATGGCAGCCCCCGAGAGATCACCTGGGGCGACGAGCGCCTCTCGATCACTCGCCTCGCCGCCGTGCGCGAGGAAGGCGCCGCCTATCCGGTCATCACCGGTCCGCGGACCATGTTCGAGGTCGAGACCGCCCGCGCCCGGTTCGCCCTCACCTATCAGCATCGCTCCCGGCGGTGGACGATCACCGCCCTCGACGAGGAGCGGCGCGCGGCCTGAGCCTGGGGGGCAGACGGTCGCGGTCGGAGCAGCAGCCCAGCTGATCCGGCGCAAATCGGTCAATGGGGCGGGCACGCCGGTACCGTGCCCGCCCCAACCGATTCCCGCCACAGGCGGTTGCCTGCGGCGGACCGGGTTCGCCCCTTGGCGCGGGCGCGGACCATCGACCGACGCGGACACCTACAATCGACGGCATGCCAGACTCGACCTCCCGGCCGTCGTTCCGAGACCTGACCCTCGACGGATTCGTCGATGCCCTTGCATCGGCGGCGCCCGTTCCCGGCGGCGGCAGCGCGTCGGCGGTGGCTGCATCGCTCGGAGCCGGCCTCGTGGCCATGGTTGCGTCGTTGTCCGACGGGCGCCCGAAGTACGCGGCTCATGCAGACCTCCATCTCCAGAGTCGGGCCGTCGGGACGCGGCTCGCCGCCCGGTTCCTGCACCTCGCCGACGAGGATGCCGACGCCTATGCCGACTTCGCCGCCGCGCTCAAACTGCCCAAAGAGACCGATGCGGAGCGGGCGACCCGGAAGACGGCGATGAGCCTGGCCGCGAAGCGCGCAGCCGAAGTTCCGCTCCTGATCGTGGAGGCCTGCCTTGAGCTGGTCGCGACGGCTGAGACCCTCGTCGGGCGAAGCAACGCCAACGCCTCGAGCGATCTCGACGTCGCCACCCTGCTCGGCGAGGCGGCCGCTCGGGGCGCGGCCGCGAATGTGCTGATCAACCTGCCGTCGACCGACGACGACTCGTTCTCGGGTGAGGCGACGGCCCGGGTGATGGGCCTGCTCACGTCCATCGACGAGATCGTCGCGACCGTCCATGCCGGCGTCCGCGGCGGAGAGTCCCGCGGACCGCAGGAGCCGGCGCCGGCATGAGGGCCTGATCGGGTGCCCCGCGGAGGCGCCCGACTGCTCCAGGGCGGACCCATCGCCGCCGAGATCCGCGAGGCGGTAAGCGAGGACGTCGCCGGATTCCGAGCCCGCCAGGGTCGCGCTCCGGTGCTCGCCATCGTGATCGTCGGCCGCGACGCGCCGTCGATGGTCTACCTCGGCCAGATCCTCCGGAGCTGCGAGAAGGTCGGCATCGAAGGTCGGCTCGTCGAGGTCGACGGGGAGGCGTCCGAAGTCAGTGTCGTCGATACGATCCGGTCGCTCAACGCCGATCCGACGATCGACGGCATCATCGTCCAGATGCCGCTCCCGCCGACGATCCGGCTGCGGAGCATCGTCGATACCATCGATCCGGCCAAGGACATCGACGGCATCCACCCGCTGAATGCCGGGCTCCTTCGCCTAGGCTACGACGGCTTCCTGCCGGCGACGGCCCACGCGGCCGTCGAGATCCTTCGTCGCTCCGGGATCGAGATCGACGGCAAGCGAACCGTGATCGTCGGGCGCTCGGCCGTGGTCGGGATGCCGGCGGCCTTCCTGCTCGTCCGCGAGAACGCGACGGTGACGGTCTGCCACTCGCACACCCGGGACCTCCGTCGCCACATCAAGGACGCGGAGATCATCGTCGTCGCGGCCGGGCAACCCGGTCTGATCCGGGGAGACATGGTCCGGCGCGGGGTCGTGGTGGTCGACGTCGGGATCAACGTCGTCGATGGCGCGATCGTCGGCGACGTCGACTTCGAATCCGTTCGCGAGGTCGCGTCCGCGATCACGCCGGTGCCCGGGGGCGTCGGTCCGCTGACCAATGCCCTCCTGCTCGCCCACCTGATCCGGGCGGCGCTCGGTCGGGAGGCCGCCGGCGATGGCAGCAGCCGGGTCGTTCCATCCATCGGGTCCGCCGATGTCCCGCCGGCGAGGGCTGCCACCATGGCGCCGCTGCCAGTCACATCCAGTCGAGGAGTCCGATGAGCTTTCCGTCCGATCTCGAGATCGCCCGTGCCGTCACCCCCCGGCCGATCATGGACGTCGCCCGCGACCTCGGCCTCCACGATGACGAGATCGAGCCCTACGGCCACACAAAAGCCAAGATCACGCTCGCCGCGATCGAGCGCGTCGAGGCCGAGCGACCGCGCGGCAAGTACGTCGTTGTCACCGCGATCAGCCCGACTCCGCTCGGCGAAGGCAAGTCGACGACGACTGTCGGGCTCGCCCAGGGCCTGAACCGGATCGGGAAGAAGGCCGCGGTCTGCATCCGCCAGCCGAGCCTCGGGCCGGTGTTCGGGATCAAGGGCGGCGCGGCGGGCGGCGGCTACAGCCAGGTCATCCCGATGGCCGACTTCAACCTCCACCTGACCGGCGACGTCCACGCCATCGGCGCCGCCCATAACCTCGGCGCCGCGTTCCTCGACAACCACCTCCACCACGGCAACGCGCTCGAGATCGACCCGTTCGGGATCCTCTGGGCGCGGGTCATGGACATCAGCGATCGCACTGTCCGGCGCGTGATCATCGGCCTCGGCGGCAGGGAGAACGGCATTCCCCGCGAGACGGAGTTCGTCATCACCGTCGCATCGGAGGTCATGGCGGTCCTCGCTCTCGCCCACGACATCCACGACCTGCGCGCCCGGCTCGGCAGGATGGTCATGGCGACCCGCAGGGACGGCTCAGCGGTGACCGCCGAGGACCTCAAGGTTGCCGGCGCGATGACCGCCCTCCTCACCGACGCGATCAAGCCGAACCTGCTCCAGACGCTTGAGGGCGGCCCGGCCTTCGTCCACTGTGGCCCCTTCGGCAACATCGCCCACGGCAACAACTCGATCATCGCCGACCGATTGGCCCTCGCCACCAACGAGATCGTCTGCACCGAGGCCGGCTTCGGCGCCGAGATGGGCGCCGAGAAGTTCTTCGACATCAAGTGCCGGGCGTCCGGCCTGAAGCCGGATGCGGCGGTCGTCGTCGCGACGATCCGAGCCCTCAAGATGCACGGCGGGGTCGGGAAGATCGTCGCAGGCAAACCGCTTGACGCGGCTCTCCTCGAGGAGAACGTCGAGGCGGTCCGGATCGGCGCCGCGAACCTCGCGAAGCAGATCGAGAACGTCCGGATCTTCGGCGTCCCGGTGGTCGTCGCGATCAACTCGTTCCCGACCGACACGACGGCCGAGGTCGAGGCGATCCGCCAGGTCGCGCTCGCGGCGGGTGCCCGGGATGCGGTCGTCGCAACCCACTTCGTCGAGGGCGGCGCCGGAGCCGCCGAGCTCGCCGAGGCGGTCTGGAATGCCGCGTCGAGTGGCGAGGCCGACTTCAGGCTGCTGTACCCGGACGACGCCCCACTCGGGGCCAAGATCGAGGCGATCGTCACGAAGATCTACGGCGGCGCGGGCTACGAGCTGGCCCCGGCGGCGAAGAAGGCGCTGAAGCTGTTCGAGGACCTCGGGATGAGCCACCTGCCGGTGTGCATGGCCAAGACGCAGTACTCGATCAGCCACGACGCCAACCTGAAGGGCGCCCCGAGTGGGTTCACCGTCCCGATCCGGGACATTCGCCTCTCGGCCGGCGCCGGGTTCATCACCCCGCTGGTCGGCGAGATGCGGATGATGCCCGGGCTGCCGTCGCGGCCCGGCGGCGAGAACATCGACATCGACGCGGACGGGAACGTCGTCGGGCTCTTCTAGGCGGCCTCGACGGCGTTCGCTACTTCGTGACGGTCAGGGTGCCCTTGATCCCCAGGCTCTCGTGACCGGGCAGCGAGCAAAACAGGACGTAGGTGCCGGCCGGAATGTCGAAGCTCAGCACCTCGGACTGGCCGGTTCGGAGGTCCTTTGTCGCGGCGAGCACCTTGCCCGACTCGTCCCGGATCGTGATGTTGTGGATGGTCGGTCCCGCGTTGGTCACGGCGAGCGAGGCCTGGCCGGTGACGGTCACGTCCTTCGGGTCGAGGCTGAAGTCCTTGACGGTGATTGGCGTGGCGGCGGCCACGGATGCAGCCGGTGTGGCCGATCCTGCCGCCGAGGGGGTGACGGGCGAGGAGCTGGCCCCGCTGACGCCGCAGGCCGCGACGGCAAGGAGGAGGAATGCGCTTGTGGCAAGAGTCTTGAGGTTCATTCGGTCGAGACGTCCTTGAGTGGTGCGACGGTGGGTGGCCGATCCACCCACCGTCGCGGGAACCCGATCCAGCGGCGCTGGATCAGCTGAACTTGGCCGGGAGCTTGGCGACGATCGCCTTCGCGAGGGGGTCGCCGATCATTTCCATGTGCTGGCCGGCGGTCCGGTCGGCGGCCGCGGCCGCGGCCCAGTCGCCCTTGGCCTGGGCGTCGACGATCGCCTTGGTCGTCAGGACGTGGTCCTTGACGAGTGCGGTCACGGCGTCCACGGGAAGGTCCGTCGCGCCGGCAAGGAACTGCGAGAACTGGGGAAGGTAGATGGTCGTCAGGTCGTTGACGGCCTTGTCCTGCATCGCCTGGTCCTTCTTGGCGACGCCGGTCGTGTAGTCGACGAAGAACCCGTTGTGGGCGCTCCAGATCTTGTTGAACGCATCGCCGGCATCGGCCCCGTACAGGCCGGTCAGGGCGCCGCCGATGTCGGTGCCGTTGGTGTTGAGCGCGTCGCCGGCTGCGGCGAACTCGTCAGCCCGGCCCGCCAGCGCGGCGTCCGTCGCCGACGAGGCGAGGTACAGGTGCTCCTGGAGGAGCCCGTTGAGCGCGACTCGGAAGTCGACGCCCTTGTTGGACGGGTCGCCGGCGAGCTTGGCCGGGAACTTGGCGACGATGGCCGGGGCGATCGCGTCGCCGATCATCTGCATGTGGGCGTAGGCGGTCCGGAGAGCGGCGTAGGCGGCCTTCCAGTCACCTTTGGCTTGGGCGTCGACGATGGCCTTGGTCTGAACGACGTGCTGGGTGGTCAGGTCGGTGACCGCGGCCTTGTCGAGGCCGGTGGCGCTGCTGATGAAGTCGGCGAACTGGGGGACGTAGATGGTCGTCAGGTCGTTGACGGCCTTGTCCTGCATCGCCTGATCCTTCTTGGCGACCCCGGTCGTGTAGTCGACGAAGAACCCGTTGTGGGCGCTCCAGATCTTGTTGAACGCATCGGCGGCGGGCTGGCCGTAGACCGAGCCGATCATCGCCCCGATGTCGGTCCCGTTCTTGTTGAGAAGGTCGCCATAGGCGGCGAACTCGGCGGAGCGACCACCCAGGGCGGCCTCCGTCGCCTTCGCGGCAAAGACGATGTGCTCGCCGAGGGCAAGGTCGAGCTTGGTCCGCAGGTCGGCCGCGGCGGTGTCGGTCATGACCGCGCCGGTCATCGCCGAGCCCGTCGGGCCCGTTGACATTGCCGGATCCTGAGACGCCATCATGGCGTCGCTCGGGGCGGCGGCCGTCGGGGCCACCGTGGCCGGCGCCGGCGTCGCGCCACCGCTGCACGCGGCGAACACGACGGCGGCCGTGGCCGTGAGGATGATTGGTCGGAACTTCACGGGTCGATTCTCCTGTCACTGGGCATCCCAGCGTCCACGCGATCACCGACTGTCCTCTCGAGGCCAGCCCGATACTGTGGTGATCGACACGTGTTCGGCTGGGCGGCCCGGCCGGATCAGGTCCGATCAGTGAAGGTTCCGACACGGACATTGCAGGCGCCTTGCAGCGACGGCAGACGGGTGCAGGATTGGCGGGCCGGGCAGCGCCTCGGTCGGACCTGCCTCGATCCGGTCAGGCGAGCGGCGCGGACAGCGCGGTTGTGATGACCAGGCAGGCGGCCACGAGGAGCCCCAGCCCGAGCCCCAGGGCGAGCGCGCCCCACGCCAGGACATCGACCGGGCCGAGCGCCATGGTTCCGTGGGCGTGGTCGTCGTGACCGTGAGTCTCGCCGTGATCGTCGGCTCCGTGAGCCTCGTCCGCGACGTCCCCGGGACGATGCAGGCCGTGATCGCCCGCCCCGTGGGCGAGCTCATCCGGATTGGCCTCGTGGCTCGTCTGGCTCGTGCTCATCGTGACGCTCGCACCTCCGCGTGCATTCTCGCACGTAGACTTCGCCGATGAGCCCGCCCGATCTTCGCCCCGTCCTCGACGCCGGTCTCGTCGCCAGCCTCCGCGGCCTCGACCCGAACGGGCGTCTGCTGTTCGTCACCCGCGTCCTCCGGATGTTCGCCTACGGCTTCCTGGCCGTCGTCCTGGTCCTGTACCTGGCCGGGCTCGGAATCGACGGCCTGCTGATTGGGCTGATCCTGACCCTGACCCTCGTCGGCGACACGCTGATCTCGCTGTGGCTGACGACCAACGCCGACCGGATCGGCCGGCGCCGGGTGCTGGTCGCCGGGTCGCTGCTGATGACCGGCGCCGGCGTCGTGTTCGCCCTGACGAGCTGGGTCCCGCTCCTGATCCTCGCCGCGACGATCGGGGTCATCAGCCCGACCGGGAACGAGGTCGGCCCGTTCCTCGCCGTCGAGCAGGCGGCCCTCAGCCAGGCGACGCCGGACGCACGGCGGACCCCGACGTTCGCCTGGTACAACCTCGCCGGCTACCTGGCGACGGCGACCGGAGCCCTCGCGGCCGGGTTCCTGAGCCAGGGTCTCCAGGCGGCGGGATTCACGGCGGTCGATTCGTACCGGGCGATCGTGGCCGGCTACGCGATCGTCGGGCTAATCATGGCAGTCGTGTTCTGGCGGGTCGGCGCGGGGGTCGAGGCGCCGACGGTTGCGAAGGACGACGGGATCGCCCGCCGGCTCGGTCTCGGGCCGCGCTCGCGCGGGATCGTCGCCCGCCTGTCGGCCCTGTTCGCGATCGACGCCTTCGGTGGCGGGTTCGTCCCGCAGAGCCTGATGGCCTATTGGTTCCACCTCACGTACGGCGTCGAGCCGGCGCTCCTCGGTGGGATCTTCTTCGGGGCGAACCTGCTGGCGGCCGTGTCATCCCTGTCGGCCTCACGGATCGCCGCCCGCTTCGGCCTGATCAACACGATGGTCTTCACCCACCTGCCGTCGAACCTCCTCCTGATCCTCGTCCCGCTGATGCCGAACCTGACCCTCGCGATCGCGGTCCTGTTCCTCCGCTTCAGCCTCAGCCAGATGGACGTGCCGACCCGCCAGTCCTACGTTCTCTCCGTCGTCGAGCCCGACGAGCGCTCAGCCGCGGCGGGGGTCACCGGGATCGCCCGGACCACCGGCGCCGCGATCTCGCCGGTGCTGTCGGCGCCGCTGATCGGCACGGCCGGGTTGGCCGCGCTCCCGTTCTTCCTCGCCGGCGGGCTGAAGATCGCCTACGACTTGTTGCTGTACCGGGCGTTCCGATCGGGCCATGCACCGGATGAACGGGTCGGTCGATGAGCCGCGGCTCCCGCTGACCGTCGGGTTCAGCTCGACCGACGCCGGCCCGGCCGCCCGAGCCGCCACCAGATGAACAGGCCGACAGCGGCCACGACGACAACCGCGATCAGGAGGTCGAACGGCTGGAGGGCGTGGCGGATGTCCTCCCAGCGCGAGCCGAGGAGCGTCCCGGCGTAGACCAGGATGGTCGACCACAGAAACGCCCCCGCGGTCGAATAGACGATGAATTTGCCGAGGGGCATCCGGGCGACGCCGGCGGGGAACGAGATGAACGTCCGGACGATCGGGAGGAGCCGGCTGAAGAAGGCGGTCGCTGAACCGTACTTGTCGAAGAAGCGCTCGGCGAGCTCGATCTCGTGCTGGCGGATCAGGAGGTACTTCCCGTACCGCTCGAGGAACGGTCGGCCGCCCCACGCCCCGATGGCATAGGCGATCAGCGAACCGATCGTGTTCCCGATCGTGGCCACGATCACCACGATCCAGAAGCCCCAGGGTCCGTGGGTCAGCGGCTCGAGCTTGGTCGGATCGGATACGAGGAAACCGGCGTACGGGAGGATCAGCTCCGAGGGCAGAGGGATCATCGCCGACTCGATCGCCATCGCGATCAGGACCCCGAGATACCCGACGGCGCCGTACAGGCTGTCGAGGAACGGGATGACGATCTTGTCGATGAAGGCGAGCACGGGGACCTCATGCGCTGGAGCGTTGCCTGGAGCCGAGGTCGCCGCACGACGGCAGGACCGGGCCGAGGATAGCCGACTATCCTCCGGCTGTGACCGAGCCCATGACTTCCAGCCCGATCGACCCCATCATCCTGACTGGAGCCGATCTCTCGATCGCCGATCTCGAGGCGGTCGCCCGCCACGGGGCGAGGGCTGCCCTCGCTGATGCCGCCCGCTCCCGGATGCAGGAATCGCGCGACCTGATCGAGCGGCTCGTCGCCGCGGGCGAGGTCGTCTACGGGGTGACGACGGGCTTCGGTGCGCTCGCCTCGCGATCGGTTGCCGCCGCCGACGCGGAGCGGCTCCAGGAGAACCTCCTGATGAGCCACGCGGCCGGAGTCGGCCAGCCGCTCGCCACCGAGATCGTCCGGGCGATGCTTCTCCTTCGCGCCAATACCTTGGCCCTGGGCCACAGCGGCTGCCGGCCCGAGATCGTCGACCGGCTACTCGCGTTCCTCGAGCTCGGGATCCATCCCGTCGTGCCGGCCCAGGGTTCCGTCGGCGCATCCGGTGACCTCGCCCCGCTCGCCCATCTGGCCCTGCCGCTGATCGGCCGGGGGCAGGTGGAGCTCAACGGCGAGGTGGTTCCCGGCCACGTCGCGCTCGGTGAAGTCGGCCTCGAGCCGCTCACGCTCCAGGCGAAGGAAGGGCTGGCGCTCCTGAACGGGACCCAGCTGATGACCGCGATCGGGGCGCTGCTGCTCGCGGATGCGGACCGGCTGGGGGCGACGGCCAGTGTCGCGGCCGCGATCAGCGTGGAGGCGCTCCTCGGGACGGACGTCGCGTTCTCGGCCGCGTACCAGCTGGCGCGGCCGCACCCCGGCCAGATCGTCGTGGCGGCGGAGCTGCGCCACCTCCTCCGCGACTCGACGATCCAGACCGGCCATCATGCTGACGCCCACAAGGTCCAGGACCCGTACTCGCTGCGCTGCGTGCCCCAGGTCCATGGCGCGGTTCGCGACGCGCTCGACTATCTCCGGCGGGTCCTGGACATCGAGATGAACAGCGCGACCGACAACCCGCTCGTGTTCCCGGAGGGCGGTGTCGCCTCGGTCGACGCCCTCGCCACCGGCGGCGGCCGGGTGATCAGCGGCGGGAACTTTCACGGCGAGCCGGTCGCGCTGGCCCTCGACTTCGCGAAGATCGCCATCGCCGAGCTTGGCGCGATCAGCGAGCGGCGGACCTCGCTCCTCCTCGACCCACGCCTGAACGACGGCTTGCCAGCATTCCTGGCGCCAGCGAGCGGGCTCGATTCGGGGCTGATGATCGTCCAGTACACGGCCGCCGCCCTGGCGTCCGAGAACAAGGTCCTCGCCCACCCGGCGTCGGTCGATTCGATCCCGACGAGCGCCAACCAGGAGGATCACGTCTCGATGGGCCCGATCGCGGCCCGCCATGCTCGGACGATCCTCGAGCACGTCGAGCAGATCGTCGCGATCGAGCTCCTCGCCGGAGCGGAGGCGCTCGACCACCGGCTGGCCTTGCTGGCCGATCCCGAAACCCCGATCGCGCGTTCGAGCGCGCCCGCGACCGCTGTCGCTCCGCCCATGCCGGGGGCCGGCGTCGCGATCGCCCACGATCGGATCCGGGCCGTCGTCCGCCGCCTCGACGGTGATCGCGAGCCCGGTCCGGATCTGACGGCGCTCACCCACCTCGTCCACTCGGGCGCCCTCGTCGACCTCGTCCGTGGTGGCGATCCGACGCCCGGTGGGGGATCGACCGCCCTGCACTCCCCGGAACGATGACGACCATCCGGATCGTCGACGTGACCGACGAGCCCTCGTTCCGACTGCTCCCACCCTGCGTCGATCCCGGTTTCGACCATCGCTCGTGCGACTACTGGGAGGATGCCGACCGCGGATCGAAGGCCGCCCGCCTGTCCTGGATCGAGCCGGCCTCCGCATCCGCCGCGACCGACCGCCCAGCCATCGCCGACAACCCGTTCGCCCCGCGCCGCGACGAGGCGGCGGTCAACCCATTCGCCCCGACCGCGCGCTCTGCTCGCCCGGCGTTCAACCCGTTCGGTGACGACGACGAGGACGCCGGGCCACTGGACAACCCGTTCGCGCCGCCGCCCCGCCGCCCCGTCGCGGCCGCGGATGGACCGCGCAAGCTCGGGCTGCTGGGCCGTGGATCGGCGGTCTTCGGAAGCTACGCGAAGGTCCTCCTCGTGGACGACGAGCCGTCCGCATACGCCCAGTTCGGGCCGCTCTCCGCGTATCCGCGGGCGCAGCGTCTCCGCGAGCTCTACCCGCAACTGCCCGAAGCCCCGCTCCCGGCCGTGATCACCTGTGTCGCGACGACCGCCGCGGCCCGCGGGGCCGGTCACGCGGCGCGGTTGATCGGCGCGGTCTGCGACGACCTCGAAGCGCGCGGCTTTGCTGCTGTCGAGGCCTACCCAGAGCGTCGAGCCCGTCCAGACACGACAAGCGCGGCAACGCCCGAGTTCTGGCTCGCCGCCGGGTTCGCCCTCGTGGTGGACGACGAGCGGTATCCGGTGGTCCGTCGCGAGTTCGGCTGACCGGCGAGCTGGCGGGTCAGCTGACTGGCGGCCTGATCGGTGGGGACATTCGGTTCCCGCGGTGGTACCGTCGGCCGATCCAGCTCCGCCACGACCGAGGCAATCCCATTTCGCTCTGCAGGATCTGGACAACGTGAGCAAGTTCCGGGCCACGCCCGCCCGGTCCGCGGCCGCCGTCGTCCTCGGTCTGCTGCTCGCCGCCTGCGGATCGCAGCCGGGACCGACCCCCGGCGTCCTGCCTTCGACGATCGCCACGCCGGCGCCGCCGCTCGGATCGTCGCAGGCCCGCGGCTTGGATGGCTCCGGCTCGCCGGGGCCAGGCATCTCCTCGCCCGTGGCTTCGACCACGGGCGGCAAGGCGGCTGTGACCGTCGACCCGGCGCTCCTGTCGTTCATCCCGATCAGCGGCCACGGGCTGATCCAGATGACCGATCCCGACACCACGCTGCAGGTTGCCCAGGACCCGGATCTGATCGCGAATGCGACCGGCCTGATGATCGCTTCGTACATCCCAGACCGGACGTTCTCGTCCGGCGCCCCGGGCGAAGACATCGCGGTGGTCAGCGTCGTTCGTCTCCGCGATCCTGCCGCCGACGACGTGTGGTTCCGCGGCTGGCGGGATTCCTACGACAAGGCGGCCTGTGCGAACGCCAGCGGGGTCGCCCGCAACTCACAGGTCGAAATCGGCACGCACACCGTCTTCATCGGCGCCTGCCAGGGCGGCTCGTTCACCTACCACACGCGCCTGTCGAGCGGCGCGATCGTGGTCTCGATCACCTCGGTCGGCGGGCTCCATCTCGGCGAGACGATCATGGAGCGGCTTGGGCCGTGACATCTACGGCTCGTCGCGACGGCCCTTCGGCCTGCCCGGGCCGCCGCTACGATCGGCGGATGGCAGGTGACGGCGGATGACGAGCGGACCGCGACCCGTTCGGGCGGCGCGTGGTACGGAACTGACCTGCCGCGGCTGGCAGCAGGAAGCCGTCCTCCGGATGCTGATGAACAACCTCGACCCAGAGGTCGCCGAGAACCCTGACGCGCTCGTTGTCTACGGTGGTACCGGCCGCGCGGCCCGGAGTTGGGACGCCTTCGACGCGATCGTCCGCGAGCTCCGCGCGCTCGCCGACGACGAAACCCTCCTCGTCCAGTCGGGCAAGCCCGTCGCGGTCTTCCGGACTCATGAGTGGGCGCCGCGGGTCCTGATCGCCAACTCGAACCTCGTCGGCAAATGGGCGACCTGGGATGTCTTCCGCGATCTCGAGGCGAAGGGCCTGATGATGTACGGCCAGATGACCGCGGGGTCGTGGATCTACATCGGGACCCAGGGGATCCTCCAGGGCACGTACGAGACGTTCGCCGAGCTGGCGCGCCAGCACTTCGGCGGGTCGCTGACAGGGCGAGTGGTGCTGACGGCCGGGCTCGGCGGTATGGGCGGCGCCCAGCCCCTCGCGGTCGCCATGAACGACGGGGTCTGCCTGGCGATCGAGGTTGACGAGACCCGCGCCCGGCGCCGCCTCGACATCGGCTACGTCGACCGGCTGTCGGCCGATCCGGCGGAGGCGCTCGCCTGGGCCCGCGCTGCCGCCGCCGCCGGCCGTCCCGAATCGATCGCCCTGATCGGCAATGCCGCCGAGCTCGAGCCCGGGTGGGTGCGCGCCGGCGAGCGGTTCGACGTCGTGACCGACCAGACCTCGGCCCACGATGCTCTCGTTGGCTACGTGCCGGCCGAGATCTCGCTCGCGGACGCGGCGATCCTGCGCCGGACCCAGCCAGTTGAGTATGTCCGTCGCTCGATGGCCGCCATGGCCGACCACGTCCGGGCGATGCTCGCCTTCAAGGACGCCGGCGCCGTCGTCTTCGACTACGGCAACAACCTTCGGGCCCAGGCCCAGGCCGCCGGCGTAGCCAACGCCTTCGACTATCCGGGATTCGTGCCGGCCTACATCCGTCCGCAGTTCTGCGAGGGTCGCGGACCGTTCCGCTGGGTCGCCCTCAGCGGGGACCCGGCCGACATCGCCCGGACCGACGAGGCGATCCTCGAGCTCTTCCCGGACGACGCCGGCCTCCGCCGCTGGCTGACGCTCGCCAGGGAGAAGGTCCCGTTCCAGGGGCTACCGGCGCGGATCTGTTGGCTCGGTTACGGCGAGCGGGCGAAGGCCGGGGCGGCGTTCAACGAGCTGGTCCGGACCGGCGCCGTGTCCGCTCCGATCGTCATCGGCCGCGACCACCTCGACGCGGGTTCGGTCGCCTCGCCAAACCGCGAGACCGAGGCGATGGCCGACGGCTCCGACGCGGTCGCCGACTGGCCGCTCCTCAACGCCCTTGTCAACACGGCCGCCGGCGCCACCTGGGTGTCGATCCACCACGGCGGCGGGGTGGGGATCGGCTACTCCCAGCACGCCGGGATGGTCGTCGTCGCGGACGGGACGGAGCTCGCGGCACGAAAGCTGGAGCGGGTCCTGACCACCGATCCGGGGATGGGCGTCGTCCGCCACGTGGACGCGGGCTACGAACGGGCGATCGAGGTCGCCCGCGAGCGCGGCGTCCGGATCCCGATGCTCGACTCGACCGACGCGACCGACATCTAGAGACTCATCAGGCGGCCGCAGCCTCGTCGGGGTCCTCGGTCGGGATCTCACGGAGCGTCCGCACGGGTGACAGGAGCACCGGCAGGAACGCGAACAGCCCGAGGATCGCACCGATCCAGATCGTCGCGTGGACGCCGATCACTTCCGACAGGCCGGCGCCGATCAGGGAGCCGATCGGGATGGTGCCCCAGACGAGGAATCGCATCGTCGCGTTCATCCGCCCCAGGAATCGCTCGGGGGTGATCGCCTGGCGAAGGCTGACCTGGTTCACGTTGTAGACGACGCCGGCAATGCTGACGAAGAAGAACGACACGGCGACGAACCGGAACGCGAGCTCCGGCGGAGCGGCGGGAACCAGCATGCCGCCGAGGCTGGAAAGCGCCATCGAGCCGACGATGACCGGACCGACACCGAACCTGGTCGCCGCCCGGCTGGCGATGAGGGCGCCGATCAGAACGCCCGCCCCGCCGGCGCCGCCGATTGCGCCGACCGTCGCCGGCTGCAATCCGAGCGTCCGGTACAGGTAGACCGGCAGGATCGCGAAGGCGATGTTCGAGAAGAGGTTGGACGTCGCGGTGGAGGCGGCGATGTTGGCGAGGTAGCGGTGATGGCCGATGTAGCGGAGGCCGGCCATGATCTGGCTGCGCATCCCGTCGTCATCCGTGCCAGCGTCCCTACCCGCCTCCGGACTCGCAGCGTCGGCCACTCCAGCCTCTGCCGCGAGCGACGCGCCGCCCTGCGGTGAGGCGATCTCCTCGCCCTCGCGTGCCGCCTGGCTGATGTCGGCGCGTCGGCCCGTCTCGCGCGCCCCGCCCGACGTCAGGCGGATCCAGAGGATCAGTGCCGCGGATCCGAGGTAGCTGGCGGCATCCACGAGGACGGCGATCGGAGCGGACAGCAGCCCGACCAATCCACCGCCGACCGGCTGGCCGAGGATCATCGCCGAGGACTGGCTGATCTGGAGCTTCGCGTTGCCCTCGACCAGCTCGGCGCGCTCGAGGATCGTCGGCAGGAACGACTGGTCGGCAACATCGAAGAAGACGGTCATCGCGCCGTTCACGAACCCGACGACGTACAGCTGCCAGATCGTGAGCGCGTCGAAGGCGAAGGCGATCGGGATCGAGACGAGCATCGCGGCCCGGCCGAGATCGGCGATGACGAGGATCCGGCGCTTCGGGAAGCGGTCGACCCAGACCCCGGCAGGCAAGGTGAACAGGATGAATGGCAGAAACTCGACCGTGGTCAACAGGCCGACTTCGCCGGCCGACGCCTTCAGGACGACCGCGGCGATGAACGGGATCGCGATCTGGCTGACCTGAGTCCCGAACAGGGAGACCGTGGCCGCCGTCCACAGCTTGCGGTAGTTCGGATGGCGGAACAGGCTGGTGCGGGGGACGGGCGACGCAGCCAAGCGGGCACCTCGGGATGGACGGATGCAGTGGGCCGACGCGGTCCAATGCGCCGTCGGAGGGCAGGTTCGCGTTAGTTTACGATCTAACACCGGTTAGTCAACCTCGGCTACCGCACCGCTCGGGGGCCGCCCCGGTGGACAGGGCTTCGGCCGTCCGTTTCGGTCGTGGGGTGACCGCAACGACCGGTGGACAGGGCTTCGGCCGTCTGTTCGGTTGTGGGGTGACCGCAACGACCGGTAAGCGGCATCCGATCAGCGCTTGGTGGCCCGTTCGGTCGTGGGGTGACCGCAACGACCGGTGGACAGGGTCCCGGTCGTCCGTTCGGTCGCGGGGCGACCGAAGAGCCAAGTTAGCGTGTGGCACGATGGACCCCATGCCCGCCCTGCCCGAACCCCTGCCCGAACCCCTGGCCGACCGCCTGGTCGAGTCCGTGCCCAACATCTCGGAGGGGCGCCGGCTCGACGTCATCGAGCGGCTCGCGCTGGCGGTAACGTCGGTGCCCGGAGTCCACCTCCTCGACCGGACCAGCGACGCCAGCCACAACCGCTCCGTGTTCACCCTGGCCGGCCCGGCTGGAGCCGTCGCCGATGCCCTCGAGCAGCTGGTCGCCGGCGCCGTCCGCGAGATCGACATGGACGAGCATTCGGGCGAGCACCCTCGGATCGGCGCCGTCGACGTGATCCCGTTCGTGCCGCTCGGGGACACGACCATGGCCGAGGCGATCGAAATGGCCCGGGCGTTTGCGACCCGGATCGCCGATCGGTTCGACCTCCCTGTCTACCTCTATGCCCAGGCAGCCATCCGGGGCGACCGGATCAAGCTCGCGGACGTCCGGCGCGGCCAGTACGAGGGCCTGAAGGCCGAGATCGGGCAGAACGGTCGGGAGCCCGATCGCGGACCGGCCCGGATGCACCCCTCCGCGGGCGCCCTGGCCGTCGGCGCGCGGCCGTTCCTGATCGCCTGGAACATCAACCTCGAAAGCGCCGACGTCGAGCTCGCGAAGCGGATTGCCCGGCGCGTCCGCGAATCCGGTGGCGGCCTGCCGAAGGTCCAGGCGAACGGTTTCGCGATCGAGGAGCCGGAGCGTGGCGACCCGCTCGCGTCACGGGCCCAGGTCTCGATGAACCTGCTCGACTTCCGGACCACGCCGCTGTGGCGGGTCTGGGAGACTGTTCGGGCCGTGGCCGCCGAGGACGGAATCGAGCTCCGGGAGTCCGAGTTGATCGGCCTCGCGCCGCTGGCGGCGTTCCTCGCTGTCGCGGACCACGCCGAGGCGCCGGCTGATGCCCCCGTCGAGGAGCGCCTGGCCGCCGCGGCCGTGTTCCTGAAGCTCCGCGATTTCAGTCCCTCCCAGGCGCTGGAGCTGCGCCTCGAACTGGCCCGGGCGGCACCGGAGCCCGGCGGCTCGTGACCCTCCGAGTGATCTCGGGCGGGCGGGACGCGGTCCCCGTGCCAGGGCTACTCGTCTTCGGCGCCGCGGAAGTCGTGACGATGGCTGGCGGCATCCGCCGCGGTCGCAATCAGGGCCAGGTCGACCGGCGCGAGGCCGCCGCGGCCGGCGGCATCGGCGCAGGGAACGCCCCGGCGGTCGCGATCTGGGATGGCCGGATTCTCGGGGTCGGTGGGCTGGCCGATCTGGAACGGCTTGTGGCGGCCGAGGGCTACGCGCTCGACCAGTTCGACCGCCTCGACGCCGCGGGCGGCGCAGTCACGCCCGGTCTCATCGACCCTCACACCCACCTGCTGTTCGCGGGCACCCGCGAGGGCGAGCTCGAGCTTCGCCAGCGTGGCGCTGCCTATCTGGACATCCTGGCGGCGGGCGGCGGCATCCTCTCGACGGTCGCCGCGACGCGCCAGGCGTCAGCCGAGGACCTGGCGGCCCACGGCCGGCGCTGGCTCGACGAGATGCTCGGCCACGGAGTCACGACCGTCGAGGCAAAGTCCGGGTACGGTCTCGATCTCGTCACCGAGCTGCGGTTGCTCGAGGTTGCCCACCAGCTCGGCGAGGAAGGGCCGATCGAGATCATCCCGACCTGGCTCGGCGCCCACGCGGTGCCACCGGAGATGCGCAACCAGCCGGACGCGACGGACGCCTACGTCCGGTCGCTGATCGAGGTTCAGCTGCCGGGCGTCGCGGCCCAGGGTCTGGCGGTTGCCGCGGACGTGTTCTGCGAGGTGGGGGTGTTCAGCGCCGACCAGTCACGGCGCGTCCTGCAGGCCGCGGCGGCATCTGGCCTCAGGCCGCGGTTGCATGCCGACGAGCTGGCGCCGAGCGGTGGCGCGGAGCTCGCCGCGGAGATCGGGGCGACGACGGCCGACCATCTTGCGACGCCGTCGGCGGCCGGCATCGCGGCCATGGCCCAAGCCGCGGCCGACGGCCGGCCCGTCGTCGCAACTCTCCTGCCGGCGACCACCTGGTTCCTGATGAAGGACCACCACGCGCCGGCCCGGGCGTTCATCGATGCCGGGGTTCCCGTCGCGATCGGGACGGACTTCAACCCCGGTACCTCGCCGACCGCGAGCCTGCCGCTGGCGATGACGGCCGCCTGCCTCAACCTCCGGATGTCCCCGGACGAGGCGCTCGCGGCGGCCACCATCAATGCCGCCCAGGCCCTCGGGCTGGCCAACGACATCGGATCGCTCGAAGGCGGTAAGCAGGCCGACCTCGTGATCTGGCGAGTGCCGACCTCGCGCCAGATCCCGTACTGGCCTGCCGCCGATCTCGTCCGGACGGTCGTCAAGCGCGGCCGGGTCGTCCTCGACCGACCCTGACGGCCGGGCATCTCGCCCACTGCCGGCCGTGCCGGTCAGACCTTGCCGCGCGACTCCAGCAGGACGGGCGTCGTCTCGGACGGCAGCCCGGAGATCGTGACCGACAGCTTCGGCTGGACCGCGGGCTCGCCGCCCATCTCGTGGAAGAATCGAGCGAGCGCCTCCTTCGTCTCGGGGGCGTCTTCGTCGAGCGGCATCGCCACGACGATCTTCGGGGCGAGCTGGGCGACGAGCTCCGCGACGCGCTGCGGCGAGAGGGCGCCACCGATCGGCACGCAGGCGATGTCGACCGGCCCGATGTCGGCGAGCTTCTCCTCGGTCAGGAGGTGGCCGATCTCGCCGAGGTGGATCGTGTGCATCCCGTCGAGCTCGATCGCGAACGCGACCTGCTTCCCGCGCTCCGAACCCTTCGTGTCGTCGCGGTAGGTCCGGACGCCGGTCAGGAGGACGTCGCGAACCTCGTATTCGCCCGGTCCGTCGAGAACGAACGACTGGTCGAGCGAGGACGGCAGGAGCGTCGAGCCGTCGCGCGAGCGAACGCCCTTGGCCTTCGGCAACGGCCGGTCGTCGGAATGCGAGTAGGTGACGATCTCGCCGGTGATGCCGCGGCCGGTCGGCCCGACGATCGATTGATAGGGGTCGGCCACGACGACGGCGTCGCGCCCGCGGAGTCGGATGCACGTCCGCCCGTACCAGGTCAGTTCCATGGCTCGATTCTTGCACACGCCGCTCACCGGCGAGCCATCACGGCGTTGACCCACCTGACGGCGATCCCTCGAGGCAAAAAGAATGAGAGGGGGTGCCTGCCCAATCGGCACCCCCTCTCGGAGGGAGGGAGGATGGAACCCCAGGGGGGTTCGGTCCGAAACGAACGCTAGACGGAGCGGGTTCAACGACAGCAGGGAAAGCCATTAAGAAAGCGACATGGAACCCCGTACAGCCGGGTCATCGCCGGGCGCCGAGGCCCGTGCAACAATCCCGCCGATGCCTCGCCAGACCGGTTTCGCACCAACCGCCCCCCGTCGACCGCGCGGCTTCGGCCTCGTCCTGGTCAGCCTCGTCCTGATCGTTGCGGCCTGTGGCGCGTCCGGGCCGACCGGGTCGCCCGCCGGAAGCGCCTCGCCCGCCGCGTCCCCGCCCGCCTCGCCCGGGGCCAGCCCGCTCGCCACACCCGTGGTCGATCCGGCGACGGTGTATCGCTCGATCGAGGGGCAGGTCCAGGCGATCCGCGGATTGACCGCAAAGCAGCCGGTCGACCCGAAGATCCTCGACGATGCGGGGATTCGCAAGATCACCGCGGACTCATTCGCGAAGAGCAACCCGCCCGACACGGTTGCCGCCAACGAGCGGATTCTCAAGGCGATGGGGCTCCTCCCGCCCGACGCATCCCTCTCCGACCTGTACCTCAGGCTCCTCGGCAGCCAGGTCGCGGGCCTCTACGACCCGGACGCCAAGACCCTCTATGTCGTGTCGCGCTCGGGTGGCCTCGGGCCGGCCCAGAAGACGACGTTCGCCCACGAGTTCGACCACGCCCTCCAGGACCAGAACTTCGATCTTGGGTCGCTGGCCCTCGACGGTATCGGCCACGGCGACCAGTCCATTGCCCGGCTCGCCCTCGTCGAGGGCGATGCGACGCTCTTGATGAGCGCGTGGCAGCTCCAGAACCTCAACCAGGCCGAGCTGGGCCAGCTGATCGCCGAAGCGGCCGCGGATCCGGGCACGCAGGTGCTCCTCGACGCGCCGCCATTCCTGCGCGAATCGCTTCTCTTTCCGTACACGGCCGGGCTCAACTTCGTCCAGGGGCTGCAGGGCGGCGGCGGCTGGGACGCCGTGAACGCCGCCTTCCGGAAGCCGCCCGCCTCGACCGAGCAGGTTCTCCATCCGGAGAAGTACGCCAGGGCCGAGGCCCCGATCGCCGTCGCCCTCCCGGCCGATCTCGCCGCGCGCCTCGGAGCTGGCTGGAAGGTCGCCTCGGAGGACACGAACGGCGAGTTCCAGCTGGCCGTCTGGCTGCGCACGAACAGCGCCATCAACACGGCGACGGCAAACGCCGCTGCGGCCGGCTGGGGCGGTGACCGAATGGCGCTCGTCGAGGGCCCGGACCGGACCTGGACGGTCGTGATCAAGACGGTCTGGGACACCCCCACCGATGCCGCGGAGTTCGAATCGGCCGCGACCGCCCTCGTCGGTGGGCTGCCGTCGCCGGCCTCCATCCTGCCGGGCGCCGGCGGTGTGGAGCGCTGGATCGTCATCAGTTCGGACGCCGCGACGCTCAACCGGGCTGCCGGCGCCCTCGGTCTGGCCGGCTAGCGCAGCCGATCCGGCCAGCGCCCTCGGTCCTCGACTCTGGGCCTGCCGGGTGGTCCGTTACATCGAGTCCGGCGCCGAGATCCCGAGCAGGCCGAGCGCGTTGGCGAGGGTGACCCGTGCCGCGGACACGAGCGCCAGCCGTCCGGCCGATCGGGCCGGCTCGTCCGGGTCGACGACCCGCGCATCGCGATAGAAGGCGTGAAACTGGGTCGCGAGCTCCGTCGCGTAGGCCGTCACGCCGTGGGTCTCCTCGGACCGGGCGGCGTCCTCGACGATCTCCGGGAACCGGGCGACGGCGCGGGCGAGGGCGCCCTCGGGTCCACCGCCGAGCAGTCCGCCGACGCCCGCCGCCGGCGCGAGACCCGTGGCGGCGGCCTTCCGTAGAATCGAGGCGATCCGGGCGTGGGCGTACTGGACGTAGAAGACCGGGTTGTCGGCCGACTGCCTCTTGGCGAGCTCGATGTCGAAGTCGATCCCCGTCGTGGCCGCGCGTGAGGCGAAGAACCACCTGGCCGCGTCGGCCCCGACCTCCGCGAGCAACTCGTCGAGGGTGATGAATTCGCCGGCCCGCTTGCTCATCGAGATCTCCTGGCCGTCGCGGATGAACCGGACCCAGGAGTAGAGAAGGACCTGGACGGCGGCTGCGTCGTAGCCCATCGCCGTGGCGGCATTCCGGAGCCGGGCCACCGTCCCGTGGTGGTCAGCGCCCCAGATGTAGATCAGGTGGTCGAAACCGCGACTGAGCTTCTCCGTCACGTAGCCGATGTCGGCGGCGAAGTAGGTCGGCCGGCCGTCGGACCGGTAGACGACCCGGTCCTTGTCATCACCGAAAGCCGTCGAGCGGAACCAGAGCGCTCCGTCCTGCTCGTAGACATGGCCGCCCGCCCGGAGCCGCTCGACCGCCCGGTCGACCCAGCCCTCGGAATGGAGCGAGCCCTCGCTCTTCCAGACGTCGAAGCGGACGCCGAGCCGGTCGAGGCTTGCCTCGATGCCCTCGCGGACGCGGGCCGCCGCCCACCGTCCGACGATGTCGGCGGCGTCCACCCCCGGTGCCTCAGCGGCCGCCAGCACCGTCGTCGGCAGTTCCCGGGCGAGGTCCTCCACGTAGGCGCCGTGGTAGCCGTCGTCCGGGATCGCCTCGCCCCGCCGGACGGCTACGACGGACGCGCCGAGGTTGCTCACCTGGGCACCCGAATCGTTGAAGTAATACTCCCGGGTGACGGTCTGGCCGCCCGCCTCCAGGACCCGACAAAGGAGGTCGCCGACGAACGCCCCACGGGCATTGCCGATCGTCAGCGGGCCGGTCGGGTTGGCGGACACGAACTCGACATTGACCGAGCGCGGCCGGACGGCCGCCACCCGGCCCCAGCCCGCCGGATCCGCGAGGACCCCGTCGACGGCGGCCTCCACGGCTGCGTCGGTCAGGCGCAGGTTGAGGAAGCCCGGCGGCGCCACCTCCACGGAGCCGATCGGCGTACCGCCCGGCTCGTCGGCGATGTCCGCGCGGATCGCGTCGGCAAGGGCGACCGCGATCTCGAGCGGGGCACGGCGGTAGGGTCGGGCGAGCTTGAGGGCCAGGCTCGACGCGAAGTCGCCGTGGTCCGGATGAGCCGGCCGCTCGATCTCGACCGGGGGCAGGGCGGCCGCGTCGGCGGCCGGCAGCAAACCCTCGTCCACGGCCCGTCGCCAGGCTCGCTCGACCGCCTCCCGGACCTGGGTCCGGATCGGCGGCGGTGCTGTCTCTTGACGCGGACTGGTCACGATCGGACGTTCTCCCGGGGTGGTCGGCGGAGCGCTGTTGGGCGCTTGGAAACCGGTCGTCCATGGTACTGCCCGACCCTGTCCGAACGAAGGTCCGGGGTCGCGTTGCCGCGTCGCACCGGAACGCGCTCCGCGGGCCGGTGTCAAAAGGTGGACATCGGTGAAGTTCGGGCTGGTCATCCCTACTGCGGACCAGTACCTTTTTCCATCCGTGCGGCCGTACAGTAGCCGCCGCTCCCCTCGGGGAGGTCGTTCAGGGGGACCGGAAGTACTGGCCCCAATCCGAATTCAACGGACTCGAGGTCCTACGGCGGCCTCAAGGAGTCCATTTCATAGGCGAGGTCTGATCTATCGTGGTTGGTTTTTCGGGGACCGGGAGGAAATCGGCAATGGCATCTCGGGGACTGTGGCACTTCATGGGAGCGCGGACGCGCCGGGGCCTCGCCCTGTCGTGGTCCGCGTTGTTCGTGTTGTCGCTGCTCTTGCAGTACTTCAGCTTCGCCCTGGCGTCGCCCATCGCGGCGGCGGTCGGGACGAATCTGTTCGAGCTCGACGGGAACGCCGTCGACGACTCCGGTGCCGCCCTGCCCGACGACTGGGACAAGGTCAAGGCGGGCACCTCGGGCGCCGACAGCGCCCTCTTCATCACCGACGGCTTCAACCAAAACGACGACATCTTCACGGGCGGCGGGTCCAAGGATGTCAGCAGCATCTCGTCCTGGGCGTGGAAGTCCGCCTCGGTCCAGGACAAGGACGACATCGAGCACGCCTTCGCGGCGGCCTACACCCAGAGCGGCAACACGTTCGTCTACTTCGGTCTGGACCGCTATCAGACGAGCGGCGATGCGACCGCCGGGTTCTGGTTCCTCAAGAGCTCGGTCGGCAAGGCAGCCAACGGGAGCTTCACAGGCGCCCACGTCGAGGGTGACGTGCTCGTCGTGCTCGACTTCTCCAATGGCGGCGCGGTCGCCAGCGCCCAGATCTACACCTGGCACAACGGCGCCCTGACGGCCGGTGCCTCCGGGACCAAGTGCGACGGCAGCGTCCAGACGGTCTGCGCCATCTCCAACACCGCGGTCGCAACCGCGCCGTGGCCGTACGACGACAAGGGCGCGGCAGGTGCGGTCAACGACTTCCCGGCCAACGGCCTGTTCGAGGGCGGAATCAACCTGTCCGCTCTCAAGCTCGATACCGGCTGCTTCTCGACGTTCATCGCCGAGACCCGGAGCTCGAACTCCGAGACCGCGACGCTGTCCGACCTCGCCTTGGGGTCCTTCTCGCTGTGCGCTCCGGCCCAGATCTCGACGCAGGTCAAGAAGGACGGCCAGAGCACCGGTGACAACGGCCACATCACCATCGGCCAGGCCGTCACCGACACCGCGACAATCACCGGCACCAAGGGCACCGCGACCGGCACGGTCGACTTCTTCCAGTGCTTCAGCGCTACCTCGACTCCGGACTGCACGAGCGGCGGGGCGAAGGTCGGCGCCACGAAGACCCTGGCCAGCGGCAGCGCGACCTCCGACGCGCTCACCCCGATCGCGGTCGGCCAGTACTGCTTCCGGGTGGAGTACACGCCGGCCACCGGCTCGAAATACCTCCCCGGCACCCACACGAACACCACATCGGAGTGCTTCGTCGTCGACAAGAAGCCGACGAGCATCTCGACGGCTGCTGACCAGACGGTCGGCATCGGCGCCGCCATCAGCGACACGGCCACCCTGGCGGGCGCGACGGCGGATGCCAGTGGCTCGATCGTCTTCAAGGCCTACGGGCCGAATGACGACACCTGCTCGAAGGCCGCGGCCTTCACCAGCCAATCCGTCGCGGTCACTGGACCCGGCGACTACGGTCCCGCGTCCTTCACCCCGGCGACCGCCGGCTCCTATCGCTGGATCGCCACGTACAGCGGCGACGCCAAGAACCTCGGCTCGGCAGGCGCCTGCACCGATCCCGGCGAGCACGACGTCGTCAACCAGGCCACGCCGACCATCGCGACCGTCGCCTCGGCGTCGGTTGCCGCCGGCGGGCAGATCCACGACACCGCCAGCGTCAGCGGCGGCGCGAACCCGACCGGCACAGTCACGTTCAAGCTGTACGGCCCGAATGACGCCACCTGCGCCAACCCGGCCGTCTTCACCAGTGGCCCAATCGCGCTGAGCAACGGCTCGGCCACCTCCGGCAACTTCACGACGACCATGGTCGGGACGTATCGCTGGCGAGCGACGTACAACGGCGACGCCAACAATGTCTCGGTCAGCGGCGCCTGCAATGCGGCGAACGAAAGCGTCGTGGTGATCCCGGCCAGCCCGTCGATCCAGACGATCCTTGACGGCGGCAATGGCAACACCGGGGCGCACATCACGGTTGCCCTGGGCACCTCTGTCCATGACACGTCGAGCCTGACCGGCGCCACCGCCGACGCAGGCGGCACCGTCCATTACCGCGTCTTCACGGACGCTACCTGTCAGACCCTGATGTCGGGCGGCGACGCCGGCACCGTGCCGGTCGTCAACGGCGCGCCCGGCAACTCGATCGGCATCGTCTTCAGCCACGCCGGGATCTACTACTGGCAGGCTGACTACAGTGGCGACGCCAACAACAACGCGGCCAGCTCGAACTGCACGTCCGAGACGGTCACGCTCGACAAGGCGATCCCGCACATCTCGACGCAGGCTTCGGCAGACGTCACGGTCGGTGGCAAGATCCACGACGTCGCCACCCTGACCAGCGGCTTCAACCCGACCGGCACGATCACCTTCACGGTCTACGGCCCGAACGACGCCACCTGCCAGAACGGCACCGTCGTCCTGCCGAGCGCGACCGTGACCGGCAACAAG